>CAYFUX010000004.1:0-143644 GCA_964346455.1 uncultured Spirochaetaceae bacterium
CCGCGAGGCCAACTTGCAGCCGCCGGGAGCGGTAATTATCCTTGATAGAGGAGGTAAGCAATGAAAGGTGGTATAGCTGTTGTGGCGATATTTCTTTTGAGCGGCTGTTTCGGTTTTGCTCAGGACGGTCCTGTTGTAGGCGGGGTGCCGCAGGAGGCCGAAACCCGCTTTGTGGAGCAGCCGAGTGACCTTCGGGTAGAGCCGTGGATCGAAGGCTTGGTGGCCCCGTGGTCGCTGGTTTTCCTGCCGGACGGTAGGGCGTTGGTGAGCGAGCGGCCCGGGAGAGTCCGGTTGATTCGCGGCGGCGAGCTCGTCGCCGAGCCCTATTTGCAGCTCGAAGTGGCGGCGGTCGGCGAAGGGGGCCTGATGGGCCTTGCTGCGCATCCCGATTTTCCCGAGGAGCCGTACATCTATGCTATGTACACCTACCGCGAGGGGGGCGAGCTCTACAACCGGGTGCAGCGCTTTCGCGACCGGGGCAACCGGGCGGAAGCCGGTAAGATCCTGATAAATCGAATCCCCGGCTCCCGCTATCACGACGGCGGGCGTCTCGGCTTCGGTCCCGACGGTATGCTCTATGCGACCGCCGGGGAAAACTTCCGGGCTGAACGTGCTCAGAACCGCGAGGTGCTTGCCGGGAGTATTCTGCGGGTAGCCCCGGACGGCTCTATTCCGCCGGACAATCCCTTCCCCGGATCTCCCATCTGGAGCTATGGGCACCGCAATCCACAGGGGCTTGCCTGGCATCCCGAAACCGTGGATCTCTTTGCCTCCGAGCACGGCCCCTCCGGCGAGTTTGGACTGCGGGGGCACGATATCGTCAACGTCATCGAGAAGGGGAAGAATTACGGCTGGCCCCGGGCCGTCGGCGCCGCAGGGCTTCCCGAGTACGAGGATCCCTTGATACTGTGGAAACCGGCTACTCCGCCGGCGGGGATGACCTTCTGGCGGGGAAAACTCTACTTGACAACCCTCGGCAGCGAGACGCTGATGCGTATCGGCCTTACCCATCAAGGCGGCGGGGAGTATAGAGTTGCCTCGATCGAGGGACTTTTTGCCTCCTCGCGTCATGACAGCGTTTACGGACGGCTCCGGGCGGCAGTGAAGGGTCCCGACGGAGCGCTGTACGTGCTGACGAGCAACCGCGACGGCCGCGGAAATCCTCGGGAGGGGGACGACAAGATCCTGCGGATAAGCCCGCGCTAGATCTGGTGCAGCCGGTGCCAGAGCTAGTATACTGAAAAAAATGGGATGAAAGGTGGAGAGCGGTATGCCGGATTCTACGGAACGTTTAGGTGAGTTGCTGGTACGAATGGGTGCCCTTTCGCAGGAGCAGGTCGAAAAAGTTGTGCAGTACCAGAAAGAACATCCCGATCTGCTGTTTGGGCAGATAGCCGTGCGGCTTGGCTATATTACCGAAGAGGTGTTGCAGCAGTATTTGTAGAGCCTGTGTTGGTGCTGCGGGGCGGACAGTTTTGACCGGCTCGTGATCGGGGAATACTACTAAGAGGTCTTCAGCAGCGCCGCTTGCCCGCGCCCGCACCGCCGCCGCCAAAGAACATGGAGGCACCGAAGAGAAAGCCGAGGTCGTACCAGCCTCCGCTGTTAGGGAAGGCGTAGACTTCGTAGTCCGTAAAGAGGCTGCCGATAAAGCTGAAGAGGATCAAAAAGCCGTGCAGCAGGCCATGGAAAAAGCCTGGGGGATTTTCGGCCGCCACCGTGATCTGGGTGGCGCATCCTGAGAGGAGCAGCACAAGGGCGGTTGCGGCGATAAACAGCACCATGATCTTTGCGGGGCGCAGTTCTTGGTTCATACGGTTTCTCCTTTTCCGGTCACTCTATCATCGGGAACTCTACTTACGGTCTCTACCTTTTTATTCGCACTCACGGGGCAGCAGCAGCTCTACTCTGGTTCCCTGCGTACCCGAACAGGTAATCCTTCCCCCCAGCTGGTGGGTGAGGCTAAAGATTAGCTGCATCCCAAGTGAGTCGGAACTCTCCGGATCAAACTCTTTTGGCAATCCTTTTCCGTTGTCTTCCACGACTAAGAGATCGCTCTCGTGCGTGTGACAGCTGTAGCTGATACACACTCTTCCTTCTCTCCTGTCGGAGAATGCGTGCTTGAAAGCGTTGGTAAGGAGCTCGTTGAGTATCAGGCCGCAGGGTATTGCGCGGTTCAGGTCGAAGTAGGCATCTTCAACTTCCAACTGCACGTCGATCACTTTCTCCGTAGCGTAGATGCTGGTGAGTTCACTTATGATCGACTGCATATAGGAGGCCAAATCGATATAGCGGAAGGATCCCGAATTGTAGAGCGTCTCATGTACCAAGGCCATGGTGTATATCCGGTTCTGGCTGCTCGACAAGAGTTCTGCCATCTCCTCCGGTCCGGCATTCTGATTGGCCTGCATGTTGAGGAGGCTCGAAATGATGGTTAAGTTGTTCTTTACCCGATGATGAACCTCCTTGAGGAGAATGCGGTTTTCCTCTAGTTCCTCCTGCAGACGCTGCTCCCACTGTTTTTTCTCCGTGATATTGTTTTCGAGCAGGACGTAGTGCGTGGTCTCTCCAAAGGTGACCGTCGGATACACGGTCACCAGGCACCAGAAATCGGCTTTTTCGCAGGAGCTGCAGGAGCTGCAGGGGATCTCTTCCTCCCACTGTCCGTGCTCCTGCACCTCTGCGGTGACGGTGTCAAAGTCCGGCGCTTCTGGAAAAGCTCGGTCCCACACCTCCCGCATCGAGGTAGCTTCCAGTCGATCGTATCGGATACCGTGTAAGCGGGCAAAATAGGGATTGACGTACACCGGGATACCGTCTTTGTTGATGATGCAAATCCCTGCAGGGCTCTGCTCGAGAATCGTGGAGAAGAGGTGCAGGAGGCTTTCGGACTTCTTTCGATGGGTTATATCTCTGATAATGCCTACCGTGCCGGTGAAAATCTTCTCTTGTCGCTCTCGCGTGTATTGGCCGGTGGCGGAGATTTCCCCGTAGGCGATGATAGAGCCGACCGCCGGTTCTTCGGAGTTTTTATTCTGCGGTTTACGGCGTAGCCGCACCTCCAGCCCCTGAGTTTTCCTGGCCGAGCTTCTCCGCTCGTCAAAAAGCAGGGGCGTTCCCTCCGGACCGGTCTTGGTACCGGAAAGCCGTTTCAGCTGAGCACGACGGCTGACCCGGGTGCGTTCCTCCGGCATGAGGATGGTAGTGAAGTGGCTACCAATGAGCTCTTGCGGGCTGTAGCCAAGACTCTCCACTGCGCGGTTAATATAGACGAAGCGGCCGTCAGGATCGAGCTTGTAGACGATATCCGGAATCGTCTGTAGGAGCTCCTCTTGCCGCCGGAGGGCGACGTTGATCGACTCCGAAGTGGAGAGTCTGCGGTCCTTTTCCTTGAGAACGGTGCGTAGTGTAGCGGCGAGCAAATGGAGGTAGCTGCCTTCGGAATCCTTGATCAGAATGCGGGCCTCATACTTTTCCAGCAGCTTCTTTGCGAAATCAATGTGGCGGTGTTCGGCGAGAGTGACCACCGCCTGCTCTTCGAGATTCCGATACACCGCCGCGGAATCGGACGGTAAGGCCGCACAGTCGACTACTATCGCATCGTAGCGCTCTCTGTGCGTGCTCAACTCCTCCACTAGCGTATCACCGCCGCCTATATAGTCGGCTTGCATCGTAGAGGAGTGCTCACAGGAACGGTGCATGCACTCGATTACATCCGGATCTTCGGTTATCACAAGTACGTTGATCATTGCAGCCCTTCCGCTTTCTTAAACGATGTGCTCCCCAGTATACCATACTCTATATGTGCAAATAGGTAATATCTGTGTCTCCTGCCGAATTTTCGTGTTCTTTCGATGGTTCGGCTTCGGTTACGCATTGACGGCAGTTCCAACCAATCCGACCCTTTGCACTGCTGTGCGGCGCTCATTATCCTGGTAGTACTAATAAGCTTAGGAGAATAGAGGAGAGTTATGGCGGTACTACGACGAGGGGCGGCACTGTTTTTGCTGTGTGTCGGCATCGGCGGGCTGGCGGCGCAGGAGCTGAACCTGGAGTTCCGCAGTCTCGAAGGGTGGGAGCCCCTGGAGTTTGATGATATCGAACGTCACTCGAGCTACAGCGCCGTTGAACTGGAGGGCGAAAGTGTGCTACGGATCAAAAGCGACAACGCCGCCTCGGGGTTGCTGTTCGAACGCAGTTTCGACATCTACCAAACACCGTTTCTGGAATTCCGCTGGCGCGCTGAGAAGGTGCTCGAGGGGGGCAATGCCAGAAAGAAAGCGGGCGGTGATGGGCGATACGGACAACACCGGCGAGTCGGCCACCGCTTATATCGACTATATTCGCATACAAAAGCCAAAATGAATGCAGCGGAGGAAAAGGCTTGGTTACGGTATTGCGTTCCTCCGGGCACCGAAAATATAAATTTGTTCGTTACCCTAGACAGACTGGAGTACGTATGCAGCACATTATCCGTTCCCGTTACGTTTTGCTGAGCCTTGCAGTGGGAGTTCTCTTGCTGCTGCAGGGAGTTTCTATCGCTGCTCAAGAAAGGCCGGCACTTTGGAAAGCGGAAGAAGGGCAAAGCACGGTATACTTCCTTGGTACGATCCATCTGATGACCGAGGAGATTCAATGGTTCGAAGGGGCGATAGAAGATGCCTTTCGCTCTTCGGATACGCTGATCGTAGAGGTGAATACCTCCGCAATTTCCAGAAAAGAACAAGTTGCAAGTATACGAGAACTTGCGATTCTGCCGAGCGACCAGAAGCTTTCGGATATCATCACTGAACAGCAGATGACGCGCCTCGAGGAACTGCTGCAGCCGGCTGGAGTTTCGAAGCGTGTGATTCAGCAGTGGCGACCCTGGTATGCCGGACTGACCGCAACCGGCTTTGCTGCGCGTCAAGCCGGATTTCATTCAAAATACGGGGTAGACATACAGCTCCTGAAAAAAGCGCGGAAACGGGGGATGGAAATCCGCCAGCTCGAGACGTTTCGTGAACAGTTAGAGATGTTTTCTCAGCTAAACCGGGAGGAGGCAAGCTATTTTCTGAGGGATTCCCTTGAAAAACAGGATGAAATGCAGGAGCTGTTCAAACGTCTGAATGAGAATTGGCTCCGCGCCGATCTTTCGGACTTGAAATCCCTGTTGCTGGAATCTAGGGAGGAAAACCGCTCCTTCTACGAAACTGTATATGTAGAGCGCAATAGACGCTGGCTGCCGGACATAGAACAGCTTTTAGAGGAGCCCGGCACTCACTTTGTCGCGGTAGGAACCGGACATCTGATAGGTGAAGACGGAATTGTCGCTATGCTGAAGGAGAAGGACATACCGGTGAGCAGACGTTAAGCGAGCGTTTTGTCGTGCTTCTCATCGGCTCTTTCCGGAGAAAACGCTGCGTAGCACTTTGCCGAGCGTGTTTTTTCCCCCGCCGCCCTTTCCGTTTCCTTGATCGTGTTTCCTCTTAATCCTGCTTGCGCTCCGGGAACCAGGGGCGCCGCGAAAGCCGTACAGTGTGGCGATCAACTGTGTATATGTCTCCCTGCCGGGTTTTTTTTCGTTCTCCTGACCACTGTGTGAAGTGAAATTACTGGCATCTATGTAGCTGTTGACCGACTCATACAAGCGTTCGAACTGCCCTTCATTGTATTCGGCAAACCACTTTGGCAGGCGGTGAAACTCGTGTTGCATGCGCCGGTAGTGCGGCAGGCACAGACCGCCGCTGCGGGTGAAGGCCGTCTGCAGCTCCTCGTCGTGGAGAAACCGCCCCAGTACCCCTATCCAGTGCTGCTCCCGTTCCTGCAGGTATTCACAGGCCGGGCAAAGCTTCTCCGTGGTTGCCGGTGCCCGGTCCAGTTCGTCTCGCAGCACCTGCCGGTATAACAGCACTACCGCCAGACCGTCCCGCAGTTCGCACAGGTAGTCCGCGTGATAGCCGCAAAAGCCTCTGCTTGCGTTGAACCGGGCTCTGAGTTGCCGGTCGTTCACCCGCTCGTATAAGAGAGAATCAAAGTACTGCGCTTCATCACCGTGCAGCAACGTGCAGAGAGGACAGCCCTGCGTTGTACAGGCATCGATGAGCTTGAAGAAGGGGAGGTGCTTCTGCGGCACCGCCTTGTCGGTTCGCTTCATCCTGTGCCGAAGATAGCGTACTTTGCTAAAATTGGCAAGCAAGGCCGCCTGCGGTCAGAGCTTGCGCGGTCAGAGCTTGCGCTTCATTAGATCCATATGCGGTGAGAACCCGAGACTGTGCCAGAAGGCTTTGGCAGCTTCGTTTTCGTGGGCTACTCTGAGTTCGACTCGGTAAATACCGTTGCGGGTAAACCAGGCAAACATTCGCTGCACGAGGCTGCGGCCGATTCCGTGTCGCCGCCATTGGGAGTTGACCGATAGATCTGAAATATAACCGCAGCGCTGCAGCCGAATAATATCCGGGTAGTCCGTGATCCGTCCGATGATGTACCCGAGGGGAGGATTTGAGGGGGCAGATTCCGCCGACCCTGCCGCTGATTGATCGGTGTGTTCCGTTCGATCGGTTTGATCGGTGCTTTCCGTGTTCTCTTCCCCGGGCTCCTCCTCCGAGGCGTTCTGCCCCCCGGCATCGTCTGCATCGTCTTCCCGGTTTTCCTCCAGAGCCACGAATACGGCGGAGTATTCGTCCTGTATCAGCTCCCGAAGATATTCGGAGAAGCTCTCTTCCGCATTCTCCGATATCTCGAGATCGGGTCTGTACGACTTTTGGTTCTCCAGCATCTCCCGCCAAAGGGGGAGAATCCCGTCAATATGGGCTTCGCGAGCATTGATAATACGCATGGAAGGAACTCCTTCCTCCTTAGACTTTAATCTCTCCGTAAACTGTAAACTCTCATCCACGATACAGAGTGGCACGCCATCCCGCGGCTGTCCAGATGTGTTCCGGCCCCTTATGCGGCAAACTCGTATCGAAAACCGAGGAGCCGGCCGCGCCAATAGGGCTTGCGGCCTGCCGGCAGAATCCAGGCTACCTCCCCTTCGGTGGGAACGAGCATCCCCTGCCGCCAATCGTAGCCGCTCATGGTCCCCTCCCAGGGGGTGGGGACAAACTTCCCTTGTACCTCACGTCCCCGTGCCTCGGCACGTACGGATTGTATTAGATCATCCTCGTTGAAGTGAAAGAGCATAGAGACGGTAGTATCACCATCCCGGAGTGTCGCTCGGGCGGAGCTGTCGTTCACCGTCTCCCAGGCGATTCCTTGGCTCGGCAGCAGCGCGGTGGGATACCAGGGAGCCTCTGCGAGATAGCGCAGCAGCTCCCCTTCGTTCATCTGTCGGCCGCCGCGATTTTCCGTCACGTTGATCAAGCCCAGCAACGCGGCGCGCAGCAGTCCTTCTCCCGCGGTGTAGGCGTCGTGCACGAACACGGGGATTCCCGGGAGCATGGAAATGCGGGCATTCCACACAAATCCCGGCCGGCTGGTAAGGACGTGCTGCCGGGCGGTGAAGGTGCTCCAGCGTTCGATCGTTTTACCCATGTTGAACGTGCCTGACTGCTCGATGACGGCGGCGGTAATGATCGGCTGACCCTCCTGCAGGACTTTGCGAAAATAGCGCTGCACCGGAGCCGGGAGGGGGTCCAGCTCTTTCGGATCGTAGCGGGTCGAAGCGGGTGCCGTCCGGCCCCCTTCCAGTGAATTGTGAAGCGCAGCGGTCGAAAATTTCCACCGCAGTTTTCCCGCCGCGGTTGCGGCGGTGAAAAGAAGCAATACAAACAGAAGAAGATAGAACATACCCCTGAACCTCGTGTGACTCTTTGTCGTTTGGTAACCGTCGGCGCTGCACCGCACAACGGCAGGATAAGTATAGCGGAGAACGGGAAAAAGTCAAATCAACGGCAGGCCGCAGCCGCACTTCTTATCCTCCGACCGATCTCCGCTATATCTCCAACCGACCTGCGCTAGATTTCTGCCATATCACAGCTGTCGTTCAGCGGGAAGCGTGAGTTCTGCCGAGCGGCAGTGCATAGGTGACGGTCTGCCTCGTCTCTGCGGTGCGGCGGAAACCGCAACTCTCGAGGAGCCGCCGTGAGGCGGTGTTTGTTTTGTCTATGCCGGTGGCGGTAATTCGGCTGCACGCTCCGGTTGCTGCGGCCCATTCGAGGAGGCGCATGATCGCTTCCTGCATATAGCCTTGTTCGCGAAAGCGGGGGGCGATACCGTAGCCGATCTCGGTGGTGCCGTCTGCCCCGAGTCCCTTGAATCCCGCCAGTCCCATGGCGGTGCGGTCATAGCTGCGAATAATGAGCCAGTAGGTGTACCATTCCGCTTCCTCAGGGGCGGCCTTTTTCAGCTTATCCATTTTAATGCGGATGGCTCGTTGCTGAACGGGAGAGAGTGAAAAGGCGGCGGTGTCAACCTCCGCGAGTACGGGAGGAGCGCCGGTTAACAGTTCGTGGAGCTCGCCTCGGGAGAGGGGTCGTAGTGTCAGACGGCTGCTTTCGATTTCCATCTGGTTCCCGGGAGACTATAATCGATGGACCGCCGGTGCGGCTACCGGTGTTTTCCGAACATGCGGCGCTCCTCGCCGCGCAGCAGCCGCACGATGTTGGAGCGGTGGGTGTAGACGATCAGCAGGGCGATGGGAACGGAGACCCACAGGAGCAGAGGGGAAGTCGCGGAGACACCCGCCTGTTCTAACAGGAGCAGCACAAGGGGAAAGCTGAGCGCCGCCGCCAGAGAGCCTGCCGAAACGATCCCGGAGATCATGACCACCAGGGCAAAGATCGCCAGCGCCGCGCCAAATCCGAACGGATAGAGCGCCGCCACCATGCCTCCGGCGGTGGCAACTCCCTTCCCACCCCGGAAGGATGCAAAGACCGTCCAAATGTGGCCGGCCACCGCCGCAAGCCCGGCGGCCAGGGCCATCGCATCCTGCGGAAGCAGCGGCGCCTCGCTGCCGCCCGGAAGCGGCAGCCGGGCGATCAGCAGCACCGCGGCAGCCCCTTTGGCGAGATCCGTCAGGATCACCGCCCCGCCGGCGGGCCATCCGAACACTCGTACCGCGTTGGTGCCGCCGGCATTGCCCGAGCCGTGCGCGCGTATGTCGGTGCGAAAGAAGAGTCGGCCCACGACAATGCTGGTGGGAAACGAGCCGGCCAGGTAGCTGAGCAGGAGGACGAGGATACAATGCAGGGCGGTCATGAAGTCTCCTCGCCGCTGCCTGCTGTCTCGCGGGAAGGGATGAGATAGGCGACCGCCGCCGTGCCAAAGCCGGTGTGGGTCGCCAAGGCCGGCGAGGCGTCGGTGAAGTATACCTCCCGTGCGGGGTTAAAATAGCGCTGTATACGCTCCTTGAACCACCGGGCGGTCTCCTCGGCATCGACGTGGCCGATAGCAAAATCAGTCACGGCCCCATCGCCGAGTTCCCTGCGCAGCAGGGCGATAAGTTTTTCCCGGCCGGCGTCGGCGCCTCGAATCATTGCCGCTTTGACCACCCGGCCCCGGGCGTCGAGGGTAAGCAGCGGACGCAGGTTGAGGAGCTTGGCAACGAGACCCTTTGTTTTTCCGAGCCGCCCGCTCCGCAGCAGCGCATCCAAAGAGGGGATCGCGATCAACAAACGGGTGCGCGCCACCAGGTCTTCGATCAAAGCGGGGAGCTTTTCAAAGGGCCTCCCCGCCTCGAGCGCCTCGATGACGCGTCGGGCGATGAGACCGCTGCCCACGGTGGCCATCCGGCTGTCAAAGAGGTGGACGTCCTCTCTGCGGGGAATTCGTTCTAGAGCGCTGCGGGCGGAGTCAATAGTGCCGCTCAGCGCCTCGGAAAGACCGAGGTAGACAATGTTCCGGTAATGATCGGTGAGGAAAGAGAAAACTTTCTCAAAATCCCCGGGAGCCGGCTGGGAGGTGGTCGCGGTTTCGTTCCGGCGGGTGCGCAGCAGTTCATAGTACTGCTGCGGACTGAGAGCTACCTTGTCGATGTAGCTGTCCGCGCCAAAGATGACTTTGACAGGGACCATGTGCACAAAGCTCTTCTCCAGAAACTCCTCCGGCAGATCGCAGGAAGAGTCGATCACCAGGGCCGTCTCCGCGTGGGGGGAGTGGGCGGCGGTGTATTGCTTGTGCATGTCGTCAGCCTTCTGGTGGCGAAGCGTCCCCTGCTGTTCGGCAATGCGAAACACAGCCCCGGGATCGTCGGTGTGTACATGCACCTTTGCCCTGGCCGAGGAGCCGGCGACGATCAGCGAATCGCCCAGTTCGGCGAGCCGCAGCCGCAGATCGCCGTGGTCAATGTGCTCGCCTTCGATGATGCATTCGGTACAGTACCGGAAGGTGATCTCTTCGGCGTTTTCGCTTATCCGGGGAGTCTCGTCGGAACCGATATCCGCGAGCTGTTCGATGTCGCGAATTTTTCCCCGCTCGATAAACTCTACGATCCCCTCTACCAGATGTACGAAACCAAGCGCTCCGGCATCGACTACCTTTGAGCGCTTGAGCGCGGGGAGCTTGCGGCGGGTATTACGAAGCGCCTCTTTGGCATGTTCGAGCGAATCGGAGAAGAGGGCGGCAAAATCGCCGGTCTTTCTGCTGCCTTCCTCGATCGTGTCCGCCCAGACCCGGAGCACCGTCAGAATCGTCCCTTCCACCGGTTCGGCGAGGGCGTTGTAAGTGGAATCCACCGCCCTGCGGACGATGCGGCTGAATACGTCGGTGGTAATGCGGCTCTTCCCTTCGATCTCTTCGATCCCCTCGGCAATTCCATAGAAGAACTGCGAAAGGATGGTACCGCTGTTTCCCCGAGCTCCGGTGAGGGCTGCATCCGCCGCCGTCTTGCTCACCACAGTGAGACTGCGCTTCCTGCCGTCGGCAATATTCGCAACGATGGCTTGCATCGTGCCGGCCATGTTGGTTCCCGTATCGCTGTCGGCAACGGGAAAGACGTTGATCGTATTGAGCTGTTCTCTATATTTATAGACTCTACGGCTGCCGGCAATGAGGGCCCGTTTGAGCCGGGGACCATCAAGGTAGGTTATCTGCATCGCTTACTCCTCTGCATAGGACTACTCCCATAGTATAGCACGAAGGGAACCTGGGGTATAGTTGTCGGTTATGGACCGAGTATCCCCCGGTGCTGTGCCAAATACATCCCCGGCGCCGAGCGGCTGTTTAGCGGTTTAGCTCCGAGGCTGGAAGGTACCGAACCTCGGTTAATTCTTCCGAGCGGCTCCAGAGCGTTTTTGCCGCCTCCGCGTCGCGGGCAGCGTCTGCGGGAGTGACCTGCGCGGGGTAGCCCTTCAGCTGACCGAATCCCGCGGGGCCAAAGTACTCGCCGCCTTGTATCTCCGGATCGGAGGCAGCCCTGAGGGAGGGGAGGGTCCCCATATGGGCGCTCTGACCGAGAAGTTTCAGCAGCGGGGTTGCTGCCTTGAAATACCAGCGGTCCTGCAAATGTTCTGCCAGGTTAGTGAAGGCAAGGCCGCCATCGGCGGGCGAACTCGCGTACCGCTTCGAAACCCAGTCCGCTGTTAGCCCCGGTAACTACTATAACGTTGCCGGTGTAATCCGGCATCTTTTCAGGGGTCCATTTCTGTTTTTGTCTCATACGCATTTTCTCCCTTTCGGATCCCTCTCTTACAGGCTAAGGGATTACAGGAACGGATTGACGCAGCGGACTGATCCGTAGGTCCTATTGTGAGAAAAATCTTCGGAGTAGAGAATCCCGGCGTCCATTCGTTCGGCTGCAGCCAGGATCATCCCGTCCCAGTAGCTCAATTGAAACTGCTCTTGCATACGAACAGCGCTGAGCACGATGTCGCTGTCAATATCGACCACAGAAAGGTGCGAAAGAAGCAAAAGTACATGACGTGCCGTCGGAATCGGAAGTGGGGTTGCTATTTTCCGGGTTACCGTCACGAAAAACTCACTTAGCACCTGGGCGGATATAACGACATTTTCTTGACGCATACCCTCGAAAATGAGTTCCTGGGAGCGGAGCTGCTTTTCCGAATACGAGCTGTCATGGGCATACACGATGATGTTGGTGTCGAGGAAATACCTATCGCTCATGAAGCTCGTCTCTGCTCCAACGGGCCTCTCCTATGTGCACCGAGGAGCTGTTCATGATACGGGAGAGTTCGTCAATCACTTCTTCGCGCCGCTGCTCCTCCTGCCTCGCTATGCGTGTGAGATACTCCCGCACCAGTCCCGTGAGGGTGGTGTTTTTCTCTACCGCGATTTTCTTCACCTTTTTAATGAGTTCCTCGTCGAGACTCATCGTGATGTTTGCCATGTGAGCCTCCTTCACATAATAAGTATATCACATAAAATGTAAGAACTCAAGATGACAAAAATCGGAACATGCATATGTGGTTCGAGGATGTGTTGTTGTGATCGCGGTCCGTGTATATGGTCAACATTCTCCAGGAGGTCTTGAAGGCGCTGAAAGAGCACAGCCGGGGCGATTTCTCTAGGGCGGTTGAGCAAAATGATTGAAATACTGGAACGAAAGGTCAATAATAGGGTAACGTCGATTACCGCAGTGTATTCGTGACGCGGCTGTATAAGTGAAAAGGTGTCCCTTGGATAAAGGAGCAAACAGTGTCGAATAATCTACCGGACAAGCGAAAATACGGTGTCCCGGAGTTCAGGGATACAATACTAAGACGTCTCGAAACTGCCTATGCCGATAATAAGCTCGAATTGGATGAATATGAAAAGCGCCTCGAGCTGGCCTATAAAGCCGAGTTCATAGAGGACCTCGAATACCTTGTCCACGATTTTCCGAGCCATCGACAGTTGGCAAGCCGGGATATTAATAGTGACATTGGTAGTGACATAGAAACGGATAGCTCTGAGGCGCATGATGATACCAAAATCACCTTGATCGGTGATCGACACCTTACCGCAGAGGATTTTTCCGGGAAGAGAATTCAAACCCTTTCCATATTGGGGGATGTGAATATCGATATCCGCCGATTCAGACACTGTGAAGAGCCCATACGTATAAAGCTGTATTCGTTTATCGGAGATACCCGCGTCATTATCCCCAGAGGTATGAACGTCATCAACCGATTGAAGGGCTTCCTCGGTGATTACGAGCTTATCCGGAATGAGGAACAGATACAGCAGGAAGGAGGTTTCGAAGACCTCCCGGGAACCTGCATCTTAGAGGGATTTTCCCTCCTGGGAGATGTTTCAATCCGGGAAGAGGGCACTAAGAAAAAGGGCTTCCTGCGGCAGTTTTTCAAAGGCTCGAACAACTGGGACTAAAAGGAACCCGATTGGAAAAGACTCTGAAGTTTGTGTACCCCAATTGAGTACCCCAATTGAGTACCCCAATTACGGGTAACGGCTGTGGAGTAAAACTTGCGACGTCGCAAGTTTCTCTATACATACCATGCATGCAGTACTATGAGAATTGCTTTCAGTGCTTCTCTGGGCCAGGCCAGGATTTTCACCCACGGTTCTGGGCCAATCACCCACGATGCAAATACTGCTAAAGAAGAAAAAAGGCGCTTCCGTGAGGGAGCGCCCCTTTATTGGGCCCACCAGGATTTGAACCTGGGACTCCTTGATTATGAGTCAAGTGCTCTAACCGCTGAGCTATAGGCCCGACTCTAGAGCGAATATATAGGGAATCGGTGTGTCGTGTCAACATTGGCTGTATTCTTGCAGCCATCACCTTTGTAACCGAAGTACAGATGCAGGGAAAGAGCGGCTTGCTGTACGGAGCTTTCCCGGAGAAATTACCGCCGCCCTGGTGCATATGAAAGGGTTTTTACTATACTTAGAAGGGCATAGTACGAAGGACATAGTACGAAGGGCACAGGGGGAAAATATGGATCTGGTAATCGAAGATTGTCGTATACTCAAAGAGGGACAGTCCGGATATGAGGTCATACACGGCAGCATTGCCATAGAAGGCGATACGATAAAGAGTGTCGGCAGTGTTCCGGCGGATTTCAGACCGGAAAACATTATAGAGGCGGACGGGAAAATTGCCCTTCCCGGGCTCACCAATGCACACACGCACCTCTCGATGGGGCTGTTGCGCAACTACGGTGACGATATGGCGCTGATGGAGTGGCTGCAGAAGAAGATTTTTCCGGCGGAAGAGAAGATGAGCCCCGAGGATATTTACTGGGGAGCGCTGCTGGGCATCGGGGAGCTGATACGCAGCGGAGTGACCGCCTGTGCGGACATGTATTTTCATATGGGAATGGTGGGAAAGGCGGTCGAAGTAGCCGGGATCAGAGCGAATCTGGGATTCGGCCTGGCTGCCGAAGACCGTCAAACTGCGAAGCGGAAAATCGAGGAGGGCTTTCGCCCTCTCTACGAGGAGTGGCACGGAAGCGCCGACGGCAGGATACAGACCGAACTCGCTCCCCACGCGATCTATACCGTCAGCCGTGATGCACTGGAAGAGATCGCCTCCGCAGCCCGGCGCTTTGACTCTGGCGTCCATATCCATTTCTCAGAAAGCAAGGGCGAGGTGGAACAGTGCCGCAGCACCTACGGGATGACACCCATAGCCTTGGGCCGTGAGACGGGACTGTTCGATACACCCCGGCTTCTTGCCGCTCACTGCGTCCATCTTGATGACAGTGATTTCGAGCTCCTCGCCGACCCGCGAGTCAGTGTAGCCCACAACCCTTCGAGCAACTTGAAACTTGCCAACGGAGTTGCGCCTGTGCAACGAATGCTCGAGCAAGGGATTCGCGTGGTGTTGGGGACCGATGGTTCGGCAAGCAACAACAATCTCAATATGCTGGAAGAGCTCCACCTTGCCTCACTGCTGCAGAAGGGAGTATACGGAGATCCTCGGGCTTTACCGGCGGAGCAGGCCTTTGCTATGGCCGCAGAGGCCGGGGCGGATGCATTGGGCAACCCGCAGACCGGGCGTCTTGCAGAAGGGATGAAAGCCGACCTCGTCCTCCTCAACGATCACGGTCTTCATATGCAGCCGCAGGGGAATCTGTTGTCCTCCCTTGTCTACAGCGCTCAGGCTGCCGACGTGGATACGGTGGTGTGCGACGGCAACGTGCTCATGGAGGGCCGGGAGTTGCTGACGATCGATGAGGAGGAGGTATCCGCGCGGGTGGCTGAAATCGCACGCCGCATCACCGGATAGCTTCCCGGATAGCATCACCGGATACATGAAGGATATACGGAAAGGCGCCCCGAAAGCGGCCCCGGCGGAGCTGCCGGCACTTTCGGCACTGCCGGGCTAAGCAAAAGATTTCTGGGCAATTATTCCGCGTCGCCGATTTCCACCTTGAGGCGCTTGTTGTTCTTTCCCTTGCTCTTGTGACCGGTAATGGAGAAGGTGCCGATTTCCGCGATATCTGCCACGTGGGTGCCACCGTCGGCCTGGCGGTCGAGCCCCTCGATCTCCACCACCCTAATCTCCCGGAGTTCGGGGGAGAGCAAATTGACCTTGGTTCGGATTAGTTCGGGAATCTTTTCGGCCTCCTCCCGGGAGAGTACGTACGCTCGGACTTTCCGCCCCTGCGCGATCTCCTCGTTGACCCGGGCCTCGATCTCGCGTGTCAGTTCGGCGGAAAAGTTTTCGAACTCGAAGTCCATGCGGGCGGCGAGAATATCCATGCTGCCGCCGGTGACTTGGGCCCCGTAATCCCGCCAGACCACACCGGAGAGAACGTGCATTGCGGAGTGCGTCCGCATGAGACGGTATCGACGATCCCAATCGATCTCTCCCTCGACATGCTCGCCTTCCTGCGGCAGTGGCCCCTCTGTAAGATGGAGAATGCGGCCGTTTTCATTTCTCATTCCGCTTACCGCTGCTTCTCCGCCTTCCCATCGGAGGGTGCCTGTGTCGGGAAGTTGTCCCCCGCCGCCGGGGAAAAAGGCGGTTTCGGCCAGCACTATTCCTCCCGCCTCGGGGTCGCTCTCGATAACCCGGGAAGTGAAATTGCGCATATAGGCGTCTTGATAATACAGCGGCTCACTCATGGCGCTCTCCTTAGAAGAAAAGAGTTTGTCTATAGCACTATACCATACAATCAGGATTCCCGCATCTCCGCCAGGGAGGTGCCGGGGTGCTTGCCGGTGATCTGCGGATAGTGATAGAGAAAATCGAGCAGCACCTGGGAGGGGGATTTCTCCCGGTGCTCTTCGAGGAACTGCTCGTAGAGCGAAGCGATGAAGCCGCGCACTTCATCCCCTGCCGAAATTGTTCTGCCCGGTTGCGTGAAAAGGGCTTGCACCACCTGGCGGGCATGGTCGTGGGTAAAGCCGTAGTCGCCGCTGGTAAGGGTGAAGAGCCCGGCGGCGACACAGTTGACGCTGTGCTGCTTGATCAGAAGGATGCTGTCGGCAATGTGGATCGTCCGCTGCCACAGGTAGTTCAGTTCCGGCGTGTAGACATCGAGATTAGCTGTGTGTCGGGCGAGGATCTCGTGGATCTTCACGTACGTAAAACCTACGACGCAGACGTGGAGGCTGGGGATGCAGTGCAGGTGGGGGTCCAAAAGGTGGATGACCTTGAAATGAAACCCGCCTACGTCGTGGGGGCGGTCGGTAGTGGACTGGATGCGGGTGTAGACCTTGGCGCTTTCTTTGTAGAGCGTGTCAAGGGCACCGACAAACTCGATAATATCGGGCAGCGCACGACGGCCGAATTGACGATAGATGAAAGAGAGCGACTTGATCCATAGACTGGTAAAGCTCAGATAGGTCTCTACGTGCCGCGGTGTGAAGGGAATCTTTTTATCCAGTTTGTGATCCACCCACACCACCGGACGCGGCTTAATGGCAAATTTTGTCTGAAATTGAGGCAGGAAGAAGTAGGTGTAGATCGTATGCGCAAGTCGTAGTGCCGGAGCACGGGTTTTGTGCTTCAAGAGAAAGTTGATGGTATTGAAGACCGCATTCTTCCGTTCGATGCGGTTTTTCCCTTTGTGCTGAATTACGTTTTTCAGTTGTTTCATGGTTTTCATCAGATTATAGCAGTAACAATATCTATTTGTCGGCACTCTTGCAAGTTTTCATCCCCCTCCATATAGACCTATCATACACCTGCAAGAATTTTAACCGGCCACCAATTAATGCTACTGTTATAGTGAACATGTTTTTGCTTCCTGTGTGCCGGTATTGTAAAAAGATCCGGTATTTTAAAAGATATAGAGCAAGGAGTAAGCATGAGCAGTGTTTCAACTTCCCCGCTCAGATTGGGTCTCGATATCGGTTCGACCACGGTTAAGCTCGTGGTGCTCGATGACTGCGATCAGTTGCTCTTCAGTGAGTACGCCCGGCACAAGGCGGACATTAGAGAGAGCGTGATTCGACTGCTCGAGAACTGTTACCGCAGCTTTGGCGACCGGGAGATCACTCTCAAGGCTGCCGGTTCGGCCGGCATTTCGATTGCCGAATGGCTCGACATCCCCTTTGTCCAGGAGGTAATCGCCGGGACAAAGGCGATCGAGACCTACATCCCTCAGACCGATGTGGCTGTCGAATTGGGGGGCGAGGATGCAAAAATTACGTACTTCGACGGGAGCATCGATCAACGGATGAACGGCACCTGTGCCGGAGGGACCGGTTCGTTTATCGACCAGATGGCGGTGCTGCTGAAAACCGATGTACACGGTTTGAATGAGTTGGCCCGCTCGTACTCGATGATCTATCCGATAGCCAGCCGCTGCGGAGTATTTGCCAAAAGCGATGTACAGCCCCTGCTGAACGAGGGCGCCGCCCGGGAAGATGTGGCCGCCAGTATTCTGCAGGCGGTGGTCAACCAGACGATCGGCGGCCTTGCCCAAGGAAAGCCGATTCGCGGGCGGGTGGCCTTCCTCGGCGGCCCCCTCTCCTTTATGTCGGAACTCCGGAAGCGGTTCATAGAGACGTTGGATTTCTCTGAGGAGGAGGTCATCTTTCCCGCGAAAACTGCCCGCTACTTCGTCGCCCTGGGAGCGGCTATTGCTTCCGGGGAGGAAGTGCTCCTGCGCTTAGGACAGTTGCGAGAGAAACTGCCGGGGCTGCGGTCGGCGGTCAGCTTTGAGGTCCGCCGTCTGGAGCCGCTCTTTCGCAGCGGGGAAGAGCTTGCCGGGTGGCGCAGGCGTCACAGGGAGAACCGGGTACGGCGCGGGCAGCTGGAAGAGTTCTCCGGCGACTGCTACTTGGGGATCGATGCGGGCTCTACCACTACCAAGGCCGCCGTTATCGATACAGCGGGGCGGCTGCTCTACTCGTTTTATGACAGCAACCACGGAAGTCCGCTGCAGTCGACCCTTCGGATGCTGGAGGACCTCTATGACCGGCTTCCTCAGGGGGCGCGGATAGCCGGCAGTACCGTCACCGGCTACGGCGAGGCGCTTTTGAAGGGGGCGCTGCAGACGGACATCGGTGAGGTAGAGACGGTGGCACACTATAAAGCGGCCGAGTACTTTCTGCCGGGTGTTGATTTTATCCTCGACATCGGGGGGCAGGATATGAAGTGTCTCCGTATCCGCGACGGGGTGATCAACGAGATCCTACTCAACGAAGCCTGTTCTTCCGGCTGCGGCAGTTTTATCGAGACCTTTGCCATCAGCCTCGGAATGACGGTAAGCCGGTTTGGGGAAGATGCGCTGCTGGCCGGGCAGCCGGTGGATCTCGGCTTCCGCTGTACCGTCTTCATGAACAGCCGGGTAAAACAAGCCCAGAAAGAGGGGGTGTCCATCGGTGATATCTCCGCCGGCCTCAGTTATTCGGTGGTCAAAAACGCCATTACCAAAGTGATCAAGGTAAAAGACCCGGAAGAACTCGGCGAGCGGATCATCGTACAGGGAGGAACGTTCCACAACGAGGCGGTGCTGCGGGCTTTTGAAAAGGTGACCGGTCGGGAGGCGGTTTGTCCCGATATAGCCGGCATTATGGGAGCCTTTGGAGCGGCATTGGTGGCCCGGGAGCGGACTGACGCCGGTAGCTGCACCAGCCTGCTGGATCCGTCGGCTCTCCGCTCCTTTACGGCCGACATCCACATGGAGCGATGCGGCAGGCGCTGCAGGAGAGCCGCCGGTTCGATGCCCCGCCGCGGATAGAAGCGTTGGAAGAGCGCACCCGTCCGGTCATCTCCGCCGGCGCAATGATGGGCGAGGGGTGGTTTCTCACCGGCGAGATGATCGAATTGATCGAGCAGGGAATCGACAACGTAGTCTGCATGCAGCCCTTTGCCTGTTTGCCCAATCAAATAAGCGGTAAAGGGATGATAAAAAAGCTCAAAAAGCGCTATCCCGGCGCCAATATTACCGCTATCGACTACGACCCCGGTGCGAGCGAAGTCAATCAGCTCAATCGCATTAAACTAATGCTGTCGGTGACCTTTAAGAAACTTTACGGGGGGAAAAGGGGAAAGCTCCAAAAAATTGACGAATTGAGGGGAAATAGGGCGAAAAATTGTGCTTGCTCTTCCGCAGGTCCGTTGGAATACGCCCGGCCATCTGATAGAGTTACTATCGAGGGCTTTTAGCTGTGCGGCTACATCTTTTTTGACGATGCATGCCGGGCCCTCTCGATCAATAACAATTCCAAGGAGGAATACATGGAAGTAGGTAAAGATAAAGTTGTGAGCATTGACTACACGCTGAAAGATGATCAGGGTGAGGTGCTCGACAGCTCTCAGGACCGCGATCCCCTTTCTTTTATTTTCGGCAACGGTACGATTATTAAGGGACTGGAAGATGCGCTGGAAGGTAAGCAGGCCGGTGACGAAGTGTCGGTCGATGTCGAACCTCAGGAAGGCTACGGTGAGTACGATGAGTCCCTGATTATCGATGTTCCCAAGGATAAGTTCCAGGATCCGGAGAATCTGCAGGAAGGCATGCAGGTCCAGGCACAGAGCCAGGACGGCCAGACACAGATTCTTACCGTGAAAGAGATCAAGGACGACGGCGTCACCTTGGACGCCAACCATCCTCTTGCCGGACAAAACCTGCACTTTGACGTGAAGGTTTCCGAAGTACGTGAGCCTAGCCAGGAAGAACTGGACCACGGCCATACGCACTGAGTTTCAGAGCCACTGAGTGACTCGAGCATGTAACATGTGTCGGGTATTCGTTATCCGTCACATGTTACTTACTGTACTGCTGCTTACTGCGGTGCAGCAAAACATACTCCTCTCTGCTTCCCTTTGCTTCTCTCAGAACACAGCCAACGAGCGCGCACACAGCCAGTGAACGCGCACCGCGTTCAAAAACCACGAGAAATCACTGCTATCGTATAGCTTTTAATTGTACTTTTCCCGCACTAAGACCGAAGAATAGCCGAGCTCGGAAAGTTTCCCGGTAACCCGGTCCAGCCGCTGCGGTTCGATCCCGGTGAGCACGACCCTGATGTGGTCGGAGGCGCTTCTCTCGAAAGAAGGGGAGAATCCGTTGCGGACAAGCCGCTTCCGGAGTTCCTCGGCGTTTTCCCTCACGGAGAAGGAGGCAATTTGCAGGGTGTAGGAGGCGGGGGAGACCGCTTTGACTCGTCCGCCGGGAGCCCCGTCCTCGGGAGCGTCGGATTTGAGCGCGGGGAGGGGCAGCTGATCGGCCTCAGGGAGGGTAGCGGAGCTATCTTCCGGCGCCGAGCCGTCGGGACGCCGTATAACCGTGAGCGAGACGGGAGTGACTCCTGATCCCAGCATATCGATCTCCCGGGCGGCGGCGCGGGAGAGATCGATGATGCGCCCTTCGACAAAGGGTCCGCGATCGTTGATGCGCACCCGTACCGTTTCTCCGTTCTGCAGGTTTTTCACCTCTATGATGGTGCCAAAGGGGAGAGTTTTGTGAGCGGCGGTGAGTTCGTTGGTGTCAAATATCTCTCCGTTGGCGGTGCGGCGCCCTTGAAATTTTCCCCCGTACCAGCTTGCGTAGCCGGATTCCTCCGCGGCGGAGAGTGCGGCGGCGGTACATCCGAGCAAGACGGTAAACGCAAGTATGTGCAGCCTAAGATGATGCAGGTTTCGAACCATGGACCGCTCCCGTTAGCCAGTGTACATAAACCGCACAGCGAATTGCAAGCTGTGCACGCTGTGCGCTCTGTGCGAGCGCGTGACTCTTGCGCTCTGCATCTCGATTGTCGGCCTTAAGGAGGGAAACGTTGACAGCTTTTCCTCCCTCCCGCGCTTTCGGCATGGTACCGGCATGGTACCGGCGCGAAGAACCTCCGCACAGCCCCAAACGCGTCAAGGTGGCTGGTAACAAGGTGGCTGGCAACAAGGGTGCAGACGTCAAGGGGGACAGCTGGATTGAACAAGCGCCCCTATCCCCGCTATAATCGCACTCTATGAAGACACAGAGCAACCACTGGGCGGACAAAACCGCCGAGCAGATAGTTCGCCGCAAGGGCGAGAAAAACGAGTATGTGTGCGCCTCCGGAATCACACCCTCCGGCACGGTGCATATCGGCAACTTCCGGGAGATCATCTCCGTGGAGCTGGTGGTGCGGGCGCTGCGCGACCGAGACCTGCCGGTGAAGTTCATCTATTCCTGGGACGACTACGATGTTTTTCGAAAGGTCCCTAAATATATGCCGGAGCAGGAGCGACTGGCGGAGTACCTGCGCAAGCCGATTACCCTGGTGCCCGACACCAAGACCGGGTATTCCAGCTATGCCGAAGCGAACGAGAAGGAACTGGAGGCGCTGCTGCCGGTGGTGGGTGTGGAACCGAACTACATCTACCAGGCTTCCCGCTACCGGGCGGCGGAGTATGCCGAGGGAATCCGTACCGCCCTCGCACATCGTGAGACGATCCGCCGGATCCTCAACGAGCACCGGACCGAGCCGCTGTCGGAGGACTGGTGGCCGGTGACGGTCTTTTCCACGTTCACCGATACCGACAACACCACCGTCCTGGGCTGGGACGGCGAGTGGGGGCTGACGTACCGCTGCGAAGATACCGGAAAGGAAGAAACTCTGGATCTCCGTTCCACCGGAGCGGTCAAGCTCCTCTGGCGGGTCGACTGGCCGATGCGTTGGAAGCGGGAGGAGGTCGCCTTCGAACCGGCGGGCAAGGATCATCACTCCGAGGGAGGCTCCTTTGATACCGCCCAAAAAATTGTGGCGGAGGTCTACGGCGGTGAGGCGCCGGTAAGTTTTCAGTACGACTTTGTCCGCATCAAGGGCCGGGGCGGCAAGATCTCCTCCTCCTCCGGAGAAGTCGTGGGGCTTGCCGAGGTGCTGGAGATCTACCAGCCGGAGATTATTCGCTACCTTTTTGCCGGAACCAAGCCTAACAGCGAGTTTGCCATCAGCTTTGATCTGGACGTGCTGAAGATTTACGAGGACTACGACAAGTGCGAGCGGATCTATTTTGGCGAACAGGAGGTAGGCGAGAAGAAGCGGCAGAAGGAGAGCCGCATCTACGAGCTGAGTCAGGTAAACGGCGTCCCGGAGACGATGCCGCTGCAGATCCCCTTTCGGCATCTTTGCAATTTGCTGCAGATCCACAGCGGGGATGTCGAGGCGGTGCTGCGGCAGTACGATCTCACTGAGGAGCAGTACCGCCGGCTCAAAGTGCGTGCACAGTGCGCCTGGAACTGGATTAGCCGTTTTGCTCCTGAGGACTTCCGTTTCCGGCTGCAGACCGCCGAGGATCCGAAGACCGAACTCTCCGATGCGGAGACGGCGGCGATGCGCGGGCTGCGCGAGACAGTGGAGCGGCTGGAGGAGCACGACGAGAAAAGTCTGGGGCAGGCGATCTACGACGCGGCGCATGACGCGGGAATCGAGCCGAAAGAGCTCTTTGGTGCCGCCTACCGGGTGCTGATCGGAAAAGACAAGGGGCCCCGTCTCGCCGGCTTCATCATGACCGTCGGCAAGGAGCGGGTGCTGGAGATTCTGCGCCGCTACGCGTAGGAACGGCCGCCCTAGTGAATCAGCCGGCCGAGCACGTTCTCGTCCTTTTGCCAGTTGGGGTCGGTTTTGACGCGCAGGTCGAGGCTCACCGTGTAGGGAAAGAGTTCGGCGAGTTCTTGCTCGGCCCCTACCCGGATCGCTTTGACCATCGCACCGCCTTTACCCACCACCATCCCTTTCTGTGACTCCCGCTCCACGTAGATGACCGCCCGCACCCAGAGCTTCTGCTGCTCTTCTGCGAGTTCGGTGTCGGCGATCTCCACATAGAGAGAGTGGGGCAGCTCTTCCCGCATGCGGATCACCGCCTGCTCGCGAATGATCTCCGTGATGCGAAACTCCGGATCCTGGTCGGTGTAGTACTCTTCAGGATACATAAGCTCTCCCTCCGGAGCGTGGAGGAAGAGTCCGGTTTTCAGGTCCTGTATACCGCTTCCCTTTTTCGCGGAGACCGGATAGAGCATCGCCTCCGGCAGCAGTTCGGCGACTTGAGCCTGCATATCGGCGAGCCGTTTGGTTCCAAGGTCGGTTTTATTCAGCGCCACGAGGGTCGGCAGTCCGCTGTTGGCAATCAGCTGCATGAGGCTGTGCTCTTCCTGCCCGGTACGCCGGGAGGCGTCCATGACATAGAGCACCATGTCGCTCTCCTCCAGACTGGACTCCGCCAGGCGCCGCAGGTGACGGTTCAGTTTCTTGCGTGAATCGTGGAAACCCGGGGTGTCAAGGAAGACGATCTGCCCCCGTTCTTCACTGAGAATGCCGCGGACGGTGTTGCGGGTGGTCTGCGGGGTGGGTGCCACGATGGCAATCTTGTGGCCGCAGAGGGTGTTGAGAATAGTCGATTTTCCCGAAGAGGGGCGCCCTACGAGGGCGACGAGTGCCGATTTCATGGCCACATTATAGGCAAACTTTGCCGTCGCGCCAACAGGTGGAAAACGCTGTGTGGAAACGCTGTTCTGGGGAGACCTGCGGCGCCGCTCATGCGAGGGCAAGGAACATGAGGAGGCCGAAGGCTGTTACCAGCGCGTAGCCGAGTAGCTCTACCCCGTGGTGCAGAAAGTTCCTCCAGCGTCCTGCCGCAGCACCGGAGGTCAGGAGGAGCCTGCGTCCGCCGAGGGTAAGCATCGCTATCCCTGCGAGGGTTGCCCCCATGCCTAGGGACATGGCAAAGACTACCGCCAGGCCCATCTCCAGGAGTCCGAGGGAAATCGCGAAGATAAGAATCGTGGCTGCTCCGGGGCACGGAAGCGTGCCGGAGAGGAGGATCAGTACGAGGGTGTTGCGGTCTCCGCCGCCTCTTCCGGTGGCCGGTTGTTTGGCCGTTGCATCGGAGTGCCCGTGGCGCTTGGAAAGCAGATGAAAAAACGTGCGAGTCAGCATGAAGACTCCGAACAGGGCAAGGAGACCGAAAGTAAGAAGCTGCATCGCGTGCTCTGTGCGCTCCAGGCCTACAAGGAGCGCTCCCTGTAGGAGGTAATAAATCACTAAAACTACCGCGGTGGCGCTCGCCCCGTGAAGCAGAGCCATGCCTAAGCCGGCAGCCACTCCTGTGCGTACCGGAGCGCCCCGAGCGAGGAAGTAGGAAAAGAGAACCGTTTTTCGGTGGCCCGGTCCCAGAGCATGCAGCAGTCCGTAGAGAAAGGCGAAAAAGAGCAGCAGCAGGAAGGCGGGGCTTGCAAAACCTGAGCGGTCAACCGCATCGAAGGAGCTGCTGATGCGGCTGTAGAGCGTCCTCTGGAACTCCGTCAGCCAGTTGGGCACGACGACTCCGAAAGTGGTGAAATCGGAAAAAACGTTCTTCCCGCTGCTCTGCGAGCCTCTTTCACTGGTGGAACGGTCGGCCGCTTCCCCGGCTTCAGCGCCCGAACCGTTTTGCTCGGTCGATATAAAGGGATTGCTCTGCCCTGAGGCTTCCGGTGGAAAACAGAGCAGTAGCAACAGCACCGTCGCCGTGGCTACCGTTGAATAGAGCGTGCGCGTCCGTCGGGTATGCGTTGGGGAGGAGAGGCGGAGGCGATCCATGCTATTGGGCTTTCATCGTAAGGGTGATTTCGTAGGGATACACTTTCCCCGCCGCGACTCGATTGGAGGTGTTGCGCTTGCGGCCTCCCATCGGATCATAGGTGATAGGATTGTCGCGATTTTGCCGGATGTCGGTGTTGACCGCAAGCTCCGTGCTTGTTTCGACCCGTATAGGATTATTCTCCACATAGGCAATATCGCTGTAGAACGTGTGGTCAAAAATTACTACCGCCGCATCGGCAGTTCCTTTGTTGACCTCTATGCGGTAGGGGACGAAGAAACGATAGTAGAGGCGCTTGTCCTCCAGCCAGGCGGAGAAGTGCCGTACCTTGTCGGCTTTCCACTCCGTACCGCCGTAACGTACGGTGGTGAAGTAATGGTAGTTGCTGAGATTGGCAAAGGCGTTGCGCCGAATGAGCTCCTGCTCTCGCTCGTTGAGAGAGCCGTCGCGGTTGCGGTCGTAATCGAGACGGATGGTCCCGGAGAAAACTTCATCGAATTCCCATTCGATCCAGAAGCCGG
This sequence comes from uncultured Spirochaetaceae bacterium, assembly GCA_964346455.1. Taxonomy (GTDB): domain Bacteria; phylum Spirochaetota; class Spirochaetia; order DSM-16054; family Sediminispirochaetaceae; genus CAYFUX01. The sequence continues at coordinate 25,357 of CAYFUX010000004.1, forward strand.
TGAGGGCGTTCCCTTCGAACTCGAAGGTGACGGAGGTGTCGATAAACATATGCGGATGGGCGCTCACTGAAACGCTGCCCAGCAGCATAAGCAGCAGTACTATTGAAAGGCGTCTCATTGCGGGGGTAACTCCTTTTTCCCGTTTTCCCGGTCCTTGAGTTCGATGTTCAGTCCCACAGCCGCGGCCAGTGATCCCGAGGCATAATGGTCATTCCAAGGCGGCTGCGCATCTCCTCCATCTCTTCTTGGCTGGGTGCCTGCTGAAAACGGTCGGCGGCGTCCAGAAAGCGCGGCAGCAGGTCTACGTCGCCGGTAGAGCAGAGGAAGAGTTCCGGGAGGCCCATCACCCAGTGTACGGCCCGGTCGATATCCTCCTGCTCCTCGAGCGGCCGGTACCAGGTGTTGCGGGTCTTCGGAGCCTTCTCCCAGGGGCCGCGGGCGATCGATTTGATGGTCTGCATGGCGACGTTCCGCCGGGTGCACTCCTCCCGCAGGCGGTCAAAGTGGGGACGGTACTCATCCATCGTGCCTAGCACGTAGTTGAACGGCAAAAGCACTGAGTCGTAGTCATAGGCCTCGAGCATGCGCAGATGCAGTTTCGGGGCCTCCCATCCGTGGCAGGTGACGCCGGTAAAGCGGGTGAGTCCCTTCTCTTTTGCTTCCCGCAGAACCTGTATGGCCCCGTTGTCGCTCAGCACCGTCTCTACATCGTTTTGAGAGACGAGCTCGTGCATCTGCAGCAGATCCACCGAATCGACCCCCAGATCTCGTAGGGAGTGCTCGAGCTCCTGTCGGGCCTCACGGTAGGTGCGGGCGTCGATCTTCGTGGCCAGGAAGAACTCGCTGCGGTGCTCGGCCATCCAGCGGCCGATGTGCCGCTCCGAGTCGCCGTAGGTGACGGAGGTGTCGATATGATTGACCCCGTAATCGAGGAGATGCGCCAGGGTGCGGTCGGCGTCTTCCCGGGTGGCCTCTCCCAGGGCGGCCCCGCCAAATACAACGCGGCTGCTCTCGTGTCCTGTTCTGCCAAAAGGTTTTCTCTCAATCATACCATAAGTGTGCGCGTAACCGCCGGGGCTGTCAATCGTCAGGTGTTGTCAGAGCCCGGCGCGGTGGTGTATATCCGTACAGGGAGGATTACAATGAACGAGTTGCTGCGTTTTACCGATGTACACTTTGCCTACGGTGAGGAGGAGCCAAAGGTCTTCTCCGGCCTCGATATCTCCGTTCCGGAGGGAACCACCGCTCTGCTCGGTCCCAACGGCAGCGGCAAGACCACATTTCTGCTGCTTGCCGGCGGGCGACTCTTGCCGCAGCAAGGTTCGGTACGGCTTATCGATGAGGATACGAAGCGCCTGCAGGACGAGACCCTGCGCAACCGGTACGCCTCGTTTATCTATCAAAATATGGAGTTCGAAACCGAGGAGCCGGTGGGAGCGCTTTTGGAGATGGTCCACCAGCAGGGATTTTTTGAAAAGAAGGATCCGGATCTCATCCCGCAGCTGAAGCGGGTGCTGGAGCTGGACCATGTAACCAATCGGCGCACACAGGAGCTGAGTAAGGGCGAGCTGCAGCGGGTGATTATCGCCTTTGCCGTGCTTTACGGCTCGAAGACGCTGATGATGGACGAGCCCATCTTTGCGCTCGAACAGCATCAAAAAGAGGGGGCGATGGACTTTTTACAGGGCTTTGCCGCCGACCAGGGAATCAGCCTGCTCTACTCGGTACACGAGCTGGATATCTCGCGCCGCTATGCCAACCGTATCCTACTCTTCCATCCTCGCGAAGGGGTGGAATTGGGAACTGTGGAGGAGCTGACGAGCCGGGAGAAGCTCGAACAGACGTATGAGGTTCCTTATCACACTTTGTATCGGCGCGAGCGGCTCTTCCGGGACGGTCTGCTGCAGCTCTCCGAGCACGAGCGGAAGCAGGATGGGGAGTAGCGCCTCCTCCGATATACAGCGCGTGACTGCCGGCGGCGAACCGTCTGCCTATTCGTACTGACGTTTCTGAAAGCGCACCACCATGTAGAGCAGGGTTTCCCCGTCGGCAATGTTCTCTATCACGTGCTCGGTGTCGGCATGGTAGTGGATAAAATCGCCCTCCTCGAGCTCCGCTTCGTTCTCTCCGGCTTTGACGCGTATAGCCCCCTTGAGGACCGTCAAAAACTCCTCGGTGCGGACCGAGTGGGGTTTGGAGTGCAGTGCCTGGCCGGCTTGAAAGGTGAGCATGTACATCTCCAGATCCTCGGCCATCGAGATGGGGCTCAGCACCCGGATATGGACCCCCTCCTCGTCGGTGTCCAGACGGGTGATCTCGTCCTTGCGGCTGACCGAGAAGGTGCGGCGCAGCTGGTCCTGCCCGGTGAGCAGGCTGTTGATGTCCACATCCAGTCCCTGGGCGATTTTCCAGATGGTGGCGATGGTCGGATTTACCTGCTCGGATTCGATCTGACTGAGCATTTCTTTCGAGATGCCGCAAGTTTCGGAGAGAATATTCAGCGTCATTTGATGTTTTTCCCGGATGGCTTTGATGTTGCGGCCGATTGGCGGAGATTCGTGTGACTCCATGACTCCTCCTTTTTTGCTTGACCCGGCTTCAGAGGGCGTTTACGATATAAAACTGAAGTTTGGGATCCTGTATGTGTAGTATTCGGCTATACGCTATTATTGTCAAGTTTGAATTACCGGAGTTGTTTGTATGAAAAATATTCTAATTACCGGAGCTTTGGGGCAGATCGGTTCGGAGCTGGCGGAAGCGCTGCGTGAGCGCTACGGAAAAGAGCACGTGCTCATTACCGACGTGCGGGACGATACCAACCGCGAGCTGATAGAAAGCGGACCGTTTGAGCTTCTCGATTGCCGTGAAGGCGAAACACTTGCTGAGCTGGTAGAGAAACACAACATCGACACTATGTATCACCTCGCTGCACTGCTCTCGGCGGTAGCTGAAGCAAAACCCCAGGCTGCCTGGGATGTCAACATAAACGGACTGTACAGCGTGCTGGAAGTGGCCCGGGAGAAGGGCTGTGCGGTTTTCACGCCCAGCTCCATCGGCTCTTTCGGACCCACCACGATCAAGGATTTTACCCCCCAGGACGCCCCTCAGCGGCCCACCTCCATGTATGGGGTGACTAAAGTCTCCGGGGAGCTGTTGTGTGATTACTACCACCACAAGTTTGGGGTGGATACCCGCGGAGTTCGTTATCCGGGGCTCATCTCCAACCGGACACCCCCGGGGGGCGGAACTACCGATTACGCGGTTGACATCTACTACGCGGCGATCAAAGACAAACGGTACACCTGCTTTCTCAAGGGGGATACCTATTTGGATATGATGTACATGCCGGACGCCATAAAAGCGGCGATGGACATCATGGAGGCGGATCCCATGAAGCTGCGTCACCGCAACGCGTTTAACGTGTCGGCGATGAGCTTCTGTCCTGAAGATATCGCCGCCTATATTCGCAAGTACATTCCGGAGTTCGAGATCAACTATGACATCGACCCGGTGCGGCAGGCTTTGGCTAACAGCTGGCCCAACCAGCTGGAGGACTACGCCGCCCGGGTGGAGTGGGGATGGAATCCCGAATACGACCTGGACATGATGACCCGGGATATGCTGGGAACGCTGAAAATCCGCTATGACGAGGGACGGCTGGAACACAGCCAAAACAGCTGAAAAAGGAGGAGCTATGTACGGAGCGGTACAAAAGGAACTGCAGGAGCAGCTCAAATCCCTGAAAGAGCAGGGTCTATATAAAAACGAGCGGGTGCTGACCAGTCCGCAGGGAAGCAGCATCACCGTGGGGGACGGCAAGGAGGTCATCAACTTCTGTGCCAATAACTATCTGGGCCTTTCCGGTGATCCCCGGCTCACCGAGGCGGCCTGTACGGCGATGAAAGAGTGGGGCTACGGCCTTTCTTCGGTTCGTTTTATCTGCGGCACCCAGCAGCTCCACAAAGAGCTGGAGGCGCGGCTCTCCCGCTTTTTGGGCACCGACGACACGCTCCTCTACGCCGCCTGTTTCGATGCGAACGGCGGGGTCTTTGAGCCGCTGGTAGAGGAGGGGGATGCGATTATCTCCGACGCCCTCAATCACGCCTCGATCATCGACGGGGTGCGGCTTGCCAAAAAGGCCGACCGCTACCGCTACTCCCACTCCGACATGGGCGAGCTGGAGGAGTACTTGAAGCAGGCGCACGACGCCCGGCGGCGGATTATATGTACCGATGGGGTTTTTTCCATGGACGGCGATATCGCAAAGCTGGATCAAATCTGTGATCTGGCGGACCGCTACGAGGCGCTGGTGATGGTGGACGACTCGCATGCCACCGGCTACATCGGCCCCGGTGGACGCGGTACCCCCGCCTACTACGGGGTAGAGGACCGGGTGGATATCGTCACCACTACCTTCGGCAAGGCCCTCGGCGGTGCCTCCGGCGGCTGCACGTCCGGACGGGAGGAGATTGTCGAGCTGCTGCGCCAGCGTTCCCGTCCCTACCTCTTCTCCAATACCCTTGCGCCGGCAGTGGCCGGCGGCACGCTCAAGGCGCTGGATATCGTAGAGGCCAATCCCGAGGAGCTGCCGAAGAAGGTGATGAAGAACGCCAACTATTTCAAGGAAAAGATGAGAGCCGCCGGCTTCGACCTTGTTCCGGGGGAGACGGCGATCGTGCCGGTGATGCTCTACGATGAGCAGAAAGCCGGCGCTATGGCCGAGGAGCTTCTCGAGGAGGGGATTTACGTCATCGGCTTCTCCTACCCGGTGGTTCCCAAAGGCCAGGCCCGCATCCGAGTGCAGCTTTCCGCCGCGCACACGCGGGAGGAACTGGACCGCGCGATAGAGGCGTTTACCAAGGTGGGGAAGAAGCAGGGGATTATCTGAGTCTGCGGCTTCCGCGGACCCCTGTCAGACGGTCTTCTTGTCTGACCTCCACGCGTGCTCGTCCGTCTCGGAACTCGGATGAGCGGAATATCGGGAGGAGAATTTCTCTTCTCCCGGCCATGTTTTACTCGACTACTTTTCTCCAGGCCCGTTTCTTAGTATACTTAACCTGCGTTCCCTCTCTTAAGGGAATGAACACGGCATACTAACGCACGAGGAGCGATACGAACATGATAGAGAGCAAGCCGGAGCTGAACGAGGAAGAGAACGGCGAAGAGAAAAAACAGGGCCCCAATGAAGTCTTGATGGAACGGATGATGGACACCCGCACCATCTTACTCTCCGGGGAGATTAATAAAGAGCTGGCCGAGCGGGTAGTGCGCCAGCTGGTGCTCTTGGAATCCAAGAGCGACGAACCGGTGAAGATATTTATCGATTCTCCCGGCGGCGATGCCGATGCGGGCTACGCCATCTTCGATATGATGCGCTTTATTAAACCGGATGTGTATACCGTAGGAATGGGCCTTGTAGCCAGCGCAGGGGCGATTGTGATGCTTGCCAGCCCTAAAGAGCAGCGCATTGCTTTGCCCAACTCTCACTACCTGATTCACCAGCCCCTGTCCGGCATCCGCGGAGTGGCCACGGAGATCGAAATTCACGCCCGTGAGATAGAGAAAATGCGGGAGAAGATCAATCGCCTTATATCCGAAGAGACCGGTCAGCCCTACGAGAAAGTGGAAAAGGACACTGACCGTGACTTCTGGATGAATGCCGAGGAAGCGCAGGAGTATGGGCTGGTTAGCCGCATCGTCACTTCCCGCAGCGAGCTGGAGTAATATTTTCCCCTCTTTCATAGCTTTGCATGTGCGCATTGGCCGTCGCGTCAATGCGCATTTTGTATGCTGTCTGCTATCCATCCTACCGGCCTACCGTTCTTAAAATTGCACGTACCTATGCCGCCCTCGCGTACCTCCGGCGCTGGGCCCGGAAATCGGTAATCCGCCTGACGAGCTTGTACCAGGAAATCGGTAATCCGCCTGACGAGCTTGCGCCCGGGTTTCTGCACTGAGATTGAAGCAGTGCCCCCTAAGCAGCCCTAGTATGGGCTGGGAGGCGAAATGAGAGGAGCCAACGGAGTGTGTTTGGTGGCTATCCTGAGCGGGCTTGCTATTCTGGCAGGGGGCTGCAGCTGCAGTTTTCCAGGGACGGCCGGGGGCGAGCGGATTACCCTGCTTAGCTATAACGTACAGAATCTGTTTGACGACGTGGACAACGGGACGGAATATCACGAGTACGATCCGGGAGGGGGTGAGTGGGGAACGCGCCTTTTTCATCGGCGGCTCTTGTCGCTGGCACGGACGCTGCGTTCGGTGCCGGATGGGGGAGCGGATATCATTCTTCTGCAGGAGATAGAGAACCGGAATGTCCTCGAACAATTGAAGGAGCACTACCTCAGTGGAGGAGGGTACCACTATACGGGGGTGACGGATGTCCCGGATTCGGCAATAAATTTGGGCTGCCTCTCTCGACTGCCTATTGAGCAAGTGCTGGTACACGGAGTGAACGTGGACGGGCAGCCGGCGGGGCGGCCTTTGATGGAGCTCGTCTTCACCTATGGAGGAAAGACTCTGCGGGTACTCCACTGTCACTGGAAATCGAAGGTGGGAGGAGCGGAGGAGACCGAAGTGCTGCGGAGGGCGGCGGCCGCAGTAGCGGCGGCCCGGATGGAAGAGCTGTCTACGATGCCCGGGCAGGATGAGGTGCTCATTGTTGGGGATTTGAACGAGAATATCGATGAATGGGAGCGGATAGGCGGAGCCTACCCTATAGCCTTGATGCCAGCCGCCGAAGTGGCGGCTGCGGCCGGCGGGGTCGACGATGCTGGGAACGGGAGTGTCGGCGGCGTTCTGGCGGTCACCGGAGATGAAACGTTTCCGGAAGGGGGGGCCGCGGCTGAGGGAATTCCGGTGCTCTATTCGCCGTGGATAGATGAGGCCTCCGGCGGGAAGGGGAGCTACTACTACGACGGGAGCTGGGAGACGGTCGACCATGTACTGCTGCCCGAAACATTTTGGAATGAGAGTGACTTCGAGTTCGAAGCGTTCAAGGTGGTGCGGGAGCCGTGGCTGCTGAGAGAGAACGGGAGGCCGCTGCGCTGGATAAGCCGTATGGAAGAGGGGCACTCCGACCATCTTCCGCTGCTGCTGCGGCTGCGCCTGGTCGGGAAAGGTGGGAAGTGATCGGACTGCCTACCCGGCGCCGCCCTGTTCTTCCAGACGGTCTATGATACGCTGCAGACTCCGCTCTCGCCGTTCCACCGCATCCAGGGAGCCGGTGAGATTTTTTAAGTGTCCGGCGGCAGTGTTGAGGTCTTTAGCCAGACCGCCGCTTGCTTTGCGAAGTTCGTAAAGGGTGGCGTTCAGCTCTTGCGCACGCTCCGGCATGGCAAAGCCGCGCAGACCGTAGGCCACCGTTTGGAGATAGAGAAAGAGGGCCGAGGGGCCGGTGGGCACCACGTGCAGGCGGAGCAGTTCTCCGGCAAGGGCGGCGTCTTCGACAAAGCAGCGATAGTAGACTCGTTCGGAAGGAACGTACATGATGGCAAACTGCAGGGTTCCCTCTTCGGGACGAATGTACTTCTCGGAGATATCCCCGGCGTGTTTTAAGAACGTGCGCCGCACCGCGGGAGGAACCGCACGGCCGGCCCGATTCGAACCGCCGCCGCTGCGGCTCGTCTCGTTCCTTCCCTCGGAAGCGCGGGGGGCGTCGGTATCCTCCTCCGCCTCGTCGGGGACTTCGAGCGCCTGCTGAACGCTTTGCAGCGGGAACTTGGCGTCGATTGCCACCCGATAGCGGCCCATTTTGACTACCGCGTCCGCTCTTCCGCCGTCACGGAAGGTGTGCTGAAGCTCAAAGGCCTCGCCGGGAAGCCAGTTGCGAAGCAGCTCCTCCAGCAGCGTCTCTCCCACCCCGCCCCGCACATAGGGGAGCGTGAACATGGAGTGGAGCTCTTCAAGTCGGGTGGAGATCCGCCCCAGTTCCTCCAAACGTGCTTCGAGGTGTTCGACCCCCCGGCCGGCGGGCTTACGCCTGACCACTACAAGCAGCAGGATGGCCAGAAAGAGAGCCGTCAGGCCCCAGGGGAGGAGAGAAGGGTAGGATAGCGAGGACTCCATAGTTTAACTGTTGGACTTGTCGGAGTCGGCGGTGAGCGGAAACTCTTCCCCTTCGGCTTCCGCTTCTTTCGAATTGACCTGATAAAAGAGATGTTCCAACTCCAGCGCGATATTGACGTTGTGGACAGTCACGCTGTACGGGCAGTCGTTGCGGGTGCATTTGAGCTCTACCGGGGCAAAGTTGAGAATGCCGCGAATACCGGCGTTGATCATGCGGTCGAGCACCTTGGAGGCCTCGGTATCCGGCACGGCAATAATGCCCACCTTAATGTCGTGCTCCTTGACAAAGGGGTCGAGCTGATCCATCCCGTAAATGGGGACTTCGCTGGTGTTGTTCACCGCTTCCGGATGGGTGTCGAAGCCGGCGACGATTTCGATACCGTCGCTGTGAAACCCGCTGTACTCCATGAGGGCGGTGCCGATGCGCCCGCAACCGACGATAATTACTTTCTGCGGCTTGTCGCGGCCAAGAATTTTATCCAGCCGCTCGATGAGCGTGTCGATGTGGTAGCCGCCCCGCTTGTTTCCGGGCAAGCTGAGGGTGGAGAAGTCTTTGCGAACCAAGGCCGGGGTCACCCCGATTGCATCGCCGAGATTGTTGGAAAACACCCGTTCGAATCCAAGAGCTTTGAGTTTGTACAGCAGCCGTTTGTATTTTGTAAGTCGTAAGATAAAGTCTTTGTTCATAGTCTCTCTACCCCTTTGTATCACTGTGTAGTTGCGAAAACGACCCCATAATTTCTGTGGCAAATACGACAAAATATGTTATAATATGATATGCGTCAAGCATGCTCTTACTGTAGAAATATTTGTATTTCATTCACAATTACATACTGTAATACTCAAGTAGTTCGATATTACGCAATAATTATCACATTAAACATTAATATGGTACACCTAACGGGGTAAATATGCAAATGAAAACCGATAACAGAACAATATTTTCGATAAATAGTTCTTTTTTTATTGATTTTTTCCGCGTACTTCGGTACTATCGGGATGTACAAAAATCAGGAATTATTCCGCGCTGTGGCGCGGTATTATAGGAGGTTCCATGGCTGTGAAGAATGAGGTTGACATTACCTTCTCCCAGGAGCTGCTCGATCATATCGAGACGTGGAAGGAGAAGCCCGGCAACCTGATTATGATTCTACACAAAGTACAGGATGAGTTCGGGTATGTTCCCCGTGAAGCGGCTATGAAGGTTGCGGACCTGATAGACGTGCCGCTGGCAAAGATCTACGGGGTTCTCACCTTCTATCACTATTTTAAGCTCAACAAACCGGGCAAGTACAATGTTCAGGTGTGTATGGGGACCGCCTGTTACTTGAAGGGCGGGGAAGACGTTCTCCTGGAACTTGAAAAACTGCTGGGAGTTGGCACCAACCAGGTCACCGATGACGGCCAGTTCTCCATAGAGGCGGTTCGCTGTGTGGGAGCGTGCGGACTTGCGCCGGTGCTCGTAATCGGCGAGGAGACCTTTGGGAAGCTGACCAAGGACCGTCTGCCGGAAATTCTGGCCAAATACCAGAAAGAGAAAGAGTAGGACGGGCGAAGGAAGTATGCACCGCACGATTAGCGACTTCGCTCTCGACATTCTCCAAAACTCTATGGAAGCCGAAGCGAGCTTGATCGTCCTCGATTTTATCGAGAGTGACGGGCAGCTGGAAGTCTACGTTTCCGACAACGGCTGCGGCATGGAGAAGGATGAACTAGAGGCGGCGCGTGACCCGTTCTATTCGAACGGGAAGAAGCATGCGGAGCGTAAGGCGGGACTGGGAATTCCCTTTCTCATGCAGGCGGTGGAGCTTGCAGGGGGGGAGTTTCAGATCGACTCGCGAAAAGAGGAGGGAACCTCTGTAACCTTTACCTTTGCCCTGGACCATATAGATACGCCCCCTATCGGGGATGTGCCGGCTACTTTCGTCGCGGCCCTTACCTACCCGGGCGAACATGAGCTGGTGATCAACAGAAAATACCGCGGCTCCGAGGGAGAGAATATGTATACTCTCACCCGCTCGGAGTTGCGTGAGGCGCTCGGCGGATTCGATACCGCCGGAGCACTCGCTCTCCTACGGGACTACTTGAAGTCTCAGGAGTCTCACCAATCGGAAACGATTCGGAACGAGTAAGAAAAGGAGTTAAGTATGGGAAAAATGAGCCTTGAAGAACTGCGAAAACGGCGGGAAGAGCAGAAGAAGAAGCTCGATAAGCGGAACACCGATAACAAAGATATCCAGATCATCGTTGGAATGGGTACCTGCGGAATTGCCGCCGGGGCCAAGGAGACTTTGGAGGCTTTTGTCGAGGAGCTCGACGAGCAAGAACTCTCCAACGTGAGCGTCACCCAGACCGGCTGCATGGGGCTGTGTTATGCCGAGCCCACTGTGGAAGTGCGGAAACCCGATATGCCGGATATTGTCTACGGGAATGTGGATCCCGATATAGCGCGAAAAATCGTTCATAAGCACGTCCAGAATGGAAAGCTGGTCAACGAGCACATCTTTGACAAACCCGCGGCGGACATCATTCACGGGGGTGAAGAGTAATGGCGTATACGAACTATATTCTTGTCTGTGCTGGCACCGCGTGTGAATCCTCCAAGGCGGACCAGATTTATAAGAACCTGATACACGAGGCGGAAAAGCAGGGGGCCCGCGAGAACGTCCAAATCGTAAAAACCGGCTGTTTCGGTTTTTGCGAGCAGGGCCCTATCGTGAAGTTTCTTCCCGATGAGTCATTCTATGTGCAGGTTGTTCCCAACGATGCGCAGGAGCTGATTGCCGAGCATTTGGTGAAAGGCCGCGAGGTCGAACGGCTGCTCTATGACAAGGAGCGGAGCAAGAAGCGGGCTCAGATCCAAGATATCGAGTTTTACCAGAAACAGTTCCGGGTGGTGCTGCGCAACTGCGGAACCATTAACCCGGAGGATATCAACGAATACATCGCCCGGGATGGCTATGTTGCGCTGGAGAAAACCCTCTTTGAGCTGCAGCCGGATGACATCATAGAGGAGCTGAAGAAATCGGGTCTGCGCGGCCGCGGCGGCGCCGGCTTTCCGAGTTGGAAGAAGTGGGAGTTCACTAAGCAGGTGGAGGATCCCGAGAAGTATGTGGTCTGCAACGCCGACGAAGGCGACCCCGGCGCCTATATGGACCGCAGTACCCTGGAAGGCGATCCCCACTCCATCCTCGAGGCAATGACGATTGCCGGCTATACCTGCGGAGCGTATTACGGCTATATCTATATTCGCGCCGAATACCCGCTGGCTATTCGACGACTGCAGATTGCCATGGATGAGGCTCGCAGTCTGGGCCTTCTCGGAGAAAATATTCTCGGCAGCGGTTTCGATTTCGATATAGAAATTCGCCTTGGCGCCGGTGCCTTTGTCTGCGGCGAGGAGACGGCGCTGCTGCGTTCCATTGAGGGCGAGCGGGGTATGCCGGTACCGCGGCCTCCGTTTCCAGCTACCAAGGGTGTATTCAACCAGCCGACGGTCATCAACAATGTAGAGACCTGGGCAAATATTCCCGTCATCGTACAAAAGGGGGGCGACTGGTTCGCGAAAATCGGAACCGAAGACTCCAAGGGTACCAAGGTCTTTGCGCTGACCGGAAAAATCCGCAACTCGGGATTGGTCGAAGTGCCGATGGGCACCACCCTGGGGGAGATCGTCTTCGATATCGGCGGCGGTATCCAGAACGACCGGGAGTTCAAGGCGGTGCAGACCGGCGGACCCTCCGGAGGTGTTATCACCAGGGAGTATCTGGACACGCCCATCGATTACAAACACCTCCAAGAGCTCGGTTCGATCATGGGCTCCGGAGGCATGATCGTGATGGACGAAGACGACTGCATGGTCGACGTCTCCAAGTTCTACCTTGGCTTTACCGTCGACGAGTCCTGCGGTAAGTGCGCCCCCTGCCGGGTCGGCGGCCGTACGCTCTACAACATCCTCGATCGGATAACCAAGGGTAACGGAGAGACGCAGGATCTGGATAAGATCAGGACTATTGGCCACGCGATGCAGAAGGCTTCGCTGTGCGGCCTGGGCCAGACGGCGCCCAATCCTATCCTTTCAACGATGGATTACTTTTCGAGCGAGTATAAGGCCCACATCAAGGATCAGCGCTGCCCCGCAGGACACTGCAAGGATCTCATCACCTATCATATTCTGGCGGACAAGTGTATCGGATGCGGCGTGTGCGCCCGTAAATGTCCGGTCAATGCGATTTCCGGCGAGCGGCGGCAGCTGCATGTGATCGACCAGTCGATCTGCATCAAGTGCGGCGAATGCTACAACGTCTGCAAATTCGACGCGGTCTACGTGCGGTAACCGGATAGAGAGAGCAAGGAGGAACCACATTGAAGATGGTCAACGTAACGATAAACGGCGAGCCGCTGCAGGTTGAAGAAGGAACGACGATCCTCAAAGCGGCGGAAAAGAAGAATATTAACATTCCCGTACTCTGCTATCACCCGGATCTTCCGGCCTGGGCGGCCTGCGGGATTTGCGTGGTGAAGCTGGAGAACAGCCCCAAGATGATGCGTGCATGCGCCACGGCGGTGCACGAGGGGATGGGGATCATTACTCACGATCCGGAACTCTACGAGATCCGGAAAACGGTGATCGAGCTCATCCTTTCCACCCATCCCAACGACTGCCTCTTCTGCGGCAGGAACCAGAACTGCGAGCTGCAAACGCTGGCGGCCAACTACGGTATCCGGGAACAGCCCTTCGAGGAGCGGCGGCGGGAGCTGCCCTGGGACGAGTCCACTCCATCCATCGTGCTGAATCCCGAGAAGTGCATCAACTGCGGCCGCTGCGCCAACGTCTGTCAGCAGCTGCAGGGGGTTTGGGCGCTGGAGTTTCTGGACCGGGGTGAAAATGTCCGCATTGCCCCGGCCGGTGATGTAACCCTGGCGGAGAGCCCCTGTATCAAGTGCGGTCAGTGTTCTGCGCACTGTCCGGTGGGGGCGATCTTCGAGCGGGACGACACGCACAGCTTCCTCGAAGCGGTCCGCGATCCCGACAAGCACGTGGCGGTACAGATCGCTCCGGCGGTTCGCGTGGCCCTCGGAGAGGCTTTCGGCTACGAGCCGGGAGAGATTTCCACCGGCAAGATCTACGCTGCCCTGCGGCAGATCGGTGTGGATGTGGTCTTTGACACGAACTTTTCTGCAGACCTTACTATCATGGAGGAGGCCAACGAGTTCGTGAAGCGTCTGAGTGAAGGTTACGGCGAGATGCCGCAGCTCACCAGCTGTTGTCCCGCCTGGACCGACTATATGGAGAAGTATTATCCGGAAATGATACCCAGCTTCTCCACTGCCAAGAGCCCTATGATGATGCAGGGAGCGGTGACAAAGACCTACTACGCCGAGAACGTCGGCAAGAGTGCCAAAGAGATCTTCTCTGCAGCGATTATGCCCTGTACGGCCAAGAAGTTCGAGATCACCCGGGATGAGAACATGTTCGCCTCCGGGGAGCAGGATGTTGATGTGGTGCTAACCACTCGCGAGCTTGCCCGGCTCATACGCTCGGCGGGAGTCGATTTTCACAGTCTGCCTGATGAGACGGCGGACAGCCCGATCGGGGCTTACTCCGGTGCCGGAACCATCTTCGGCAACACCGGCGGCGTAATGGAGGCCGCCCTGCGGACCGCCTACCACATAGCCACCGGCGAAGAGATGGAGAACATGACCATCGAAGCTGTGCGCGGTATGGATGGCGTACGTGAGGGAGAGATCGAAATCCAGGGTAAGAAAATACGAGTTGCGATCGCTCACGGCATGGCCAACGTCAGCGAAGTGATAGAAAAGGTGAAGGCCGCCAAAGAGGCGGGCGAAGAGCCGCCATGGCACTTTATCGAGGTGATGGCCTGTCGAGGTGGATGTATTGCCGGCGGGGGACAGCCCTACGGAACCACCGATGAAATTCGTGCCAAGCGGATTGCCGGAATCTACAAGGACGACGAGCAGTCGGAATGGCGGGCGAGCTACCAGAACCCGCAAATTCAGCAGCTCTACAAAGACTACCTCGGCGAGCCGATGAGCGAGAAGTCACACAAGCTACTGCACACTCACTACACCCCGCGGCCGATCTACCGTAAGTAGCCGCAGCCCCAAGAGGGCGGCTGATACTGCTGTCATGCAGTCACGACGATATGGCGAGCCCCCGCAACTGCGGGGGCTCGCTGCTTTAAAGAGTATCACGGGCGCCCATTCCTATACGCGACGATTTTTGAATGAACCGCAAGCAGCGTATTGTTTTTTCTTCTTTCCCGCTGGTAAAGTGAGGTGGGAGCGTGTAGAGTAGAAGAAAATACACTCCCGGAGCAGTATATGAATGGCAGTGACAATAGGGTGAAGATATTCGTAATCGATACTAATGTGCTTATTCACAGGCCGGACGCGATCCTCTCCTTTCACAATAACGAGGTAGTGATTCCCCTCTGGGTTCTGGAAGAGTTGGACAAGCTGAAGACCTACAGTGACGAACGGGGTCGAAACGCTCGGCATGCCATTCGCTTTCTCGACGGGCTCGCGGAGCAGGGCGACCTCTACCGCGGCGTCAAGATGGAAAACGGTTCGGTACTGCGGGTGGTGCTCACCTACCAGCACGATATCGAAGTAGATCTGGTGGCCGATAAACCTGACAACAAGATCATTCTCACCGCGCTCACCCTACAGAACCAGGGACGACAAGTTTTTTTCGTCTCCAAGGATATCAATGCCCGGGTCAAAGCCACTGCGGTGGGATTGAAAGCGGTGGATTATGAGAAGCAGAAGATCAACATCGAAAACCTCTACCAAGGGTATCGGACGGCAGATATTTCTTTGGAGACCTATCAGACCCTCCAGCGGAAGGAGCGGACGGAGTGGCACACCACTCTTTATCCCAACGAATTTTTGATGATGCGGGACAAGGCTCACGAAGAAGCCTCTCTGGGGCGCTACAACTCGGAGACCGGAGAGATAGAGATGGTGTTTCCCCTACCTGGCAGCATCAGCGGGATCAAGCCGCTCAATATGGAGCAGCGGATGGCTTTTGACCTCCTGCTCGATGATTCGATCTCTCTGGTAACCTTGGTGGGCAAAGCTGGAACGGGAAAGACGCTGCTGGCTCTTGCGGCGGGACTCAAAAAGATTTTTGACGAAGGGATCTACAGCAGGATGCTGGTCTCCAGACCGGTGATACCGATGGGGAAGGATATAGGATATCTTCCGGGCGCAAAAGAAGAAAAGCTTTCCCACTGGATGCAGCCGCTTTTCGACAACCTGGAACTTATTCTCTCGGAGCATCGGAGGCCTAATCTCAAGTCGGTCGACTCGGTGCTGGGCAGCAAGATGGTGGAGATCGAGGCGATAACCTATATCCGCGGCCGCTCGCTTCCCAGCCAGTACATTATCGTCGACGAGGCGCAAAACCTCTCTCCCCACGAGATAAAGACGATCGTCAGCCGGGCGGGGGACGATACAAAGGTGGTGCTCACCGGCGATCCGTATCAGATCGACAGTCCCTATCTCGATTCCAACTCCAACGGGCTGACGTACTTGGTGGAGGCCTTTAAGGGGCAAAAGGTCTTTGGTCACGTGGTACTGGGCCATTCGGAGCGCAGTACTTTGGCGGAGCTAGCGGCGGAGCTGTTATAATATGCGCTTTACTATTCTCGGCTGCGGCACGTCCAACGGGGTGCCGGTGATCAGCTGCGGCTGTGGGGTTTGCAGCTCGAAGAATCCGAAAAACCAGCGCAGCCGTGCCTCGCTGCTGGTCGAAGGGGAAGAGGGCGAGGTGATTCTTGTGGACACCTCCACCGAGTTCCGTATGCAGGCTCTCCGGGAAGGGGTGAAACGACTGGATGCGGTCTTTTTCACGCACTCCCATGCCGATCATATTCACGGAATCGACGATCTTCGCCCCTTGAGCCACCGGCGTTCCATCCCCGCCTACGGTGCAGTGGATACGATGGAAGAGATTACCTCCCGTTTTTCGTATATTTTCTCTGCTCCGGATACCGTCAGTGCCAAGCCCAGGATCGAGCCGCGAATTATCGAAGGGGAGGCAGTGCGCATCGGATCGGTTACTATGCTCCCCATCCCGCTGCTGCACGGGAACCGGCCGATCTACGGATACCGGGTGGGGAGGTTTGCCTATCTGACCGACTGCAGCGCTATTCCGGAAGAGGGGTATCGAAAACTCGAAGGGGTGGAGGTGGTGGTGATCGATGCGCTGCGGTATAAGCCCCATCCCACGCATTTTCACCTGGAAGGTGCTCTGGAGGCAGCCCGCAATATCGGCAGTTCCATGACTTACCTGACGCATATGTGTCACGATCTGGAGTATCAACAGCTGTGTACGGAGCTGCCTGAAGGGGTGGAACCTGCCTATGACGGTCTACGAATAGAAATGTGAAATGCGCTTAAAATCGCCATCCGGCTTGAAGGGAGCGGTGCTGACCCGTATACTTACTTGTATGAATGAAATCCATGTGTGCTTTGAGTGCGGTCATATTATGTTTTCCGGAGAACGGCGCTGTTCCCGCTGCGGTGCGGAAGTAGCGGGAGAGGAGGCTGAGAACGTGGCGGAGTTTTCGGAAGGGCTGGACAATGAGGACTTCCGGACGGAAGAGGAGGGTGAAAAGGGCGCTGCAGAAGACCACCAAGCGCGGTTCGCTCAAATTGTCAGGGCGGCGTGCGATCAGCTGGAGGAGCTCGTCGAGCGCCGCGGCGAAGAACAACTGGAACGTATGGAGAAGAAACTCAAGGGCTTAGAAAATGAGCTGGACAGCTTTCTGGCGGAGACCGGCGCAACGGAGGATGACCGACGAAGTGAGGATGACCGACGAAGTACAGAAAGAGAAGAACGAAGTGAAAATCGGGGCAAAGGGTGAACATGTCTCTAGAAAGTGCCGAAAAAGTAAACGTATGAAACGTATTGTTGTGTTGTTTCTGCTGGTCACGGCCTTCCCGCTCTGGGGAGAGGTCTCCTTTGGTGGTTTGGAAGTGACGGAGGATGAGACGCTGCTTTTTACCGCCGAGAGCGACAGTCCGGTTACCGAGAGCTATACTACCCTCTTTCAGGCCGATCTTGCCGAGTTGGCCCTTTCTCAGCTCACCTTTTTTCCTGAAGAGTTGCTCTATCTGCCGAAGACGGATCGGATTCAAGTACAAAACCGCTACGGCGTATTCCGCGGGGGAAAGGATAATGGTGCTTTCAAGGCGCTCCCGCAGTTTCCCTCTTTTATCAACGGAGGAACGATCTCTACCGGCAAGACGGTGCGGGTGGGCAGTTCTCCGGACGGAAATTATCTCTTGTATCTCAAGAAGCGCAGCTGGGCTTATGCCGACTTGGTGCTGATCGATTTAAAGGAGAGAAAGAAAAAGGTTGTGGCGGAAGAGGTGGCGCTTTCCTATGACGAGGAGAGTGTTAGTTGGGCACCGGATTCGAAATACTTTGTCTATGTGAAAGAGGGGGACCTCTATTATTTCTCGCTTCATCAGCTGCAGCGGGGTGAAGTGACGGCCGAGGAGTATCGGCGTTTGGGCAGTGGAAATCTCAACAATATTGCCTGGTCGGAAGACAACTACCTCTACTATATCCGCGATTCGGTGGTCTACAAGATTATCAGCGCCGAGTTTTTTGCCCGTTCTTTTTATCGCGGACTGATGGATGCGGGGAGTGTAGCCGGAAAGGTACCCTTTACGTTCAACTCCAATTTCGACAGTTTCTACGTTTCACCGGACGGCGGAAAACTCCTCTTCAACAAAGGGGGGCGCAATCTCCTGATCTATTTTCTTGATCGAGACGATTTCAACTCCACCGGTAACACGAAATCGCTGCCGTATCTCTATCTTCCCCGCAATACCCGGGTGGAGAAGGTGCTTTGGTCGAAACACGATGTGATCACTATTCTCACCGGCAGTGTAGAGAAGAGTAAAAACAAAACTGCCCTCTTTCGCCTCTCTCTCTATGACCGTACGACGGGAAAGGTAAAGGATCGGTTGAGTTTTGAGGAGCTGGAAACAGGCCGCATTTACGACATAAGTCTCTCGCCGGACGGCTCCCGAGCCGCACTCGCGCTGGAAGGAGAGGTGGAGATTCGTGGGTATCGCGAATGGAGCAAGCAGCGCTCATTTTCGCATGCCGCACCGCGCCACGTGATCTGGATGAACGATGATGAGCTCCTCGCGGGGGGACGAAATTATACGGAAACGATCGATGTACCGGCCGGAACGCGGGAGGTGCTGACCCTCAGCAGTGTAGATCGGCACGGATTTGGTCCAAATGGAAAACCGGTGGCAGTCCTCCGTGGGGAGTGGTACCGGTATCAAAACGGGGAAGGCTGGAACCGGCTCGATGGCAGCACGGAACTGCAGCAAACCGGGACCGCTTCTGAGACCCGCAGGGTATATATCGAAGATAAGGCGGTGGGGAACTACCGCAATATGGTCATGGTGCGGGATACCAAAGGTTACGGCACCGAACCTCTCTTTCCTTATCCCGAGAGAAGTTACGAGCCATTTCCGGAGGAGAAGGAGACGGTCGATTTTGCCAACTTTACCCACGGAAGCCGTATTAGGCGGCGGGAAGTGGCGCTGGTCTTCAATGCCGTCGACTCGGTGGCTGGGCTGACCGAGATTCTAAGGGTGCTTCGGGAGTACGATATCAAAGCGACCTTTTTTGTCGGGGGAGAGTTTATTCAGCGTAATCCGGAGGCAGCGCAGGAGCTGGCCTCCTCAAGGCACGAGATGGGTTCGCTCTTTTATGCCCACTTTAATATGACTGACAATCGCTACCGGATCGATGAGGCGTTTATTAAAGAGGGTTTGGCAAGGAACGAGGATAATTTCTTTCGAGTCACCGGCAGTGAACTATCTCCCTTGTGGCATGCCCCCTACTACTTTGTGAACAGCACGATTATCAGTGCCTCGCGGGAGATGAACTATACGTACGTCGGAAGGGATGTAGAAACCCTGGACTGGATGCCCAAAGCCAACTGCAACAATGAAATGTACAGACCTTCCCGGGAGATCGTAGAACGCGTACTGGAAGAGAAGCGGCCCGGTTCCGTTATTCCGGTTCGTATAGGTACGGTAGAAGGCGGCCGTGACGATTACCTGTTTCAGCATCTCGATCTACTGATTAACGGGCTAGTATCGCAGGGGTATAAAGTGGTCCCGGTGACGACGCTCATCGAACATGCGAAATAGCGGGAAACCTTACGTGCGCACTTGCACGATGTCGAAGCGGGTTCTATAGTAGATAGAGAGGGGGTTGCAGTGCATCGAAATAGCTGCAGTAGGGACGAAAGTGCTTAAGTGCAGGGCTAAATGCGCCGATACTAGTAAAACCTATGGAATGTCCGTACGGGAGGGAAGGTTAGCGTGAGCAAACAGAATAAACTTAATGCATATCGCGAGACTAACATCAAGACCGCCAGCCAGGGCAAATTGATCCTTATGCTCTATGACGAAGCATTGCGTCAGCTCGATGAAGCGACGGAGATTCTTGGAGGTGAGAAGCCCCATTACGACAAAGTGAACAATGCCGTCCTCCGGGCCCAAGACATGGTGACCGAGTTGATGGTCTCGCTCGATTTTGAAAAGGGCGGTGAGGTAGCGCATAATCTCTTCAGCCTTTACATGTACTTTAACCGTCAAATGATGCAGGCCAATATTGATAAAGACGCAGAGAGCCTCAAGACGATTCGTAGTCAGCTCGCGGAACTGAGGAGCGCCTGGGATCAGATCATCAACAAGCAGAGCAGCAGTGGCGAAGGCTCCGGCGGCATCAATATTGCGGGCTGACCGGTTCCCGCCGGAGGAGCTGAAGGATGGACGGCGCACAGGAAAGGGACGGGGAACACCGAATCGCTTATCTTCAGCAGCGGGAGTGCATAATAGACAGTTATCTACGCGTTCTTGACCTCGAGGTTGAGGACCTAGAGCGCGACGACGATGAGAGGCTCCGGAGCCACGCTAGGATGGAACGTGAGTTGGTACGGATGCTCGAAGAACTGACACGGAAGATCGACGAGCCTCCCCCAGAAAAGCGCATCTATGGTGCAGCGCTGTCCTTTACATCGATATACACACATGAACAGTAAACAGCACGCAATGCTCTACATACTCGACGGCTACAGCTTAATCTATCGCTCCTACTTTGCATTTATCAATCGGCCGCTGACCAATCCGCAGGGGCAGAATGTATCGGCTTTCTTCGGCTTTTTCAGAACCTTACTTTCCTTCTTCCAGCAGTACGCCCCCGAGGAGTTTGTGGTCGTCATGGACTCCCGAACTCCAACCTTCCGACACGAGATGTTTCCAGAGTACAAGGCAACCCGCGAGAAAGCTCCGCAGGACCTCCATGACCAGGTTCCGATGATCGAGGAGACCCTGCGGAAGATGAACATCGGGATTCTGCAGCGGGACGGGTTTGAGGCGGACGATATAATTGCCACCCTGGCCCGCTCGCGGGAACGTGCCGGCGGCGAGTGCCGCATCATCACCGGCGACAAGGATTTGCTGCAACTGGTGAGCGACAACGTGGCGATGCTGCGTCCTGAGGGCGGTGACTATCGCCGGTTGGGTCCCCACGAGGTGGAGGAAGAGCTGGGGGTAGCCCCGGAACAGATTATTGATTACCTCTCCCTCGTAGGGGACCAGGCGGACAATATTCCCGGGGTAAAGGGTATCGGCCCCAAAACGGCGGTGAAACTGCTGCGCACCTACAAGACGCTCGAGGGTATCTATCGGCACCTTGATAAATGCAGCAAAGGCGAGCAGAAGAAACTGCAGGAGGGAAAGGAGAACGCCTTCCTCAGTAAGCGGCTGATCGTACTCAAACCCCTGGAGAGCACGGAGGAGTGGGGAAAGGTGCTTTCTGCAAAGCGAATCGATCTTTCGGCGGCGGTTTCCGATTTTTTGGAACAGGGGGCAAAAAGCCTCGCAGAACAGGCGCAGGGTGGCAGCTTGAGTGATGAACAGCAGCGCTCGGCCTCTGCCGGCAGCGATACGGCCGACGGCTACGACGGCACGGGCGTGTACGAAGCGGTGACCGATCACCGCCGGCTGCAGGAGGTGCTCCGGAAGGTGCACGAAACCGGTCGATGTGCCTTCGATGTAGAGACCGACAGCCTGGACGATATGACCGCCCGACCGGTCGGCTTCTGTATCTCCGTGGAGAAAGAAAAAGGGTGGTACATCCCGCTGGAGGCCGCCGGTACCCGATACTTTTCGGACGGAGAGCTGCGTGAAGCTCTTCGCCCTCTGCTGCAGGACGGATCGGTGGAGCTGATCGGCCATAACTTCAAATACGACTACAAAGTGCTCAGCCGCTGGGGGCTGCCCCCGGCACGGATTGCTTTTGACACGATGGTGGCTGCGTGGCTGCTGGACACGACTGCCAGCTCCTACGGCTTGGACGCGCTGGCGGAGAAGTGGCTGGGGTACCGGACTATTCGCTACAGCGATGTAGTGCCAAAGGGCGGCAGCTTTGCCGGAGTCCCTCTTGAGACTGCAAGGGATTATGCCGCCGAGGATGCCGACATCACCCTGCGACTGTGCGAGGTCTGCAGCGCCAGGCTTCCGGAAGAGGGGCAGGAAGCGCTCTTCCACGAGACCGAGGCTCCGCTGGTGCAGCTGCTGGCGGAGATGGAACTGCGGGGCATCCGGCTCCTTCCTGAAAGGCTCCGGGAGTACTCGGCAGAGTTGGAGAAGAGTCTGGAGGAGATCGAGCAGCGGGTCTGGAAGGAGTGCGGCCGGGAGTTTAATCTCAACTCCCCCAAGCAGCTGCAGGAAGTCCTGTTTGAAGAGCGCAAGCTGAAGCCGGTCAAAAAGACGAAAACCGGCTATTCCACCGATGTCGGTGTGCTGGAGGAGCTGGCTAAAGAGGACATAGTCCCTTCCCTGGTCCTGCAGCACCGCAGTATGCAGAAACTGAAATCCACCTATGTAGATACTCTTCCTGAGCTGGTGAATGCGGAAACCGGACGCGTTCACACACGGCTGGTGCAGACCGGCACCGCCACCGGTCGTTTGTCCAGCAGGGACCCGAACCTGCAGAACATTCCCATCCGGGAGGAGTCGGGGCGCCGTATCCGGCGGGCCTTTGTCCCGGATGAGGGGTACAAACTCGTGAGCGCCGACTACAGTCAAATAGAGCTGGTAGTCCTGGCTCACCTCTCCGGCGATCCGGCGCTTACCCGCGCATTCACGGAAGGGGAGGACGTGCACCGCCACACCGGAGCGCTCATCTTTGGGGTGGAGCCGTCGGAGGTGAGCAGTGAGCAGCGCCGGATCGCCAAAACTATCAATTTCGGCGTCATGTACGGAATGTCCGCCTTTCGCCTCTCCCGAGAGCTGGAGATTCCTCGGGCAAGAGCAGAGGAGTTTATCACCGCCTACTTCAACAAATACGCATATATTCAGCAGTTCATCACCGCCACCGTGCAGCAGGCGGAGCAGCAGGGCTACGTCTCTACTATGTACGGCCGCCGACGGCCGCTGCCGGGGATCAACAGCCGCAACCGGACAGAGAAGCAGGGTGCTGAACGCATTGCCGTCAATACACCCATTCAGGGGACAGCGGCGGATATCGTGAAGACGGCGATGCTGCGGATCGACCGCCGTATTCGAGAAGAGGAGTTGCCGCTGCGGATGCTGCTGCAGATCCATGACGAGCTTATTTTCGAGGCCCCCGCCGAGCGTGCTGACGAGCTGGCCAAACTTCTGCAGCATGAGATGGAACAGGCGGTCAGTCTCGATGCCCCCTTGAAAGTGAGTGTCGAGGTAGGCGACAGTTGGGGGGATTTCCACTGAGTTCTCGCACACCCGATCATGGAACCACTCCACCGCCTGTCCTGGGATTGACGGGCCCGTACTGTGCCGGGAAGAACGTCGCGGCAGCGGTGTTCGAAAGGCGTCGGTGGGAGGTGATCGATGTGGATCGTCTCGGCCACCGCGTAGTTGATGAGAGTGCAGAGCGTATCGTTGCCGAGTTTGGTCGGCAGGTGGCTGGGGAGGATGGGGGAATCGACCGGCGGGCTCTGGGCGAGATCGTCTTTGCAGATACGCGCAGGCTGCGGAGGCTGGAGGCGATCGTGCATCCGGAAATGCGGCGTCGGGTAGCCGACCAAATTGCCGAGAGTTCGGCCCCGGGAGTATGTATCAACGCCGCCCTATTATTTCCTATGGAACTCCACCGCCACTGTTTGGCAGTTATTATGGTGAAGGCCCCTCTGTTCCTGCGTATGCGCAGGGCTCTACGGCGGGACGGGCTCTCGCTATGGCAGATTGCGCGGCGGTTTTTCCGGCAGCGGCAACTCTTTCCTAAACAGTTGCTGAGGGATGTCGATATCTATAGTGTGAAGAACTCCGGAAGTCCCGAAGCACTCGAGACCAGGGTGGCGGAGTTGCTCGATTACTTCGAACGGTAGGGTGAACGATGGAACAGAAGAAAATATTGTGGATACTATTTGCGGTGACGCTTTTTTTCCTGGTGGTTGTGGGGGCCGGGTTCATCTGGTTCTATCCCGGGGCGCAGCAGCCGCAGGAACAGCAGGCTGCTGTTGATGGTCCTGGCGTAGGTCCTGAGGAAACCACGCCGAAACTGACGGAGACGCAGGCGGTTGAAGAAGAACAGGACTTTGATCCGATCGAATGGATGCGATCGTCCGAGAATTATCCGGGTTTGCGCGAGCCGCAGGAGTCGGCCGGGGAGAAAAAGGAGCAAGAGGAAAGTTTCATAGTAGTCTACGGCCAGGACGATTCGGGCGAGGATAGCGAGCAGGAGCCGCCGGTAGCTCCACAGCAGCAGGAGAAAGATTCCGCTAAAGAGGAGCGTCCTAGTACGGACCCTGCTCCACAGGAGAGCGTTTCCGACTCACAGACCGCCGCCAAAGAGGTTCCCGAGAAAAAGAAAAGGGAAGAGACGACGCAGGAGCAAAAACGCTACGAGGGAACTGAGAAGACCATTCGTACCGTCGAGTATTGGATTCAAACCGGTTCCTACACCAGTAAAAGCCGCGCCGAGCAGGTACGAGATGAGCTGGAGAAGAAGGGCTTTACCAGCCGGATTACAGTGAAAGATGTTGAGGGTGAGCAGTATTTCCGGGTGCGAATCGGCCCCTATAAACACGAACAAGAGGCGGAGAAATTTCTCAAATGGGTGAAGGAGATAGAGAAGTTCGAAAAGAGCTACGTTTCCCAGGTATACAGTGAGAAGAAGGTTGCCGACTAAGCAGCCCCATCCGTTCAGCCGCATACAGCTCATTCGCAGGAAGGAGGATCTTCCTCCTTCCTTTGTTTTGTATCCCCGGGAGGAGCGCTTTTTTGAGCAGGACAGACCGGCCAGAGTCGGAGCTTTGCCCTTTTCAGTAACCGGATACTTCCTGGGACTGGTGGGGGAGAGGGAGGATGATCCGTTGCGGCGGCAGTGTATACCCACAGACCGGGAGTTCGAAACCCTCTCCTGGGAAGTTGAAGACCCCCTGGACGAAGAGCCGCGGCAGCCGGTGACCGACGTAATTCACCGGTACCACAACCGGGTGTTGCTGCGGGTAACTGACGAGTGCGCCCTGTATTGCCGTTACTGTTTTCGCCGTTTTTTCTCGGGGGGGCGCCGAGCTGCGCTTTCATCCGCAGAACTGCAGGAAGTTGCCGAGTATCTCAGGAGGCACCCGGAGGTCAAAGAGTGTATCCTCAGCGGCGGAGACCCGCTTACCCTGGGTGCGGAGCGGCTTGAAGAGCTGATGACGACACTGCGCAGTAGACGGCCCGATATTGTGGTGCGTATTGCAAGCCGCATCCCGGTAGTTGCGCCGCAGACGGTGGATGGGTCGCTGGCGGAGATGCTGCGCCGCTTTGCCCCTCTTTTTGTGGTTACCCAGTTTAACCACAGCAGAGAAATAACCCGGGAGAGCGCTCGCGCGGCGGCCGTTCTTGTGGATGCCGGCATCCCGGTACTCAACCAGAGCGTTCTTCTGCGGGGCGTGAACGACAGTGCCGAGGAACTGGGACGGCTTTTCCAGGGTCTCGTCTCGCTGCGGATCAAACCCTACTATTTGTTTCAGGGCGACCTTGCCCGGGGGACGGCGCACTTCAGAGTTCCCCTCGGAGAGGGCTTGGCGCTGGTGGAGAAACTGCGGCGCAGCATTAGCGGCGTGGCGATGCCGGTCTACGCCCTTGATCTCCCCGGCGGCGGGGGGAAAATTCCGCTTACCGAGCAGTATCTGCTGGAAAAACGGAACGACGAGTATCTCTTTCGCTCTCCCGAGGGCGGCGTCTACCGCTATCCGGCGGAGTAGGGACGGCGCTATTGCGCGGAGCTCGAAACACGAATTTCCACTCTGCGGTTGAGACGCTGTTCATCGCGCTCCTCGGTAACCGGTTGTTTGCCCCCGTACCAGGTGATATTGGGCTTGTCTTCCGGATTCCAGCCGCTCCGCTGTAAATAACGGTATACTGCCCGCGCCCGATCGGCGGAGAGGCCCATACGGCCTTGTTCCGTTCCGTAGAGCGCGCAGTGACCGGCGATCTCAACCCGCGTGGCCTGAATATTGCGCAGGGTTGGCACGAGCTCTCGGAGTTTCTCCTTTACGTTGTCGGTGAGGCGGGCACTGTCGGGAGGAAAGTAAACCGTCTTCTCTTGAGGGGCGGCGGCCGGCTTTTCGGTGTTCGGCGCCCCTCCGCGTTCCTCCGGCTTTTCAGCAGCCGCTTGGTCGGCAGCGGCGGACTCGCGGTCGGCAGCTTCAGTGTCTTGGTCTGCCGCAGCGGCGCTTTCTTCCCCGCTTGCAGATTGCTCCTCCTGCTGAGCCGTTTCGTCGGGCGATGCGGCATCTTCCGTAGCAGCGTAGGATTGCTCCTCAGTAGACTCCTCAGCAGTCCCCTCAGTGCCGTTTTCCTCCCCGCCGTACGTGTCCCTTTGTTCTTCGCTTTGTTCTTCGGTTTTCTCCGGCTCGGGAGAGGGGCCCCCGGAAACAGCGGGGGAGAGACAACTGCGGGCGAGCAGGAAAGAGCCAAAGAGTACGACTGCTGCAGGAATGAGCAGTAAGAGCAGGTAGGGGCGGCGTGAACGGGGAAGGTACCGCCGCAGGGAGATTTCCGTGCCCCCGTAGCGGCTCCCGTCCACTTTGATATCGACACGGAGGGTATGGCGCCCGTCAAAATCGCCGTGGAGCACGATGCGGGGTGCTCCCGCAGGCTTCTGAGGAAGAGGGTCTAGAGTAAAAGTATAGAGAAAGATCCGCTCCTCCCCACGCATGAGATAGAGATTAACCTCCGCCCGGCGCTGATTGTCGGCGAGAGTGGTGAGTTCCATCGAGCGTTTGCGCGCCTGGTCAAGCGGGAGAAAGCGGGCGTAACGTACGTGTTCAACTTCTACGGCACAATAATAGTTCACACTAGATAGTGTAACCTTTTATGTAGCTCGGTCAAGCAAAAATATATAAAGACCTCGGCTTTTCAAAAGAAGATCTTTGAACTGTCAGAGCCAGTTCACCATGCGGGGTACGGGCAGTCAGAAAGAGGTATTCACCGGCAGCTATGCTCCCGCAGCTATCCTCTTGCAGCTACTCTCCCGGATAGGTAAGGAGCCGCCGCAGAGCCTCTCCCGCTTCGCCTGCGGTGGCACGGATAAACACATCGGTTATATCATCGGTATACAGCGACTTGTTGGGGTTGACCTCGATGATAGTCGCCCGATTTTGTGCGGCGGTGTGGGGGACCATGGCCGCCGGGTAGACCTCACCGGTGGTGCCGATCAGCAGCATACAGTCGGTTTGCTCGGAGATTTCCTGTGACCTGCGCAGGGCTTCCGGTGGAATCGATTCGCCGAAAAAAATAAAATCCGGTTTGAGCACTCCGCCGCAGGAGCAGCGGGGGATATCGGGCTCGAGCAACTCTTCCCCTACGTCGTACCGAGCGCCGCAGGAGATGCAGGTCAGCTGACGGGAGCTGCCGTGGTACTCGATCACATTGCGGCTGCCGGCGCGGTGATGGAGCATGTCGATATTCTGTGTGATGAGTCCTTTGAGAAGCCCCTGCTGCTCGAGTTCGGCGAGAAGCAGATGGGCCGCATTGGGTTCTGCCTTACCAAAGAAGGAGTAGAAGATTTCCTTGATCACGGGCCAGCTCTCGCCGGGATTTTGATAGAAGTAGCCCAATTCCAAAATGGAGGGGTCATATTTACTCCAGAGGCCATTTTCTCCCCGGAAGGGTGGAATCCCGCTCTCCACGGAGATCCCCGCACCGGTAAAGGCGCTGAGAAAGGAAGAGCGGCGCATAATCTCTGCCGCATTTTCGATTTGTTCCTGGAAATTTGCTTCGTGGGTATAGCTGCTGCTCATATCAACTCTATCGTAACAAGGACCGCTATAGCCCTGCAAGCTCTTTTTCACCGGCGTGTTGTGTTGGGGGATATTTCAATGCCGGGGTTTGAATAAGCAGGCGGCAGCTGGTAAATACAAAATAGGATGGAAAATCTGGAGACACTGCTGGAAACACTTTTCTTTACCCCCTTACGATCGGCACCCTACATCTGCCGTTCACCCTCTTTACTCTAGAGATCGAGTTCATAGTGCCGACGGCGGGGGCTATTTTTGCTGACGGTCCTGAGTTTGGCGGGGAGACTACTGGGAGCCAAGATTTTTGAGTATCTGCGGGCCTTTGGCAGTGTGCTGAACCACCCTTTGGTAAAAACCGGCAATACCAGCATTACCTTTGTTACACTTATATTTGCGATACCCGTTTTTTACCTCGCCTCCTGGGCCGGCAAAGCGTCCAGAGGCCTGATACGCCACTCCGTGTTCTCCCGAATGGGGCTGGACGAGGCGCAGCAGTTCTCTCTCATGAGCCTGGTGCGCTATACGGTAATGGTGCTTGTCTTGCTGGTGGGACTGCCGGTTATCGGGATAGACCTGTTGGCCTTAACCGTCATCTTCGGCGTCCTTGGTATCGGTCTGGGCTTCGGGCTGCAGAGTGTGGTGGCCAACGTTTTTTTCCGGGTTGATCATTATCATCACACTCCTTTAACGACACGTCGATCGTGATCTGCAATGATATCGGGGTTTCGTATTCCAGCGACGTGGATCGAGTGTTGGAAGTGCTCAATGAAGTGGCCTACCGCAATCCGTATCGTATGCAGGGGCGGGAACCTATAGTGCGTTTTAAGGAGTTTGGCGGGCGCTGCGGCGGGAGAAGATCGAGGTGCCCTTTCCCCAGCGGGATCTCCACGTACGTTCCGAATGGCCGTCCTCGAGCCCCTAATCTGCCGGTGAAGGCGATGAAGGCGATGACATGGCTGAAAGTGATGACAGAAATGAAGGCTGTGAATAGTAAGAGGAACAAGTGTAGGTAAAAGCAGACAGCATGGGGTTGTCGAGGCACGGCACATCTGGACCTTTGTTGGACCCGTTCACAAGAGGGCGGAGCTGCTTACAGAGCTCAAAGCTCGTTGCAGAGCTAATGTTCGACTGAAGAGGGGGCGTTTGCCTTCTGCACCGTGCAGGTTGGATATTGCTCGTTCAGAATGTCTTCAAGCGTTACGGTGCTGAAATAGCGATCAAACACGTCGTACGTATGCTCCCAAAACTCGTGGACGTGACAGATGTTTTTGCGGTCGCAGGGCTCTTCAAGATCGTTCTCGTCCTTGGTGCAGGGGGCAAAATGGACCTCTTCGCCGACGGCTTGAAAGATGTCGGAGACCGAAACCTCGCTCAATGTACGATTGAGCCTAAATCCTCCCCCGGGGCCGCGGGTGGAGCTGATAATCCCGGCCTTACGGAGACGGAAAAAGATTTGCTCGAGAAACTCGGCGGAGATGTCTTCGGTTTCGGAGAGCACGCGAATAGAGATAGGTTTCCCGTTTTCGTCCATCGCGAGCCGAAGAACCGCTCGTAAAGCATAGCGTCCCTTTGTTGTTACTCTCATAGCCTTATATCCTATTAAAAAGATTATTTGATACTCTACTATATCGTATACTGGAAAAATTGTAAAACAATGGTGTCTACAAAACTCATTTTTTTTGAAGAACGAGGCTGCGATAGCCTTGATGCTTGGAACTGCGGCCGGTGAGAAAGGCGGAGGAAGTGCGCAGGAACCGATTGATATCCGCGCTGCGGCCAAAGACAAAGAGAATTCCTCCGGGCTCGAGGAGAAGCTCCGCAGCGTTCAGCAGTTCCTCCGGAAGTGGATTCTCCGGCAGATGGTGAACCTCCGCTACGAATAGCTCGTAAACACCGGCGGCAGTGAACTCCGGCAGTTCCGCCGGGGAAGCGGTGAGATAGATCTCTCCGGGGCGATCGAGCGGCAGGTTGTGGCGGCTCGTGGCGAGGGCCAAGCTGTCGCGGCCGGCACAGTCTATTGCCGTCTCCTGTGAATCGCACGCCGCATGGAGGAGAAGCGGAAGGTAGCCCTGTCCCGGCGACCAGATCAGGGCTCGGGAAGAGATATTCCGGCCGCGGAGGAACCTTTCGAACAGATGCGCCCGCTTGGGCGGCGTGTCAAAATCGGCCAGTCCGTAGACGGTGTCCAGCGTGAAGCGGGTACGGCCGTAGCGCGCCTCCACTCGGCTGCGAAAATACTCTTTGCCCGGGGGAGAACTGGGAGTCGGAGGAAGAGCGTTTTTTCCTGGAGAGGTGTAAAAACGGGCGTGAAAGACCGAATGGCCGCTTTCGTCCTGCCGGTATTCGATCTCCGCATTGTAGTCGCGCAAGAGAGAGTATATGTAATCCGAAAGACTCCTGACAATAACGAAACAGGCGGTGCCCCCCGGCTTCAGCACATAACCGGCGTATTTTACAAAGGCCGCCAGAACCGGTGCCCCCGCTTTTGCCGGGATATTGGAGAGCAGCAGATCCAGGGAGTCTTCCTTCAAATGTTCGTAGCCGATCCCCCGGAGTACTTCGACCCCCTGTTCGATCCCGTTCTCCCGGCAGTTTGCCTCTGCAAAGGCGGCGGCCAGTGCATCCCGATCCTGCATAATCACCTGCAGGCGAGGATGGCGTTTTTTGAGCGTGAGGCCGAGAGGCCCCACGCCGCAGCCGAGGTCGAACACGCTATGCATCTTCTCCAGTGCAATATGCCCGGGGAGAGAGTTCAGCAGCAGCTTGGTGCCTTTGTCGATATCATAGCTGCTGAAGAGTGTTTGGGAGAGGAGGAATGTGAGTTCACTTCCGCCAAAGCGGAAACTGACCCGCTTGTTACTGTAGCGGGAGATGATGTGCTGAATGATATCCACGGGACCTACTGGTTGACCCGCTCGACATACTCTTTGTTTTCGGTGTTGACGAGGATTTTCTCTCCCTCTTTAATGAAGATGGGCACCTTCACCTTCATGCCGGTCTCTACCTCTACTATCTTGGAGGCGCCGGTGACTGTGTCGCCTTTGACGGCCTCTTCCGCCTTGGTGACGGTGTAGACGATCTTAAACGGGAGTTTGATATCCAGAGGCCGGTCATCCCACATTAAAAGGGTGTAAGTCTCGCCCTCTTTCATTAAGTCCCGGTACTCCTCGAAACCCTGTACCGGTACGGTAAACTGGTCGTAGGTCTCCAGGTTCATGAAGTGGTAGTTGTCACCGTCGTTAAAGAGGTATTGGCAGTCCATATCCTCCACCAGAATGTCTTCGAGCTGATCCTGGGTTTTGAAGGTTTCCCGCAATACCTTCCCGGTGGTGGGATTTTTTAGTTTTGCCCGGGTGAAGGCCGAACCTTTGCCCGGGTTCACGAACTCCCGATCAGTTACGATATAGGGTTCACCTTTGATGAGGATCGCCATCCCCTTTTCCAATGCTCCGGCTTTGATCATATAGTTACCTCTGTCTCTTTGATAATGGTGTATACTCGCAGTCCGAGCAACGAGATGTGCAGTGTTATAGTGTAGCAGATAAAGGAAAGAATATCACCCCCTCGATGGAATCAATCCCTTCTATCGCCATCAGAAGACGGTCGAATCCGAGGGCCGTACCGCTGCACTCCGGAAATGTTTCGCCGTCAAAGAGGCGCAGAAACTCCTCATCGGCGTCGGGAATAACCTTTGACCCGGCGCTCTGTTTGGCAGCCTCTTCGGAAAAGAAGCGGCGGACTTTTGCCGGGGAAGTCTCTTCGGAGAAGCAGTTCGCGATTTCGATGCCGCCTGCGTACAACTCCCAGCGCTCGCGCCAGGGGGTGCCGCTCTTTTCCCTGGCTAGACAGGAAAGCTTACGCGGGTAGTCCATAAGCACCAGCGGACGGTCCTGCGGAAGCTCCGGCTCTACGAAGGTGAGGAAAATCCGATTGAAACGCTCTTCCCAATCCGCTTCCTCTTCGGAAGGGGAGAGGCCGAGCTCTCGGAGTCTCTCCTCGAGGGCAGCGGCGGTGAGGTTGCGGGCGAGGTCGAAACCGGCATAGCGCTGAAACGCTTCCTGAACAGACATCCGGCGAAACGGGGGGCGGAGGTGAGCGGGAGCTTCTGCGGGGAGCACCGCCCGAAAGAGTTCTTCAGTGGTGTCGATGGAACCTAGGTAGTCCGCTCCCACAGTATACCACTCGAGCATGGTGAACTCCGGGTTGTGTTGGCGGCCGCTTTGTTCGGCGTTTCGAAAGCAGCGAACACACTGAAAAATGTCGCCGCTGCCGGCGGCGATGAGTTTTTTCATATGAACCTCCGGGGAGGGAATGAGATAGAGCGGGCGGTCGCCCCCGGGGCTGTAGTGGTGAGTTTCAAACGCCTCGATAGGTGCTTCGGGAATAAGCGCCGGGGCGAGAACCGGGGTCTCTACCTCGAGGTAGCCTTCCTCGGTGAAGTAGCGGCGTACCGCGTCGAGGAGCCGCGTGCGCCGTCGTTGCAGGTCGAATGTCATTGCCATACTTGGGAGTGTAGCAGAATCGCTCTTTTTCTTATATACTTGCGGCAAGATACAACACTGAAAGGATCGTTCAAAATGAGTGCATTACGCGTCGGCGACAGCGTCCACGGCTTTACCGTGGTTTCAATACAGGATATCGATGAGTACCAGGGCAGGGGGATCAGGTTGCGGCATGAGGCGACCGGTCTCGACCTTTATCACCTCTACAACGACGACCGCGAAAACCTTTTCGCTTTTGCCTTCAAGACTCCGCCGCGAGACAACACGGGAGCCGCCCACATTGTCGAGCACGCGGTCTTGTCCGGTTCGGGGCGCTTTCCGATCAAGGACCCTTTCTTGGCTTTAATGAAGGGGAGCATGAACACTTTCATGAACGCAATGACGTACCCGGATAAAACCGTCTATCCCGCGGCCACCACTGTAAAGAGCGATTATTACAATATGATGAAGGTCTACGGCGATGCGGTCTTTTTTCCACTGTTGCGCAAGGAAGTGTTCCTCCAGGAAGGCCGGCGGATCGAACTCGACGAGCAGGGGAATCCTCAGGTGCAGGGCATCGTGTTCAACGAGATGAAAGGCTCCTACTCAAGTTTCGAGTCTATCGTCGGCGAGTGGTCGTACCGGAGTATCTTTACCGACAGCCCTTACTACTACGACAGCGGCGGTCATCCGGCGGAAATTCCCGATCTGGGCTACGAGGACTTCCGGCAGTATCACTCTACCTATTACCATCCTTCTAACTGTCGCATGTTTCTCTACGGAAACATTCCGACCGAGGAGCAGCTGGAGTTTCTGCAGCATGAGCTCCTCGCCGGTTTTCACGCGGGGACCGTGGCGGAGGAAATACCGGCGCAAACGCGCTGGAGCGAGCCTCGGGAAATGGAGGTCAAAGGACCCCTTTCGGCGGAAGAGGGGGAAGACGAGGCGAAGACTACGGTAATTGTCAACTGGCTGGTCGGATCCTCTACCGATCCGCTGGAGATGCTC
Organism: uncultured Spirochaetaceae bacterium; assembly: GCA_964346455.1. Classification (GTDB taxonomy): domain Bacteria; phylum Spirochaetota; class Spirochaetia; order DSM-16054; family Sediminispirochaetaceae; genus CAYFUX01. The sequence goes on from CAYFUX010000004.1 coordinate 58,256, forward strand.
TCTCTGCAAGTGCTGAGCGACATGCTGCTCGGCTACTCCGGCACCCCTCTGCAGAAGGCGATCAACGAGTCCGAGCTCGGGGAGGATATGGCGCCTGCGAGCGGTCTGGAGACCGATGTGGCGGAGGTGGTCTTTACCGCTGGCCTGCGCGGGACCGACAGAAGCAAGAAGAAGGATTTCGAAGAGCTCGTGCTGGAGGAGCTGCGGCGGCTTGTTCGCGAGGGACTCCCACGGGACCTGGTGGAGGGCTCGCTGCGGCGGGTAGAGTTCCGCAACCGTGAGATCAAGGGCGGTGCGCCTTTCGGACTGCGCCTCATGGGACGGGCGCTGCGCGGCTGGCTGCATGGACAAGCCCCCGAGGCAACGCTGGAGTTTGCTCCGCATATAGAAGAGCTGAAGCGACGCTATGAAACGGAGGAGCGCTATTTCGAGCGCTTAATAGAGCAGCGTCTGTTGCATAATGCGCACCGCAGCACTGTTACTATCGTCCCCGACCGCAGCTACCTGCAGGAGCTCGACGAGGAGATCGAAAAGAGGACAAGGAAAAAAACGGCCGGTATGACCGAGGAGCAGCGTCAGGAGCTTGATGAGGAGCTCCGGGCGTTCCGCACGTTTCAGGATACTCCCGACAGCGATGAGGAGCGCGCAAAGATTCCCCGTGTGAGCCGTGAGGAGCTGCCGGAGGATATCCCGTTGATCGACACGCGGGAAGAGCACATCGGCGAAACTCCTTTTTACTCGCACGATCTCTATACTAACGGAATTGTGTACGTGGATTGGGCCTTTGATATTCATGGGCTCTCCCGGGAAGAGCGCCAGCTGCTGCCGTTGCTGGGGAAAATGCTTGTCTCAGCCGGTCTTCCCGGCGAGAACTACGATCGGGTGGCGCGGCGCATGGCTCTCTCCACCGGAGGCATCTATCCGTACCTCGAGGAGAGCCCGAAAGTGAGCCGCCGGGACGAGCACCTGGAGCTGCTGCTGTTTCGGCTCAAGAGTCTGGAGGATTCGGCTGACGAGGCTTTGTCGCTGCTGACGGAGTTGCTGCTGCAGGCGGAGGTGGACGATGCAAAACGGCTCCGGGAGGTGCTGTTTGAGTACCGCAACGATATGCGCTCGGCGGTGATTCCGGGAGGCCATTCCTTTGCCTCCCTACGAGCCCTTTCGCGGATCTCACACTCTGCGGCGGTAGAGGAGGAATGGCGCGGTATCGAACAGCTGGAGTTTCTCTCCGGTTTTGACCCTCGCAGTGAAGAGGAGATGGAGGCGCTTGCCCGGCGGCTTTCCGACCTGCGCGGAAAACTCCTATGCAGGGAGCGAATGCTCGTCAACGTGACTGCCGAAGGCAAGTGGGTCGCAAATCTAAAGCAGCGTATAGGTACTCTGCTTCCCCGCATCCAAGGAGACGGCGAAAACGGCTCTGAAGGAGACCCGGGAAAGGAGCACTCCGCCGCCGCCTACGCGGAGCTCGGAGAGCCGGTGGACTGGGAAGGCTTGGAGATTCCCGCCGCGGTAGGCTACGCTGCTCTTGCACTCCCCGGATCCTACTTTGGGGAGGAGGCTCATGCATTACAGGTCTTGATTGCCCACCTCCTGAAGACTGACTATCTCTGGGAGAAGATTAGAATGAACGGCGGAGCCTACGGTGCCGGCGCCTCTGCCCACGGGCTGGAGGGGGTATTTTCCTTTTTCAGCTACCGTGACCCCTCTGCGGCGGATAGCCTGGAGGTGTTTCTGCAGGGCCTGGAGCAGATTGCGGCGGGCCGCTTTAGCGAAAGTGATGTGGAGCAGGCGGTGATCTCGGTGGTGGGGCACGACCTGCGGCCCCATTCTCCCGGAGAGAAGAGTCTTATCGGGCTGCGGCGGACACTACTGGGAATTACCGACGAGATCCGGCGAGAGAAACGGCGTACGCTTCTGGCCGCAGGGCGCAGTAGTCTACAGGAGGAGGCACAGGCTTTGACGGAACGGGCGAAGAACGCAGTTCGTGTGGTGCTCGCCTCCCGGGAGACAGTGCAGGAGGCAGCCGGCCGTTACCCGCAGGCCCGCAGTCGGCGTACGCGCGTTTCCATGTGATTCCTGCATCCGCGTGATTCCTGCATCTGCCCGGCGTATGATGCGAAGAGACCGAGGCTCTAGCTTTCGAGCTTGTCGTCTCCCCAGACGGTGCGCATGCGCCGCAGATTTTCTTTGACGTTCCGGGGGTCGAGCTGTTCTTGACGGCGCTGCAGAAAAATACAGCGGTTGATTTCGGCATTTTTGAGGACTACATCGTGAGCGAGCGCCTCGCAGGAGGGGCTCCCGCACACGCCGCAGTCTACATGGGGCAGTTGTTCGAGCGTATCTTCGATCTGCTGCATCTTTTCCATCGCCTGCTCCATGTCGTCGTCGAGTTTCACGATTGAGCGGGGTTCGATGTGGTCCAGTTTGAACTCTTCTTTGAGCGTCTCGCCGTGGCGCCGGATTTTCTCCCGCTCTTTCTGCAGGACCCCCTCCATCGATCGGGAGCGGTGGTGGAGGCGCTCGGCGGTAAGAAACCGGTTGCCGGAGCCCAGAATGCCCCCGGCACAGCCTTCGTCGCAGGAGCGGAGCTCGAGGAAATCGACCCCTTCGATTTCTCCGTTCTCCAGCTTTTCCAGGAACTCGATCACATTGTGAATCCCGTCCACCGCCAGGGTGCGTCCTTTTATCCGCGGGGCCTCGCCGCCGGTAAGGCTCCAAATGACGGCGTTGCCGGAAAGGGAGCGAGGCGGCGGCACTGTACAGCTCTCTTCACGCTTCTGTTTAACGATAGTCTTGTGAACGAGGTTGAAGAGGTAGTTCATATTGATCACGCCGTCAAAGATGCTTTCCTCTTCGCCGGTCGGACTCTTGATAGCGGCGATTTTAGCAGCGCAGGGGGTGACGTAGAAGATACCGATCTGTTCGGGCTCCGCCCCCTCTTCCTCGGTCAGGATCGTTTTGGCGTAGTGAGCGGTGAGATCGAGAGGCGGTTTGATCAAATTGAGATGGCTGACCAGCCCGGGAAAGCGGACCTGGATGAGCCGTACAACTGCGGGGCAGAAGCTGGAGATTACCGGGTGCCGTGAAGCGTAGGTGATGTACTTCCCGCTGACGAGGCTAAGGATATCGCTGCCAAACTCCGCCTCGTAGACAGCGGTAAATCCGAGCTCATGGAGAGTGCTGTAGATCTGCTCCTCGGAAATCTCATCGTTGAATTGCCCGATCATGACGGATGGCAGCACGGCAATACGATGACGGTAGCGGTAGATCTTCTGAAAGTCGTCTTGTTCTACCACAATGGCATTCACCGGGCACACTTCCATGCAGTTACCGCAGTCTACGCAGCGGGCGGCATCTACATGCGCTGTTCCACGGTATACCCTGATAGCGCCGGTAGGGCAGATCGTCATACAGCGGGTACAGCCGAAACAGGTTTCTTCGTCCACCTTGAGTGCGTGGTGGAAAGGCGGCCGCATTACGCTCCTCCCTCTTGCTGATTGAAATAGATGATCATCTCAAGCTCGGTATGATCCCCGGCGCTGCTGCGAATATCGAGGTAGTCGGTATTTTGCTTGATATTGGGCAGTCCCATCCCGGCGCCGAAGCCCATCTCCCGGATCTCCTGAGTGGCGGTGGAGTAGCCTTCAGACATCGCAAGATCTATATCGGCTATTCCCGGTCCTTCATCCCGGACCAGTACATGGATTTTTTGCCCGTCAACGTCGATCTCCATAGTTCCGCCGTACGAGTGGCCCACCACATTGGTTTCAGCTTCGAAGAGGGCTACCATCGCACGTTTGACCGTGGCGCTGTCTACGCCGAGTTGTTTGAGAATCTTCTTTACCTTGCTGGAGGCGTTTCCCGCCCGGGAGAAATCACCCGCTTCTATGGAAAAATCGAAATGCACCGTTGTTCTTCCTTTATGGTCGTCCTCTGTGGTCGTGACATATCAGAACACCGGCTTCAGACCGGCGTTAAACAGCAAGCCGCTGCTCTTGAACATGGAATATTCGGTAGAGAGCAGCGCGATATCGTTCTCCTGCGCCAATTGTATCATTCTGGGGCCGGGCTCCTTGCTGCGGACGAATAAGACGACCCCAATATCGGCCATCTCAGCCGTTCTGACAGCCTGTACGTTATTGAGTCCGGTGATCAAAAGCAAATCGTCGGCAAGGAGGGTGAGCACGTCGCTCATCAGATCAGAAGAAAACGCCCGATGTACTTCACGCTGCGTGTCGCTCCCTGCGGTGTGAAGGGACCCGTTCACGGTCTCGATAATCTCTTGAATGTTCACTTCTTTTACGTCCCCGTCTAATTCGATTGTTCCGCTGCTATTTGTTTCGCTACTATGTGTCCCGATACTATAGCAAATGGATCCGAAAACATAAAGCTGCCGAATATGAATTGCCATGTGTATAAACTTTTTCTTGACAGCACTATAGAGCTGTCGTACACTGCACACAGTCGTGCAACCGTGTGCATAAAACGGCGGTGGTCACGACTGTAAGCTTATTCAAAAGGAGCGTCATTTATGAAGAATGGATTAAAGCTGTTTTTTGCGCTCCTGCTGATCGTTAGCATCGGCGGTTTCGGTTTCGCCGAGGGACAGCAGGAAAAGCAGGAAAAGCAGGAAAAGCAGGAACAGCAACTGGAAGAAGGAAAGGATTACTCGGACAACAAGTGGACTGACGGTAAGGACCTTTCCGGACAGACTGTCAACATTTTCGGGGCCTTTGTGGACACCGATGCCGAGCGGTTCGAAAAGAGCATGAAGCCCTTCGAGCAGGCCACCGGTATCGAGGTTGAGTACGAAGGATCGGGCGACTTCGAGTCCCTGATTACCGTCCGAACCGAGGGCGGAGATCCCCCCGACATCGCCGCTTTCCCGCAGCCCGGGCTGATGAGAGATGTAATGGATCGGGTCGATCACATCGACCTGAACAACTGGTTTAGCCAGGACTATCTGCAGCAGCAGTACAACCAGAGCTGGCTCGACCTCGCCAGCTACAAGGGAGAGATGGTCGGCGTCTGGTACCGTGCCAGCGTCAAGAGCCTGGTATGGTACGCCAAGCCCGTCTTCGAGGAAGAGGGCTATGAGATCCCCAAGACCTGGGATGAAATGCTGGCCCTCAGCGATCAGATGGTCGAAGACGGCTACACACCCTGGTCCATCGGCATCGAGAGTTCCGGCGCCACCGGCTGGGTCGCCACCGACTGGCTCGAGGACATCATGCTGCGCACCGTTGAACCTGAAAAGTACGATCAGTGGGTCAACGGCGAACTGCCTTTCGACTCCGAAGAGGTCCGCCGGGCCTGCAACCTTATGGCTGAAATCTGGTTCAACGAGGACTACGTCCTAGGCGGACGCAACAGCATCCTGACCGTGCCCTTTGGCGATGCCGCCACTCCGCTGGTAAAGGATCCGCCTCAGGCTCTGATGCACCGTCAGGCGAGCTTCATCACCGCCTTCCTGCCGGACGAAACCGAGCTGGGTGAAGATATCGACTATTTCTATCTTCCCCCGATCGACGAGGAGCAGGGCAAGCCAGTGCTCGGCGCGGGCGACTGCTTTTCCGCCTTCACCGACCGCGATGCAACGAAGGCGGTCATACGATATCTGAGCCAGGGTCTTTCCACCAAGGCGTGGCTGCAGTCCGGCGGCTTTGTCTCTCCGCACAACGACACTCCGCTCGACTGGTATCCGAGCGATCTCGACCGCGGCTATGCGGAGATTCTGCACAACGCGGACACATTCCGCTTTGATGCCTCCGACTTGATGCCCGGTCAAGTAGGCGCTGGTCAGTTCTGGACTGGAATGACCGACTGGGTCAGTGGACAGAGCCTTGATAAGGTCCTGCCAAAGATCGACGAAGCCTGGCCGGAAGAGGAGTAGTCGAGATACTCCGTCTTTACGGAAGGCAGCAAAGAAAGTATTCATCGGTGCGGGCGGGCCCCCCGCCTGCACCTTTCTTTAATCCTGGAGGGAGTACCGTATGCAAAATGCAACGAATCCGAAAGATCGCCTGTTCAACATTTTTGCGGCCTACCCGATGCGAATAGCGATATCCCTTGTTGTGCCGGTGGTCACCTTTCTCGTGCTACGCTGGAGCTTTGTCTTTATGCGGGATGCGGAGGCATCCAAATTGATAATTGCCATTGTGGCGCTCCTAGTGGGTGTCGGTGGGGTCTGGATTCTGTTCTGGGCAATGAACAACCTGGTGCACTTTATGCCCATCAGGATCCGGGATATTCTACGCCCCTACGTATTTGCGGGGCCTGCGATTGCCGTGCTGACTTTCTATCTCATTTTCCCCGGTATCCGTACGATCATTTTGAGTTTTATGAACCGCACCTCCACGGCGTTCGTCGGGCTCAGAAATTACGAGTTTGTTTTCACCGACCCGCAGATGCTGATCGTGCTGCGCAATACCCTCTTCTGGGTGATCCTGGTGCCCTTTTTCGCAGTGGCCCTTGGACTCATCGTTGCAGTCATGACAGACCGTCTGAAACCGACAAATGAGAAGATCGTTAAATCCCTGATTTTTCTCCCGCTGGCAATTTCCTTTGTCGGCGCCAGTGTGATTTGGCGTTTTGTCTATTATTATCAGCCTGCCGGAGCCGAACAGATCGGGCTTTTAAATGCATTGATTACAACGTTTGGTGCGGAACCGCAGGCGTGGCTTATACTGCGGCCCTGGAACAATTTCTTTCTCATTTTCATAATGATTTGGCTGCAGACCGGGTTTGCTATGGTTATCCAGTCTGCGGCGGTGAAAGGGGTCCCCAGCAGCCTGCTTGAAGCGGCCAGAATCGACGGTGCGGGAGAGATCCGCATCTTCTTCAACGTCATTATTCCCTACATCAAAGGAACGATCCTAACGGTTACCACCACTATACTCTTCCTGGTCCTCAAGGTCTTTGACATCGTCTATGTTATGACAAGCGGTAACTACGATACCGGGATAGTGGCCTCGCGTATGTACCAGGAAGCATTTATCTATCGAAACTTCGGTCGAGGTTCGGCATTAGCGGTCTTCCTGTTTATTGTGGTTATACCGTTTATGCTGAGGAATATTGTCCAAATGCGCGAGGTAAGGAGATAAACTATGAGTGATACTACGGTAGAAAGCGTACAGCGGGGCAGAGTAAACGTAAAGACGAGGAGTAAACGCATAGAAGAACTCGTAAAATCGATACCGATGCGCCTCGTTTTACTTGTGCTCGTGTTGGTCTGGACGCTCCCGACCCTCGGACTCCTGGTGAGCTCCTTCCGAACTCCCGAAGCGATTACCGAATCGGGCTGGTGGACCGCCGTCGGCAGCCTGTTTGAAGCGGCCCAGTGGACCCTGCAGAATTACGAGAGCGTCTTTTTTGCCGACTTCATGGGGCTGGCCTTTCTCAACAGCCTTCTGGTAACCGTACCCTCGACAGTGATTCCCATTACTATCGCCGCCTTTGCCGCCTTTGCGATTGCATGGATGGATTTTCCCGGCCGGGAAGGATTCTTCATGCTCATCGTGGGACTTCTCGTCGTGCCACTGCAGATGGCCCTGATCCCGGTTCTGAAGGTCTACACCCAGACCGACCTCAACGGCACCTACCTGGGGATATGGTTGGCGCATACCGGCTTCGGTTTGCCCTTGGCTACCTATCTGTTGTTTGGGTATATATCAAGTATACCGAAAGAAATTATTGAATCGGCACATGCTGACGGCGCCACACCCTGGATGATGTTTACCCGGCTGGTTCTGCCGCTCTCTAAGCCCTCTATCGCCTCCTTCGCGATTTTCCAGTTCCTGTGGGTCTGGAACGACCTGTTGGTGGCTCTAGTATTTCTGGGTACGAAAAAGGAGAATGCACTGGTTACCACCAGGCTGGCGGAGATGGTTGGCTCGCGCGGTCAGGACTGGCACATTCTCACCTCCGGTGCCTTCCTGACGATGATCATGCCGCTGATTATCTTTTTTACTCTACAACGCTACTTCGTACGCGGTATGATGGCAGGTTCGGTGAAGGGATAATTTTCACTGGCTTAGGCCGTACGCATACGAGTACGTTCCTGTTATGGCCGTATTCGCGCCGCGTTCCCTGATAGAGCGCGGCGCTTTGTGTTAATGCACCCGGCGCACCGACGTGAAGGTTTGTACCTGTAAAGAGTTACTGATCGGAGGCGGCGAGGGGGTGAAAATAGTTGCCGTGTTGGAGCAGTTCGTCTCTGAAGGGAGCATACAGCGCCGGTGCGGCGGCGAGGATGTGCACGTACTCGCCCGAACGAACGTATTGAGCACGCGCACCGGCTTCACGGGCGATACAGATTCCGGCCAGAACGTCCCATATTTTCACCTTGAGTTCCCAGTACGCATCATAGCCTCCTTCAGCAACAAGACATATATCGTATGCCGCTGCACCCAGGCGCCGAAGTCCTTGTATTTGTGGGAGCAGGGCGTTGATGAACACGAGGTTATTGTCCAGGCTGGTGGCTTTGTCGTAAGGGAAACCGGTAGCGACGACACTTTCGGAGAGCTCGGCCGCCGAAGAGGGATGCAGCGGCTTCCCGTTGCGCAGAGCGCCGCCGCCCTTGACGGCGGAGTAGAGGATGTCGAGAGAGGGAAGGTACACAACCCCGAGGAGCGGTTCATCCTCCTCGGCAAGGGCGATAGAGACGGCATAGAGCGGGAGCCCGTGGACAAAGTTGGTCGTACCGTCCAAAGGATCCACGACCCAGGTATAGCGGCTTTGGGTGCTCGAGGGAGTGTGCCCCTGTTCTTCACCGAGAATGGCGTGGTCGGGATAACGGGAGGAGATAGCTTCGGTGATAAGCCTCTCGCTGTCACGATCCGCTTGAGTGACCATATCCGCGGCGGAGCTCTTTTTGTCGATCTGCAGGGACCCGCCAAAGCGCTCGGCAAGGAGGGCGCCTGCATTCCGGGCTGTGGTTTCGGCAAAGGTACGCAATTCCTGAAGAGCGGCGGTTTCCATGCCTGCAGTGTACGATGGGGACGCAATCCTTGCAAGGAGAGGTGAAGTTCATCAAAAAGGACTTGATAATATCGAAAGGCCCCGGCATCTCAAAAATCGGGGATTTTCAAAAGTACCTCCGGTAATTTTAAAATTACGTTTTCGCTTATTCTCGTTTATACATGCTATATTTGATATAGATATGGAAACTCTGCAAGTAATCCTGGTTGACGATCATCCGCCGGTGAGAGATGGCCTCAAGGCTTCCCTCCTCAGCGATGAAAATGTTGAATTGGCGGCGGAGGCGGGAGATGGGGCCGAACTGCTGGACCTTCTCTCACGCATGAACGTAGACGTGGTAGTGCTGGATATCTCACTGCCGGATTATACCGGTTTGGAGCTGGTACAGATCATCACCGATACGTACCCCACGATCTCCGTGCTGGTGATGAGTATGTACAATAAGATCGATTATATCCTGGATGCGCTCGCCCGCGGTGCAAAAGGCTACATGACAAAGGAGAGCTCTTCGATTCGCCTTGCGGAAGCGGTGAGAAGAATCGGTGTAGGGGAGTACTATTTTGACCAGGTAGCTTTAGAAGAGCTTATCCGCAGGGCTCAGGAACAGGGGCACGGCGTTGTGACCATCGATAATGAAGAGTATCAGCAGCTTACCGCGCGGGAACGAGAGGTAATGAGGCTTTTGGCTCTGGGCAATTCAGTAAAGCGTGTGGCCTATAGCCTCTCCATTAGCCATCGTACCGTCGAGAATCACCGTACCAGTCTCTACAAAAAGCTGCATGTGGAAAATGATGCAGAGCTTGTCCATTATGCTGCCCGCATCGGGTTGATCGAGATAGGCTAACCGGCACTCGCTCCCAGATACGGTCCTTCCTCGCAAGCCTGTGAAAAATTCACAGTACAACGTGATATTCCCTTATACCATCCCCCGCTGTATCTATGTATACTGACACTGAAAACAGAAAAAGAGAATACAAAAAGCTATAGAAAAACAGATTACACAAAGAAGATGTAATGAAATATATAATAAAAAGATATGTAAGAAAGTATCTGAAAAGCAGGCGGTGATGAGGATGCTTACTGCCTGCTTTTTTTCAGTCTTTTAACATCCCGCCTGTCGACCGTGGGCTTTATAAGCTCTTCAAGCCGTATACCGCCGTATCAGGAGTTGAGGTGATTCTGCGTCCGTTTGAGAATCAATTCGAAAAAGTGATCTACTAAGAGAGCCGTACCGGCTGCCGCAACCGCTCCCTCCATCACAAAGGAAGTGTTGTCCCGGACGAGGCCGGAGACAATCGGCACCCCGAGCCCTCCCGCGCCGATGACCGCACCTGTGGTAGCGGTGCCTATGTTCAGGATGAGACTGGTGCGTGCTCCGGCTATAATGACTGGTAGCGCTAAAGGCAATTCTATCTTAAGCAGAACTTGCAGTGGCGTCATGCCCATTCCCACCGACGCTTCCTTCACCTTCTCCGGGACCTCCCGCAGACCGCTGACCGTGTTGCCCAGGACGGGAAGGATGCTGTAGAGAAAGAGCGCCAGGAATGCGGGAGGGAAGCCGAAGCCAATAATGGGCACGGCCAGACTCAGAACGGCAACGGGGGGAAAGGTTTGCGCAAGGGCGGTAAGATCCTGGATAGGCTGAAGGAACTCTCTGCCCCGAGGTCTGGTTACGGCAATCCCGAGGAGCAGCCCCACCAGAATGGCGAGACTTGCCGAAGCGGCCACCAGGCCGAGGTGTTCGACAAAGAGGGTCGGCAAGGAAGCTCGAGGGTAGAGGATTTCATCTGTGTTTGGGAAAAGAGTTGCGAGAAGCGACCCACGGAAGGAAGGAAGGAGGAGAAAGAGGAAGAACAGTCCGGCGGCGCCGAGTCGCAGCAGAAACTTCCACAGTGATCGTTTAGGTTCAGCCTTCATCGGGAGTCTCCCATTCGTCAGTATTTTTTAAGCCTTCGGACGTGGCAAGGGAGGTGAGAAACAGCATACCGCGGTCAACGATAACAGAAAGGGCAATGATCGGCAGGACTCCTGCAACAATCAGATCCGGCGCTGCTTGACCGAGCCCCTGGAAGACAAAGGTGCCCAGCCCTCCGGCTCCGATGAGAGCCGCGACGGTGGTGTTGCCGATACACTGGACAAGGCTTATCCGCAGACCGGTGAGAATAATAGGAAGCGCCAGCGGGGCTTCAATATACCGTAGCAGCTGACGGCGATTCATGCCCATTCCACGTCCTGCTTCGCGAACTGCCGGAGAGACTACGGACAAACCGGTAAAGGTGTTGCGGGTGATAGGAAGCAGGGAATAGAGAGTGAGGGCGATCAAAGCAGGGGCATATCCGATACCGCTGATGCCGGCCTCCCGGAGGAACGGAAGCTGCCGGGAAAGCGCTGCGAGCGGGGCGAGCATCAGCCCGAAAAGTGCTAGGCTTGGAATAGTCTGAATCCCGTTAACCAAGGTAAAGATGGGCTCACGCAGACTTCGCTTCCGATGGGCTCCCAGTGCTGCGGGGATTCCGATGAGTGTGGCGATGCCCACTGCGGAGAAAGAGAGCGAAAGATGCCTCCCAACCTCGAAGAGGAACTTATGTCCCCGGGAACTTACTTCCATGATGACAGCGGTAGGGGAGAATCCTCCTGCGACTGCAAACACGGTCAAAAACAGCGCTGGTAAAAGGAGGGAGGCGCTCTGAATAGTGCGGTTCTGTGAGGAACGGTAGACGCGATTGAATAGGATGTAGGATGCGAGCAGAAGAAGCCAAAAACCGCCGGAGGGACTGAGACGGCCGTACTCATGCCCGCCCTGTTGGAGGAGTTGCCCCCCGTAGAGCAGCGAGGCAAGGAGGACGGCAAACAATAGGAGGGCGGCTGTTAATGTACGAGTCGAAGTGAGGCGGCCGCTTAAGGCAAGCAGCAGTAGAACTGCCACGGTGATTATCAGTACGCCCGTGAGCACAGGCGACAGCTGCCAGAGGGTGAAGGTCTCTCCTTCGGAGATCCGGTTGGGACGAATGCGCAGCATGGCGAGGTGCAGAGGAGTAGACGCCAACGAAGCCACGGTGAGAAACAAGAGCGCACCCTCTCTCTGAAGAGAAAGGGTGCGGCGTTGAGCCTGAATTGCCACTGTGCCCATATTTGCCTACTGTAGTACTCTAAAAATTACTCTAAAAAACCGTTTTCCCGAAGATACTCTAGAGCGACATTTTCCGCAGGTTCTCCGTTGACGGCAATTCGTGAGTTGAGCCGCTGCAAAGTTTCTATGTCAAGTGAAGCAAACACAGGATTGAGACTCTCTGCGATCTCAGGGTACTTTTTGATGACCTCTTCCCGTACCACCGGAGCGGGCTGGTAGACGTGCTGTACGTTCCTGGTGTCTTTGAGCACCTTCAGCCCCAGAGTGGCTAATTGGCCGTCGGTTCCGTAGGCCATTGCTGCGTTGACTCCGTCCGTCTGCTGGCTGGCTGCTTTCTCCGTAGTGGCGGTGTTGCCACCGGAGAGTATGAGCAGTTGATCGTTTTTCAGCTTGAAGCCATAGGCCTTTTCAAAGCTGGGAAGCGCACCTTCTCGGCTGGCAAACTCTTCCGAACACGCCAGCTTGAACGTGCCTCCTCCATTGACGTAGTCTGCCAGGTCTTCCAGGCTCTGGAGATTTTCCTGTTCCGCCAGATCTCTTCGTACGGCAATGGCCCAGGTGTTGTTTGCCGGGGCGGGCTGGAGCCAGCGCAGCCCGATTTCTCCGTCGAGCGTGCGGGCCCGCTCAAGAGCTTTTTGCGGGTCTTTCCACACTTCGGAGCTGTCGTCGTGGAAGAAGGCCGCATTGCCGGTATATTCCGGATACATGTCGATCTCACCGGCCTTGAGCGCTTTGCGGATTACCTCGGTAGTGCCAAACTGAGTTTGATCTTCTATGGAAAAGCCCTCTTCTTCGAGTAGGGCTACCAGCATATTACCCAGCAGGGCTCCTTCAGTGTCGATCTTAGAGGCCACGGTGATGGGCCCTTTCTTCTCTTCTGAACTCTTTTCGCTACTCTGACTCGCCTCGCCGCCGCAGCTGGCCAGCAGGAATGAAGCTGCGAGAACCAGGGTGATTCCTATTTGTACTCTTCTCATTGGTTTTCTCCTTTTTTTAGCGCCGGCTGGAATTGTTAACGCCGCTGCGTCTTTTGTCTGATAGTAGAGAATTTATCGGATCGGGTCAAATTGTTCTCACCACTATTATTCTTTCCAATATATTTCTCTCTCATATGAGTCTCTGCGGAGTTCTGCTATAGCCTTTGAAGCTATGAAGGTGAAAATCTGAGTGTGGTCACGCTCTTCAGCCGTTGCGGCTGCGAAGGACGTGCTGCAGGAGCGCGGGGTCGTCGGTGAAAATCCCGTCCGCTCCCATGTCGAGGAGCCGTTCCATCGCTTCTCCTTGGTTTATGGTCCACACTTGGACCCATAGCTTAGCGGCGTGGGCTCTGCGAATAAACGCAGGGGTGACCACGGTGATCCCTGCGTAGCGGACCGGAACCTGCAGCACCATTCCCGGCGTGCGGGGCGGGGGAAGTACCCGTGCTTTCTGCCGCAGCACGAAAGAGGCTGCTTCCCGTTTCGAGAAGCTCGTGATCAGGCGGGGAAGGCGGGTTCGCAAATGGACGAGGGTAGGATGAGAAAAGCTGGCTCCGAGTACCCGCTCATCCGCGCGATGGGCACGGATAATATTGGTAAAGCGCTCCACCAAACGCGTGTCAGGGTCTTTGAGGTCGATGTTGAAGCGCATATGGGGCAATTCCTCCAGGAGCTGTTCAAGGGTGGGGATGCGGATCCCCCGGCCCCGGAAGGGGAAGCTTACTCCGCCGTCGGGAGTAAAGTGGTAGCCCGCATCAAGGGACTGCAGTTCATCGAGGCTGTGTTCCTTTATCGCTCCGTGTCCCTCGCTCATTCTCTCTACAGACTCGTCGTGCCACACCACGCACTCTCCATCCCGGGTGAGGTGGACATCCGTTTCGATGCAGTCCACCCCCATTTGGGCAGCACTGCGGAAGGCCGGGAGAGTATTTTCCGGGTAGCGGACGGAGTCGCCGCGATGAGCGCATACTATAGGAAAGGGATGTATAAAGGGATGGCGGATCGGTTCCATCGGCAGCGTCTCCCTTTTCGCGCACAAGTTTAAGTGATAGCGTATTCGTATGAAGCTGCCTCGTCAAGTTACGGCTGTGATTGTCCCGCCGGCACCCGTGTTGGTGGCGGGAGTGCTCTTTGCCTCCTTCTCTTCCATTTTTATTCGTCTCTCCTCCGCTCCTCCGTTGGTAATAGCGTTTTACCGTATGACCTTTGCCGCTGTGCTGATTGCTCCCTGGTTTTTTGCTAAAACCCTGCGGGAGTTGAAAGCTCTCAGCGCCCGGGAAATCCGGCTCTTGCTTGCCAGCGGGGTAAGTTTGGGGTTGCATTTTGCAACCTGGATCACCTCCCTCAGCTACACCAGTGTTGCCAGCTCGGTGGTTCTAGTCAGCACGCATCCCATACTCGTGTATCTTTTGAGCCGGCTTTTTTTGCGGGAGGCGGGGAGCATGCGAAGACTTCTTTTCGTACTTCTTGCGGTGGCCGGCAGCGGGGTGCTCTCTGCTGGTGATTTTGGAAAAGGCTCGAACGCGCTGTTTGGGGATCTATTGGCACTGCTGGGCGCCGCAAGCGTAGCGGTGTATCTCGTGATCGGCAGATCGGTTCGGGCGCAGCGCAGTCTGACGCTCTACACGTTTGTGGTGTATACCGTCAGTGCGCTGTTCCTCCTGAGCTGTGTGACCGCCGCCGGCAACCGATTGTACCCGTATCCGCCCCGGGATTTCCTCCTTTTTGCCGCATTGGCGGTCGTGTGCACGCTGCTGGGCCACAGCATCTATAACTGGGCCCTGCGATATCTTACCTCCACCTTTGTATCCGTGAGTGTGTTGATAGAACCGGTGGCTGCTTCAGTTATGGCCTACCTGTTTTTCGGCGAGGTCCCTAATGCACTGAACGCGTTCGGTGCGGCACTGATTTTGGCCGGCATATACGGGTATAGCCGGCTGCGGGAAGGCGGGAATTGACAACCGGGGGAGGGCGCTTTAGACTGCAATAGTGCAACCGTGTGCATAAACTACCAAAGGGAGCTGACATGTCAGAGGAGAATACAGCATACCATCCCTGGAAGATCGCCGAGCACGATATAGACGAAGCTCGCATGGACGACCGCGAAGCGCTTTTTACCGTGGCAAACGGGCTGCTCGGGGTCCGGGGTACTCTCGAGGAGGGAAGTTATGCGTGGTGCAGAGGCACGTATCTAAACGGATTTTATGAGACGGGACCGATTGAATATGGCGAACGGGCCTACGGATTTCCCGAGGAGAGTCAGACGATACTCAACGTAGCGGATGCCCGGAAAATTCTGCTGCGGATCAATGGCGAGGTCTTCGATCTCACACAGGGCGAGCTGGAAGCGTACGTACGCGAAATGGATATGCGGGAAGGTGTGCTGCGGCGCAGCCTCGTGTGGAAAAGTCCCGGCGGAACGCGAGTTCGCTATGAATCGAGCCGCTTCACCCCTCTGACGCGCCCGGGGATTATGGTGCAGCGCTGCAGTGTGACGCCCCTCGAGGAAGAGATTCAGATCGAACTGGTCAGCAGTATTGACGGAGAGGTCTACAATCTGAGGGAAGAAGGGGGGGACCCCCGTGCGGGGGGGCGCTTGGACGAACGTAGCCTGCGCTACGACCCCCCGCGGCGCGGTGAAAACGGCGGAGTGCTGCGGGCCTGCACCGCGGCTTCCGGACTGGCCTATGCCGTTGCCGTTGGACATCGGGTGCGCTCCGGCGGCAAGGAGGTGGACGGGGAAATCCGCAGCTTTGCCGCCGATTGTGAGGCGGGTATTGTCGTCGAACGCACCGTGTCCCCGGGGCAGGAGGTGGAACTCGAGAAGTATGCGGCCTACACCTATGGAGAGGCTGAGGAGCTTGATACACTCGAAGAGCAGGTCGGAAGCTTCTGTGACAAAGCGTGTGCCGCAGGCGTGGAGACGCTGCAAAGAGAGCACTTTGCATATCTGGCCGGCTTTTGGGAACGGGCGGATATCCAGATAGACGGCGACCCGCTTCTTCAGCAGGGAATACATTTTAATATGTTCCATCTCCTCCAGTCCATCGGCAGAGACGGGAAGACGAGCATTGCCGCCAAGGGGCTTACCGGCGAGGGATACGAGGGGCATTATTTCTGGGACACAGAGATCTATGTACTGCCCCTTTTCACCTATACTGCTCCGGAGATAGCGAAAAGGCTCCTAGAATACCGCTATTCGGTCTTGGAGCCTGCCAGATGGCGTGCAGCGGAAATGAGCCAGCGGGGCGCCCTCTTCCCGTGGCGGACCATCAACGGGCACGAAGCCTCGGCCTACTTTCTTGCCGGCACCGCGCAATACCACATCGATGCAGATATCTCGTACGGTATAAAGAAGTACCTGCAGGTCAGCGGAGATCAGGAGTTTCGACGTAAGGCGGCGGAGATTTTGGTGGAGACCGCCCGGATGTGGGCAGACCTTGGCGGCTATGTATCCCGGCGGGGAGGCGCGTTTTGCATCAACGGGGTAACCGGACCGGACGAATACACCGCCTTGGTCAATAACAACTATTACACTAACGTAATGGCGAAGGATAACCTTTTGACTGCGGCGGATCTAGTGGAGAATATTCGCGCAGAGGAGCCGGAGAGGTTTCGGGAGCTCGTCGCGGCGGTCTCGCTGCAGAAGGGCGAGCCGGAAGAGTGGCGTAAGGCGGGTGAGGCGATGTACTTGCCCTATGATCGAGAAATGGGTATTCACGCTCAGGACGACACCTTTCTTGAGAAAGAGATCTGGAATATCGCCGCCATACCGCCGGAAAATCGGCCGCTGCTGCTTCACTACCATCCGCTGGTGATCTACCGCTACCAGATTCTCAAACAGGCGGATACCGTGTTGGCGCTTTTTCTACAGGGCGAGCGGTTTAGGCTGGCGGAGAAAAAACGCGATTTTGATTACTACGATCCGCTTACAACCGGCGACTCCTCGCTCTCCCCTTGTGTACAGAGCATTATCGCCGCCGAGGTAGGCTATCGTGAAAAGGCGTACGGGTATCTGAAGCAGACCGCCAGAATAGACCTCGACAACGTAAACGGTAATGTGCGAGATGGAATCCACACTGCCGCGATGGCGGGAACCTGGTCTGCGGTCGTGTACGGTCTTGCGGGACTGCGGGATTACGACGGCGTGCCGCAATTCCGTCCCCATATTCCCTCCGTCTGGAGTCGCCTCACCTTCTCCCTGACCGTCAGAGGACGTCTGCTGGAGGTGTCGATCACTCACGACGAGGTGGCGTATGCACTCAAAGAAGGCCATTCCCTCTCTCTTTTTCACGAAGGGAAAGAGCATACCGTATTCGCAGGCTCTCCGCTCGTCTTTTCGAATCGGCCCGACCTCGAAGCCGTGATTTTTGATCTCGACGGCGTGATCACCGATTCGGCAGAATATCATTACCAAGCCTGGAAACGCCTCTGCGAGGAGCTGGAAATACCCTTTGATAGGGATTTCAACCATAATCTGCGCGGGGTGGGGCGAATGGAGAGTTTGGAATTGATCCTGTCGCGGGTTCCCGAACGGCAGTATAGCGAAGCGGAAAAGCGTACGTACGCCAATCGGAAAAACGAGTACTACAAGGAGCTGATTACCCAGATTACCCCCGATGACCTTCTTCCGGGTATCCCGGAGCTTCTGCAAGAGCTCCGGAAAGCGGACATACGGATCGCCCTCGCCTCTGCAAGCCGCAATGCGGTGACGATCGTTGAGCAGCTGCAGATCGGCGAGCAGCTCGATGTAATGACCGACCCGGATCATCTCCAGAAAGGGAAGCCCGATCCCGAGCAGTTCTTTATGGCGGCGGATATGCTGGAGCTTCCGTACCGCAACTGTGTGGGCGTCGAAGATGCGCAGGCGGGTATAGAGGCGATCAACGACGCCGGCATGTTCTCCGTGGGAATAGGCAATTACCTCGAAGGGGCCGATTGGATATGCAGCGATACTTCGGAGCTGACGCTAAAGCGGCTGCGGGAGGAGTTTCACCGCACGGTGAGCTGAACTCGTACTAAGCGCTGGATACGGTGAGCTGAGTTCCTTCCTCTCCGGCCGCTATCCGCAATAGTATTTGCAATAGATTTGGAGTGACCCGCAGCCCTCACTGCGGCCGTTGTGCACAAGCCCCGGCACGTCTGCGGTGCGGGGCCTCCTTGTTAGGCCATTGTTAGCCCCAAAAGGGCGACCCCCCGTGAACGTGAAGCGCTCTTACAGCTCCCGCTTGACAGTTTGACCGGGGGCGAGGGTATACGGCGTACCCCGGTACCATACCGTCACCTCTTCCTGATTGCTTTCCTTAGAGACGATCGTTAATCCGTCGCGTTCGAGTTCCACCTGAAACTGGTTCCAGCGGTAAACCAGAGGAAAGGCGATTCGACGCCACTGCTTTGGAAGGTGCGGCTCAAAGACCATCCCTTCAGGGGTGGTGCGGAAACCGGTAAAGCCAAAGACGACCATCTGCCAGGCGATGCCGCAGGCGGCGGTATGGATGCCGCCGATGAAGGTCCCGCCGCTGCTGGGGGGATTGGTGGTGTAGAGGTCTATGGTGCAGCTGTGATGAAAATACTCGTAGGCTTGCTCGTGATGTTCGATGCGGGAGGCAACGATAGAGTGTACTGCAGGGCTGAGCGAACTGCGGTGCTGGGTGTGGGGTTCGTAATATTCGTAGTTGGCTTTTATCGTCTCCCGGTCAAAACGGTCGGGATGCAGGCAGAAAAGCTGAACTACATCGGCCTGTTTGATGACTTGCGTGCTAACGGCGACTCCGTTGGGCCATCCCCAGTACTCTCCAGGATCCTTTAGCCTCTCGGCGAGAGCCTCCGGCGTGGTATCCTCCAACTGGAAGTAGCCTCTGAACTGCTCGATGAGGTCGCCGGGTTTCTCCGGGGAGGGGAGGTGAAGGTGTGCATGCATATGGCGCCAGAGCTCGATATGCCGCTCCTCGAGGGCTATATTTTCTCGCAATGTGTGGAGACTCTCCGGCTCTTCGGAGGCAAGACGGTCGTACACTTCCAGCGCCGCATTCAGGGCGTAGCTTGCCTGGTGGTTGGTGAAGGCGTTGTTGTCCACGTTTTCATGGTATTCATCCGGCCCGAGGACACGAACGATGTCGTAACGGTCCTGGTCCTTTTTATAGTAGGCGTGGGAGATGAGGAACTGAGCAATTTCAAAGAGCATCTCTGCTCCTCTGCTGCGAATAAACTCCCAATCGCCGGTGGCGAGGTAGTAGTGCCATACTGCGTAGGCGATGTCGGGGGAAATGTGGATCTGCCAGTTGTTGAAATGGTTGCGGAGCTTACGCCCGGTAAGCACGTCGCTGAAAAAGTAGTCGGGACAGAGCTCGTCCCCGGTGTCACCGCTGATCCAGGGGTAGAACGCCCCGTAGTATCCCAGGTTCTTGGCTTTCCGGCGGGCCCCGTCGATGACCCGATGGCGGTAGACCAGCAAGTTACGGGCTACCTCGGGATTAGTATAAAGGTACATCGGCAGGTTGAAAATCTCCTGGTCCCAGAAGGCCGCCCCCTGGTACGCCTGACAGGAAAGTCCCCGGGCGCCGATGGGCAGGTGATCGGTGTGGGCCGGAGTGGCGATAATGTTGTGGTAGAAGTTGTAGTGGAGCAGAGCCTGGGCGTTGTCATCGCTCTCTACCCGGATATCGTACAGGTCCCATAAACGGTCCCACACGTGGTCGCTCCTGGCCGCCTCTGCGGCATATCCATGCTCCGCAGTTTTGCGGGCTTGCTCTTCAGCAGCCCGGGTGGGCTCTCCCGTATCGTTTCCGGAGTAGACGCTCATCATGTGCTCGAGCACGATCGACTCTCCCGGCTGCAGTTCGAAGGTGAGTGAGCGGATAATCGAACGGCCGTGCTCATCGATCTGCTCGTCAAGGGGAGCGACGCCGTGGAGCGAAAAGCCCTGGGCGACGCTCACCGGAAGGCCGTTCTCGGTGGTACTGCACTCTACTCCCAGGACTCCCTCGGCTGCGAAAGGGATGCAGCGGGAAAAATGGTCCCCGTTCAGGCTCCACACCTCCCCATCGATGCCGGTCTGCACTTCTACCCGTCCGCCTGTATGGGCGGTGAAGGTAACTTTTTGGGGGACGAGGTGGAGGGAGGCGTAACTGGCAAAGCGCTCGAAGGAGAGGGAATACTCGCCTCCTTCCGCGGAACGCCAGCGATAGCCTCCGTAGGTACGACCGTGCCGAAAATCGAGGGAGAGGCTGAAGTCCGCGGCCCTTTTGTCGTAGAGACTGAGGGGAGTATCCCCTACAAAAAAGCGGGTGAAAAGGGCATTGGGTACGGTACACAACTCTTTCCATTTCCCATCGGCGTTATCGTACGTATCGCTGACTACACAGCCTACGTAGTCCTCTCTGGTCCATTCGGGAAAGGTGCCTCGGTATCCAAGATAGCCGTTGCCGGTCATGAAGTTGCTGCCGATCGTGACAATATGCGAGGGGTCGAAACGGGTCTCGTTGATGGTCCAGTCGCCGGTAATACGAATGGGGCTCTCTCTACGGTCCATACCTTCTCTCTCAAAACAGGGTTGAACATCAGTATAAATTGTTATGCAACCGTGTGCAACCAGGGGCGGCTGTCCGTGTTTCCTTGACAGTGGAAAATAAAGCGGTATACTGATGCTATAGGTGCAACCGTGTGCATTAGCATTGATCGAAAGAACTATGGGAAGGTTGTATGAGTGACAGCAGTTCGGGGCGGGACAACGATTCGATAACGATAAAAGATATTGCCAGAATTGCGGGAGTAAGTCATTCCACCGTTTCCCGCAGCCTCAACGACAGCCCGCTGATTTCGGAGCATACCAAGAATCGGATAAAGCATATAGCCCAAGACCTCAATTTCGCTTTCAATGCCAGCGCCCAGAGTCTTTCCACGCAAAAGACTGATACGGTGGGAATTATCTATCCCGAACTATTCGATACTTTTGGCAACAGTCTCTATCTGGGGCTGCTGGTGCAGGGCATCCGTCACGGCTTGGAAAAAGCCTCCTTGGACAGTATAGGAACGTTTCCGCGGAACCACTATACCGAGGAAAGCAATATCCGTAAGCTTATCAGCCGCAAGAAAATCATCGGTCTGCTCGTGATTCACCCCGAAGTCCCGAAGGAGGATTGGGAGTATATCCGCGAGAGTCAGCTTCCCTTTGTAGTGCTGCACTTCAAACCCAGGAGCGTCGACTATTCCTGGATGGATTATATCTTTACCGACCATGTCAGCGGCGGGCATATGGCTACTGAGACCCTGATAAGAGCGGGGGCTAAGAATATTCTTTGCATGCGGGAAAACTCGAAAGAGAATCAGTTTGAGGAACGGACCGAAGGCTATAGAAGGGCACTCCGGGACCACGGTTTACCGGTTCGGGAAGAGATGATTGAATACGGCGATTGTTCCTTTGAGTTTGGTTACGAGAGAATAATGGCTCGGAAAGAGGAACTCGACAAGATAGACGGAATATTTGCCGAAGCGGATTTGGTGGCCATCGGGGCGATAGAAGCGCTCAAGGATCTGAGGGTGAGGATTCCGGAAGATATTCGGGTTATCGGATATGACGATACGGAACTCGGCAAGTTTTTCCGGCCTAAGCTCACGACCGTTCACCAGCCTAGAGAGGAGCACGCCAAGCTGGCTTGTGAGCGCCTTATCGAGTTGTTGGAGGATAATCGGGGCGGCGGTCCTCTGCAGAGGGTGATCGAGCCGCTGATGATGTACCGGGAAACCTGTTGAATCGCAGGGCATTCCTTTCTACCTTCATCGATACGGTTGATTACAAAAACGATTATCATTAATGTAAAGCTATGGAGAACAAAGGAATTGTTGCGGTCGGCATGAGCGGGGGGGTGGACTCCAGTGTAGCCGCGTATCTGCTGGTACAGGAGGGATATCGCGTCGTAGGGGTAAGTCACTACATTTGGGAGTTCTCCTCATGCTGTGAAGAGAGCGCCATGCGGCGGGCCGAAGAAGTCTGTAGAAGTCTCGGCATCCCCTATTTCATGATCGATTTGTATGGAGAGTTCGAGCGGCAGGTAATCGACGATTTTACCGCCGCTTATCTGCGCGGGGATACGCCCAATCCCTGTGTGCGCTGCAACGAGACGATCCGCTTCAGCCTTTTTCCGGAAAAAATCCGAAGCCGTCTGAAGGAGGAAGGCTTGTTGACGCCTGAGGAGTCCCTTTCCATTGCAACCGGACACTACGTGCGCATCTGGAACACGGAGGATGAAATCCAACTGCTGAAGGGCCGTGATAGGCGTAAGGAACAATCGTATATGCTCTATCGACTACCGCGCAGCGTCCTGCCGTACTGCAGATTTCCGCTTGGAGAGTATGAAAAGCCGCAGGTGGTGGAGATGGCCCGGCGGGAAGGGCTGCCTACCGCAAGCGTGAAAGAAAGTCAGGATATCTGTTTTGTCGACGGTTCGTACGCGGATTTTGTTCGCCACAGGGCGGGAGTAGGCGACGTTGATACCTTCGGACCGATCTACGACCTTGCTGGACGTACTCTCGGAGAGCATCGGGGCTATATCAACTACACCATCGGGCAGCGGCAAGGACTCGGGCTTTCTGACGGCCCCTGGTACGTGGCCAAAGTGGATGCGGAGCATAACGCGGTTGTCGTTGCCCGCCGTGAAGAGCTGGGAGTACAGAAAACGGTGATCGGAGAAGAAAACTGGCTCACCGATTTGCCCGAACGCTTTCAAGGGGCGGTAAAACTGCGTTACAACAGTGCTGAGGTAGGCGCTGAGGTAGTGCGACAGCCGGAGGGCAAAACGGAACTGCACTTTGATGAGCCGCAGGTGGTCACGCCGGGGCAGTCGGCCGTAGTGTACGACGGAGACCGCGTGCTCGGGGGCGGCATTCTCCTCAAGCACTCCGTTGTAGAAAACATATAAGCGCTTTATTGCCGGGCCGTGCCGACTGAGAGGCATAAATGGGGGAAAATGGGCGATGCTCTTCTAAAAAACCCTTTACAATAAGGAATGGTTCGGTATAGTTATGGTACCTCCGACCTCTATGGACGGACAAAGTATATGCGTACGATGACAATAAGGACGGTGTATGGACGGTAAGGCGCTGGTAATTGTGGAGTCCCCGACCAAAGCACGGACGATCAAACGTTTCCTGCCTAAACATTACACGGTGGAAGCAAGTATCGGACATGTGCGGGATTTGCCGCAATCTGCGGCGGATATTCCTAAGAATTTGAAACAGGAGTCCTGGGCGAGACTAGGAATCGATGTGGAGAACGATTTTAAACCTCTCTATATCACTCCCCGGGGAAAGGGCAAAATCATCCGCGAGCTGAAGAAAAAGATGAAAGAGGCGGATTACCTCCTGCTTGCTACGGATGAAGACCGAGAAGGAGAGAGTATCAGTTGGCACCTCGTGCAGCTGCTGCAGCCCGATATTCCGGTACAGCGCATGGTCTTTCATGAAATTACCAAAAGCGCCATCGAGCACGCTATTCAACACGGCCGAGATATCGATATGAACTTGATAAACGCCCAGGAAACCCGCCGAATCCTGGACCGCCTTTTTGGCTATACTCTCAGCCCTTTGATTTGGAAGAAGATTGCCTACGGCCTCTCTGCCGGGCGGGTTCAATCTCCCGGGCTACGGCTCATCGTGGAGCGGGAACGGGAGAGAATGCGCTTTCGTAAGGCGGTCTATTGGGACCTCAAGGCGCAGCTGGCAAAACAGGATCCTTCTTCCGGAGGTTTTGAGGCGGTACTGGAGAGTCTGGACGGAAAGCGTGTCGCCGGAGGCAAGGATTTTGACCCCGCTACCGGCGAGGTGCTTTCCGATAAGGATGTAGTGGTTCTAGAGGAGGCCCGTGCTGAAGAGCTCCGCCAGCGTCTCTCCGAGGGAAACTGGAATGTGCGCTCCGTGACGGAGAAGCCCAGCCGCAGTAAGCCCTCTTCCCCCTTCATTACCTCCACGCTTCAACAGGAGGGTAATCGCAAACTCCGGATGGGAGCGCGGGAGACCATGCGGACCGCCCAGCGGCTCTATGAACAGGGCTTTATCACGTACATGCGAACCGACTCTCCGGCGCTTAGTAAGGAAGGTATAGCCGGGGCGAGAAACGCGGTAGAGGTACTCTACGGCGAGGAATACCTCTCCGAAGAGCCGCGGCAGTACGCCACAAAGGCTCAAACGGCTCAGGAGGCTCATGAGGCGATTAGACCCTCCGGGGGCGAGTTTCTGCATCCGGATAACACCGGACTTGAGGGGCGGGAAAAGCAACTCTATGCGCTGATCTGGAAGCGTACTTTAGCGAGTCAGATGGCGGAAGCCCGCAAAATCACCACCACAGCCAAAATAGCGGCGCAAGAGGCGCAATTCAGTGCCGCAGGTACCCGGATCGAGTTTCCGGGATTTATCCGCGTCTATGTAGAGGGGAAGGACGATCCGGATGCGGCTCTTGACGATAAAGAGAGCTTCCTGCCGCCTTTAGAAGAGGGAGAGAGCTTGAGTCTCAGCGAATTGACGTCTCTGTATCACGAAACCAAGCCTCCCGCCCGTTACACCGAGGCCACTATTGTCAGAACGCTGGAGAATATGGGCATCGGCCGTCCCTCTACGTACGCCAGCATTATCAATACCCTCTTCGAGCGAGGCTATGTGCGCAAGCAGAGCAATGCTCTGGTACCTACCTTTACCGGTTTTGCTGTCATTCAGCTGCTGGAGAACCATTTCGAAAATTTAATCAATTACGACTTTACCTCAGAGATGGAGAACACCTTGGATGAGATTGCTGTGGGAAATGTCGATCGTATCGAGTACCTGAAACGGTTCTACGTTGGAGAGGAGGGGCTGAAACGCAAAGTCGAGAAACGGGAGAAAGAAATCAAGCCGGAAGAGTCGCGCACCATAAAGCTTCCCCATATCTCGGTAGTGGATGGTATAAAGGTCGGAAAATACGGCCCCTACATTATCTATCACGACAAAGAGAGCGGAGAGGATATCCATGCATCGGTGCCGGAAGAGTTCGCCCCGGCGGACCTCAGCGAGGAAGAGCTGAGCGAGATCATCTCTATCGCCAAAAACGGACCGGAACCGCTCGGTCAGGATCCGGAGACGGGGGAGAATATCTACTGTTTGACGGGGCGCTACGGCCCCTACTACCAGCGGGGAGAAAAGAGCGATGATAATCCCAAACCCAAACGGGCGGCACTGCCTAAGGGCACACGTCCCAAAGATGCCACGTTGGAGGATGCGCTCAAACAGTTGAGCCTGCCCCGGTATTTGGGCGACCATCCGGAGAGCGGCGAGGCGGTCTATGCCAGCAAAGGTCGTTTCGGCCCGTATATCGTGCACGACGGCGATTTCCGATCTTTGAAAAAAGATGACGATCTTTTTGAAATCGATCTCAATCGGGCGCTGGAGATACTGTCGGAGCCTAAAAAAGGACGGGGGCGCTCAAAAGTGCTCAAAGACTTTGGCAAGGACGAGGAGCTGGGGAAAAAGCTTGCCGTCTATGACGGCCGTTACGGTCCCTACATCAAAGTGGGCACCAAGAACGTCTCGATTCCGGAGGAAAAACGGAATGAGAAGAGTATGGAGCAGCTCACGGTGAAAGAGGCGCGAGAGATCGTACGGGCCTCGAATAAAGTGAAAAGCTGAACCTATCGGCGTTTATGATTCCCGGGGTGCGGCGGCGTTCTGTTCCTCGGGGCCCTCACTGCAGTACTGCGCAATCCAACTGGAGAGGAGCGCGTAGAGCTCTTCCCGTTCCGGTTCATTGTGTACCTCGTGATAAGCTGCGGGAAACTCCCGGAACGTTTTTTCTTTGGAGCCGATACACCGATAGAGGTAATCACTTGACGAAGGGGGAACGATAGGGTCCTTACCTCCATGATACACAAGCACCGGCAAGGTGAGAGCAGCCAAATGCGACGGTGTGAGAAGACGCTCGAAACGCAGCAGCTGCAGCCCAGTATACCCCCGGATCTTTCCGGTGTAGACCAGCGGGTCCTTCCGATAGTGCTCCACCACTTCGGAACGCCGGGAAATGCCCCCGCTATCAAAGGGCATCAGCGGAAGCGTGGGGGCAATGGTTGCGGCGAGGCGGGCGGCGATCCGTCGCGGAAGGGAGGTTCCATCGCCGAGCCGAACTGCAGCGCCGGAGAGAATGAGCCCTGACAACACGCTCTGGTGCCGCAGTGCGTACAGGAGTGCAAGCCCTCCCCCCATGCTGTGGCCCATAAGGAAAAGCGGAACGTCTGTCTCAGGACGCACAACAGAGGAGATGAAAGTGTGCTGCTCCTCTACAAGATGTTCCAGTTTCCGGACAAAGGCGCGGGTACCGTTTGAATATCCGTGGCCGTAGAGGTCGGGTGCCCAAACGGTGCATCCCGCGGAGGTGAGCGCTGAGGCGAACTCCCGATAACGGCCGCCATGCTCGCCGTAGCCATGGAATATAACTACCGCGGCTTGATCCTTCACGGGGGGAGACCAGCGGCGGAAAAAACGGGGCGCTCCGGTTTCCGGATACCAGTATGCTTCTTTGTAGTCCATGCGCTCTCCTCTTCTACTAAAAACTGTGGAGGGTGAATGTTTGGCACCTGCACCTTCACTCTATTATACTAGATCTTAGGTGTACGGCGCTACCACAAAGGAGGGACTGCATGAGCGCAAATATTTTGGTTTATACAAGTACCTACGGGGGAACGAAAAATATCATCGATCATCTAGCGGGCCTGCTCCCTGAAGATGTGAAAATTCTCACCTTCAACGAACTGAGCGGGAAAGAACTGCAACAGGCAGAGCGGATTGCCATCGGGGGAGCAATTCACGGAGGAGCGCTGCAGACGGAGTTGAAGGAGTTTCTGGAAGAGAAGACGGAGGAACTGCGAAAAAAGCGGCTGGCTTTGTTTCTTACCTGCATGCAGCGTGAATATGTGGAGGAATACTTCTTGCGGGAGTTCCCACACGAACTCACCGGGGAGGCAGATGTATTGCTGTGTTTGGGGGGCGACGCCGACCCCGACAGGCTTAATGCTATTAACCGCCGTATTCTCAAGCGTACTACCGGAAGCGATGAGCGGCGTCAATGGCACGATACGGAGGCGATGGACCGGCTGGTACAGTTTTTCAAGGCCTAGAGTGTGCAGGTAATATTAACCGGGCAGGCTAATTGAAGAATGAGTAATTTAGACGACAAAAGAAAAACCGTGCAGATTTCTGGCCGAAAGAGGAATGTATGTAATAAAAAAATGAAGTTTTTGTTAGACTAATAAATAGTTGACTCAAAATGAATTATAGAAGGTGACGCTTGGTTGTGTCGTAAAAGTTATAGTAAAATCATAGTGCAGCGAAAATTATTTTAGGGTTGCTATTGACTTTACCAGATGTTTTTATTACGATAAAAACAAATCGGAAGCTTACATGGATAGCGTAATAGTGATTCCTATAGAGTTGAAATAGTAAGAGGGATAAATATGGAAACGGATGCGAAAATAAAGGTAGATAACCTTTACAAGATCTTTGGCCCCAATCCAAAACGGGCTTTCCCGCTCATCGAGCAGGGAAAAACACGTGAAGAGATTTTAGAGAAAACCGGAAACGTCGTCGCCGTACGGGGGGTGAGTTTCGAGATCAAGCAGAAGGAGACCTTTGTGATTATGGGTCTCTCGGGAAGCGGTAAATCGACGCTCATTCGTACCGTAAACCGGCTAATCGAGGCCACTTCCGGACACATTTATGTGGACGGCGAAGATGTGACGCAGATGGATGCGGAAACGCTGCGGCAGAAGCGGCGGTATCTCATGTCTATGGTCTTCCAGCACTTCGGTCTCCTGCCACACCGCAACGTGACGAACAACGTTGAATTTGGCCTCGAGATCGGCGGCATGGATAAAGAGGAGCGCCGGGAAAAGGCCATGAAAGCCATTAACCTTGTCGGCTTGAAGGGCTATGAGTTTGCCATGCCCGATGAGCTTTCCGGTGGAATGCAGCAGCGTGTCGGTCTTGCCCGCGCCCTCGCTAACGACCCGGAGATTCTACTGATGGATGAGGCCTTCAGCGCCCTCGACCCTCTGATCCGCTCCCAAATGCAGGATGAACTGCTTGAGCTGCAGGCCAAAATGCATAAGACGATCATGTTCATTACCCACGATTTGGACGAAGCGCTGAAGCTCGGCGACCGGATCTTGATCCTCGGTCCTGACGGTACCGCCCGCCAGCTTGGAACGCCGGAACAAATTCTTTCCAACCCGGCGGACGAGTATGTGGCAAAATTTGTCGAGGATGTGGACAAAACCAAGGTTATAACCGTCAGCTCCATTATGCGTAAGGTTCCGGTTGTCACGAGTCCTAAGGACGGTCCCGGAGCGGCAAGCCGCACAATGGAAAAGAATGGTATTTCGAGCATCTTTGTCGTGGATACCGAGCGGCGCCTGAAGGGGCTCGCGAAAATCGACGACACTGTACAGCTGCAGAGGGAAAAGAAAGACAAGCTCGAAGGGATATTGGAAACCGATATCTATACTACCTATGTATCGACGGCCATCGCTGACCTGTTGCCTATTGCGATAAAGTCAAGGTACCCGATCGCAGTAGTCGACGAAGACGGTAAGTTCAAGGGAATTGTCGATCGTGCGGCTATTATCAACGAGATGAGAGAAGATACCAGCGACGAGCAGACTACGAGTCACTATTCGGAGTACGCGGAACGGACGGAAGGGCTCGAAAAGCCCGAGGATACTGAAGAACAGGCTTCGCAGACTGAAAAGAAATAGGAAAATAGGATAGAGGAGTAAACTGAATGACTGAGTTGCTACGAGAAATATTTAACATAGGTGGAGCCTTTGAAGCAGTCATCGATTGGCTGACCGACAATTTGGGCTTTGTCTTTGACGTTATCGCGAATATCATTGACGGGATTCTCACCGTCTTCTTCGATGTACTGATGTTCGTGCCGCCGCTTGTAATGATATTGATTCTGGCGGGAATTGCCTTTGTGACGGCTAAGAAGGGCGTGGCCATTTTTACTGCCATCGGGTTTTTCATTATTTTTGCAATGGGATTGTGGCAGCCTACAATGGATACCATTGCCCTGGTGATTACATCGGTATTGCTGGCGCTGGTTGTTGCCATCCCTATTGGTATCTGGGCGTCGAAAAACGATGCGGTTGAACAGATTGTCCGGCCGATACTGGACTTCATGCAGACGCTGCCGGCCTTTGTGTATCTGATTCCTGCGGTGCTCTTCTTCCGTCTTGGCGCGGTACCGGGCGTCGTGGCTACCTTGATCTTTTCCCTACCGCCGTCAGTGCGGCTTACGAACCTCGGTATTCGCCAGGTTCCTAAGGAGATCAAAGAGGCGAGCGTCTCTTTTGGCGCTTCCAACCGGCAGATGCTGGTCAAGGCCGAGCTGCCGGTGGCACTTCCCACGATTCTCGCCGGAGTGAACCAGACCATCATGTTGGCTCTCTCCATGGTTGTTATCGCAGGTATGATCGGTGCCGGCGGTCTCGGCAACGAAGTGCTGAAGGGTATTACCCAGCTGAAGATCGATCTCGGATTCGAGAGCGGCATCAGCATTGTAATTTTGGCTATTTTTCTGGACCGCGTCACCCAGGCGCTGGGTGAACTGACGCAGAAACAGCAATAGAGGTTCGTGGCTCTTCGGCATTACGATGCCGGGGTGCGCGAGATCGAAGTTCGAAAATCTTTTAAGGAGGATTTATATATGAAAACCATGAAAAAACTTTTCATGCTTGCCATCGTAGTGATGGTTGCCACCACCTTTGTCTTTGCAGAAGGACAGCAGGAAGGTGCTGAACAGGAGGTCGACAAGACCGCCAATCTCGTCTATGTAAACTGGGCAGAAGGTATAGCCTACACTCATCTGGCAAAGAACATTCTCGAGACGCAAATGGGCTATGAGGTGAACATCACCGCTGCAGATGTAGCCCCCGCGTATACTTCAATTGCACAGGGGGATATGGATGCCTTTATGGAGACCTGGCTTCCCACGCTCCACAAGAGCTATGTAGAAGATTACGGCGACCAGATCACCGATCTGGGACATGTCTTCGAAGGTACCCAGAGTGGCTGGGTCATTCCGCAGTACATGGCGGATGATGGCGTTACCACCATCTCCGATCTGAGAGACGAAGAGGTAGCGGAGAAACTCGACTACGAGATTACCGGCATCGATGCCGGCGCAGGCGTTATGGTGACGTCTGATGAAGATACTATGCCCGCCTATAACCTCCGTGACTTCGGGTATGAGCTCGTCGCCTCCAGCGGCCCCGCTATGGCTTCCGCGCTTAAGAAAGCGATCGACAATGAAGAGTACATCGTCGTCACTGGCTGGAAGCCGCACTGGAAGTTTGCCCGCTGGGACCTCACTTTCCTCGAACAGGACGAAGAAAAGATTTGGTCAAAAGGCAATATCCACATCATGGGCCGCAAGAACATCAAAGAGGATAAGCCCGAGCTGGCTCAGTTCCTCTCCAATATGTTCTTCACCACCGAAGAGGTTGGTTCTCTGATGCTCGCCGTCCGCGAGTCCGATGCAGATCCGATCGAATCCACCAAGAAGTGGATGAATGAGAACCAGGACGTCTGGCAGGACTGGATTCCCGAGTAAGTACAATTACCAATAGGTAGTTAACTGAAAGGCAATCGCGTACCGCCCCTTCGGGGGCGGTTTTTTTATTCCCTAGTACATTATTGCCTAGTAAACTGTTGAGACGGGTAGCCGAATCAGCTCTTCGCCGTGACCAGTATCGGGTATTACCGCGGCATTATATTGCAGGTTTCGAACACCTGCGTTAGGCTCAACATACTCAAATGAACAGAAGGAGGAGAATGATAATGGAACAGCATCCACTCGAAGCTATTATGACCGAGGACAGTGAACTCTTTGCGGCGATCGAAAGAAACCGTGAACTTGCTTTTGAAAACGGTGCGCTCTCAAAAAAGATAAAACTCCTTATTGCGGCAGCCCTAGACGCCTCAAAGGGAGCTGATGAGGGGGTAAAGGCTCTTACCGAACAAGCACTCCGGGAGGGAGCCAGCCGGCAGGAAGTGATGGAGACTCTCCGGGTGGCCTACTTTGTTTCCGGGGCGGGAAGTATCTACACTGCCTCAAAAGGTCTCCGGGAGACGCTGAATAGCTAAAACGTCACGTTACCGTACTTCACTTTACTTTATTAACGTGGCCTTCTATAGTTGAAAAGAAGAGAGGCGGAGAGCTCTGCTTCCCGAATTACCGCCCTGTGCGGAATACGAAGGAGGTTACGAATGGCACATTCGATTTGTACAATAGTAGGAGTAGGCGAGAAAGTAGGCGCAGCGGTGGCAGAGGCCTTTGGTA
The DNA here is from genome assembly GCA_964346455.1 of uncultured Spirochaetaceae bacterium. GTDB lineage: Bacteria > Spirochaetota > Spirochaetia > DSM-16054 > Sediminispirochaetaceae > CAYFUX01. The sequence goes on from CAYFUX010000004.1 coordinate 89,697, forward strand.
AAGAGGGGTTCGAACTGGCTCTGATTGCGCGAAATCGGGACCACCTCACTGATATTGCAGGGCGCCTCGAGTCGGAGGGGGTCACGGTACGGACCTACGCCGCCGATGCCACCGACGAGAAAGCGTTGAAAAGCTGTTTCGACAGTATAGAGCAGGAGGCAGGCGTTCCGGAGGTCGTGGTGTACAACCCGGCGATCATCGCCGAGGAGAAGCCGAGTGAACTGACCCCCGAGGGACTGCAGCCGTATTTCGATGTGATGCTCTACGGAGCGCTCAATACTGTCAATGCGGCGCTTCCCCGTATGCGGCAAAGGAGCAGCGGTACGCTGCTGTTTACCGGGGGCGGATTTGCAATTGAGCCCGCAGTAGAGCTCTCTTCACACTCCATCGCTAAGGCGGCCCTCCGGAATTACGTGCGGGCGCTTTATAAAGAGCTCGAACAGGAGGGGCTGCATGCAGCTACCGTGACAATTACAAGGCCCCTAGAAGCGGGGGAAGATATGCAGACGGCAGCGGCCCAGTTTGTGAAGCTCTACCGGCAGCAGCTGGCAGAGTACGACTGGGAGATCGTATACGGCGACTGAGTTCTATTCGGCGGAGTAGATGTGCACCTGGTTGCGGCCCGCCTGTTTTGCAGCATACAGATCTATATCCGCTGAGTTCGTCGGTTGTGGCGAGTGCATTGAGTTGTTTCTCCTTTTTTTTCCGTTCGGTGATCTTTTCCGTTGGTGATGAATATGGAACTTGAATCCTTGATCCGCCTTGGCGCCTTTACCGGCGGCTTTCTCCTGTTTGCCGTATGGGAGATTTTGCATGCCAGGAGAGAACGACCAACCGGAAGAAAATTTCGCTGGCCCGGAAATCTCGGAATTACGGTGGTAAATACGTTTGTCCTTCGTTTGCTGTTTTCCACGGCGGCAGTGGGGACGGCGGCGGCTGTTTACGGCGCCGGATATGGGGCGCTGGCCGTATACCCTCTTCCATACTGGCTGCAAATCGTCGGAACCGTGCTGTTTTTGGACTTTACCGTCTACATCCAGCACGTGCTGTTTCATATTCTTCCTCTGTTGAGACGAATACACAGAATGCACCATATAGAGCAGGAACTCGACGTCACTACCGGGCTGCGCTTTCATCCCTTTGAAATGGTGCTCTCCACCCTTTTGAAAATGGGGGCGGTCGCCGCCCTGGGTGCTCCTCCTCTGGGGGTGATGCTCTTCGAGGTTATCCTCAACTTCACTGCTATGTTCAATCACGCCAATATCTACTTTTCTCCCCGTATTGATGCTGTGTTTCGTCTGTTAGTTGTCACTCCCGATATGCACCGGGTGCATCACTCTGTCTACAGAGATGAACGCAACAGTAACTACGGCTTCAGCATACCATGGTGGGACAGGCTTCTTGGTACGTATCGCGCTCAGCCGAGAGGCGGCCATCTGGAGATGATGCTGGGGTATCCGGGTTTCGCTGGCCACAGGATAAACTCCTTTCCGCATTTGCTGCTGCACCCCTTCCAGAAGATGAAACAAAGCGCGCGGTGAGCGCAGTAGCTACTTCAGGAGCATTACGAGGGGGCTACGCTCACGGGGGTGTATTAGAGCACGCGGCGGGCCCAGAGGAGCCGCTGTACTATGGTGAAGGCCGTGAGCAGAGCCATGATGCTGTAGAGCGGCACGATCCAATGAGGGAACACGAGAAAGATGGTGAAGAAAAGCATTGTCTCAGTGCCTTCTATTAGCCCTGATGGCATGCGGAGAGAGGTAGTGCGTGAGGCAGGCTCGCCGTGCTGACGTTTCTCCAAAAGTGCTGCAAGGTACATCCAGGAAGCGCCGTTGATGTAAAAGAGTGCAAGGAGAAAGGCGAGGGAGAGGAACTCGGCCTTCCCGCTGTGGGCGATGGCAATGCCGATTACCAGGGCCGCATAGACGATGAAGTCGAGCAGGATATCGAGATATCCCCCAAAGTCGCTCTGCCGACCGTAGGCGCGGGAAATTGCACCGTCGAGACCATCGAAAGCTCGATTGAAGAGCCACAGCACTAGGGCGGAGAAAAAAACACCCGTTGCTGCACAGACGGCAGCGGCGATACCAAGGAGAAAGCCCCCCACAGTGACTGTGTTAGGCGAAAATAACTTTCCCAGCAGGGAAGCAGGTTTGGCGAGTAACGCGTCCTTTAGTGGGCGAAGAAGGGGATCAATCATCTAAATCCTCCGAGTTTCTGGGGGATGTCTCGGATGAATGGGCCTTAGCGGCCCGTATTTTTTTGCTTACCACCGGCACAAGGCTAAGAAGGCCTAGAAGAATTAGGGATAGGAGAACTTCCGGGGAGAGGAGGCTCTCACCGGGTTCGATTTGTGCCCCGGTGTGCCCCAGGTAGGCGTAGACAAAGGAGCCGGGAATAATTCCGATCGCCGTTGTCCAGAGGAACGTAATTGCCGGGATGGTAGTGACTCCGGAAAACAGGTTGATCAGAAAAAAAGGAAAGATAGGAATCAGCCTGAGCGTCAGCAGGTAGTTGCGGCCGTTTTCCTCAATTTCTCGATTGAAGCGTGCGAGCCGTTGCCCATACTGCTGCTGGATCGTGATTCCGATCAAAAAACGGGCTGCCAAGAAGACCAGAAAGGCACCCGTGACGGCGCCGATGTTGATCAGCAGCACCCCGACCCAGGGCCCGAAGAAAAAGCCGCCCAGCAGGGAGAGGACGGTTGCTCCCGGGATAGATAGCGAGACGGTGGTGATGTAGAGAAGTACATACACTACTGCGGCATAGAGAAAGCGTTCACGTATAAAGTCGATCAGGCGGTCGCGGTTTTCTGCGAGCCGGGCAGGGTCCAGCGCCTCTTGAGCGGGGGTAAAACGGTAGAGCAGAACACCTACTGCGGCGATTGCGGCAATTATGCCTAAGCGAATAATAATCTTCTTCATAGCCTTCCCTCTTGAAACATCGAAGAGTTCGCGGGGGAAGTCAATGAGCCTGAGACGAAACGGAGGAGCATGGGCAGAGCAGAGTGTAGAGGCTGAAACTTTTACTGAAAGTGTTGATATGAAGTGGAATGTAATTATTCTCATAGTAGGTACGAGCGAGAAGGAGTGGGATGCGATCGAGCAGGCCGCAGAAGGCGGTACGGTTAATCTTTATATGTGGGGTGGGGAAGCCCGCGCTAATGCATGGTTTGACGGATATGTGTCCGAGATACTGAAGAAGCGCTATGATATCGAACTGCGGCTTCGGGCAAAATCCTCGATGGGCGTTACCCGGATACTGTGCGAACCTTTGCGATGCAAGGGGGTTTTTTTTCCAATTATCACTTTCTCTCCATAGCCTTCAATGCTGCAAAGGTCCCGGAAGCACTTGTAACCGCCAAATTCCTACTCTCCCCCGAAGCGCAGTATTCGAAAAATTTACCGCAAAACTGGGGGGACCTTACGCAGAGTATCTTGAAATACGCTGGAAAGAGGAGATCCTGTTAGAGTGAAGCTGAATACAACGGAGAAACGTGATCAAAGGAGGGGCTGGAATGAAACGGAGAGGGTATACGCACGATTGCATTGTCCTAGGGGGCGGTAGCGGGGGACTGACGGTGGCCGCAGGAGCGGCGCAGTTGGGGGTAAAGACAGCATTGGTAGAGGGCGAGCATATGGGGGGCGACTGCCTCTACTACGGCTGTGTTCCCAGTAAAACGCTTCTCAAGAGTGCGGAGATCGCTTCTGCCGCCGCTGCAGGCGGACGGTACGGGGTACGCACACAACAGGGGAAAGCTTCGGGGGCAGCAGCGATTATGAACCGAATTGCGGAGGTGATTGGCGACGTCGAACCCCACGACAGTCCGGATCGGTTTCGGGAGCTGGGAACGGAGGTGTTTTTGAACCGCGGCCGCTTTACCTCCCCCCATACGGTAGCCCTATCGCAGGGAGGCGAAATCTCCGCTCCGAAGATCGTTATCGCTACCGGCAGCAGCCCCCTTATTCCGCCCATAGAGGGCTTGCGGGAGACCGGTTACTTGACAAACCGGGATATCTTTTCTCTTCAGAAACTTCCTTCTTCCCTGGTGGTGCTGGGGGGAGGGGCGATCGGATGCGAGATGGGGCAGGCTTTTGCCCGCCTCGGGAGCAGAGTGACGCTGGTGGATATGCTCCCGCAGGTGCTGGGGGCGGAAGACGCCGATATGGCTGCTGTCCTGGAGGAGGCATTGGTGCGGGACGGGATAGAACTGCGTCTCGGAAGTACGGTGCGGGCGGTACGAAGTGAATCACGTGGTACGCGCGTAGTTATAGACCGGGAGGGCGTAGAGGAAGAGCTTCTCGGAGAGAAGATTCTTGTGGCCCTCGGACGGCGCGGTAATACGGATGAGCTGGGACTCGATGCGGCGGGGGTAGAGCGGAACGGTAGCTTTATTCCAGTGGACTCCTCTTTACGGACGAATGTCCGTCACATCTATGCCTGTGGGGACGTGAATGGTAAGTATCTCTTTACCCACGCCGCCGGAGCGGAGGGTTCCTTTATCGTTCGTAAGGCGATGCTGCACCTTCCGGGAACTATGGACTATACGCATATGCCTAGGGCGACATACACTGCTCCGGAATTGGCCTCAGTCGGATTAAACGCGCGGGAGGCCGAGGAGCGGGGCATACGGTACCGAGTTCTGCGGGCCGATTTCTCCGACAACGACAGAGCGTGTACGGAGGGGGTTGAAGAGGGGGGCATAAAAATCTTAATAGACCGCCGCGACCGCGTAATAGGAGTTCAAATAGCCGGAGCGCATGCAGGGGAATTGCTAGGGATAGGGGTGCTGGCGGTTAAGGAGCGGTGGAAGATTTCCCGGCTTATGGCTCCGGTCTTCCCATACCCGACCCTGGCGGAAGTGTACCGTGAAGCGGTTTCGGATTATTTGGCACCTAAACTTTTTAATGAACGGGTGCGTGGGCTGCTGCGGATGCTCTTTGGCTATCGGGGATGAAGGGCACGCAAACTGCGGGAATACTCGCGCTTGAGGAACAGCAACGGCTTCAATATATTTGCCATGGGCCCCGCCGGAGCAGGGAGAACATCTATTGTGCAGGAGTTTGTCGGGAAGCAGGCTACTTAAAAGCCGGTTCCTGACGATTGGTGTTATATCTTCAATTTTGACGAGCCCCATAAGCCGCGGGCGCTGCGGCTGCCTGCCGGAAAGGGCCGCATGTTTCGGGATGCGATGGACAAGCTCATCAAGAATCTGAAAGAGAATATACGTCAAGCCCCTGAGCGGGAGGATTTTGAGAAGGAACGTAGCCGGTTGATGAACGAGATGCAGCGCCGTCAAAGAGAAGAGATGACCTAACTCGAAAAACAGGCCAGGGAGAGGGGCTTCACCATACAGCAGGGGCCCCGGGGCTTCGTCATTATGCCTCTCAAAGAGGACGGCCAGGGGTGGAAGCATTTTGACCGCGGCGGTACGGCGCGGATGATCGAGTACGGCAGCGAGCTGACACAGGATCAGAGTAAAATATCGACCCGCTTTGCCGATATCTGTGATTTGGCCAGGGAGGCCGATTATATCGCCAAACAGGAAGATGCCGCGGAGATAGGCCGGGACCACGTCCAGCGGGCGGTAGATGCAAAGAAGTACCGTTCCAACCGGATCGAGGAGTTGATCCAGGAGATGATCACTCGGGGCGATATCTTCATCGATACCTCCGGCACGGTAGCAGGCCAGGTGAACGGACTCTCCATCGCCCAGCTCGGCGATTACTCCTTCGGCCGTCCTTCCCGAATCACCGCCCGCACGTATGTGGGCCGTGCGGGGGTGGTGAATATCGATCGCGAGGTCGTAATGTCCGGCCCCATTCATAATAAAGGGGGCATGATCCTCACCGGGCGACCAAAAAGATCGAAGGATTCTTCGATGTATGTAAAACGCTCGGCCTCACAGGCGATCAGGGAGTGATCCTTCACGCGGCTTGGGACATGTATTCACAGAAGAAGGAGTGAGCCGTGTTCTCTTTACCTATAAAAGGGGCCCGCTTCCGGATCAGAATCCGAAAGCCGGGCCCAAAGGAAAGTGTTGTATCGGCGGTGACCGTCCGCCGAAAGCACTTGGTTTTATTAGCCGCTATTAATGGCTGAATGGCTGAATGGCTATTGAATAGCGGCTAGTATGCTGCACTCGGTGTACGGAACCTTTTACGCCCCCTGTATACGGCACAGAGGGGCCGTTAGTAAAGCCCCGTAAAGCCTCCGATGACGTAAATGGTCGCCGAAACGATGATGCTGGCCACGATGGTCATGAAAACTCCTGCTAGGGCCATATCCTTGATGGAGAAGTAGCCGGCGGAGTAGGGGATGACGTTGGTAGGAGTGGAGGTGACCAGGATAAAGGCCATGCTGGTTGTCAGGGCCGCCGGCATGGTGATGGACATCGGCTCGATTCCCAAGTTCTGGGCCAGGGTAATCATAATCGGAATGATGATCGTGGCGGTGACGGTGTTGCTGGAGAAGGCGATTTTCAGGAAGCTGATGATCAGCACTACCAGAAATACCTGCAGAAACGGGTGGATTCCGCCTATGCCTCCCAAAAAGACTACCGAGAGCCAGCTCGCCGCACCGGTTTGGTAGAGCATCATGCCGATGGAGATTCCCGAGACGATCAAGAGGATGCTGCTCCAGGAGATCTCCTTCTCGATTTCGCTCCACTTTATCCCGCTTACTTTAGGGAAAAAGAAGACCGAGGCGGTCAGCAGTACCGGCATACTGATGGGTATGCTGATGCCCAGTATAGTCTCCCAGAGGGGAGTGGAGAGCCACAGGAACACGGTGGCCAGAAAGATGACGAACGTTACTTTTTCCTCCCGGCCCATTTTCGGAAGGTCGTGATACTCCTGCTGCAGCTCCTCTTTTGTTTTTTTCAGCCGCGGCATCTCCGGCCGGAAAAAGAGCATAATCATACCCCAACAGGGCACCAGTAGCAGTATGCCTGCCGGCACCCCGTACATCATCCAGCCGGTGAAGGAGAGTTCCACTCCGGCCATTTCTTTGAGAAAGCCGATGGCAAGCGGGTTGGGTCCGGCCCCGGAGGGGGCGGCAATCCCACCGATAATCGGCCCCCAGGCGGCGGCGATCATCAGCGCCTTGCCAAAGTTGCTCTTCATCGGCGTCACGCCCTCTTCTTTGAGAATGGAGACGCCCAGGGGCATCAGCATTGCCGCTACGGCGGTGTTGGTGATCCACATGGAGAGCAGCGCACCCACCGCCAGAAAGCCGAGAATAATCAGGCTGGTGCGGTTGCCGGTCTTGGAGAGCAGAAACACCGAGATGCGGTTGCCCAGCCCGGACATGGTAATAAAGGAACTGAGGGTCAGCACGCCGATAAAGAAAATGAATATGTGGTTGCCAAAACCGACGCGCACTACCTCCTGGAAACTCTCCACCCGCAGCAGTGCAAGGAGAAGGATACCCAGGAGCCCGGTGAAATGGAAGGGAATCGCCTCGGTCATCCAGAGAATCAAGGCGAAGAGCAGTACGCCCATAGCCGTTTGTCCCGCCGGGGTGAGGGTGGCGCTGCCGACGTTTCTGAAACTCTCGGGCAGGGGGAGGTTGGCTACTACCAGGGCCGCCGCAAAGGCGACGGCGAGAACTATCAACCGAACGGTAGCGGACGGAGAGTGGGAAGGAGAAGGGGGGGTGCTCCCCTCCGCCTCCCTGGATTCCTGCGCGGTTCGCTCGTCGCCGCCGCTCATGCCGAACCTCCCTTGCCGGTTACATCCATGAGCAGTTCTCCCACGTACCGCGGCCGCGCCGCTACCTTGGCGCCCGCCGCCTCAAGAGCTTTCGCCTTCTCCTCAACGGTTCCGGTGCCACCGGTAACGATGGCCCCGGCGTGCCCCATCTTCTTGCCTGCAGGAGCGGTTCGCCCGCCCATGAAGGCGACGAGGGGTTTTGTGAAGCGGCCGGCTTCGATCTCCGCCGCAACCTCCTCCTCCATCGTCCCGCCGAGTTCGCCGATGATTACGACCGCCTCGGTCTCCGGGTCCTTCTCATAGAGCGGCAGCATCTCGGCAAAGCGGGTGCCGGGAACCGGGTCGCCGCCGACGCCGATCAGGGTAGAGACCCCGAAGCCGGCGGAGACCACCATACTGGTCACCTCGTTGGTGAGCGAGCCGCTGCGCGTCATCACGCCGATGGTCCCGGGGGTGTAGACGCGCTGTATCCAGTAGGGAAAGAAGCCCATCATCGCCTTGCCGGGGCTGATGACACCGCTGGTGTTGCCGCCGATCACCGCAGCGCCTGCCGCGCGGGCGGCCTTGCGGATCTGGAGCGCGTCGTGAACCGGTATGCCGTCGGCGACGGTGACGATCGTTTTTATGCCGCCGTCGAGGGCTTCGAAGACGGCGTCCTTGGTGAAGCGGGGCGGGACAAAGAGCATTGCCGCATCCGCCGAATGCGCCGCTACCGCCCGCTCGACAGTATGATAGACGGGAATTTCTTCTATCTCCTGACCTTCTTTGCCGGGGGTGACGCCGCAGACGATGTCGGTGCCCATCCCCTTCATATGGCTGGTCCAGTAGGCGCCCTCTTTGCCGGTGATGCCCTGAATCAGAACCTTGGTATGTTGATCGATTACGATGCTCATGCCGTGCCCCCTTTCGCAGCGGCTACCGCCTTGCGGACCGCCTCTTCGGTGTCGAAAATCGGTTCCAGCCCGGCCCGCTTGAGGATCGTGATCGCCTCGTCTTCGTTGGTCCCGCGGATGCAGGTGACAATGGGACGGTCCGGCTGAAGCTTACCGATCGCCTCGACAACCCCCTGAGCCATCACATCCGCCCGAGCGATCGTGCCAAAGGTGACGATCAGGATGACCTTGGAGGGGTTTTGCAGACACAGTTCCATCGCGCGGACGGCGCGGCGATAGTTGGGCCCGCCGAACTCCAGATAATTGGCTACCGTTCCCCCCTCGTAGTTGATTAAATCGTAGACGGTGGTTGTCAGTCCCGCTCCGGCGCACATAAGGCCGATGTCGCCGTCAAACTGCAGATACGGAATCCCCTCCATAGCCGCCTCGTATTCGGTGTCGCTGTCAAAATAATCGCGGGTCCTCTCGAACTCTTTTTGTCGGAATCCGGCGTTGTCGTCGATCATCAGCTTGGCGTCGCCGGCCACCAGCGAGTCATCCCCGGTGAGAAAGAGGGGATTGATCTCCACCAGTTCGGCGTCGTAGTCCTTAAAAACCCGGTAGAGGGAGAGGATAATCTTTGCCGCCGCCTTGGCCGCCTCGCCGGTGAGGCCCATGTCGTACGCCGCCGCCCGGGCGTGAAAGGGCTGGAGGCCGCGAAAAGGGTCGAAGCGTTTTTTTACGATCGCCTCCGGCTTTTCCCGGGCGAGGGTTTCGATCTCTACGCCCCCCTCGCCGCAGGCGATCACCATGCCCTCTGCACGTTCCGGATCCACCGTGATGGAGAGGTAGAGCTCCCGTTTGATATCCACCGCCTCCTCAAACAGGATCTTGGGAATCCCTTCCGGACGGGCGAAGAGTTCCTGCGCCAGCTGACCGGCTTCCTCCCCGCTTTTCGCCAGCTTGATCAGTCCCGCCTTACCGCGGCCGCCGGCAAGGACCTGGCTTTTGACGGCACAGGGAGCGCCGACCTTTTCCGCTGCCGCGGCGACTTCTTCGGGGCTCGCCGCCAGTCCGCTTTTCGGAACCGGGATGCTATAGCGGGAGAACAGCTCCTTGGCTTGGTATTCGAAGAGCTTCATGCCTGCCTCCCTTCGTAGCTGTCATAGCGTTTCCAGAGGTCCCCCCACATCTCATCATCACTCGGTTTTACCGGATCGAAAGGCTCGGAGACCCAGGTAACGTTGAGAAAGTGTTTGTAGTAGATATTTTCGGTGGTGATGTTGCCGCCCCAGGTGCCGCAGCCGAGGGTCACGGTGGAGGGCATGCCGTTGAAGAAATTGCCGCCGTTGGCCGGTGCTTGAGGCTGACGAACCATAATGCGGCTGGTTTTCATCTCCCGGCTCATTGTGTCGATATACTCGCTATTCCAACTGTGAATGCCGCAGGAGTGTCCGCTACCCGCATAGTCGGTGATCTCTTTCAGCAGCTCCAAGCCGTCGCGGAAATCTTCGCACTCCCACAGGGTCAGCACCGGGGAGATCTTTTCACCCGAAAAACGGTCACCGGCCGCGGGACGGGAGCCCTCCACCGCCAAGACCTTGGTACCCTTGGGAACGGAGAGGCCGGCATCGGCGGCGATTTTTTCCGCCGATTGGGAGATTATTTTAGGGTTGATCACTATTTTTCCCTTTTTGTTGGGCTGCCACATCCACTTTTCCAGCTCTTCTTTCTCTTCCGGCGTGCAGAGATAGGTGCTGTTCTCCTGGAGGGCGTTGAGAGCTTCCTCGTAGACATCTTCGTGGATGATGGCCGAGTTTTCCGAAGAGCAGCTGGTGGCGTAGTCGAAGGCCTTGGAGAGGACGATCTTGCTCGCCGCGTCCGAGACATCGGCGTCCTCGGCAATGATCTGCACTGCGTTTCCGGGGCCTACCCCGTAGGCGGGGGTGCCGCTCGAATAGGCGGCCTTGACCATAGGCCCGCCGCCGGTGGCCAGCACAAGATCCACTTGGCGCATCAATTCACCGGTCAATTCAATAGAGGGCTCCTCGATGATCTGCACCAGATCCTCCGGCGCCCCCACTTTACGCAGGCCGGCACGCATGAAGTCTACCGCCATCTTGGAACAGCCTTTTGCCGAGGGATGGGGAGCAAAGATGACCGCATTGCCGCCCTTGAGAATGGAGACGGCGTTGCTTCCGGGGGTGGCGGTGGGGTTGGTTACCGGGGTAAGCGCGCCGACGACGCCGACGGGCTTGCCGTATTTTTTGATTTTGTTTCGGGTGTCCTCTTCGATAAGCCCAACCGACGGGGCGCCTTTGATATCGCGAACCACGCCGAGAATCTTGCCCTTGTGCTTTTTGATTTTATCCTCGACGTTGCCCATGCCGGTCTCTTTCACCGCCGCCCGGGCGAGCTGTTCGATATTTTTATCCTCATAGACTTTCCAGGCGGCGGCGAGCGTCAAGTCGTCCACTTGCTGCTGAGAATACCCGGCGGCGATCTCCTGGGCCGCCCTGGCTTTTTCCATGAGGCGTCCGATGATGCGACTATTCTCCTCGTTCTTTTCCATATCCCCTCCTTGTAAAAAAGCCGCCCGACGGCGGCCGGCGGGGCTTTGGGGATGTAGGTCCTCTATCGCCTCTCGCCGGCCCTCAGCGGGCGGCCCTAACCGTTCTTACTTGAACTGTTCGTTCTCTATATCCTGCACCTTGCCAAAGGCGTTGGTCAGGAAGTCCTTCTTGAACTCCATCTTTTCGGTAAATTCGACCGAAAGCCAGGCGTCGACGATTTGGGTACCTAAAAAGGGTGCCGTGATCCAGCCTCCCATGGTGAGTACGTTGGCGTTGTTGATGATCTTGCCCCGTTCGCCGGCAAAGATGCCGTCCGCCACTGCGGCGTAGACGCCCTTGTGCTTGTTGGCGACGATCGCCATGCCCTGACCGGTTCCGCAGATCAGAATTCCTTTCTGAGCGTCTCCGTTTTGGATTGCTTTGGCAACCTTAGGGGCCTGTGCCCAATACGGCTGAGGATGGTCGGCATCCTCGATGCCGTGATCGGTCACTTCGATGTCTTCCCGCTTGCCAAGGTGCTCCACCACAGCGTTCTTGAGTGGAAATCCGGATAGATCCGATGCTATTGCTATTTTCAGCATAATGCTTCTCCTTTTTATCGTGAAATTATCGCGATTTCTTCAGCAACGTGCGTGCTTTTTCAGCAATGTTCGCAGCGTTCATGCCAAAGCGCTCCTGCAGGTAATCGAGGGTTCCGACTTCTCCGAACTCTTCGTTCACGCCGACTCGGCTCAGAAAAGCTGGCTGTTCCTCTGCAAGCGTCTCGGCGACCGCCGAACCGAGGTAGTTGAGAATCTGGTGGTTCTCGCAGGTGACAATGGCACCGGTTTTCTTGGCGTAGGTGGTGACCAGCTCGCGGTCGATCGGCTTGACGGTGTGCATGTCGATAACCGCCGCTTCGATTCCTTCTTCGGCAAGCATGTCTGCCGCCTTCAGCGCTTCGGGGACCAGTACAAAGCCGGTGGCGATCAGCGTCACGTCTCCGCCCTCGCGCAGGACTATCCCTTTCCCCAGTTCGAAGTTTTGCGTCTCGTCATAGATGGCGTTGCCGCCCTTGCGGTGCAGACGCATGTAGGTGCAGCCATAATGCTCGTACGATTTGCGTACCAGTGCCGCAAGAGACACGTTGTCCGAAGGTTCGAAAACCGTCAGACTGGGAATGTTGCGCATGATGCCGCCGTCTTCCAGGGACATATGGGTGCCTCCGTTGAAGGCGGCGGTGATCCCGGGATCAGTTCCCACCAATTTCACATTGAGGTGGGCATAGTTGGCGGAGATGAAGAATTGGTCGTAGGTCTTACGGCCGGCAAAGGAGGTAAAGCTGGCGGCAAAGGGTATTTTCCCCACCGAAGAGAGCCCCGAGGCAACGCCGACCATATTGGCCTCTGCCACACCGATGTCGAAGGTACGCTGCGGAAACTTTTCGCTAAAGGGAACGGTGCCGCTCGCCTTCATAAGGTCCGCTTCCAGAATTACCACTCGCTCGTCCTGTTCAGCGAGTTCTATGAGGGTGTCGTTGTAGGTTGCTCGCATATCTTGGGTACTCATTACGCCTCTCCTTTCTCCAGACGAGCGATCGCCTCTTTGGCCGTCTCGTAGTCGTACTTCATATTGTGATTCCCCAGGTCGCCCTCGGCAAAGTAGGCGCCCTTGCCTTTGACCGTATCCAGAACAATCATCGTGGGGCGGCACTGCTCCTCCTTGGCCTTTTTGATAGCCCAGTCGATTGCAGTAAGCGAGTGGCCGTCCACCCGCAGCACGTTCCAGCCGAAACCGACCCATTTTGCATTGAGGTCGTCCAGGTTCATGATGTCGGACGTGTAGCCGTCGATCTGCATCTTGTTGTAGTCGGTGAACGCAATGAGACGGTTGAGCTTGTAGTTGGGGGCGCACATGGCCGCCTCCCAAACCTGCCCCTCGTTGCTTTCACCGTCGCCGATAATGACATAGGTGTAGGCGTCGATGCCGTCGAGCCGATGACCGAGGGCTTTGCCGATGCCGGCGGAGAGCCCCTGGCCGAGTGAGCCGGCGCTCATGTCGATCCCCGGGGTGCGCACCATGTCAGCGTGGCTCGGTAGCTTGGTTCCTCCCTGGTTGAGGGTGTAGAGCCACTCTTTGGGAAAGTAGCCCTTGTCGGCGAGGACGCTGTACAGCGCCGGGCCGGCATGACCCTTTGAGAGGATAAGCTGATCCCGATCCCGCTTTTTCGGGTTTTGTGGGTCGATATTCATGTGGCGATAGTAAAGGCTGGTCAGCACCTCGACTATAGACAGGGAGCCGCCGATATGACCGACGCCCAGGTAGCCGATGGCGTCGATGGTCAGGATTCGAATCCGCTTGGCGGTCTCCTCAAGTTCCTGCAGTGTGTCTTTTTCCATCTGCATCTCTCCTTCATGTACGGATAATCTTATTATTTACTTCGTGAAAATAATTATACCGGAGAGTTCCTCTTTTGCCAAGCGTGTTTTTGGGGTTTTCGGTGAATTCGGCCGGCTTAGCTACAGCAAGGTCTATAGCGGGGACCAGGCAGTGGCTGTGCGGTGCTGCTGGCTGCGGAAAAAACTATGCAGGAATTGGAAGTTCTGTTACGATGTAGATATATTTAGTTGCGGAAAGAAAAGAAGATGACGAGAGAGCCTTTACGCGGAAACGATGTGCGTCTACAGAATGAAAAACTCGTTTTGAGTATTATACACAAGAGCGACGGGATAAGCCAGTCCGATGTGGTGCAGATGACCGGACTCAAGCCTCCTACGGTGTACCGTATCTTCTCCAGCCTCGAGGAGGAGGGCTTGATTCTGGTCAGCCGCAAGAAACAAGAGTACGGCGAGCGGAAAGGGCGCCGGCCGGTGTATTACCGCACAAATCCTGATGCGTTCTATATCATCGGCATAGATTTCTGGGTGCGGTCGATGGCGATTAATGTCCTCGATTTTGGTGGAAATGCCGTCTATGAGGAGATTGTCGAACTCTCTCAACACCCGGACACCGCGGAGGTGGCGGAGACTCTTGTCAGCCTGACTGAGAAAGCGATCAATGCTTCCGGGATTTCACGGCAAAAACTCTTGGGCATCGGAATCGGCGCACCGGGAAGGGTGGATATTGAAGCCGGAAAGGTGATCCATTACGGGCGAATCCGGGGAATGACCGACTTTTCCATCCAGGCCCCGGTGGAGGAGGCGTTTGGAGTGCCGGTGCATGTGCACAACAACGCTTCGGTCATTGCGCTGAGTGAGTATCGCTACGGAGTGGCCCGGGAGACCGAAACCCTCTTGACGGTGCTCATTCGCAGCGGGGTCGGAGGCGCCTTTATCAACCACGGCCGTATATTTGTTACGCAGCACCGTACAACGATGGAAGTTGGGCATATGTCGGTGGATCTTCAGGGAAGGCGCTGCGATTGCGGCGGGACGGGCTGTCTGGAGACCTACCTCTCGGAGGACGCTATTTTGAGGGATTGCGCCCAACGGGGGCTTCCCGGAGAACTGGAGGCCCTCGACAGAGGGATAGAAGCGGGAGATGAGAAGCTTCTTTCACTGCTGCGAGAGAAGACCGCGGTCTTGGCGGAGGGTCTGCGCAGCCTTTTCCAGCTTTTCGGTCCGGATAGTTTCCTGCTGGTCACCCGCTCCCGGCGTCTTTCGGAGTTTTTGGCCCAGGAAACCGCCGCAGCGCTCAGCTGCAGTGCCGCTGCGGGCGACGGCAGCACATCTCGAATTCTTTCCGCACCCTACGACCCTATTATGGCCGGCAAAGGGGCCGCCGACCTCGTATTGGACCATTTCTTTGCTTAACTTCCCTTGCCTACCTTCTACCGGTTGGCATGGACAACCGGTAGAAGGTAGAATTTCAATGCCGAGATAGAGATCTATCAAACACGGCGATTTGTTAGACTTTCAAAGGACAGTTTCCTTTTAAAGATAAAGAATGAACGATTCGGAGGGTTGGTACGTTATGGAAAAGCTCCTTTTTGCAGACATGCAGGCCGATTTCAGCAACTCGTTGGAGAAGAAGTTCCGCAAAATTCTGAAAAAGAGCGAGTGGTTTGAAACCATCAAAGAAGGGGAAATCGTAGCCGTGAAGGTACACGTCGGCGAACGCGGCAATTTGGGATACATCAACCCCAATTTTGCACGCATTGTAGTTGAAGAAATTAAAGCCCGGGGAGCCACTCCCTACCTGACCGATACCAATACGCTCTATTCCGGCGGGCGGCATAATGGAATACAACACTCCATCACCGCTATGCAGCACGGTTTCGGTTATGCAGCCGTAGGTGCGCCGTTCCTTCCGGCGGACGGGGTGCGTGGTCTCGATTACCGCGAGGTGGAAGTAGACGGCAGGCATTATACAAAGGCCAAGCTTGCCGGGGGAATCCTGCAGGCGGAAAAGATTATTTTTCTCACCCATTTCAAGGGGCATATCGAAGCCGGTTTTGGCGGAAGCATTAAAAATCTCTCGATGGGCTGTGCCTCGGTGGCGGGAAAAATGGAGCAGCATGCCGCCGCCAAGCCGAGTGTGGACTTCGAGAAGTGCGTCGGCTGCCGGCAGTGTTACTGGGCATGTCCTGTGGACGCCATCACTATGGAAAACAAGAAGGCGGTTATCGACTACGATCTGTGCATTGGCTGCGGGCAGTGTGTGGCGGCCTGCAACTACGGCGCCATGAATCCGGGCTCCGCTGCGGAGACGAAGGATTTTATCGAGAAAGTGACCGAGTACGCCTATGCCGCCCGGGAGTATTTTGGTGAAAATGCCTTCTACATTAACTTTGCCATGAACATTACCCCGGACTGCGACTGCTGGCCGGCAAACGATGTGCCGGTGGTGGAAGATGTCGGCTTTCTCGCAGGACGGAATCCTTTTGCTTTGGACCGGGCTACGATGGACTTGGTCAACGAATCGAGAGCTAACGTCGGCAGCCGCCATTACGAAAAGCTCTCCGGCGAGCGCAAGGAAGATCTCTTTGGCCATGTGTGGGAGGAGGTGCCGGTGGGTACCACCTTCGACTATGTACAGAAGCAGTTCAACGTCGACTTAGGTTACGAGCTGCGAACCATTAAGTAAGCTGTTGTGCAGAAAGCGGAGCTGCTGTAAAAGCGGAGGGGGAGCTGTTGGAAAGGCTTCCCCTCCGCCTTGATACCCCTCCACTCCCGCATCCCCGCCGCATTGTCATAGGCGGGCATCTTATGTACAATGAGCATTCTCATGCACGCTGCACTGTCTTTGGCCTTACGCATAACACCTCTAGATCGTAATACCTGCACGGCAAATTTTTATTGACATACCGGATAAGCCGTGGTTTACTTCCTTGTAGAAAGAAAATAATTTTCTAAGGAGGAACGATGAAACGGACTATTTCCGTAGGCTTGTTTGTAGCGGTTGCTCTTCTTTTCCTGGCAATGCCTCTTTTCGCGGGAGGAGAGCAGGAAGAGAAGGGAGGCCCGGTAACTCTGAACTGGCCCTGTATCTGGGTCGGTGAAGATGCCAAGGCCGATGTAGTGGCTGAACTGGTAAAAGAGTTCAATGAGAAGCACAAGGGTGAGATCAAGGTCGAAATCGAGGAGATGCCCTCCTACGATGTCTATGACAAGAAGATCCTCGCGCAGATTTCCGGCGGCGAGGTGCCCGATATTTTTACCCTCAAATGGACACCCGATACGCGCGATTTCTACGAAGGCGACACCCTGATGGACATGACCGATGAGCTGCAGGGCAGCTGGGGCGACGACTTCAGCTCCGGGCTCATCAGCGAGGTGACGATCGACGGCCAGGTCAAGGTGCTGCCCTATACCACGGCAATCACGCCGCTCTGGTATAATGAGGACCTCTTTAAGCAGGCCGGTATCGACGAGTTCCCCGAGACCTACGATGAGTTCTGGCAGGCCGCCGAAAAGCTGAAGGCCGAGGGCATTACGCCTACCAGCCAGATGACCGGCGGAGCCAACGCCTGGACCAGTATGCTGTGGTACAGCCACATCATGGCCAGCGTAGGCGGACCGGACGTATGGGACAAACCGCTCACCGATCCGGTGTATGTCGAAGGTGCCAAGATTCTCAAGCGCCTCTATCAGAACGGCAACACCACCAAGGACGCCATCGGCGGCGGACCGGAGATCCCCTCGGGCCACTACCTGGCCGAGCGGACCGCAGTCTTTTGCAACGGCCCCTGGTTCATCGGCAACATCCGGGAGAATGCT
Organism: uncultured Spirochaetaceae bacterium; assembly: GCA_964346455.1. Classification (GTDB taxonomy): domain Bacteria; phylum Spirochaetota; class Spirochaetia; order DSM-16054; family Sediminispirochaetaceae; genus CAYFUX01. The sequence continues at coordinate 107,051 of CAYFUX010000004.1, forward strand.
CCTGAGGTGTATGAGTCCACTAAGCTCACCTCCGCCCCCGCCGCTGAAGACGGCCGTAAAGGCGCTCAGGTCGGCTTTATCCAGACCGTCCTCGCCTCCGGCGCCAGCACTCCTCGCAAGCAGGAAGCGGCAAAGACCTTCCTCAAGTATATGGCTAAACCGGAGAACGCCAAGCGCATCTCTCTGGATTCCGGCTCTCTGATGGCGATTAACTTCTCCGTCGGTGAAGACGAAGAGATCGATCCCCTGCAGAAGGCCTTTATCGAGAAGCAGGAAGAAGCCTCTTTCATCGTAAGCCATCTCTCCGGAAAGTTTTCCGCCTCGGTGGTGCAGGAGTTCGGACCGGCTCTCGATCAGTTGGCTATGGATAGAGCCACTCCCGAAGAGTTCGTAGAAATGCTGCACGAGGCTAGTCAGTAAGCTGCGAGCTTCGAATTTCAACCGGACGGGAACCTTCTGGGTTTCCGTCCGGCTTTTACTAGCACAAAGGACACAAACCGTATGAACACCTGGAAGAGCAACTGGAAGGGGATCATTCTCTTTATGATCCCGATCGGGCTAATGTATACGACCTTCTTTATTTATCCCTTCGGCTTTGTCTTCTTTTCCAGTCTGACGGAATGGAACGGAATCAGCGCGATGGAGTTCCAGGGACTCTCCAACTACACGAAGCTGCTGCAGGCTTCGACTACTCAGATCGCCATTCGGAACAATATCTTCTGGGCTCTTTCCCTCGGATTTCTACAAGTGGGTTTTGCAGCTATTATTGCGTTTATTCTGGCGCGTAAGCCCCGCTTTTGGAAATCATTGCGGACTATCTATTTTGTCCCCAAGGTTATCTCAATGGTGGCTATCGCGATGCTCTGGAAAGCGGTGTACAATGCCGAATTCGGAGCACTGAATGCGGTCCTTACCCTCTTCACCGGTCAGGAGTGGAGCCACAACTGGCTGGGGAGTTTCGGCACCGCCCTGCCGGCGATCATTGCCCAGGAGGTGATGTACATCGGCTACTTCATGATCATCATCGTGGCGGGGGTCATGTCGATTCCCAAAACGTTCTACGAAGCAGCCGAGATCGACGGAGCGTCGGTGCTGCAGCAGGAACGTCATATAACGATTCCCATGGTGTGGGGCATCATCGTGACCGCCATGACGCTAGCTATGGCCTACGGTCTGCGGCACTTTGAGGCTACCTTTCTTATGACCGGCGGCGGTCCCGGTCACAGCACTACCACACTTGCCCTCACTATGTACGATAAAATCGGCGCCAGGAAGCTTGGAGAGGCGAGCACGTTGGGAACGATCCTCGTGATAGTCGGGTTTACGGTAATAGTGACGCTCAACCGGACCTTGGGGAAGAAAGGCCTCACCGGGGAAGATCAGTAATTGGGAGAGATGCGTACTATGATACTTGAAAAGCTAAAATATATTACGGTCCACACGGTTAAATGGGCCTACCTACTATTTTTTCTTGCCGTGGCTCTTCTGCCCCTCATCTGGCTGTTCATATCTTCGTTCAAAACGGAGGCTGAGTTCAATACGCAGCCTCTCGGGCTTCCAGAGGTGTGGCAGTTTCAGAATTATATCAATGCGGTGAGCGTGGCCAATATGCATGTCCTGTTTATGAACTCGATCATTATTGCCACTACTGCGACGCTGCTCAATCTTTTGGTGACCTCAATGGGAGCGTTTGTAATAAGCCGCGAGCACTTTCGTTTTCGGGACAGCATATCCAATGTGATCGTCAGCGGGGTGGTGATGCCTATCGTGGCATTTATGGTTCCGTACCTGGCGATTATTCGCACCTTGGGGCTGTATGATACTCGTATGGCATTGATTATTACCTATGCGGCCATTAATCTTCCTATCAGCTTTTTCCTTGTCAAAAGCTTTATGGTGGGAATACCGAAAGATCTGGAGGATGCCGCAATCATTGACGGATGCACCTTTGCCCAGCGATACACGAAGGTGGTCTTGCCGCTCTCACGGTCAGGACTTGTTACCGCCGGAACGCTCTGTTTTATTTGGTCCTGGAACGAGTTCATCTATGCCCTGCTGCTGACCTCATCGAGCAGCGTACGGACGGTGCAGTTGGGCATCAGTTTCTTCACCACGCAGTTTCGCAGCGACTTTCCCTCCATGTATGCGGCGGTTGTATTGACCATGATCCCGAGTATTATTGTATATGTGTTTTTTCATGATAAAATTATCAGCGGCCTGACGGCCGGAGCGGTCAAGGGCTAAGCACTTAAGCACTTAAAGCAGCTAAGGGAGTCTACGTGGACACTGGCAAAAAAGAAAATCGGCAGATCGGAGGGCTGCAGCTGCAGCGCGGCGATGGCGGGTTTCAGATATTTTTTCGCGGTAAGAAGCTTATCGAGCATACGGAACGGCGCCCCTTTCTCGAAGTGGGGAAGGGAAGCGGTGAGTTTCGTTCTTGGCACGGCAACTACCGCATCAAGGATAATCTGGAATATCGCAGTGTGTGCCGCACAATAGAGATACAGAGGGCTGAGGAAGAGCGGATCGTACTGACAGTTCCCGATGTAATAGAGATTCGCTTGGAGAAAGAGGAAAGCCGGGTATGCTTCGATTTCCGGCAGCTCGGCGAGCCGCTCAACCGTCTCTGGCTCCGTATCTGCGGCGAGCAGGATGAACATATATACGGCGGCGGAGAGCAGTACTCGCGGCTCGATCTGAAAGGAAGCCGCGTTCCCTTCTGGGTTCAGGAGCAGGGGGTAGGCCGCGGTCACGGTCTGATCAGTGTGCTGGCGGACCTCGACAGCCATGCCGGAGGTAGGTGGTATTCGACCTATTTTCCGGAAACCTGTTTCGTGACCTCCCGGGGATGGTATTGCAAGGCCGAAGCGAGCGCGTATGCAGAGTTCGATTTTACCGCAGAAGAGCGCTACAGCCTCCACTTTTGGGAGCTGCCGAGTATCGAAGTAGGGGTGGAGGAAAGCTTTTCGGAAGCGGCCTGCAGCCTCAACGCTCGACTTGGGTTACAGCCCCAACTGCCCGATTGGGTGTACGACGGCATGTGGCTGGGCGTTCAGGGCGGTGAAGATGAAGTGGAGAAAAAGTTTGCCGACGCTCGGAACGCTGGGGTCAAAGTAGGCGCCTTGTGGGCTCAGGACTGGGAGGGAAAACGGATTACCAGCTTTGGGAAGCAGCTAGAGTGGGATTGGAAGTATGACCGTGAACTCTATCCCAATCTGCCGCAGCAGATCGCCGATCTTCATCAGCGCGGTATCCGTTTTATGGGCTATATTAATCCTTTTCTGATTCCCGAGGGGGAGCTGTACAAGGAGGCCTCCCCAAAAGGCTACCTTATTCAGAAGCCCGGCGGTGGCGATTATCTTGTAACGGTGACCACCTTTCCGGCGGCGATCGTGGACTTGACCAACCCGGAGGCCTTCGAATGGATCAAGGGCGTGATACGGGAGCACATGATCGGCATAGGACTGGACGGCTGGATGGCGGATTTCGGCGAGTATCTGCCTACCGATGCGGTGCTTTATAGCGGTGAATCTGCAGAGCAGTTTCACAACCGTTATCCGGCCGAATGGGCCAGGGCCAATCGGGAGGCGATCGAGGAGGCCGGACGCCAAGGCGATATCGTCTTTTTTATGCGGGCCGGGTATAACGGGGCAACGCAGTACTCCACCGCTTACTGGGGCGGCGACCAACTGGTGAACTGGTCCCTCGGAGACGGCCTGGCAACCGCCATTACCGCCGGCATTTCCGCAGGTCACAGCGGAGTGGGCTTTTACCACAGCGATATAGGCGGCTACACCTCCCTTGCCTGGATCAAACGCAGCAAGGAACTTTTTATGCGCTGGGCGGAACATGCCGCTTTCACGCAGATCATGCGGACCCATGAGGGGAACCGCCCCGATGCATGTTGGCAGTTCAACTCCGACGCGGAAACGCTTTCGCACTTGGCGCGGATGACCAAGGTTTACACCAGCTTGAAAGAGTACCATCGTCACCTGGGAGAACAGTATGTACGCACCGGTCGTCCTCCGATTGCCCATCCTGCGTTGCAGTATGCCGAGGACGAGGTGCTTCACCGCCTCAAGTATCAGTATCTGTACGGAGAAGACCTTCTCGTAGCGCCGGTCTATAAAAAGGGCGTGCGACGGCAGAAAGTGTATCTTCCCGAGGATGCCTGGGTACATCTTTGGAGCGGGGAGGCCTTTACTTCCGGCTGGCATACCGTAGATGCTCCTTTGGGTTATCCGCCGGTTTTTTACCGTCAGGGATCGGAGTTTACACCCCTTTTTCGGAGTCTCCGCGAATAAGTGCCGCTCAAACTGCCGGAGGGCCTCTTATACCCCGAAACGTGGCTGCCGATACTTAAAGTATGCGCCGTCTTCGGTTTGCTAGTATGGGTATTCTCCTCTACTATGTTCTCTTTTCCGTCTCTTCGCAGGATGCTCAGACGGGAACGGAGAGGAACACGGAAGGCCTGCGACTACAGTCGGAGGAGCTTAGACTGGAGCAAAACTTGGAAGGCGGGTACGACTTGTGGATACAAAACCGGGAAGAAATTAGTTCGGTAATGATCACCGAGTCGACGGAGGACCCGGAAAGAGAGGTAGCCTCCTATGCACTGCGCAGTCCCGACTACCATCCGGTCAACGGCGACGAGCGGCGCCGCCTCAACGGCGAGTTTTTGAATGCCCAGGAGCGCGGACGCTATTTTCTGATAGACTCCACTCCGGAAGAACATCCGGAGTTGGGGGAGGCGTTTCATATCTTTATTCCCTATGTGACGGAGTACGGCTATCCCTGGACGAGAGAAGGGGAGCTGCAGATTCTGGACGGAACCTGGATCAATATACGCACCTTTGCGTTGCCCTACGCTGATTATGAAGGCCCTTTTCGCGATAACCCCTTTGAAATAGATGTAGTGCAGGAGCCCGCTCCTGCGAAGGAGGGAAAGGACAACTACTCTCCGGATGCGGTAGAGGCCTATGAGGAGATAGCCGAGGAGGGGGAGGGGCGTACCGTCTATGGAGAGGGGAAACGGGATATTGTTGACAACATCCGCGCGCTCCTAGGAGAAAGCGGAGGAACTACAGTGGACCTGGTGCTTTGCCTGGATACCACCGACAGCATGAAGGATGACATGCCGTACTTGCAGGAGTCCCTGGTACCGATGCTCGAAGAGCAGGTGAAGGGAGTCGAAATGTTCCGCCTGGGACTGCTCCTCTATAGAGATTACTATGAAGCGTATTTGACTCGCCCGTATCCCTTTACCAACGACCTTTCAGAAATACAAAAAGTGGTTGATCGAGTGCAGGTGTACGGCGGAAGAGATATTCCGGAAGCGGTACACGAGGCGCTGTATGCCGGCATCCATCGCTACGAGTGGACCGCCGATACCAGGCTGCTCATTCTCGTCGGCGATGCCCCGCCGCATCCGCGCCCACGCGGAGAGGTGACCAAGGAGATGGTCTACCGGGACGCGAGGCAGCGCAATATTCGCATTCACACCATTATTTTACCGCATTGAGATGTAATGGCATTGAGATGTAATTGTATTGAGGCTGAGGGATCAGAAAACCGACAGTCAAAGCCAGCAGTTAGTCAAGAAACCGGCAGTTGGTTGTGAGTGGTTCTTAAGAAGAACCGCCGGAGGGTTCGTCGGTTTCGTCTGAGGATGAGTCAGTCGAGTCTGAAGCGGAGTCAGGGGAAGAGTCGCCAGCTTTTTCTCCGCTGAGCTCCTTTTCGACTTCCGTCAGAATCTTCTTAGCAAGAATCTGCGGCCATTCAGGGAGTACGTTCTGCCCGCCGCCCTCGTAGTAGGAAAGCAGCTTTTCGAACTCTTCCTTAGAGCGTGTATACTCGCCCTGTTTATAGTAAAGAAAAGCGATCTCGTATCGTGCCTCAACTACATGCTGAATATCGTCCGGGTGACGCTGGATAAACGTACGGTAATAACGGATGGCATTCTGGTAATCGTTATCTTCCATGGCAAGTTTCTGGGCTTGTTGGAAGTATTCAATCGGTTCGAGATCTTCGGGGATCGTGTTCGGCGTTGAGCTGCACGATACGACGGCCAATACGAGCAACAGGAGTCCTGTGAAAAGGGTGGCGGTCGAAAGCGAAGTTACTGAAAGGGTGCGTATTCTCATCGGTTTCATCTCGCTGTGAGCGCTATAGTTGATCGGTTGAGTAGATCTCATCCTTGATGGGGAGAGTCTTCTTCAACTCCCGTAAAAACTCCTTCTCGTCGCCCATCGGTTCGTACGCGTCGCACTCTTCGATACTGCGCCGAGACACGGTGAAGTACTTGTAGAACTTCTCGCCGCCGAGTTTTTTCTTCCATTTTCCCGCAACGCAGCGCACACGTAGATAGTACTGCGCTCCGTTGCCTTGCGGACTGCGCACCAATTTGCAGTGTTTGCAATTGGCGCAATAGATCTTTCCGCTCGTTTTTCTTGCGTCCTCAGATCCACTTGAGGATGGGCTTGTCATCAAGTCCCCCCTTTCCAAGCTGGGCTATATTACCATGGTCGACTTTTTACCGTCAAGTATTGAGGGCGTTCGGCAATTTCCGGCAGGCGATTTCATGAGATACGGCGATACAGCTCGATTCTGACCACATCACGGCCGAGAGATTCGGTGTGAAGATGCTCAACAGGGAGGGAGGCGAGCAGGGGATAGACACCGCCGGCGGATTTGTAAGCACGGAAGTTGCGGTAATGCTCGCCGCCGGCAAGCCGTTCGATGATCTGCACGAGCGCGGCTTCGGTGCTTCCGGTGGAGGGGCCAAAGTGATAATCCGCTATAAGGAGTTGCCCGCCAACGGGAACGAGACGCAGCATTTCCCGAAGAATTGCACCGGCCGTCTCCAGCGGCTTCTCATGGATTGCGAACGTCACTGTGGCGGCATCGAAGGAGGCGTCGGGGAAACCGGTGGAGACGGCGTCTCGCTTGTAGCAGGCGGGAGGATCCGGCCCGCGACGGGCTACTGCAAGCATAGGATCGGAGAGATCTACTCCCGCTACGTCAAACCCTTTCGCGTGCAGACGTTTGAGCTGGTCGCCCGTACCGCAGCACAGATCCACAATGCTTCGGTAGCCCTCCTTGCGGGCGATATGGAGAATCCGCTCGCGCACGGGACGGACAAAGGGAAAGAGCAGCACATCGTAGAGCGGGGCGATGGCGTAGCGCACGGCCTTAACGGCTGCGGCCGAAGCGGCCGTAGTGAACTCGTTCGTAGGGCAGCTTCCGAAGATCGTGAGGCTCGGGACTGGCCGCGGGATAGCCGAGGGCGATAATCGCCTCCACTTCCGTACCTTCGGGGATAGACAACTGCCGACGCACAAAATCCGCGGCGCTGCCGCCGTCGGGAGCGCTGCGGCCGCGAATCTGTATCCAACAGGAACCGAGGCCATGCTCCTCAGCGGCGAGCTGAAGGATGATAGCGGCGATCGAGGCGTCTTCTATCCATGCGGCGGCTTGCTGTTCATCAGCGGCAACCACTATAGCGAGTGGAGCGTCGGCGAGAAAATCGGCGCCGTGGGGTTTGCATTTGGCGAGGGACTTTATCTCTTTCTTTTCATCTACCACGATAAAGTGCCATGGACGGCGATTTTTGGCCGTCGGTGCCAGGAGGGCGGCCTCGAGCAGTGTTTCTACCGTCTCCTGTTCAACCGGAGCCGTCTTGAACTCACGGACGCTGCGCCGATGCTGCAGCAGGCTTCTAAAACTCTCCATGCTTCGCTCCTTGCTTATACGAAAAGTACGGCCAGGCCTATGCCGAGTATGATGCCCGCCAAAGCCTGAGGGTATGTGTGGCCCAAAAGGGTCTTGAGGTTTTGAGAACGAAATCCGTCGCGCAAAAGTTCGTTGAGCTCCTCAACCAGCTCATTGAGCACCTCCGCATGTTCGCCCGCCGCACGGCGTACTCCGGTGGCATCGTATATCACGATAATGGCAAAGACGATGGAAAGGGTGAAAAAAGGGCTCTGGAGGCCGTACTTAATGCCCATTCCCGTAGTCAAGGCGGCGACAGCGGCGGAGTGACTGGAGGGCATCCCGCCGGTTTCAAAGAGACGCTTAAAGTCGAACTTACGCTGCGAGAAGAGGACTTCAGCCCATTTTACCAGTTGTGCCAGCGCGGCGGCCAGCAGGGTTACCCATAAAACACGATTTTCAAGGAGTGCTTCCATAACGATTATTGAGAACTCTCCATGTATAGCTTAGCTTTCCTTTTTAGCACGTTTTTTTCGCTTCTTAAATAGGCCAGATCCGCCGTCGCTCTTTTTACGTTCCGGTGCGGCCGGCACGGATGCATCCGCAGCAGTTGACGGGGTGCTCTTGGAAGAAGCAGCGCTCTGTTTGGATATCTCGGATTCCTTCTCTTTTAGCTCTTTTTCCTTGTTTTTGTACTGCTCTTTTTTCTCCCGCATCTTTTTTCGGCCTGTGTTGCGAAAGTAGTGCAGTAAATAGAGGACAAACGAGTACAGAATCCCCGCAATAAACGCAAGGAGCACTACTGTAGCGGTGGACACATCATTGTACTTCGCACTGAAGAGATTCACAGTGGTGGTGTAGGAAACGTTGAAAGCTACAAAAGCGGCTATAATTCCGAGCAGTATAATATGAAAAATAAGACGAATCATGTGGCATTCTCCTTGTTGAATTTTTGGTGGTAGGCGTCGATAGTGTTCATCGGCGGACGCTCCTCCTCTTCGATAGTAAGTTCGAGGGTTTCGAACTCCTCGTCGCGAGCTTGGAACTGCCGCAAAATGTGCGAAAGTTCTAGCTGGTCTTTAATTATTCCGAGTGCCATGAGACGTGAGAAAAAGGTCTGCAGAATACCAAAGGACATTTTTCCCAGGCTGCGAGTGGATTGATTGCGGTGCACTCGCTGGTCAAGGTCGGTTTGGGCGAAGGCTTCGAGTCCCCAACTCTGGAACACGTCGATAATGTGGCTCGTCTCTACTCCGTAACCGATGGGGAAGGGAATGGCCTCCAGTACTTCCCTTCGTACCGCATACTCTCCCGAGAGCGGCTGAATAAGACCGGTGAGTTCCGGAAAAAAGAGGCTAAAGAGAGGGCGGATGAGTATTTCCGTCACTCGACCGCCTCCGGAGGGGCGGATTCCATGGCTGAAGGCCAGAGGACGGTCGTAAAAGGCCTTTACGTATTTGATCTCCTCCCGGTAGACCAGCGGAGCAATAAGCCCGTAGGCAAAGCGAGGGTGGATATTCTTAATATCCGCATCGATATAGACAATGATATCGCCGGTGAGCTGGTAAATCGCTTTCCATAGATTTTCCCCCTTCCCCCGTTTCTTCTCCAAGTCCGGAAGAATCTCATCGGCTAAATAGACGTCGGCGCCGAAAGAACGGGCAACCTCTATGGTCTTGTCGGTGGAACCGGAATCGATGACGGCGATTTCGTCGAGCAGAGGAAAGCGGCGCATCAGTTCCGAGCGAAACAACACGATTTCTTTTCCGATAGTGCTTTCTTCATTGAGCGTAGGGATGCAGAGGGAGATAGTCAGCCCCTGTTTCTCTTTCTGCTCCACCAAATCTGCAAGATCGGAGAAGGAGGAGTGATAATAGGTGTTGCGCTTGAGCCACGTATCAAGTTTCATCACAGAGTCCCCTGTCGATTGCCAGTAGAATCCCGAGAAACTGGGTAAGTCCGGTATAGATGGGCTCCAGCTCGATGCTTTCATCCGGCTTGTTCAAATTTTCTCCGTCGGTTAATCCGAGTGTAAGAGCCGGAATGTGCTCGTCGATAAAGGCGGATAGCTCAGACGTGCTCGGGGTAACGCGAGGATTGATATCCAAAGAGTTCATCAGGGTCCGTGCGTTGGCCGCTAAAGGATGGGAAAAACTGATGCCCCCCGGCCGCCGCTGGGCAAGAATATTGACCGTCACTTCCGAACCGTTGTGGGAAGAGACCTCTGTGGCTATGTCTTCGATTTTTTGCCGCAGTTGCTCCACCATTTCTCCTGATTCACTGCGGATTTCAAAGCGCAGTAAGGATTCGGTTGCAATAGAGTTGAAACTCCTACCGCCGCTGATGGAGCCGAGGACGATATTGGTTTTAGGCCGTTTGGGAACGGGAATCTCAAGAATGCGGTTGATCAACTCGTTGATAGTGACAATCGACCCGACGGCCCCGAAACGGGTCCAGTCGTACTCTTCCGGAAGGCGGTAGGCGACCTCACAGCGCGCCATACCGATGGAAGTGTGACTCAGCCGTCCGAGTTTCACGCCCTCGAGACAGATGCCGTTATGAATGTTGATATCGGTGTTGTCTAGAAAAAAGCGCAGTCCCTCGATATTTCCGTGGCCCAGACTTCGTGCGCTGGCCATCAGTATCACATTGGACTGCAGCTCGATCCCCAGCTCTTGGAGCATGGCGGGGAAAGTAGATAGAACGGCCACTCCGAGGGAATTGTCGCCGACACCGGGACCGGTAATCGTTTGGGGCTGGAGGCTGATTGTATGGTCCACACTTTCATCAAAGACGGTGTCCATATGTGCCACAACCAGGATATTGCGGTTTCCGGAGCTGCCGGGAAGAATGCCGAGGCCGTTGCCCATCTCATCTGTGGAGCAGTTGAGCAGTTGTGCGTCATTGAAACGCCGGAGAAGGTAGTTCATGCGTTGTTCTTCCTTGAAGGTGGGAGCCGGTATTTCCCCCACCATCACAAGGTTTGAGAGCAAGGTGTCTCGCATGCCCTGTACCTTTTCTTTTATGGCCGGAAGTTCATTGATGAGATCGGCCAACTGTTGTTTCATTGCTTTTGTCCTTTCAGCTTTTTTACTAAGCCGATTCTAATACTACAATTGTAATGGAGGAACGGTAAAGTTGCAATCTTAGAGCCGTGCTATTACATTTCAAGTAGGGAGGAACGGATATGGCAGAAATTGATCTTTCTACGCAATTTATGGGGTACACCTTGAAGAACCCGATTATAGCAGGCGCTTCCAGCCTTACCTCGCGCATGGAGTCGATTAAAAAATTGGAAGAGTCGGGCGTCGGAGCTTTGGTGGTAAAATCACTCTTCGAGGAGCAAATCAAATTGGAAGAGTACCGCTTGGAAGGGGAGCTTCATAAGAATGACGATTTGCATCCTGAAATGATCACCGTGTTTCCGGAGCTTACACATGCGGGTCCGGAGGAACATCTGGGCTGGGTACGGAAGACCAAGGAGGAGCTTTCCATACCGGTTATCGGGAGTTTGAATGCGGTTAACAAAGATATATGGGTCGATTACGCCAAGCAGCTTGCGGAAACCGGTATTGATATGCTGGAACTCAATATTTATGAACTCGATACCAGTGTGGACCGGAGTGCGGAATCCATAGAGAAAGAGCAGGTTGAAGCGGTTGAAGCGGTGGTGAAAAGCCTCGATATCCCCGTAGCGGTAAAAATCTCACCGTACTACAGCAGCCCGCTCAATTTTATCAAACGTCTCTCGGAAGCCGGGGCCCGCGGGCTGGTCTTGTTCAACCGGCTTTTTCAGCCCAGCATCAATCATCAAAAAGAAGAAAATGAGTATTCCCTCAACCTCAGCGGCGCCAACGCTTATCGGCTGCCTCTTCGCTTTGCAGGACTGCTGCATGAACGCGTTGACGCCGACGTGTGCGCCTCGGGAGGGATCAATTCAGCGGATACGATTATCAAGACCATGCTTGCCGGTGCACCCGCTGTGCAGATGGTAAGCGCACTGTATGCTCAGTCAATGGTGGTCGTGCCCAAGATTCTCGGGGAGATGAAGGAATGGATGTCCTCTAAAGAGTACTATTCCACCTCCGATTTCATAGGGAAGCTGAGTTACAAGAACAATCCCAATCCGGAGCTCTACACCCGAGCGCAGTACGCCAGGGCGCTTCTTCATCCTGAACAGTATATTAAGATGGAATAGATGCTCTAACAACGGAATGATCTCCCCGCCGTGCGGAAATATCACCGCGGCGGGGGAATCCGCTCTGAGGTGTACGGTCAGTTGAGCATAGAGTTAGGGAGTTCATCGGCTCCGATGAATATACGCGCCTCTTCGGGGGAGAGAGGATGGGAAAAGTAGTACCCTTGCCCGAGTTCGCAGTGAAAAGACTTGAGTACTTCTGCTTCCCCGGCCTGTTCGATTCCTTCCGCGATCACTGCCTTGTTCAGTGAATGTCCCAAATCGATAATATTGCGCACTAACTCGCAGTCGCACGTCCCCTGCATTACCCCGGTTACATAGGAACGGTCGATCTTCATTGTATCAAAAGGAAAGCGGTACAGTAGTCCGACCGAAGAGAACCCTTCGCCAAAATCGTCGAGGTGCAGTTGTACCCCCATCTCTTTGAGCCGATCAAGTATAGAGAGGGTGCTTTCCGGATCAGGAATAAGGGCACTTTCGGTCACTTCCAGTACCAGATGACGCGCTTCAAGACCGCTCAAGTTCAGCGCCTCCTGTACTTCTTCGAGCAGTTGTTGGGACTGCAGTTGTTTAGGTGAAATATTCACGCTGATGGTGTAGACCTTTTCGGGGAGGAGGTCTTCGAGCCACCGAGCCATGTCGCAGCATGCTCGAGTGAGTGCCCAGCGTCCCAGGGAGAATATCTGCCCGTTTTGTTCGGCAATGGGAATGAAAATCGAGGGACTGACCGAGCCGATTTGGGGGTGTTCCCATCGAAGAAGTGCTTCGAATCCCTTGAGCTTGCCCCGCTCAAGGTCGATGATCGGCTGATACTTGAGAGTGAAACCTCCCCCGTCGGAGGTCTCCCGGAGAGCCTGTTCGATTTGCATGCGCTTGATAGCCTGATGCTGAAGCTTGCCTTCAAAAATCGAATACCGGCGTTTACCGGAAGCTTTAGCGTGGTAGAGAGCGGCGTCTGCGTCCCTGATGATTTCTTTAGGCTCGGTGTGGCGCCTTTCGGAGAAAGCGATGCCGATGCTGATTCCGAGTTTGATATCCCGACCGTTCCAATGGTACGGGGCCGAGATAGAGGAGAGAATGCGTTCGGCTACTTTTATCGTATGTGATGGATCAGAAAAGTCTTCTATAAGCACTATGAACTCGTCCCCTCCCAGCCGACCGATCGTGTCTACCTCACGTACACAATGCTGCAGACGTGCGGCGGTCTCCTGCAGGAGGGTGTCTCCGGCACAATGACCATATGTATCGTTGATATATTTGAAGTCGTCGAGGTCGAGGAAGAGTACCGCGTACGGCGGGGCTTCCCGCCGGCTGAACTTGGCAAACGCGTGCTGGTGATACTCCGAGAAGAGTTCGTGGTTGGGAAATCCAGTGAGACTGTCGTGATACGAGATGTGATGCAGTCGTTTTTCCGCTTCTTTGCGCTGCGCGGTTTCTCGCTGCAAAGAGGATTCGGTCTGCCGAAGTTCCGCCTCCCGTTGTTGTAAAAGTTCGTGCTGCCTGCGGCTCAGGCTACCGAGCCTGCGAACTTGGAGGTATAGCACGGTAAGGAGCATTCCCATTCCCGCCAAGATGAACAGGAATGGAAAAGGAGAGATGAGGTCGAGGGGCAGATCCCACCGGGGAAGTGCTGTGAGCATACAATTCCTCTCTCTTTTCAGCTTGTTCGCTCCAGATAGAGCAAACTGATGCCGCTGGACCCGGTACTCCACCCGTATTCACCGCCACCGTACAGTCCAAATCGGAACTCCATTTATTGTCGACCGGGAGGTGGAAAAAATTGAATCCCTGCACAGATTTTTCTCAAGTCCGGGGAAAAATCTGCCGAAACTGTAGCACCTTCTGCTGTGTCGTGTTCTTGCTGGGCAATATTGCTCGGGCCACGTACTCTGATCACTCCCCTGCCGTTGGGGTAGTGGAAAAAACATGTACGATTCTTTCAAGATGATACATGTACATGCTTCTCATTCGATAGAAAATTATCATGTAATAGAGAAGAATAAGCCCTTGCGCGAGGACAATTAGCATGGAAGGTGCGAGTATATGCAGCGATAATCAGGAAAAAAATATCAAAAATAGTATTGGAGTGTCTTGACTTTTTTTTTGTGGTTTATTACATTACTGGAGAAAATTGATGACGGCACCTCGGCGGAGGTGCCGGTACTATAAAAATTGCTTTAGCTATGTAACCATTTACAGCCAGGGTGGTTTTAATAGCAGAAGAGCATGTTATCTTTTTTCATCGACCTCCTTTTTTTCTATCCCTCAGGGTTTTGTACCTCCTTTTCCCTGGGGGTTTTTTTTATGCCCCGGCCGTTATTTCAACGGTCGGGGCATTGTTGTGTGTGGAGCAGTGCACACATCGTGCATGTGGACAGGTGCTGCGCACCGCCTGACTTCGCACGTTTCTCCCTCGATGGTTCTTACAGGACTCCAAGTACACGGGCGTAATGCTTCAGGGCCGGATCCGAAGGAGTTCCTCCCAGTACTTCCTTGGTGAGCGTTTTGCCAAGCTGCACGCCCTCTTGGTCAAAGGAATTGAGATTCCACAAGAAACCTTGAAACATAACCTTGTTTTCATAGTGTGACAGCAGCGCTCCCAGTGAACGGGGGGTTAACTCATCGCCGTGCATGAGGGTGGAGGGACGGGTGCCGGGAAAGTGCTTTGTGCGGTTCTCATCGTGTTTTCCCTTGGCAAATGCCACGATTTGTGCCGCCAGGTTAGCATTGAGTTTGGCACGGCTGGTGAATCCTTCCCGGGCAAGGTCGAGGCCCCGCTGATTGCTGCGAAAGCCTATGAACTGGAGCGGAACCCGGTCCGTTCCCTGGTGAAGGAGCTGGTAGAAAGAGTGCTGTCCGTTAGTGCCTGGTTCGCCGAAGACGATAGGACCGGTAGCATAGCTCACCGGCTCGCCGTAGCGATTTACCTGTTTCCCGTTGCTCTCCATATCCAGCTGCTGCAGATGAGCGGGAAAGCGGCTGAGTGCCTGGCTGTATGGAAGAACAGCGGTCGTCGGCATTCCAAGTACGTTGCGGTAGTACACCCCGATTAGCGCATCGAGCATCGCCGCGTTGCGGTGTACTCGGGGCTCGAGGGCCAGCGCATCTGCCTCCCCTGCGCCCGCGAGGAGCTCCTCAAACACTTCCGGCCCGAAGGCCAGGGAAAGCACCGTTCCTCCTACCGCGCTGGTGGAGGAGTAGCGGCCGCCGATGTAATCGTCGATATAAAAACTTTCCAAAAAATCCGCCGATTCAGCCAGGGGGCTGGAGTTGCTGGTAACCGCTACCATGTGGCCTGCCGGATCGATTCCATCACCGCTGCGGCTACGCATAGCGTGGATGAGCAGGTCGCGGTTGGTGAGCGTCTCTTGGGTCGTGCCGCTCTTAGAGACCAGAATGAAAAGGCTGCGTTCGGGGTCAATCTCCGAGAGAACTGCAGCTGCATCGTCGGGGTCAACGTTGGAGATGAAACGGGCGTCCATCATCTTCTTTGCCCCGCCGGAAGCCGAGCCTTCGTCGGCATCGCTCGCGTAGGACCCCTCGAGCGCAAGATAAAGCGCCCGGGGCCCGAGATCCGAACCGCCGATTCCGATTTGTACGACTGTGTCAAAGGGCTTGCCGGTTGAGCCGAGTATCGAAGCGGAGTGTACCTTCCGGGAAAAATCGGCGATCCGCCGCTGCTGAGTACGGTAAAACTCTCCCAGGTTGGTGCCGTCTTCTTCCACCGGACCCATCTGCTCTCCCCGGGGTAGATGATGGAGCACTTTGCGGTCCTCCCCGGTGTTCATTTTCTCCCCTCTGAGGAGGGCGCGGTACTTGGGGAGCAGTTCTGCCTCGGCGGCCAGCTCTCCCGCAATGGCTATTCCCTCCTTGGTGAAGGGAGCGGCGGCATAATTAAACTGTAATCCGCCACCGGCGTGATGTTCCCATTGCTCCACTCGCTCTTCCGTAAGGAGCGAGGATATATCTGCCTCCGGCAGCTTTGAGAAGCGCCGAAACGCTTCCAGACGATCCAAATTGTGAAAGGACAGTTGTGCCATGCTTTACCCCCCGTGCTACGTTCTTATTTATCGTGATAGGTGGCGGCGGTTTTCTTCATTTCCCCCGCCTGACCGGATCCTCCTGCGACCTGACGGTGGGCCATAGCGGTGACGCCGGTGGACAGACCGTACAGGTTGATGAACCCTGTCGCATCTTGATGATTGTAGGAGGTGGAACCGAAGGATGCAAGATCTTCCAGGTAAAGACTGTAAGGGGAGGTGCGGCCGGCGGTAACGATGTTGCCCTTGTAGAGCACCAGTTTTACCGTCCCGCTGACGTAGCGGCTCATCTGTTCCATGAAGGCGTCTAGAGAGGAGCGCATTGGAGTAAACCACTTGCCTACATAAATCAATTCGGAGTATTTGTGAGCCAGTTCGTCCTTTAAACTCAACGATTCGCCGTCCAAGGTGATCATCTCGAGGTCGCGCAGTGCATGGTAGAGAATAGAGCCGCCGGGGGTTTCGTACACGCCGCGGCTTTTCATACCCACCGTTCTGGTTTCAACCACATCGCTGCGGCCTATGGCGTTTTCCCCGCCGATCGAATTGAGTTGCTCGAGAATCTCCCGCATGCTCATTGTGTGGCCGTTCAGCGCCACGGGGTAGCTTTTGTCAAACTCTATGGTAATTGCCGTCTCCCGGTCCGGTGCATCCGCGGGAGCGTTTGTGAGGTGATACATCTCCTCTTGCGGCCGGTTCCAGGGATTTTCAAGGTCGCCCCCTTCGTGGCTCATGTGCCAGAGATTCCAATCTCTGGAGTAGATGTTGGTTTTGGAGATATCTCCGAGGGGTATGTCGTGAGAGCGGGCGTAATCGATCGCCTCTTCCCGGCTGCCGATATTCCACAGTCTCCAGGGGGCGATGACCTCCAGATGAGGAGCAAGCGCTTTGAAGGTGAGTTCGAAGCGTACTTGATCATTGCCCTTACCGGTACACCCGTGAGCTACTGCCTGCGCTCCCTCGTTGATGGCTACTTCGGCGATATGTTTTGCCTGCAGTGGCCGTGCAATGGAGGTGCCGAGCAGATATTTTCCTTCGTATACCGCTCCCGAGCGCAGCATGGGATAAAGAAACTCGTCGCAGAACTCATTCCGTACGTCCCGGATGTAGAGCTTGCTTGCGCCGGAGGCGTGTGCTTTTGCCTCCATATTCTCCCAGTCCTCTTCCTGGCCCACATTGGTGCAGACGCCGATAATCTCTGCGTTGGGATAATTCTCCTTTAGCCAGGGAATGATGATCGACGTATCCAGTCCGCCGGAATAGGCAAGAACGATCTTCGTAATGTGATCTGTTTTCATCTACTTACTCTCCTTTACATATATGGCTCTTTTATGCTTTTTGAGTGCCGCATCCCAACTGATTGTTTAAGTCTCCACCTCGGGAATCCTGGTGCGAAAGGAGGTGATAAGGTCTTCCTTGGTCATACCTTCACGTAGGATAACGAAAATCGTATCGTCCCCGGCTACCGTGCCGAGAATCTCCGGCATATTTATTTTATCCAGCGCCAGTGCCACGCTGTCGGCATGGCCGGAGAGGGTTTTGATGACGCCGATATTGTAGGAGAACTCCAGAGAGAGAATCCCACGTCGGACATCCTGAATATAGCCCCGTTCCTCTTCCGGCTTCTCCTCATCTTCCGGTAGAGTGTAATAGTAGCCGCTCCATCCGTCGGAAATCTTTCCTACCCGCAGATATTTGAGATCCCGGGAAAGCGTGGCCTGTGTGACGTTATAGCCCTCCTGCTGCAGCAGTTCTAAAATCTTCTCCTGACTCTCTATACGGCGTGAGCGGATGAGTTCTTTTATCTGTTTTAGTCGCTCCGTACGTTCTTTCATAGCTGTCGTTGCCACCTTCATCCTTGGTATGAATAATTATACTATATATTTGTATAATTTTGCATATTTTTACCGCCGATGCAAGCCCTGCAAAGAGCTCCGGGGAAAAAGCACGGTATTGTCCTTTTTCAGGGCGCGTGCTGTAATAGCGGTATGCACGGATATCGAACCCTTCGCATCCCTAACCCTTTTGACGGACCGGTTTTCTATATTCCGGAGACCGGATCGGTGATGGAAGACGCCGCCGCCCCCAGTGCGGATTTTTTCCCCGGTACCGTCTTGATCACAGGGTATCAGAGTCGTGGACGTGGCAGAGGAGTGGGAAGGAGCTGGGAAGCGGAGCGGGATTCGAGCATGTTGACGGCAATACTGCTCGATCGACGACGGCTCACTGCCGCTCCTGCGAGCTCGCTCACTCTGCGGTCCGCTCTGGCGCTTGCTCTGTATCTGGAAGACCGGGGGCTGCGGCCGCAAATTAAATGGCCAAACGATCTGCTGCTGCGAGGACGGAAAGTCAGCGGGATTATAGCGGAGGTGAGCGCACATCTCATCCGGCTGGGGATAGGAATGAATTGTCTGCAGCGGGAATTCCCGTCTGAATTAGACGGAAACGCTAGCTCTTTAGTTTTGGAGGGCGTCGCCGCGGAGCCGGCGCATGAGCACCTGCGGCGTTTTTTACCTTTTCTCAGAGATGTTATCGAGCAAGAACACATTGTCCCGGACATTGAGCGGCGGCTCTTTCGCCGGCAGGAGAGGGTTGTGCTGCTTGAGGGCGGAATGGAGCGGCCGCGCCGTCTGGACGGGATTGTACGGGGCGTACAGGAGAACGGGGCGCTTCGTTTCGAAGTGCAGGGCGAAATCCGCTCTGTCTACGCCGGAGAGTTTGCTTTTCCCTCCTTGTAAAATGCGGGCCGGTAGATAAAGAGCAGCCGGCCTGAGAGAGGGTTGGCCCCGCTCAGCGCTACTGCTATGATATGGAGAACATGTGAAGGGGGCGGTTCCGGAAGAGACCTGCAGCATATATCTCCGCACCCCGCTCACCACATGAGAAGAAGGAGGAACAGAATGGCGACAGCGACACGTGAGGAGGCTTGGAACCTGCTGAACGAGTACATCTCTTCGGAAAACCTCATTAAACACTGCCTCGCGGTGGAAGGGGTTATGGGCTATCTGGCCCGCAAGTACGGTGAAGATGAGGAGAAGTGGCGTGCGGTGGGACTCATCCATGATGTGGATTATGAACTCTATCCTGACGAACATCCCAACCGCTCAAGAGAGATTCTCTCCGCCAAGGGATGGCCGGAGGAGTACATCCGAGCGGTAGAGAGCCACGGCTACATCCGAGTAAACGATGTGGAACCGAAGACGCTGATGGAGCGTTCTCTCTTTGCGATCGACGAGCTCACCGGCCTGATAACCGCCACCGCTCTGGTCAGGCCTTCCAAAAGCGTGCTTGACATGAAAGCCAAATCGGTGAAGAAAAAGTGGAGCGACAAGCGTTTTTCCGCCAATGTGGATCGGGAGATCATCCAGAAAGGGGCTGATATGCTTGGAGTGGAACTTTCCGAACTCATCACCGATACGATCATGGGCATGCGTGAAGTGGCGGAGAATATCGGCCTCAAAGGCGAGGTGCAGGCGGAAGCGTGATGCTCGATCAGTGAGCCGCATAACCGGAAACGCCCGGCCATTGCTGTCGGCGGCTGCATATCCACCGGCGGCTATTCAGCTGCCGACACCGAAAAAAAAATTCATTTCCTGTTGATGATCTGGAGAAAGATTAGTATTTTTGCTCCAGAAATCGATTTTACACATCTACTACATCGACTCTATAAGAAACGAAGCGAGGTGAATCATGGCGAAACAATTGAAATTTGATGAGAATGCCAGACGTGCACTTACGGAAGGTGTTACAAAGCTTTCCAATGCGGTAAAAGTGACCCTGGGTCCGAAGGGACGCAATGTGCTGCTGGACAAATCTTACGGAGCTCCCACCGTAACCAAGGACGGTGTCTCCGTGGCAAAAGAGATCGAGCTCGAGGATTCCTATGAGAACATGGGAGCTCAGCTTCTGAAAGAAGTTGCCACCAAAACCAACGACGTGGCGGGCGACGGAACCACAACAGCCACGGTGCTTGCCCACTCCATCATCAAAGAGGGTATGAAGAACGTCTCCGCCGGAGTCGCACCCATGGGCATAAAGAAGGGCATTGACCGGGCGGTAGAGATCGCCGTTGAAGACATCAAGAAGAACGCCAAAGAGATCAAGGATAAAGAGGAAATTGCTCAGATTGCCTCTATTTCGGCCAACAATGATCGCGAGATCGGCGATGAGATTGCCAACGCGATGGAGAAAGTGGGCAAAGACGGTGTGATTACGGTGGAAGAGTCCAAGACCATCGAGTCCTATACCGATTTTGTCGAAGGAATGCAGTTTGATCGCGGCTATCTGTCGCCCTATTTTGCGACGAACCGCGAGACCATGACTGCAGTGCTCGAGGATCCCTACATTCTCATTTTTGACAAGAAGATCTCTGCAATGAAGGATCTGCTGCCGGTACTGGAGAAGGTTGCCCAGACCAACAAGCCGCTGCTGATTATCGCCGAAGATGTCGAGGGCGAAGCTCTGGCTACGCTGGTGGTCAATAGCCTGCGCGGCACTCTCAGTGCAGTAGCTGTGAAGGCTCCCGGCTTCGGCGATCGCCGTAAAGCTATGCTCGAGGATATTGCTATCCTGACCGGCGGCCAGGTGATCAGCGAAGAGCTGGGACTGAAGCTGGAGAACACCGAACTCGAGCAGCTCGGCCGCGCCAAATCTGTAAAGGTGGAGAAAGAGAACACCACCATTATCAATGGAGAAGGCAAAGAGGCCGATCTGAAGGACCGGATCTCTCAGATCAAGGCTCAGATCGAAGACACCACCAGTGACTACGACCAAGAGAAACTCCAGGAGCGGCTGGCTAAGCTCGCCGGAGGTGTGGCCGTCATCAACGTCGGCGCCGCTACGGAGACCGAGCTGAAAGAGAAGAAGCACCGGGTTGAGGACGCCCTCTCCGCCACCCGCGCGGCGGTGGACGAAGGCATTATCCCCGGCGGCGGACTTACCCTGATCCAGGCGATCCACGCCCTCGAGAACGCCGATGTCAGCGATCTCACCGATGAAGAGCAGGTGGGCTTCAAGATCGTTCGCCGGGCGTTGGAAGAGCCGGTTCGCCAGATCGCCATCAACGCCGGTATGGACGGGGCGATCATTGCCGAACGGGCCAAGAACGAGAAGAAAGGCATTGGTTTTGACGCGGCCACGATGACCTGGACTGACTTGGTCAAAGCAGGTATTATTGATCCCACCAAGGTCGCTCGCAGCGCCCTGCAGAACGCGGCGTCCATCTCCAGTCTGCTGCTCACCACCGAGTGTGCGATCACCGACCTCCCCGATGACAATGAGGAGAGCGGCGGTGGCGCCGGCGCCGGTATGGGCGGCTACGGCGGCATGGGCGGAATGGGAGGCATGGGCGGCATGATGTAAGCCGTCCCGTGCACATATCCCACGCTCGCGGATAGCCAATTAGTCGGCTCCCGTGCAGGTGACCTGCTCGGGGGCCGTTTCTTTGTCGTAGAGGAGGCCACGATGAAACGGGAAGACTTCATGTTCACTATTGGGTATCAGGGTGATACTGCGATTGTGGACGGGAAAGCGAAGAAGGACTTCGGAAAACTCGACCTCGAAGCTTTACTGCAGAAGGGTCTTTATCGAGCTGCATTTTGTGCCGCCCTTTACGAAGGGAATGATGAGCAGATGAGGCGGGTGGTGGAGGCATACAACGAGGCAAGCGGCGCATCGCTCTCTTCTCCAGAGGATATGAAGCGCATGCTCGGAGTATTCCAGATCCCACAGAATATTTCCAAAGTAAAGGTTTTGTAGCGGAGCAGCGGCAGCCGCTGCATAATCGTTTGGTCTCTTGCGAATGAGAAGGGATCCTTGACTAGGGTTTGCATCCGTGCTACGTTTTCGCAACTTCCATAATACTCTATACAGCGGAGAGGTCGAAATACCATGATAGATACGATTTCACAGTTGACGCTACTAATGGGCGCACCGGAGGCTTCCGGAGGCGGAGGCGGCGCCGGTCAGATGATGACCACTTTCATCACCTTTGGTCTGGTTATTCTCATTTTTTATTTTCTAATTATCCGCCCGCAGAACAAGAAGCAGAAAGAGACGCAGAAGATGCTTGCTGCACTGAAGAAAGGCGACAAAGTTGTCTCTATCGGCGGCATCAGGGGAACCATTACCTCAGTGCGGGAACAGACCGTGGTCATGAAGGTCGACGATAATACCAAACTCGAGTTTTCGAAGAATGCAGTTTCCAATGTGCTGAACAAGGGGCAGGAAGAGGAACAAGAAGAAATCGAAGACTCTTCCAGCGACGAATAAGCGTACGAATAACATCAGCGTAACGTAAGGACAGCGGCGTCACTCCGCCGCTGTCATCTTACGAGAGACGTGAATCCCACGACCGGAGTAATAGTATGAGCAAACGTGGACGGCTGCTAGTTGTAATACTGGTACTAGTGGTAAGCGGAATTTTCCTTTACCCAACGTTCGAATGGTACTTCATGATCCCGGAGTCTCAAAAAGAGCTGGCGGCGGGGTCGAATACCCAGATCAGAGAATATGCACGGGGACAGGCAGCGAAGGAGCTCGAGAAGCTTACTTCCTTAGCCGCCGAAACTCCCGAAGCAGAGGTACCGGAAGAGTACTCTTTTCTTCTACCAGCTGCGAAAGAGGAGTACCGCGCAACAGGGCGGGAGATCCCCGATGAGTGGACGGTGAGTTCACTCCTGGGTGCTTTTGATAGTGAGCGTGCAGCTTTCAATGCTATCGAAGGGCACCATCGTGAAAGAATTATGAAGTTGAAAGAGCAGGGAGCCAACGTAATGCAGCTTGGCCTTGATCTTTCCGGCGGAATGAGTGTTCTGCTGCAGGCGGATTTAGAGAGTCTCCAAGAGCGGTTGGGGCGCGAACCGACCGGAGAGGATCGCGCTGAAGCAATTACTCGGGCGATGGAGATTCTCAATAACCGCATTGACAAATTCGGCGTGACCGAACCGGAGATTCGCCAGCAGGGCGACACGCAGATCCGGGTACAGATTCCGGGAGCGGCGGACCCAGAGCGGGTCAACAACTTTCTCATGGGGCGCGGTTCGCTGACTTTTCACATCGCCGACCAGGAGATGAGCCAGCGGGTCCAGCAGTACTTCAATGAGAACCCCACGAAAGTCTACACGGAAGAGGGTGATATCAAACGGCCCGATTTCATTCCTCAGGGGATGGTAGTCCGCGGGTTCTTTAAGAAGGACCAGTACGGCATCGACAAGCTCGAACGCTATGTAGTGGTTCAAGAGGAAGTCGGACTGCGGGGCTCCCATATTCAGGATGCGACTGTCGGTCAGCACCCCATCACAGGAAAGCCCGTCATCAACTTCTCACTGGATTCGGAAGGGGGAGAGATATTCTACAAACTCACCTCCGCGCACCAGGGAGAGACGCTGGCAATTCTGCTCGATGAAAAAGTAAAGTCCATGGCGCGGATTTCCGAACCGATTCGTGACCGGGTACAGATGACCGGTTTTGAGCGGGAAGAAGCGCAGAATCTTGCTTTAACCCTGCGAACAGCCGCAATGCCGGTGGATCTGAATGTTCTCAATCGCCAGGCGGTTGGAGCCAGCTTGGGAGAAGACTCGGTGCAACAGGGGCTAAGGGCTATTGCCTTCGGCTTTGCGCTGGTGATTGTTTTCATGCTTATCTGGTACAAGGCCGCCGGGGTGGTGAGCGATCTCGCTCTGATACTCAACTTGGTCTTTATTGTAGCGATTCTCTCGGCTTTCAATCTGACACTTACATTGACCAGTATCGCCGGTATAATTTTGACCGTCGGTATGGCGGTCGATGCAAACGTGATTATCTTCGAACGTGTGAAAGAAGAGTACCGTTTGGGGAAAACGCCCGAAGCCTCGGTCAAGGCCGGGTTCCGCAAAGCCTTTTGGACGATTATGGATGCCAATATTACCACCTTTATCGCCGCTTTGGTGCTTTCACAATTGGGTACCGGGCCGGTACAAGGGTTTGCCAATACCCTTGCCGTTGGTATTGTAAGCTCGATGTTTACGGCCCTCTTCGTGTCTCGGCTGGTGTTTGATTTCAGCGTCGAACAGCTCCGGGTGAAAAAATTGAGCATAGGCTGGAGGCTCCGATGAACAAAGTAATTCGCTTTACAAAACTACGCTTTATCATGTTCGCCTTCTCGGCGGTTCTGATTATAGCGGGAATATACGGCACCGTGAGCCAGGGCGGTTTTAATCTTGGTATCGATTTTCAGGCGGGGCTCAACCAGCGGGTGCAGCTTGCTCCGGTGGGAATGACGCTCAACTACACCGGCAGTCAGGATGCGTTGGTGTATGTGGAAAACCAGAACTTTGTCGTGGAAGTCCGCGGCGAAGGCGGAGTCGATACGTATCGACTCTCGTATGCCAACTATCCTAGCCTCGGAGAACTTGAGTCAGAGCTGGAGAGCAGTGTTGATGAGTTGCAGGTAGAGCTGCAGCTGCCGGAGGAAACCGCAACTTCGCGGATCGCCACCGGACTCTCCTTTCCCGAACGGCTTCACGAAGGAACGGTGAACATCAATGTGACTAATGCCGATACCGACGATTATGTAACCATCGCTCAGGTGAGAGATGCTCTCTCTGAGATCACTGAGCCTGAGGTTCAGGTAGTGAGTGAGCCGTATCTGCAGGAGTTCTTGATCCGGACTGCTGACCCGGAAGGCTTTGACAGAGAGAAATATGAGGGACAAATCACCTCTCTCTTAGAGGAACGCTTTGGCAACGATACGATTGTGGTCAAGCAGTCCGATTATGTGGGGGCGAGCTTCTCCAAAACTCTTGCACAGCAGTCCTACAGTCTAGTGCTGCTGGCCATCGTTCTGATCCTGATCTACATCTGGGTGCGGTTTAAGCTCGGGTACGCCGTATCGTCCATTAGTGCACTGGTGCATGACGTGGCGATCATGCTCGGCTTTATCGGAACCGTTCAATTGGAGGTTTCAACGACCACCATCGCAGCAGTACTGACGATAATCGGTTACTCGCTGAACGATACCATCGTTGTGTTTGACCGCGTGCGTGAGAACGAGGGGCTGCTGCAGGGCAGGAAGTTTGAGGAGATCATAAACACCAGTATCACTCAGTCCTTAAGTCGTACGCTGATCACTTCAGCCACGACTATGCTGGCGGTGCTGGCGCTGTATTTCTTCGGCACCGGACCAATCGAAGAGTTCGCTCTTGCTCTTATCGTAGGCATCATAATCGGTACCTACTCTTCCATCTATATGGCTTCTCCCGTGCTGCTTGCATGGAGGAACCGCAGTGACAAGAGAAAGCGAGTGAAGCAGGGAGTACCGGCGGAGAAAGCTTCCGGCGGAGAGGCGAAGCCCGCCAAAGAGCCGGCGGCTGCCGCAGCAGGCAGTAATACGGGCGTAAACCGCCCTAAGGACGAGCCCCACGATATCCCTACCGCCCAGCGTAAGCTCAAGGGCAAGCGCAAGAAGAAAAAGAAGAAGTAGGAGCAGCTGTTCCGGGAAGAACGGGTTCTTCCCGGGCACGGTGAGCTTGTCACAACTAATCAATGCACCAACAAAGGCCGCCTGTGAGGGCGGCCTTTGTACGTTATCGTGCAAAATAAGAGTTTATACAGAGTAGAATAATTTGACAAAAATGCTGCCTTGTGAGACTATCTATACGCACAATTTCAACCATATTCCAAAGGGAGGAAGTATGAAAAAAATTATTCTCGCCGCACTGGTGCTCGTCTTTATCGCCGTGCCGTTGTTCGCCGGCGGACAGGGTGAAGAGGCGCAGAAGGCACAGCAAGAGTGTTCTAATCGAGGAGACCTGGACACCCGGTATTGCGATGAAAACGGCGACCTTGTAGCCGACACCCCGGAGAAGACGGTGAACCCGGATGTGCTGTTCTTTACGTACACACCCCTGGAAGATCCGGCTGTCTACATCGATATGTTCCGGCCGTTTCTCGACCATCTGGAAGAGGTGACGGGGAAGGACATTCGGTACTTCTCCGCCCAGTCCTACTCGGCACAGATAGAGGCGATGCGGAGCGGACGCCTGCATATCGCCGGTATTTCGACCGGGCCGACCGCCTTTGCCGTCAACCTGGCCGGATACGTGCCCTTTGCCATCATGGTTACCAGCGAGGAGGGTGATTATGGATACCGGCTCCAGACCATCACCCATGAAGACTCCGACATCACCTCCCTCGAGGACTTGAAGGGAAAGACCGTCGCGCATACTGAGGAGTCTTCGAACTCCGGCAACCAGGCACCCCGGGCGCTGCTTCCGGAGGAAGGCGTTGTACCGGGTGAAGACTACGAGGTGACCTATTCCGGCGGTCACGGGCCGAGCATTCTGGGGGTCTACAACAAGGACTATCCCGCTGCCCATATTGCCTCAACGGTGCTCGACCGTATGGCGGACCGCGGCGAGGTGGATAAGGATGAGCTGCGTATCATTTTCGAGAGCCAGTCCTTTCCCACTACCTCCTTCGGTTACGCCCACAATCTTGCCCCTGAGTTGAAGGAGAAAATCGAAGAGGCATTCTATAGCTATGATTTTGAAGGGACCAAGTTGGGTGAAGAGTTTTCCGATGTCGTAGGTTTTGGCCCTGTAACCTATAAAGAGGCGTGGAAGCCGATTCGGACGATTCAGGAGTTCAACGGAGTTGAATACACCCAGAAGGATCTAGAGGAGTAACACAGCATGATTCGCGTCGAAAACATAGTGAAAACTTACAATGTCGATGGCACCCGTACCATTGAAGCCCTCAAGGGGGTCTCCTTCTCTATAGATAAAAGCCAGATTGTTACCATCTTTGGTCCTTCCGGGGCCGGAAAAAGTACGCTTATTCGCTGTATCAACCGGCTCGTAGAGCCGACTTCGGGCAAGGTGTACCTTGACGAAGCGGATGTAACTACGATGAACACCCATGATCTGCACTTAACCCGCCGGGAGATGGGGATGATTTTTCAGGAGTACAACCTGATCGAACGGCTTACGGTTATGGAGAACCTCCTTTCCGGGCGTCTCGGGTATGTCACCTTTTGGCAGGCTATGTTTCGGCGCTTTCCACAGGAAAATGTAAATCGGGCCTTCCAGCTCCTCGATCGTGTGGGGCTGGGAGGTTACCATAATCAACGTGCCGATGCTCTCTCCGGAGGGCAGCGGCAGCGGGTCGGAATAGCGCGTGCACTAATCCAGAATCCCAAGATTTTGCTGGTTGACGAGCCCACCAGCAGTCTAGACCCCAGGACGGCGCGGAACATCATGCGTCTCATAAAGGAGCTGGCGGAAGAGTTGGATATTCCGGCACTCGTCAATATTCACGATGTGAGTTTGGCGCAGGAGTTTGCCGATCGAGTGCTCGGACTTGCCGACGGAGAAGTCGTATTCGACGGTCCTGCCTCTCAGATAACGGAGGAGACGCTCAACACTATCTACGGCGAGGAAGATTGGTCGAAGACGATCCGCAAGGTCGAGGATGAAGGAGAGACTGAGAAAGCTCAGGCCGGTACTGAAGAGACGCAGACAACCAACGTGGGGGCCTAAAAGTGAGTAGCACAGAGAACTCCAAGCTCGCGCCCGAGCGAAAATGGGAGCGGGAACATTTTATCCGCAATCCGTGGCTGCGCTGGGGGCTGTCGCTTGCAATTATAGCCTATATTGTCTACGCCACGAGCGCGGTCAATTTTGACCTTTCCCGTATTATGCGGGGGCTTCCGCGGGCGTTAAACTTTATCGGACGCATGTTTCCCCCGGACTATTCGATTGCCGACATTATCTTTAATGGAACGATCGAAAGCCTGCAGATTGCCATTATTTCCACCGTTATCGGGACGGTCCTCTCGATTCCTGTGGCGGTAATGGGCTCGGCGAATATTTCTCCCAAACCTGTGTACGCATTGGCCCGCCTCTTTATCATCGTGGCGCGATCCTTTCCACCGGTGCTGGTGGCTATTCTCTTTGTGAAGGCCTTTGGCTTCGGCCCTTTTGCCGGTATTCTGACTCTCATTTTTGTCTCCATGGGTTTTATCGGTAAACTGCTGGCGGAGGCGATCGAGAATATCAACAAAGGGCAGATAGAGGCGGTACGGGCCACCGGTGCAGGTTGGTTCAAGGTAATGCTCTACGGCGTTGCTCCGCAGGTTATGCCCCGCTACGTCGGACTTACCATCTACCGGCTGGACATTAACCTCCGTGCCTCTACAATCATCGGAATCGTGGGTGCGGGCGGCATCGGCGGAGCGCTCTTTAACTCCTTTCAGCGGTATGAATACGACATCAGTCTGGCCATTCTCATTGTCATCATCGTATTGGTTCTTATTGCAGAATGGGGCAGCGGGAAAATAAGGAGCAAAATCAAATGACATCCTCAGAAGATACATTGTGGACCCGTTATGACAAAGTCGAGACCCGCAAGCGGTTTATTGCAAAACTTGTCTTTACCATGGCGGTTGTCTGGGCCGCAGTAAGTGTTGATATCTATTGGCCCTTTACTCTGGATGCACCGGCGCAGGCGGCGGATCTGCTGACGCGTATGACTCCTCCTGCCTGGGGGTATTTTGACAACATCCTTGCACCGCTGCTCGAGACGATCAATATTGCTACCCTTTCCACTATACTGGCGACCATCATAGCCGTGCCGGTAGCCATTATCAACGCTACCAATACCAGCCCGAATAAGATCACCTTGGTTGTCGCCCGCTTTATCGTCGTGACCTCTCGTTCTGTAAACGAACTGGTGTGGGGGCTGATTTTCGTGGTGTTATTCGGACCTGGCGCGCTGGCCGGGGTGGCTGCACTGACATGCAGGTCGATCGGATTTACCGCCAAGTTGATCTCCGAAGGTATCGAGGAGATCGACCCGGGCCAGGTAGAGGCGATTCAGGCCACCGGAGCCAGTAGAACCAAGGTCTTTATCTACGGGATTCTGCCGCAAATCATGCCCACCATTTTTGGTACCGCTGTGTTCCGATGGGATATCAATATCCGTCAATCATCGGTAATCGGGCTCGTCGGTGCCGGAGGTATCGGGGTGGCTCTCAGTAATTCGATGGATATGTTTCGTTGGGACTATGTGAGCATGATCCTGATTGCTATATTTCTCGTTGTGTTGGCCAGTGAAACCGTCTCCGCCACGCTACGAAGCAAAGTAAGTTAGCCCTGTCCGCCGGCTACCGGCTGCCCGGCTGCAGCCGGGGCGGCGGAGCAGTAACAGCCGTGCAGCGGGAGACGGCGGCGAGGTGAGAAGCAGCAACGTGAGCAGACGTTAGCGGTTGGCGAGAATGGTGCGTACCGCTTCCACAAAGCCTTCGGCGCTCTCATGCCGCGTGAGATAGCGCGGCAATATGTTCATGCGTTCGGCAAAGCGCTTGATGTTAGCAACGCCGATACTCATGGGAATCCGGGTAAACATCGGTTCGTCGTTGGGTGAGTCGCCGATAAACGCTACGCGCTGCCCGAGGCTTTCGAGACTTATCCCGGCCCGCTCTTTGAGGAGCAGATCAAGGCACTGCACCTTGTCGTAACTTCCGAACCATGCGTTGACATGGATGCTCGATACCTTGCAGGTCACTCCCTCTTCGGCAAAAATTTCGCATATTCTGGCGATCGCTTCATCGGAGAGCGGGGGGACATCCTCGCAAACATCGATAGCAACATCGGCGATGCGGTAAGGTTGATCTGCAGCAATTGCGCTGCCGGGGACCTCGTGCAGAACTCGTTCTGCCGCCTGCTTTAGCCGCCGGCTGCGCTGTTCCCGTTCTTCCCGGGGCTGCAGTTCTCTTCGGGTCATCCGCCGCTGCTGCCGTTCGTAGGCAAAATAAAAGGCTCCATTCTCCCCCACGATTCCTTCCACAGGCCAGAATCGCGCAATCATGTCGCACCATCCGGCGGGGCGTCCGGTGACCGGAACCACTTTGATTCCGCTCAGACTGAGGTCCCAGAGGGCGCGATAGGAGGAGGCCGGCAGCACTCCGTCGCCGGTCATGGTGTCGTCGATATCGCAAAAGAAATACTCGAGATTACGGCACTGTTCGGCTCCGAGCGATGCAATAGGGAGCGGTGTTGTCTCTGCCATCTTTCTTCACTCTCTTTATATTCGTGCTATAGTCATTAGGGGCTTTAGTCCCGCAGCATCCCTTTGAGAACGGTAACGCATGTTCCCGGGGGACGCAGCTATACTAGGCCGCCCTGTGTCAGGTGTCAAGGCCGGGGGCTTGCGGCTCGCGTTACAGGAAAGTACAGTGGTTGGTGAGAGGCACTTTTGAACATTCTTCGAGCTAAGACCGGAACTGCGGGAAGACGGACGTATCTCCTTTCCCTCCGGGTAAGTTTCGCCAACGGAACTGATGCACGTTCTCAATGCTTTGCCGGTGGACGTCACCTATATCGACGCCGAAGACCGGGTGCGCTATTTTTCTGAAAACGCCCACAAAGTATTCGTGCGGCCCCGTGCGGTGCTGGGTCGCACCGTACAGCACTGTCATCCGCCGCAGAGCGTCGATCGGGTGGAGAAGATTCTATCCGCCTTTAAGGAGGGCAGCCGTGACAGCGCAGAGTTCTGGCTCAATTTTAAGGGACGTTTTGCCTTTTGCAGCGCAGGTTCGTATCTTCAATATGATGACTTCTGTAAGCCGAAAACGGGAAGGAGAGCGGCGTGGGTAGAGAGGTAATACGGGCGCAGGTGCTCGGTTTTTGTATGGGGGTGAAAGCGGCAGTCCATCAAGTGCTGCAGGCGAGCGAGGATCAAAGTGCCCCGCAGCCGATTATGACCTACGGGCCGCTGATTCATAATCGCCTGATGATGGAAGAGCTTGCGCAGAGAAATATCGGTATAGCCGAGAAGCCTGAGGATGTAAACGGCGGTACCGTTATCATTCGTGCTCACGGCGTTCCCCGCCAGATCTATAGAGAATTGGAGCAGCGCGCCGATCGCTTGGTGGACGGGACCTGTCCGCGGGTACTCCACTCTATGCAGCTGGTACGCCGTCATGCTGAGAAAGGCGGACACGTCATTTTGGTGGGAGACCGGGATCACGGGGAGGTTAAGGCGGTCTCGAGCTATGCGGAAAGCATCGACATCGTGGAGAGTCCGGAGGATGTTCCCCATGCCCGGGTGCCGGAAAACAGCATGGTACTAGCCCAAACGACAATCGCGGAGGCGGATTACGAGCGTATATGCAGTGCTTTGCAGGATCGAGGCGGAAATGTCAAAATTGTTCGCAATATCTGCCCGGCTACCAAAGATCGTCAAATGGCTTTACGCCGGATTGCTCAAGAGAGCGATGCGGTCATCGTCGTGGGGGGGAAAAACAGCTCGAATACCAAACGACTGTTTCAACTCGCCGGGCAGCTCGGTATGCCGGCCTGGCACATAGAGGAGGCGGCGGAGGTGCCTGCCGAATGCGGCCGATACGAACGGATTGCCCTAACCGCCGGCGCCTCGACTCCGGAC
The DNA here is from genome assembly GCA_964346455.1 of uncultured Spirochaetaceae bacterium. Lineage (GTDB taxonomy): Bacteria > Spirochaetota > Spirochaetia > DSM-16054 > Sediminispirochaetaceae > CAYFUX01. The sequence continues at coordinate 138,422 of CAYFUX010000004.1, forward strand.
TGGGTTATCGATGAGGTGGAAGAGGCCGTGAAAGCGCTGTAGCGGACTGAACGGAGGATGCAATCAGAAAAAGGAGCGAGCAATGAGCGAAATTTTACCTGCCATTCAAAAGCGGCGAGACTTGACAGAGAAAACAATTATTCGCACTATAGAATGTACAGGTGACGACGGAGACGAGTAGAGAGTTCCGGCGGTCTGCAGAGAGGATCCTCGAGCCGGGTATACCGGGGGCTGAAAAGGATCTGTCCGTCCCTCTCGAAAACCCCTCCCGAGCCGCGCGCCGAAAATCCGGAGCCGGGATTCTTCCCCCTGCAGGCAAAGAATTCCACGGATGAGTAGACCGCGCCGTATCCCGCGTAAAGGGACGAAACGAGAGCCGGCGGCCGTGAACAGGGTCGTCCGGAATAAAGGTGGAACCGCGGAAAGCCTTCCCGCTTTTCGTCCTTATGCGTATGTATAGGGGCGCTGAGCGCGAAGGCTTTTTTTTTTTCGAACTTTTTTTCGAGACCAATAACCGCACGGAGGAACATATGGCTGATAAGCAGACCAAGGACAAAGAGAAGGAACAGGATGAGAAACTGCACCGGATTCGGCACTCGATGGCGCACGTTATGGCCGAGGCAGTGCTGGAGAAGTTTCCTGATGCAAAGATTGCCATCGGACCTGCAATCGAGAATGGCTTCTATTACGACTTCGATCTTCCCCGCAAGCTCACCGAAGAGGACCTGGATGATATCAGCGAGCGGATGCAGCGCATTATCCAGGAGGGCAAGGAGTTTGAACGTCATGTGGTCACCCGGGAGGAGGCGGAGCGCTTTTTCCGTGAACAGGAGCAGGACTACAAGGTGGAGCTGTTGAAGTCCATAGAAGAGGGCGAAGAGGTCTCCATGTATACCCAGGGCTCATTTACGGACCTCTGCAGAGGGCCGCATGTGAACAGTACTGGCGAGCTGAATCCCAAGGCATTCAAGCTGCTCACTATCGCCGGCGCTTACTGGAGAGGTAAAGAGACCAATCCGATGCTCACGCGCATCTATGGCACCGCCTGGAGTTCGCCGAAGGAACTGCGGCAATATCTGCAGCATCTCGAGGACCTGGAGAAGCGTGATCACCGCCGCCTCGGCAAGGAGTTGGAGCTTTTTTCCACTCACGAAGAAGCGGGGCCAGGGCTCATCTACTGGCACCCGAAGGGCGGTCGTATCCGTCTGGCAATCGAGGATTACTGGCGCTCCCGTCATATCGAGAGTGGCTACGAAATCCTCTACACCCCCCATGTAGGAAAGTCATGGCTCTGGGAGACTTCCGGACATCTGGACTTCTACAAGGAAGGGATGTACAGCCCGATGGAGGTGGACGAGAACGATTACTACCTCAAGCCGATGAACTGCCCCTTTCACATTATGATTTACAACTCAACCATGCACAGCTATCGTGACCTACCGCTGCGCTGGGCGGAACTCGGGACTGTTTACCGCTATGAGCGTTCCGGAGTGCTCCACGGACTGCTGAGAGTGCGGGGTTTTACCCAGGACGATGCCCACATCATCTGTACTCCGGAGCAAATCGAGGACGAAATCCTGGAGGTGCTCCGGTTTTCCCTGGGCATGTGGAAAGCCTTCGGTTTCACTGACATCAAGGCGTACCTGGCCACCCGTCCGGAGGCAGGCAAGGCGGTCGGCGAAGAACAAGCCTGGGATCAGGCCACCGAGTCGCTGCGGCAGGCAATCGAGCAGGAGGGGCTGGAGTATGAAGTTGAAGAGGGTGGCGGCGCCTTTTACGGACCCAAAATCGATCTGAAGATCAAAGACGCCCTGGGTCGCGAGTGGCAGATGACCACCGTGCAGTTCGATTTCAACCTTCCCGAACGGTTTGATATGACCTTTGTTGATCAAGACGGGAAGGAAAAGCGACCCTACATGGTACATCGTGCTCTGCTCGGTTCGATCGAACGTTTTTTCGGGGTACTGACGGAGCATTATGGCGGTGCCTTCCCGGTCTGGCTTTCCCCGGTGCAGGCGCGCGTAATTCCGGTTGCGCCGGCCTTCAACGACTACGCCGAGGATGTCAAGCAGAAGCTCAAGGCCGAAGGTTTCAGAGCGGATTCCGATATCTCCGAGCATCGAATGAATGCCAAAATTCGCACCGCCCAGAACGAAAAGATCCCCTATATGCTGATTGTGGGAGAAAATGAGCAGCAAGCTGACAGTGTCTCACTGCGTAAACGCAAGGGCAAGGAGCAGGAAGTGATGACTACAGACGCGTTCATCCGCTTTATGCACGGGAAGATCGAACACAAGGAGGAGCTGTAGTGATGGAAGAGCAGAGAGGCGGGGAGCATCCCGTTGCGCAACTTCGGGAGATCGACCATGAGATATGTCTGTTGAACCATACCGGCGCCCTGCTGAATTGGGATCAAGAGACCTCCATGCCCCGCAAGGGTGCGGAGGAGAGGGCGCGGCAGCTCGAACTGCTCGAGGGACTGGTGCACGACAGGCTTACCGCCTCCCGTACTGCGGAGCTATTAGAGGAGGCAGGTTCTACAGAGGAAAATCCTCTTGGTAGAGAGGAGTATTCGGCGGAGGAGCGCGCATTTCTGCGCGCTTTTCGCCGTGAGTACGTCCGGGCGGCCAAATTGCCGAAACGGCTGGTCACCGATTTTGCTCGAGAGGTCAGTACCGCACACCATGTGTGGGCGGATGCCCGGGAAAATAATGACTTCGACTCCTTTGCGCCGAATTTGGAGCGGCTGCTGCAGCTCAATAAAGAAAAAGCCGAGGCCATCGGGTATGAGGAACACCCCTACGATGCCCTTCTTGACGAGTTTGAGCCCTGGATGACCACGGAGACGGTGCGCAGCGTCTTTGCCGATCTTCGTGAGAAACTGGTGCCCCTTGCCGAGCGCATAGCCGGCGAGCAGCGGAGTGATAACGACGCCTTTCTGCGGCAGAGCTTTCCGGTGGAGCAGCAGGAGCGCTTCGGGAGGACGGTGCTCGAGTCGATGGGCTACGATTTCGAACGCGGCCGTCTCGACGTGAGCACCCATCCGTTTACCACTGCCGTCGGCGGCGACGATGTGCGCATTACCACCCGTTACAATCCGGATTATTTTCAGACCAGCATATTTGGTACGATCCATGAAGCGGGCCACGCCCTCTATGAAATGGGAATCGACCCGCGCTACAAGGAGACGATTCTCGGTGGCGGAACGAGCCTCGGAATACACGAGTCGCAGAGCCGGATGTGGGAGAACATGATCGGCCGCAGCACCTCGTTTTGGCGCTACTTTTATCCGCAGCTGCGCAGCTATTTTCCGCAGCAGCTCGATGAAGTGCCGCCGTCCGACTTTATCAAGGCGATTAACAGGGTCCAGCCCTCTTTGATCCGTATCGAAGCCGACGAGGTGACCTACAGCCTGCACATTATTTTGCGTTTCGAGCTGGAGCAGGCGCTGATTAGCGGCGACCTCGCGGTGCGGGATCTTCCGGCTGCGTGGAACGACGGTATGGAACGGCTGCTCGGGATTCGTCCGGACAGCGACAAGAACGGAGTGCTGCAGGATATTCACTGGGCTATGGGAGCTATCGGCTACTTTCCCACCTATGCTCTGGGCAACCTCTACGGAGCCCAGTTCTACCGTGCTATGGAGCGGCAGATCGGCGATGTGGACGGCTACATCGCTCGTGGCGAGCTCTCTGTGTTGCGGGGGTGGCTCAGGAATCACATACACCAGCACGGCGCATCCAAGACCGCCGGCGAGCTTCTCCGGGATGTGACCGGCGAGGAGCTCAATCCCGGCTATTTCACCGACTATTTGGAGGAAAAGTTTCGACTGCTTCGGGAGTTGTAATGGCTCACGGCGGCTCTCTGCCGTGCCCGTTTCCTCCTCAGTCTGACCGTCTCCTTGTTCGTCCTAACAGAGGATCCTAACAGAGGAGGCGAAAACGGATGGGATTCCAAAGCTCTTTATGCTATTATAAAGTATAATGGGCTGTTTTGGGATAGAAGCGAGTTCTCCATATTTTTGGTTATTCTTGGCAGGGCTTTGTGCCGGTTGTGCCGCCGGTAGCGTTCTGAGGCGACTAGTACGGAAGATACGCGGAAAAAGCGGGAAATCCCGAGCAGGTCTCCCGGTTGGAGCTATTTTTTTCCTCTGTGGAGTGTGTCTCGCGTTTCTCGGAATGCTGCTGTTTACGGAGGTGCACGCCGTCGAGTGGAGAAACGAACTTTTGTATGCGTCTCTCGTCGGGATGGCCATGGGAGTTGCGGCGCTCTCAGTTCCTCGGGCGGGAGTTTCTCTCGTACTTTTAGCGGTATTATGTATTAGTGCGGCGGCGATTGCTCTACAGGGGACTCGGTGTACAGTTCCCGGTGATTTGATTCTTCAGGCCCGTGTATTGTCGGTGGGAAAAGATTTGAGTACTGTAGAGGTCTCGCCGCCGCCTTTTGAGGAAGAGCCCGAAGGGGAAGGGGAGGTGCTTCGAGTATCGGGGAGAGCTCTCCACGTACGAGCACAACAGTACCGGCGGAGTGCGTGGTTTTTCCTGGCAAAAGGAGAGATCTTGTACGGCGATATGCGGCTCGAGAGTGCTTCTGTGGCTGAGGAAGGAGCGGAGAAGATGGAACTTTCTCAAGGGACCTCCTCCATCGAAAAACGGCTTCTCCAGTGGGCGGTGCAAGTAGGTGCGCTGCACAGGAGGACCGTTTCCGCGGTGCAGAGCGATATACACGTGCTTTCAACGTATTTCCTTACTGTGGATGACGAGGGTATGGAATGGAAAAAAAATGTGCAATGATCTGCTATACATGTATACGAGAGATGTCGATAGGATACTAGAATGCTGATAACTTTGGTAAAAACTGGAGCCGACGAGCGGCGACATTACTATTCGATTCATGATCGGCAGGCGGGCTTGTTTACTTCTTATACTCTGACGATTGTATGGGGGCCGTCGCCGCACCGAGGCCGGGAGCGGGTTTACAGCTTTGACACCCGGAGAGCGCTGGAGCGGAAGTTGAGATATATTTTGAAGCGCCGCTTTTTATCGGGATATTCTCTCCTATACAGCTATTCCCGCTCGAATAATTACCGCACGATTATTCAGGAAGAGTTCCGCAGCCGCGGCAGCAGTGTGCGGAAAAGCGCAGGAGGCACCAGCGCTTGAACACTTAGCGATTCAAAATTGAGTCGGTTCCGAAAAGAATTGTCACAGCATGCCCATATAT
>CAYFUX010000004.1:143744-145309 GCA_964346455.1 uncultured Spirochaetaceae bacterium
ACAGCATGCCCATATATTAAGAGAAGAGATACTGTCTAAAAAAAATACCTGAAGAATTGTTGCAACGTGCCGTCAAGAATGCCCCTAGATAAGAAGTCTATCCTGCTATCTTTCTAACGGGAATACCTGCTAAGCTCCGGCCATTATTGACAGATCGTTTATCCAGGTCGTACAGTTACCCTATGAATATACCCAACCTTCTTACGGTTATCAGAATCGGTCTTGCACCGCTGTTTTTCATCGCCTACTTATTACCTCAATGGGGCGAAGGACTTGAGGTGCTCTCAGTAAGTGCAATGGTACTGCTCTTTATCGCCATGGAAGCCAGCGATGTGCTCGACGGACATTTTGCCAGAAAATACAATATGGTGAGTGAACTCGGCAAAGTAATTGATCCTTTTGCCGACGTACTGAGTAGGCTCACCTATTTTTACTGTTTTGCCATTGAGGGGATCATGCCGTATTGGATGCTTTTGATCTTGCTGTACCGCGAACTGGGAGTGACGTTTCTGCGGATGATGCTGATACGGCGTGGAGTAGCGATGGCCGCGTCGAAGTGGGGCAAAGCAAAAGCCTTGACCTATGCCGCCGCCGGAGTAGTCGGAGTATTTGTCCTCTCTCTGGCAATTCTTGTGCCGGAAAGCTCGTTTTTTGCTCTTTGGGAAAATGTCGTGTTGGTACTTTTCGCGTTGTGCGTAATCTCTTCCGTCGGCTCCTTTCTCACGTATGTGAAGGAGGCCGCGCCGCAGTTGAAGGAATAGGGTTTTCTGATACATCTGTCGGATGGGAAAACGTTCAAGAACTGCGCAGACTGTATTGACATTTTTTGTCGTTTTCCCTATATTAGCACATGTCGCGGCGCGGTACACCGCTACGCGGCAAAAGAGTGAACCGAATAAAGCAACGGTGAGTGATTGACAAACGTCAACCGCCGTGATAGTTTGAAAATCCGGTCATTGAGTAATTCAGCAACATCATCCTGTTGCATTTGGTTGACATTGTAACGGGGTTTTGATAGGACTGCACACGTTGAGTGCCCTGTGGGGCCGCTGCGTGAATAGAGTTCTTTTACAGAGATCAGGGAAGGGGAGAGACGCAAAGAGAGAGCCGAGCGTAGCGCTTTTGAGCGACCGGCATGGAGGCGGAAGCCGCCTGCTGGGAGCGAGAGAGTGCTATTGACTGAGTAAGGTAAGAAGACAAACACCTTCGGGTGTTTGTAATAGAATGACGGAGAGTTTGATCCTGGCTCAGAACGAACGCTGGCGGCGCGTTTTAAGCATGCAAGTCGAGGGGTAGAGCGGCTTCGGCCGCTTGAGACCGGCGGACGGGTGAGTAACACGTAGGTAATCTGCCTTGGAGTTGGGGATAGCCCATGGAAACATGGGGTAATACCGAATACGACTTTTCCGGGGGAACCTGGATAAGGGAAAGGTGCTTAGGCACCGCTCTAAGAGGAGCCTGCGGCCCATTAGTTAGTTGGTGGGGTAAGAGCCTACCAAGGCGACGATGGGTAGCCGGCCTGAGAGGGTGATCGGCCACACTGGGACTGAGACACGGCCCAGACT
>CAYFUX010000005.1:0-6733 GCA_964346455.1 uncultured Spirochaetaceae bacterium
TACCGCAGGTTGCTGAGGAACTTGATCCATTTGGGATGGTTGGGAAGCACACCGGCATGTAGCATGTCGGGATTGCTGATAACAATTCTACCGCTGTCCCGGGCGGCCACTCGCAGGGACTGAGGCGTGTCGCCGTCGTACGTGGAAACCTGCAGCGGCAGCGCCCCGCCGAGGACGATCTCATTGAGCGCCGATTGCTGATCCTGACTGAGGGCTTTAGTGGGAAAAAGGTAGAGTGCCCGCTGCTCCGGATTTTCCAGCAGCCCCTGTACAACCGGCAGGTTATAGGCCAGAGTTTTTCCGCTGGCCGTCGGCGTGACGATGACCGCGTTGCGCCCCTCCCTGACCAGCTCCCAGGCGCGCCGCTGATGAGAGTAGAGGGAGGTAATCCCTTCCTGCTCCAGCGCCTCCCGCAGCACCGGCGATATTTCCTCGGGTATGGAAGCGTACCGACCCTCCCTGGCGGGTACCACATGGGTATGAGTGAGGTTTTCGGCAAACTCGGGATTTTTTTCCAGCTGCCGCAGTATCTCTTCAAGACTGTTCATCGGTGGAGGAATTGTAGCACGATTAGAGGCCCGAGTATAGAGAGCCCTCTTCTGCTTCCTCTTCCCCCGGGCCGCGTCCGGCTGCCTCTGCTTCAGCATTGCTCTGCTCTATCCTACCTCCGCTTCAGTCTGACTCAGAATTCGCAATTCCCATCTTTATTCAAACCCCCTTTTTGTCTACACTCAATGATAGCCACAGAGTGATTTAAACGGAGCTGCAATGTCCACCACTAAATTTCCGCTTCCGCTGCTGCGCCTTCTGCGCAGGTATGGTACGCGTTTTTACCACTTTCTCCGCCTTCTCTATAGTAAATTCACCGAAGATAATTGCCTTCAACGAGCCTCGAGTCTCTCTTTCTCCACTCTTCTGGCTCTCGTTCCGCTGACCGCCTTTATCTTTGCCCTTTTTACCGGCTTCAACGTATTTACCGAAGCACGCCAGCAGCTGCAGCAGTTTCTCATCCAAGTGTTGGTCCCTACACGGCAGGAAGAGATCATGACGTATATTCAGCAGTTTATCGACAACTCCAGAACACTGGGAGTAATCGGGCTGCTGGTCTTTGCCGTCACCTCGCTTATCCTCCTCCACGGCATCACGAGGAATCTCAACGCCATCTGGAACAGCTCGGCAAAGAGCGGCGGGGTGAGAACTTTTTCCACCTATTTGTCGGTAATCGTGTTTGGAACCATGCTGATTGCCGCAAGCTTTGCCTTTACCCGAACAGTGCGCACCTTTTTTGAAGAACTTCCTCATTTCTCTACTCTCTCCCGCTGGTTTATAGAGTTCGCGCCCTTTTTGTTTATATTCATAGCCATCTGGCTGATCATCACTCTGGTCCCGTCGGCTAAGGTACGTCTCGGAAGCAGTCTTGTAGGGGCCCTTGCCGGTACAATACTGTGGGAAATCGCACGCTACGCATTTGTCGACGGTACCAACTACGTCATCCGCATCTCGGTGATCTACGGCTCCATCGCCGCCATCCCTATCTTTCTTATCTGGCTGTCGATCAATTGGCTTATCATTCTAACGGCCGCTGAGATTTCTTACGTGCATCAGCACCGCGACGTGGAACATTTCGACGAACTCTTCATCTCCGGAACTCCGGGAGCGCGTCTGCTTACTGGCCTCAAAGTGTATTTCTTTATCGCCCGACGCTTTCTTCGCGGCGAGGCGCATCCCTCACTTCGGGAAATATCCCACAGCTTCAGCATCAATATCCGCGACACCGAGATGTTCCTCCGGTCCCTCGAGCACTCCGGACTGCTGCTGCGTACCTCGGGCCATCCTCACACCTACATACCGGCCCGGGACCTGGGCAGCACCCCCGTCTCCGAGGTGCTGAACACGCTCTCCGGCCGAATCCCCTTCGAAACCCCGCCCGATTTAGCCGATACGATCCTGCACCGGGCCCTGGAGTCCGGATTCCGGCTCTACAAATCGACGACGGTTGCGGAGGCCCTCGATGCACAGCAGTGATTACCGCTCCTCTCGTCCTTGCGTTTGCCGACGAAAACCTTACCCCTCCCGCCTTCGCACACCTCTCTGCGCCTCCGCAGTCACTGTGTTGCTGCTCACCGGATTGCTGCTTTCCTGCCGCCCTCCAGCAGAGCCGGCGGTACGGATTCTCACCGAACCTGAGACCCGGGAGGCGGCCACACAGTTTCTTGAGCGTCATCCTCTTCCGGAGGAGTTCAAACTTCTCTCTCCCGACAACTCTTCCGCCGGAGAAGAGCGGCTGGCCGTCTACGCCACTCTCACCTTCAGCAAGAGCCGCGTCCTTCCCCAACCCGATCCGCAAATAAAAGGCTTTCCTGCTGAAGGGGGCACTGAGAACGACACACGTACGCTTCTCTTAGAACGCGAGTATCGGGCTCCCCGCGTTGCCCTCTGGGACGCCCGTTACTCTGTCTCCCTCGCCGAAGCTCTGCAGATGGAGACGGTACCGCTGGACGCCATTTCACCTCCGGATAAGGCGCTGGCGGTTGAGGGACGCTACCCGGGGGAGCACAACTATCCGCTGGAATGGAGAAGCACCCTTCGATTCGCTCCCGGGGGAGCTGCCGGACACGAGTCGGGGGAGGCCCTGCTCCCTGAGCGGAAGCAGCAGCTGTTACACTGGTTTTCCAAAGCTGCCGACCGTCACGAGCAGCCAAGGCGGGCCGAGCTAATTCGCATCGGCGGGGTCGGCGACATGATGGTAGGCCGCGGCCTGCAGTCCATGCTAATAGAGCGCGGTGCTGCGGGCCGAACCGCCGTATTCGGCAACACACTCCCCCTGCTCGCCCGACAGGATCTCCTGCTGGGCAATCTCGAAGGCGCGGTAACCACCCGCGGCACTCCCACTCCCAAGTCCTATACCTTCCGCTTCCGCCCGGAGGTGCTTCCCGAACTCCGGGCCGTGGGCTTTGATTATCTCTCTTTAACCAACAATCACTGCTGGGACTACGGCCTGCAGGGGTTTACCGACACCCTCGCACACCTCGAGAGGCACGGCATCTCTACCTCCGGCGCCGGCCTTACCCCCACCGAGGTACGCAGCCCCTCCCGGTTCGACATCAGCGGCCGGCAAGTACACGTGCTTTCCGTGGGAGCCTACCCGCAGGAAAAAAACGGGTTCAACGGACGCGTTCAAGCCACCGTTACTGCCGAGCGACCCGGCATTCTCTTCTCCGGACAGGGGGCTCTGGAGGCGATCCGCAGCTTTGCCGGTAAGGAATCGATCGATGTGGTGATGGTGCACGGAGGGGTAGAGTGGCGGAGCACTCCGACGGAGGAACAGCGCTCTTTCTACCGCAGCCTGGAGAAGGCGGGAGCAGATCTGATCCTCGGCAGCCATCCCCACCTCCTGCAGGGAATGGAAGGCCAGGGGGACGGGCTCATTGCCTACTCGCTGGGAAACTTTCTCTTTCCCGGAATGTATGTCGTTCCAAAGGCGGAAGAGTCGATGCTCCTTTCGGTGCTCTTTTACCGCGACCGCCCGCTGTACGTCGAGTCCTATCCGGTTCGCATCGATCACCGGCGAATTTCCCTTGACACGGACGGCACGATCCTGAAGCGCTATATGCAGCTCACTCGTGAGCTGCATCCCGATGCGGGAGACAAGTAGTGCAGAGCGGCCTCCTCTGGTGGCCGCCCCGGTTCCCCCCGTATCCCTCTCACGCCATAAAAAACCGCCCGCGGCAAAATCCGGGACGGCTGCACGAACGCACCTACTTCAACAAAACGAAAACGGCACGCTCGTTGGGGTACGAAAAAAGGGGAGGCTATACAGCGGAGAGTGCTTCCTCCGCCTTGCCGTGTTTGATCGCGGCGTTGCACTGCTTACATACGTTAATTTTCTTCCCGCTGACCTCATGCTCGTACATCAGCTTGATACCGGTACGTTTGCATACAGGACAGGCCCCGCGCCCCTGTTTCTCCATTTCTCTGATGCCGGCTCCTCTGTGCGATTTGGACATATCTGCTCCTTTAGCTCTTGATGGTATGTTAACTAGTTCAATACGGATAAGAACTATACAAACAGCACCGTAAAAAGTCAACCTGGCCCATACTTCGTGTCACTTTCTTCTCGCCGCTTCTCGCCCTCCTGATCTCGCTCTATTCCAACTCCTCCGCTACCGCACTCCATATTCTCAGCAAGTCGGCGGCAACTTCATCGGTAAACCGCCTAATGTCGGACGCCCTACCCCCGTCGGCTGCATCAAACACGTAGCGCAATCCGGCAAACGGAACCTCCGCGAGCTCTGCCGCCAAGCCCGCTGCGGCGCCTTCCATATCCGCCACAGCACCCGACCACTCTTCCCTGAGCCGCAGCTTATCCGCGGGACTCACCGCCAAGGTATCACCGCTCACAATAATGCCCTGTCGAAAAGAACTTCCCACCGGCACAGTCTCTCTTTCGGCGGCCGCACGACGCTTCCCCACCGACGCGGCTTCCTCTCCGGCGCCTCTTCCCGCGCGCAGCAGACGCTCCAGCAGTTCCGCGTCTGCTCGTATCGGTCCCCGCGGCTGAGCGCCGCCCTTGCGGGAGCGGGGTATGCACCCCGCCGGTATTCCCGCACTGCCGGCATTTAGATCCCATTGGAGGTATTCACGACCGATCACCGCCTCCCCCGGAAGGAGATGCGGATCAAGTCCGCCGCCGATTCCCCCCAGCAGTAGCATCTCGGGACGATACCGCTCAAGGAGAAGGGAACAGACAGCCGCGCTCATTGCCTTGCCCACTCCGCAGGTTGCTACCACCACCTCACAACCGTGAAGGCGTCCTTCGCTTATTCGCTGTCCTCCCCACTCATATTCGCTTTGAAGCTCCAGTGCTTTACGGACGTGAAACAGCTCGCTCTCTGTGGGCGTACAGAACAGCATCATAGCTTCACCTCGTGGCGCCATAACGAAACCGCCTCGCAGAAGCCCGATTCGCCGCACGGCGCCACCGTCCGATACCGGCGCCGCAAATCTTCCGGGGCATTGGCCACCACAAAAGAGGTGCCGCACCACTTCAGCATATGAAGATCGTTGTAGTCGTTGCCCACTCCCAAACAGAGACCGGGGCTAACATCCAAGCGCTTCGCAAGCCATGCGAGAGCACTGCCTTTGTCCGTACCCGGCGGATAGAGCTCCACCCATTGGCTGCGCCCGTCCAGCGGGCTCGTAGCTCGTACTACCCCCGCATCCCCGGACGCCGCCTTTTCCACCGCATCCGCTTCTTCGTTTTCCGGGGGAAATACGGCCACGATCTGCGAGGCGCCCCAATGTACGCCGTCTTGTTCCGCCGATAGCGCACTCACCGGCGGCAGGGGACTGGCAAAGCGTCGGTAGCGCTCCAGGCGGGTGAGAAAATCCGCTCCAGGCTGCGAGGAGGCACGATAGTAAAAGTGGTGGTTGAGCGGCATAGGAAAGTGGACCATGAAATCGGCGTCCCGCGCCACGAGCATTCGCACAAGCCGGTTCACCTGCTCAGATTCAAAGACCAAGTGACGCAGCACCTTCCCGCTCCGGATTTTAAGCACTCCTGAACCGGAAGAAAATATCAGGTAATCCGACGGAAAATCGCTCTTCACCGCCGAATAGAAGGAGTACGGCGAACGGCCGGTAGCGATCACCCGGGCAATCCCCTCCTCCGCCAGTCGCTGCAGCGCTCTTAGGTCAGAGGAGGTAATTCCCGCAGATCGGCCGTGCAGGGTACCGTCAAAATCGGCGGCGGCTAGGGCGCGGTACTCAGCGGAGGATTTCATAGCCGCTGGAAGTGAGGGGGGCGGTAAGACTACCGAGGACACGTTCGAAATGGACTCCGTCCCGGCCGGGCTCGCTGTGTCCAAAGGTGGAGCGGATGGAAATGGAGACAAACTGCACCGCCCGCTCAATGGCAATAGGGAGACTGTCGCCCTGCAGCAGCGCTCCGGTCACTACGCTGGCAAATAGGTCGCCCGTCCCGGGGTAAAACGCGGGGACATAATCGCATTCCACCTTCCAATACCGGCCGTCTCCCCGGTCGTAGGCGACCACTGTGGAGACGTCGGGTTTGTCGCTCAGTTGTACGCTGGTCATCACTACCATCCGCGGTCCCATCGCTGCCAGCCGCCCCAACCAATCCTTTAGGGAAGCGACATCCGCCTCGCTCTCGTACGGTTCGTCAAGCAGCAGCGCCGCCTCAGTATAATTGGGGGTGATGATATCGGCCTTTTCCACCAGCCGGCGCATCTCCTCCACCATCGAAGTGCCAAAGGGGCCGTACGTTTCCCCGTCGTCCCCGAGGACGGGATCCACCATTACGAGCTGTTCCTCCCGCCGGAAGTCGTCGATGAAACGCCGGACGATATCTACCTGATCGCTGGAGCCGAGAAAGCCGGAGTAGATAGCCTCGAACTCGACATCCAGCTTTTTCCAGTGCTCGGCGATATCTTCCATATGCTCGGTGAGATCGAGAAAAAAGTAGTCTTCAAACCCGCTGGTGTGAGTGGAGAGCAGTGCGGTTGGCAGGGGGCATACCTGCACCCCCATGGTAGATAGTACAGGCAAAATGATCGTTAACGAAGATCGGCCAAAGCCGGAAAGATCGTGAATAGCCGCTGTACGCGGAACCGGACGTCGCATCGCGCTTCCTCCCTTATAAAATATCGGCTTCCAGCCTACCACAGGCATCCCGGTATTGCCAGCGCCCGCCACCGGCCATCACGGGCCCGCC
>CAYFUX010000005.1:6833-129691 GCA_964346455.1 uncultured Spirochaetaceae bacterium
GCCCGCCACCGGCCATCACGGGCCCGCCGCCGGCCATCACGGGCCCGTCGCCGAAGACTAAAGGCCCTTTTCTCTCCCCCCCGGCTATGATACAAAAGAGGCATGGATGTGAACGATGCCCTCAACAAGCTTAAGCTTCCCGATCCGAACACGCCCTTGCTCTCCTCCCCTCTTCCCGAGCTGAGTGAGGTGGAAGAGGCACTGCAGTCCATGATTCTGAGCGCCTCCGGATGGAGAAAGGTGTTTGCTGCCGACGGTTGGGAAGAGAGCTTTACCGCCGATGTACGGCCGGCGGATGTGGTGTTGGCCGCACAGGCCGCTCTGACCTTCGCGGAGACGCTGCCCGTGAGCACCGGAACACAACGTCCTACCGTTGCGGTCGGCTGCGATACGCGTCCCACCGGTCCGCTTCTCATTGATGCGGTTACCCGCATGCTGCTTGCTTCGAAACTCGAAGCGGTGCCGCTATTTGTCACCGCCGCCCCGGAACTGATGGCCTACGTAAAAACCAGCCCGGAGATCGACGGGTTTATCTATATCTCCGCCAGTCACAACCCTGCCGGTCATAACGGCCTAAAATTCGGCTACGGCGACGGAGCTGTGGTCGGGGGAGAGACCTCTAAGCGGCTTATCGACGCATTTAAAGAACGAATCCGGGGCGAGCATGCAGCCAAAGAAGTGCAGCGCCTGGACCAGCTGGTGGATCAGGAACGCTATGCAGAACTCCTGCGAAAGGTCTCCCGCTACAAGGAAGCGGCACTCGCTGCGTACGGCGAGTTCACCCGGCGAGTGGCTTCAGGAAGTGAAGACGAAAAGCAGATACATCAGTTCATTGAACGTCTCGGCTCCGAAGCCCAACGTACGCCGACAGGCATCGTGGCCGAACTCAACGGGAGTGCCAGAACGCTCTCCATTGACGGCAAGATTTTCGAATCCCTCGGTGTTCTATACCGCAGCTTCAATGACAAGCCCGGGGAAATCGTCCATCGGATCGTCCCGGAAGGCTCCAGCCTGGATCCGTGTATCCGGCTGCTCGACTCCGCCCGCAAAAAAAACTCCGCCTTTACCCTTGGCTATGTACCGGATAACGACGGGGACCGCGGCAATCTGGTATACTTTGACACTCACTCCGGAAGGGCAGCAGCCCTCCCCGCTCAGCAGCTCTTTGCCCTGACGGTGCTTGCAGAGCTCGGTTTTCACAGCTCTCCGACGGAGAACCGGCAGTCTCTCGCGGTGGTGGTCAACGGCCCCACATCTATGCGCATCGAAGCGATCGCCCGCAGCTTCGGGGCCGCCGTATTTCGTACCGAAACCGGAGAAGCGAACGTCGTTACCCGGGCGCAAGAGCTGCGCAGGCAGGGATACCGGGTGCCGATTCTCGGCGAAGGCTCAAACGGCGGCAACATTACTCATCCCGCTACGGTCCGCGACCCGCTGAACACCCTCATCAGCATACTGAAGCTGCTGCTCTTCCGCGGCGACAACGGAGCCCCGGCGCTCTTTCGCGGGTGGTGCGAGCGCATCGGCAAAGAGAAGGAGTATACGGAGGCTTTCACCCTTACCGACGTTTTGAGCACGCTTCCCGCTTTTCAGACGACCAGCGCTTATGAGCCGGAGGCGAAAATGGGGATCCGCACGGAGAACCACGGGCTTCTCAAAACGCGGTACGAGGAGGTGTTTCTACGACAGTGGAGAGAGAAGGCTACGGAACTCCAAGCGCGGTACGGTATCTACTCCTGGCGGGAGGTCAATTACGAGGGGACCCGAGAAGCGGCGGGTTTTGGCTCCGAGTATCGCAGCGGCGACGAACGCGGAGGGCTGAAAATTATCTTCAGCGACCGGCACGGCCGGGATACCGATTTCCTCTGGATGCGCGGCTCAGGAACCGAACCGGTGTTTCGGATCTTAGCCGACAGCATGGGAGCGGATCCGCAACGAGAACGGGAACTGCTGCAATGGCACCGCAGCATGATCGAAGAAGCAGACAGCGGCTCATGAGAGCCGACATTATACGCAACAAAAACCCGAGCTATTAGGAGGAGAACGTATGAGTATTCACATAGGGGCAAAGCAAGGCGATATCGCCGAAGCGGTTCTGCTTCCCGGCGATCCCCTGCGAGCTAAGTTTATCGCCGAAAACTACCTGGAGAATCCGGTCCTCTACAACGAAGTCCGCGGTATGTACGGTTACACCGGAACCTACAAAGGGCAGCCTGTTTCCGTTCAGGGCTCCGGAATGGGCATTCCCTCCATCTCCATCTATGCTGAAGAGTTGATCCGGGATTACGGAGTAAAACGGCTCCTTCGCGTTGGTTCCTGCGGATCCATGCAGAAGCACGTCAACATACGGGATATGGTCTTTGGCATTGCCGCCTCCAGCGATTCCTCTCTCACCACCCACCGCTTCCGGGGAATGAACTTTGCTCCCGCGGCGGACTTTGGACTGCTGGAGAAAGCGGTGCAGGTAGCCCGGCAGAGCGGCTACACCCACCACGCGGGCAATATCCTCTCCACGGACACCTTCTATGACGACGATCCCGATGCCTGGAAACTGTGGGCCAAATACGGAGTACTGGCGGTAGAGATGGAAGCCACCGGCCTCTACACTGCGGCGGCTAAATACGGCGTACAAGCTCTAACAATCCTGACCGTCAGTGATCAACTGGTCACCGGCGAACAAACCACCAGCGAAGAACGGCAAAAGACCTTTACGCAGATGATGGAAGTTGCCCTGGAGACGGCTATCTCCTAGACCGAAGGCTGCAACTCAGGCGGCAATTCTTCTGCAACTCAGGCGGCATTTCTCCGGAGCTACTCCTTTTTTATGGCGTAGACTCCGTGTTCGCAGACAAGGAAGCCCTCCCCGCGGAGGGCTTCCACGCTCTCGAGTACCTGTTCGTAGCTAAATCCGGTGCGCTCGGCAAGGGCCGCCGGCTCGAGCCGTTCGCCGCCGCCCAGCTCCCGCAGCACTCTGCCGCGCAGCTGCCGCCGCGAGCCCTCGAAGGCGCTCTGCCGGCGGTAGGCGGTGCTGCGGGTATTGGGATTAGGCACCCGTCCCTTTAAGTACACCCCGTAGTCCATCAGCGCATAGTACCACTCCCGCGGATTTTCCCGGTGGAGGGTCTGTTCTATCAGCGGTAGCAGCTCCCGGTCGCGCACCTTCTCCTGCTCGGGGAAAAAGTGGTAGATATAGACTCTGCGGATATTGGTCTCGATAAAGAGCGTCGGCCTGTTCCAGGTGAAGGCAATGATGGAGGCGGCGGTGTTCTTTCCGATCATCGGCAGGCGGCGCAGCTCCTCCTCGCTCTGCGGAAGCGTCCCGTCCGAGCGTGCAGTCACTGCGGCGGCAATCTCCTTTAGCGCCACCGCCCGCCGATTGTAGCCGAGCCCGCGCCAGTACTGCAGCACCTCCGACAGCGGCGCGCGTGCCAGCGCGCTAAAGTCGGGAAAGCGCTCGAGAAACAACGGGTATTTCTTCTCTACCCGGGAAGTCTGGGTCTGCTGGAGCATGATCTCCGAGACGAGAATCCGATAGGGATCCCGGATGCGGCGCCAGGGGAAATCCCGCCCGCGACGGCGGTAGAAGTCCCACACAAAGCGTACGAAGGCCTCGGGCTCTTCACGCCAGCTTCCGGCGGGAGGTATCAGTTCTCCCCACTCGTCTCCCCACTCGACGCTTCGCTCTTCTCCCCGACCTGCTCTTGAGCCTTCTCTCTGCGCTTTTTCGATTTCTCCGCTTTTCTGCTGATCCGATTCCATACGCCGGTGAGTCCCATCGCCTTCTTCATTTCTATCAGCGTCTTGCGCGCCTCTTCACGGGCAACCATCGTCCCGTCATAGATCACCTCTTCCACCAGTCCCGTTTTCTCCTGATAGGACTGTCTCCGCTCCCGGAGCGGTTCGAGAAAGGTATTCAGTGCGGCGGCGAGCTTATCCTTTACCTCCACGTCACCGACTCGTCCCTCCCGGTAGCGGCTCTTCAGGTCTTCAACCTCTTCACGGTTGGGATTGAACACATCATGGTACATGAAGACCGGATTGCCCTCCACCGCACCCGGCACATCGGCCCGGGTGCGGTTGGGGTCGGTATACATACTGCGGACTTTCTTCTCCACCGTCTTTGCGTCGTCGGAGATGAAAATCGCATTGTCCAGGGATTTCGACATTTTTGCACGGCCGTCAGTGCCCACCAGGGTGGGCACATCCCCCACTTTGACGTCCGGTACGGGAAAAACCTCCCCGTAAAGATAATTAAAACGCCGGGCGATCTCTCTCGTCAGCTCTACATGCGACTCATTATCTTTGCCTACCGGAACCATATGAGCCCGCGGCATGAGAATATCCGCCGCCTGCAGCACCGGATAACCGAGCAGTCCGAAAGGAAGTTCGGATAAATTGGCCGACTGGGCCATCTCTTTGATGCTCGGCAGCCGCTGAAGCCTGGGGACGGTCACCATCATTTCGAAAATAAGGTTCATCTCGTAGACTTCATGGATGGCCGACTGGAGGTAAATCTTCGACTTGGAGGGATCGATACCGCAGGCGAGATAATCGAGCACCATCTCTCGCGCATTGTCGGTAATGCTCTCCACATGCTGTTTCTCTGGCCGCGTAGTCAGCATATGAAGATCTGCAATGAGAAAAAAGCAGTCGTACTCTTCCTGCATTTTTACGCGATTGGAAAGCGAACCCACATAGTGGCCAAGATGGAGTTTGCCTGTCGGCCGGTCGCCGGTTAGTATTCGTTTCTTGTCCATATCCCTGTTTATCCTCGTCGATGTAATCCCGGCGGTTCCGCTTGGCCGTTACCTTTTTGGACGAACGGTCGCAGAAACCCCGAGTGTGACTGCATCATATCGCGGGCAGAAGAAAGAGACAACCGCTATTCACCGTGGAGTTCATCCTGTGCCTCAATCTCTTGTGCCTCAATCTCCTGCGGATCGAACTCCCGCTTCTTAGGATGTCCGCTGCCCATCAGCACACTGATGGGATAGAGTTCGGGGATATTCTCGCAGATGATCTGGATAATCACCATAATGGGTACTGCCAAAAACATTCCCACCGGCCCCCAGATCCAGCCCCAAAAAATGAGCGAAAAAAGGATCAGGAAGGGACTCAAATTGAGCCGCCGCCCCTGCAGCCGCGGATCGATAAAGTTCCCGATCACCAGCTGCACTCCGATCATGCAGATAGAGACCGCAAGAATAGGCCCAAACTCGGGAAAAAATTGAATAATCGCCATGGTGATGGTAATGATCACCACGATGAACGATCCGATAGAGGGAATGAAGTTGAGCAGGAAGCCGAGGACTCCCCAAACAAAGGAGAAGTCCATCCCTATGATACGCAGCGAAACATAGATAAAGAGACCGGTGGCAAGACTGATGAAAAACTTGAGATTGATATAGCGGGTCACTTGATAGTTGATGTGTTCGAAAATCCGGCCGATTTGCGCCCCCAGCACATCGCTGAAGGCCGCCGCAAGTTTGGTCTTGAAAAACGGTTTTTCCAGCAGCAGGAAGATCAAGAAGATGATGATCATTCCAAAAGCGCTCAGTATCCGCATAAAAGAACTTGAAAACGCCACGAGGTAGTCCCGCAGGGCCCCTTGCCAGTTGATGTCCTCTGAAAAATCGAAACTTATGTCCAACTGCTGACTGAGAACCAGAGAAATCTCTTCACTCAGTTCCACAAAACGGGCGGCATATTTAGGATACTCCCGAATCAGCGAGTTGACGCTGGCCTGTAAAAAGAGAAATATCAGAAAGATAACACCAAAGAAGATAAGCAGAACAATGGCGATAGCCAGTATACGGGGCACTCGTTTCCGGTCCAGAAAGTTTACCAGCGGAGCAACAATAAACGAGAGGAAGATCGCGATCGCTAAAGGCAGTAAAAAGGAAGAAGCAATTTTTAACACCGCCCCCAGCAGCACGAGTACGATAATTCCGAGCATGGCGCTCTGTACTTTGTCGAGATTCATACGCAGCACTATAACACAATGACGGCAGCTTGCGTAAGCATCCGCCGGATCATCGGCGTCCGTTTTATTCCGTACTACTCTAGTTTGTACTACTATAGTCCGTATTGGTTATAGTTTGCACTAACCGAAGAGGCGCGTTAGCAGTCCGCGTTTCTCGGCAGCCGGCTCCGCATAAGCGCCGAGAGAGGAGAGACGTTTTGATCGTTCCCGTTTCAAACGTTCGGGTTTCTTTTTCTCCATCCGGCTCAAAGCCTCGGTGAGCCGCCGGCGAATACCTTCGGCTGCAACCTCGGGTGTAACGTGCGCCCCTTCATCCCCCTCTTCCACGATTCCATCAACAATACCGGTTTCCCAGTGATGCTGCGCGGTGAGTTGCATGAGATCCGCCGCCAGAGATGCCTTCCCGGAATCACGCAACAGGATAGAGGCACATCCCTCCGGAGATATTACCGAGTAGATCGCGTTTTCCAGCATATACAACTCGTCTGTCACCCCGATTCCCAGTGCACCACCGGATCCCCCTTCTCCGATGATAAAACCGATTACCGGCACGGAGAGGCGGGAGAACTCCTTCAAGTTGCGGGCAATCGCCTCTCCTACGCCCCGCTCCTCAGCAGTAAGTCCTGGATACGCACCGGGAGTGTCGATAAAAGTTATCACCGGTCTGCCGAAGCGCTCCGCCTCCTTTGCAAGCCGCAGCGCTTTACGGTACCCTTCCGGGCCGGCCATTCCGTAGTTACGCCGCACGTTTTCCTTCAGGGAGCGGCCTTTCTGATGTCCTATTACTGTCACCGGCCGCCCGGCAAACAGCGCGATACCGCCGACGATTGCTTCATCATCGCCGCCTACCCGGTCACCGTGGAGTTCAAAAAACCGGTCGAAGAGCCGTTCCACGTAATTGAGCATGGTAGGACGCTCCGGGTGACGCGCCAGCTGGACCTTATCCCAGGCCCCCGGCTGCCGGCTCTCGTCCAGCTTTTGCTCGATTCTGCGCAACTCTTCGAACACGTGCATGTGCTCGTCTCCGGCAAGTTGTTTGAGTTCGCTCAGTTTTTCGGCAAACTTACTCCGTGCCAACTATCTACCTCCTCCGTGCTCACCGGAGCCGCTATGTGCCCTTCCCCGAGCGGCTGCTCCTGCAGGACGGTGGGTAACCATGAGAAATGAGAGTACGCTGCGCAGATCGCGCCGCGGCACCACCGCATCGATAAAGCCTTTCTCCAGCTGAAACTCTGCCCTCTGAAATCCCTCCGGCAACTTCTGCTTGATCGTCGACTCGATCACTCGGGGGCCGGCAAAGCCGATCAACGCACCCGGCTCGGCAAGATTCACGTTGCCGAGCATAGCAAATGAAGCGGTAACACCGCCGGTGGTGGGATGCGTCAGCACCGTGAAGAGCGGCTGACCGGACTCCTCCAGCAGTGCGGCCGCATGAGAGGTTTTGGCCATCTGCATCAGTGAATTGATGCCCTCCTGCATACGAGCTCCCCCGGAAGCTATAAAGAGAATCACCGGCATTCGATGTTCCGCCCCGTAGCGCAACATCCGGGCAATCTTTTCCCCTACTACTACTCCCATACTGCCGCCCATAAATGCAAAAGACATAATACCAAGAGCAGCCGGCATACCTTCTATCGTGCACGTTCCGGTTACGATCGCCTCGGTATGACCGGTGCCCTCCGACGCTTTATTCAGCTTTTCCGCATATCCGGGAAAATCGAGTGGATCTGCCGAACGAACCAGTTCGTACAGTTCCGAAAAACTTCCGCGATCAACCACTGCATCGAGACGTTCGGCGATGTTCACAGCAAAATGGTGTCCGCAGCGGGGGCACACAAAGAGGGCCGCAGAGAGATCGGCAGGATCAATTTCACGGTGACACTCGGGGCAACTGCCGTGTTCTTGGAAATATGTGCGGTCGTTTTGCGGAAGCTTGGCTTTTTCCCTGTTTAGCCCTTTTTTCCGGAGAGGCGGTACAGAAAATCTACGCTTCCGGGAGGGAAACAGACTGTTCAACCGTTCTTTCCATCCCATACCTTACTCCTTCAAAATCTTGTCCAAAGCAAAAGTGCCGTACACCCCGCTTTTGAAAAGCTTACTGCGAATAATAATTAGCTGTTCCTCCCGATTCGTGGAAATTCCGCCAATTTCCAGCTCCCGCAGAGCTCGGTCCATCCTGGATACAGCACTTCTTCGGTTGGCACCGTAGGTTATCAATTTAGCCACCAGCGAATCATAGAAGGGCTGCACCGTATAACCGGGATAGAGAAACGTATCCAACCGTACGTTTCTCCCGCCGGGAACCACATACGGGTCGATGCGGCCGGGGCTAAGGGCATTGATGCGACATTCAATCGCCGCACCGTTAAGTTTGATATCCTCCTGCGCAAAGCCCAGTGTCTCGCCGCAGCTGCTCTTGATTTGCTCGCGAATAATATCCACTCCGGTCACGTATTCGGTCACCGGATGTTCCACCTGCACCCGGGCGTTGACTTCCATAAAGTAGAAATTTTCCCCCTCGAGGAGAAACTCTACCGTACCGGCTCCGGTGTAATGGAGATTCTGAAAAAGCTGTACCGCTGCGCTGGTCATTTGTTCCCGCAGCTGCGGATTAAGGCCCGGAGAAGGGCTCTCCTCCACCAGTTTTTGATGGTTTCTCTGCAGGGAGCAGTCCCGTTCCCCAAGGTGTATCACCTGTCCGTGTGCATCCGCCAGCAGCTGCACTTCGACGTGACGGGGATTCTCCACATACCGTTCCAGATATACCGTTCCGTCGCCGAAGGCGGATTCAGCCTCGTGAACGGCTAACTCCAGGGTTCGCTCCAAATCGTCCTCGTTGCGGACGATCCGCATGCCTTTCCCGCCTCCGCCGGCGGCGGCCTTTATAATCACCGGGAATCCCGCTTCTACGGCAAATTTCCGCGCTTCGGTCACTTCTCGCACCGCCCCTGCGCTGCCGGGTACCACCGGGATCCCGACCGCTTCCGCGCTCTTACGAGCCTGCACCTTGTTTCCAAGAAACTCTATCGTCTCCGGCGCGGGACCTACAAAAATGAGCCCCGCATCCTCTACCCCACGGGCAAAATCCGCACTTTCCGAAAGAAATCCGACCCCCGGATGAACCGCATCGCAGCCGCTGTAAAGAGCGGCACTAATCAAATTTTGCCCCTGAAGGTAACTCTTCCTCGCCTCCGGAGGGCCGATACACACCGTTCGATCCGCCATACGAACCGGTAGCGAATCACGGTCCGCCTCGGAGTAGCCGAGAACTGTCTCGATACCCATCTCACGACAGGTACGAATAATACGAAGAGCGATCTCACCGCGGTTAGCAATAAAGAGGGATTCTATCATCGTTTTACCTCACTCGAGCCGCTCGACCTCGAAGAGGGGCGTACCGTACTCGACCATCTGCTGATTTTCCGCCAGCACCCGCACTATTCGACATGGAAAATCCGCCTCGAATTCGTTCATGACTTTCATTGCCTCTATAACACAAAGGGTCTGTCCCTGCTTCACCTCCGTGCCCGGCTCTACATACGGGGGAGCATCCGGAGAGGGAGCGCGATAGAATGAGCCGACGATAGGACTGGTAATCGCCTCCATGCGGGTTTCTTCCGCCTTGAGCTCTTCACTCGCGGAAGAAGAATCCTCCCGCCGCCGGTTTTGTCCCCCGCTCTGAGCTGTGAGGCTGTGGTCCCGGTACTCCGCCTCAACGCCTGCCCCGCTGTGCCGCTCAATCTCCAATTCGAATTCACCGTCCCGCAGTTTGAAACGGGAGAGCCCGCTGTTGTCGATTCGTTCTATCAATGCAAGCACATCTTCGGTTTCCATTCCCCCTCCTTATCTTGCCCAGACATATCCTCTTGCCCGGGAAATCCGGCAAGCTCATTCGGCCCGCGGCCGACTAATGGGTAACGTAGCAGCTTTTCCTCCAAGCTTCAAGAAAGCTCTGGAACAAAACACGGGATTTTGATGTACATTTTCATTTACACATGGGAC
Organism: uncultured Spirochaetaceae bacterium; assembly: GCA_964346455.1. Taxonomy (GTDB): domain Bacteria; phylum Spirochaetota; class Spirochaetia; order DSM-16054; family Sediminispirochaetaceae; genus CAYFUX01. Next base: position 16,819 of record CAYFUX010000005.1, read on the forward strand.
ACCTCCAAGGAAAAAGTTTGGATTTATTAGGGTTATACCTTGACGAAAGGGGTACGAATTCGTTTTGCTATGTACTACTGTCGGTTTAGAGCCGACAGCTTCACAAGGAGGAGTGTATGAACGCGTATATACGGTCTATCGGGGCGTATGCCCCGGAAAATAGAGTCAGTAATGATGAACTTTCCAAGAGTATCGATACTTCGGATGACTGGATCCGCTCTCACACCGGAATCGAAGCTCGGCACATAAGCACCCCAGATCAGTCAGCCAGCGATCTTGCCGTAGAAGCGGCAAAAATAGCCCTTGAACGAAGCGGTGTGGAACTCGATGAAATAGACATGGTCATTGCGGCAACCGCCTCGGGTGATTACCCAGGTTTTCCCGCCACCGCCAGTATCGTCCAATACAAACTTGGCCTGCCCAAGAGCACCGGAGCCTTTGACTTGAGCGCCGGATGCACCGGCTTTGTCTACGGCCTGCACACCGCCGCCTCCCTTGTCGCCGGAGGAGGAGCAAAGAACATTCTCCTTATCGGGGTGGATGCGCTTACCAAGATTACCAACTGGGAAGACCGCAACACTTGTGTACTTTTTGGCGACGGTGCCGGTGCGGCAGTCGTCTCCGCCACAGAATCCGCAGAAGGACCCGGTGTCCTGGACTCGCTGCTGCGATCCGACGGCTCCGGGGCGCAGTACCTCATGCGTCGTGCAGGCGGCTCCAAGCAGCCCCTCGACTTTGAAAACACTCCCAGGGAGCACACCTTTATCGAGATGAACGGCCGCAGGGTATACAACTTTGCCGTGAAGGTGAATACGGAAATTATCAACGAACTGCTGGAACGCAACAACCTCACCTTTGAGGAGTTGAAATGGATCGTTCCGCACCAGGCCAACGAACGTATTATCCAGGCGGCGGCTAACCGTCTTGGCTATCCGATCGACAAGTTCTATATGAATCTCCAGGAGTATGCCAACACCTCAGCAGCCTCCATCCCTATCGCCTTGAACGAAATTTATGAAAAAGATCTCGTCGCCTCGGGCGACTATCTCCTTCTGGTAGGTTTTGGTGCGGGCCTGTCCTACGGAGGGAATATCGTCCGCTGGTAACCGGCGCAGAAGCGCGAAGCGCTCAACGTATCGGCCATTGACCGATATGTGAAATACTTGTACCTTTTACGAAGCATATAAGGAGGATCGAATGGGATATTGTTTTCTTTTTCCGGGACAGGGCGCTCAATACCCGGGAATGGGTAAAGAACTGTACGAGGCGAATGACAGCGTCAAGGCGCTCTTCACCCGTGCCGGCGACATCATCGGCAAAGACCTCGCTGCGCTCATGTTTGAAGGAAGCGAAGAAGAACTGAAAGAAACGGAAAACACGCAGATCGTCATCATCTTGATGAATCTGGCCGTCCGCACGTATTTGAAGGAAGCCGGCGTGGAAGCCGACGGAGCGGCCGGCTTCAGCCTCGGCGAGTGGTCCGCGTATGTGGAAGCCGGTGTGCTGTCGGAGGACGATGTCTTCCCCGTGGTGGTCAAACGAGCCGCACTCATGGCACAAGCGGTTCGCAACGATACAAAGATGTCCGAGGACGGCGTTGCCATGGCAGCGGTGATGGGACTTTCTCCCGATGAAGTGGAGAAAACGGTATCCGAGATCGACGATGCCTATCCTGCCAATTACAATGCCCCCAGCCAGACAGTGATTTCCGGTACCAAATCGGGCATCGATAAAGCGGCGGAGGCGTGTAAGGCCGCAGGCGCCAAACGGGTCCTTCCGCTTAAGGTCTCCGGCCCTTTTCATACCCCGCTTCTCGAAGAAGCCCGGCGCGAGTTTGCCGCATATCTCGAAAGCGTCGACTTCGGCGATCCGGCAAAGCCGCTCTTCTCCAATGTAACCGGAGGACGACTGCAGAGCGGCGCCGAGATCCGGGAACTGGCGGCACGGCAAATCATCTCTCCCATCCGCTGGGTGGAAGAGGAGCGTAACATCGCCGCCACAGGTTTTGAAAGCTGCATCGAGGCGGGCCCCGGCAAGGTTTTGACCGGACTGTGGAAGAAGTCCGACGCTGAGACTCCGTGTTATCCCACGGACAAAAAAGATAAAATCGACGAGCTCCTCGCGGAGCTGTAAAGAGAGGTCCGGATGGATTTTCACGATCAGGTGGTTATCGTAACCGGAGGTTCCAGAGGAATCGGTGAAGCGGCAGTGCGCGCTTTCCTCTCCGCCGGAGCGCGGGTATACTCCCTCAGCAGAAGCGAAAACGAACAGAAACAGGAGCTCGAGGAACTTGCCGAACAACACGGCGGCTTTTTCCGCTGGCTCCCCACGGATATTTCCGATCCCGCGGGCATCGACTCTTCTCTGGAAACGATTCTCGCTGAAGAAGAGGGGGTCGACGTGCTGGTTAATAACGCCGGCATTACCAGGGACAATCTCATTATGCGCATGAAGGACGATGAGTGGGAAAGTGTACTGAACACCAATCTCACTTCCGCCTTTCAAGTCTGCCGCAAACTGGCACGGCCGATGCTCAAGCGAAAAAAGGGAGCGATTGTCAATGTCTCTTCGGTAGTCGGCATCACCGGCAACGGTGGACAAAGCAACTACAGCGCCAGCAAGGCGGGGCTCATCGGCTTTACCAAGAGCCTGGCCAAAGAGTTAGGCTCCCGGGGGGTGCGGGTGAATGCCGTCGCCCCGGGATATGTCGAGACCTCGATGACCGAGCAGTTGAGCGAACAGGCACGAGAGGCCCTGACGAGCCGCATACCGCTGAATCGGACCGGAAGACCGGAGGAGGTAGCGCGGGCAATCCTCTTTCTTGCATCGGAAGATGCCGCCTATATTACCGGCCATGTGCTGGTAATCGACGGCGGATTGGCTATGTAGCTTGTGCATCAAGCTAGGACACGTAAAACGTAAAGATACGAAAACGAAACACTGGAGGAATATGATATGAGCAAACGAGTTGTAGTCACTGGACTCGGGGGCGTTACACCCCTGGGAAACGATATTGACAGTACCTGGAAAGGGATCAAAGCCGGTAAGAGCGGCCTTGGCCCCATCACCCACTTTGATCCCGCCGAGTTCCCGGCAAAAATCGCCGGCGAAATCAAAGAGTTCAATCCCACCGACTATATGGACAAGAAAGAGGCGCGCAAAATGGCCCTCTTTGCCCAGTACGCGGTCGCGGGCGCCAGCCAGGCGCTGCAGCAGGCCGGCCTTGCCGAAGGCGGCTACGATCCCGAACGGGCAGCCGTCATCCTTGGCAACGGAATTGGCGGTTTCGAGGTGATCGAGGACTCCTACCGGACCCTCTTCAATAAAGGCCCCGGACGGATTCCCCCGATGACGATCCCCAAGATCATTTCCAACGAAGGACCTGGCAACGTCTCCCTGAAGTACGGAATCCTGGGCCCGAGTTACACCATCACCACCGCCTGCGCCTCCGGCGCCGATGCAATCGGCACCAGTATGAAGGCGATTCGCAACGGAGAAATCGACATGGCCGTGACCGGCGGCACCGAAGGTTGTATTACCGAACTGGGGGTCGGCGGGTTCTGTGTGCTGAAAGCCCTCAGCACCTCTCACAACGACGAGCCCCAGGTGGCGAGCCGCCCCTTTGACAAAACCCGCGACGGCTTTGTCATTGCCGAAGGCTCCGGCATCCTCATCCTCGAGGAGCTCGAGCACGCCAAGCAACGAGGCGCGCACATTATTGCAGAAGTGGCCGGCGCCGGAATGACCTGCGACGCCTACCACCTCACCGGCCCCGATCCTGAAGGCCGCGGAGCAGCTCGTGCTATGGCGGCAGCTCTTAAGGATGCCGACATGCAGCCCACGGATATCGATTACATCAATGCTCACGGCACGAGCACTCAGGCGAACGACCCGATCGAAACCAAAGCAATAAAGAACACCTTCGGCAATCACGCAGGTAAGGTAAAAATCTCCTCCTCCAAATCGATGACGGGACACCTCATCGGCGCCGCAGGCGGACTAGAGACGATTTTCAGCATTTTAGCCATCCGTGACGGATTCGTCCCTGCGACCATCAACTACAGCGAGCAGGACGAAAACTGCGACCTGGACTATGTGCCCAACGAAGGCATCGAGATGCCCGTGAGAACGGCCATGTCTAACAGTTTCGGCTTTGGCGGTCACAACGGCGTGGTCATCGTCAAGGAATACAAAGAATGAGTGTAGAGGAGCTACTCCCCCATCGCCCCCCGTTCCTCTTCGTGGACAAGCTTATCAGCTACGACAAAGAGAAGATTGTGGGGACCAAGCGGTTCGGCAGCGACGAGTTCTTTTTCCCGGGGCACTTTCCGGACTATCCGGTGGTCCCCGGGGTATTGCTGGTGGAAGCAATGGCCCAGTGCGGGGGCGCCGGCGTGAACGCCCAAGGCACCCTCGGGGAGGCTCTCTTCTTTCTGGCTACGATCGAAAAGGCGAAGTTTCGCCGCCAGGTAAAACCGGACGAAGAGGTTCGCTTCGAAATCGAAAACATCCGTGTAACCACGCGGGGTCTCAAGCAGCGCGGCAAAGCGTATGTCGGCGACGAGCCGGCGGCAGAAGCGGAATGGCTCTGTTTGGTGGACACTTCCGGCGGCAACACTCGTAATGAGGAGCAGAGCGTATGATACGACCCAAAGTTAGAGGCGGTGTCTGCATGAACGCCCACCCCGCCGGCTGCGCAGCCGAAGTACGGGAACAGATTGAAACCGCCCGCACATCAATATCCCGAAGCCGGGCTGACAACGGTCCGAAAACAGTTCTGGTAATCGGCGGCTCTACCGGCTACGGTCTCTCCAGCCGGATCACCGCGGCCTTTGGTTACGGCGCAGAGACGATCGGCGTCTCCTTTGAGCGAGAGCCCACGGAGAAGAAACCGGCCACCCCCGGCTGGTACAACACCAAGGCCTTTGACCGGGCGGTGGAAAAGGCCGGCCTCGCCTCCACCAGTTTCTTCGGCGACGCCTTCTCACACGAGATGAAAGAGCGCATCGCGGAGACCCTCAAAGAGCGGGGCCGTAAGGTGGACCTGCTGATCTACAGTTTGGCCTCCGGTGTACGCCCCGATCCGGATACAGGAGAAACCTACCGCTCGGCGCTCAAACCGATCGGTACCTCCTACTCCACCGTCTCCCTCGACTTCATGAACGAGACTCTATCGGAAACTACCCTGGAACCGGCCACCGACGACGAGATCAGGCAAACCGTCAAGGTGATGGGCGGTGAAGATTGGTATCTGTGGACTAAAGCGCTGCAGGAGCGCGGACTGCTGTCGGAGGATTTTACCACCCTCTCCTACTCGTACATCGGCCCGGAGGTCACTCACCCCATCTACCGTTCCGGTACGATCGGCAAGGCAAAAGAGCACCTCGAGGGCACGGCGCGTGAACTGAACAGAGAACTCGGCGACCGCCGTTCGGCCTACGTCTCCATTAACAAGGCGGTAGTTACCCGGGCGAGTGCGGTCATACCGGCCGTTCCGCTCTATGTCTCTCTGCTGTTCTCCGTGATGAAGAGCAAAGGCCTACACGAAGGCTGTCAGGAACAGATGAACCGGCTTTTCCAGGACCGGCTCTACACCGGCGGGGAAGTACCAACCGATTCAGAAGGACGCATCCGATTGGACAACTGGGAGATGCGGGAGGACGTGCAGCGTGAGGTGTCCAGCCGCTGGGAAGCGGTCGATGAATCGAACCTGCACGACTACGCGGATATCGAGGGCTACCGCAGCGATTTCCTCCGCCTGCACGGCTTTTCCGTGCCCGGGGTAAACTACGAGCAGGAAGTCGATTTCCGCTCCGTTCCAGATCCTGAAGAGTCTTGACGTTCCGCATCCAAGTATAGCCCGAACACACAACGTTATGAGTCACCGCCCGCGGAGAGCCCCGGGCGGTTTTTTATGGCGCGTCGCAGTCTTCTCTCACAGCCCCTAGTGCAAACGGCTCTGTATAGCTATGTTTGGGATTCTCCTTGGGCCTTTATTCCTGGCGTGTGAAGCGCACGGTCATATGGACCATCGCACTCTCTGACGAATTGTTGTAGATAGCGTGATCGATGTCGCAGTGATAATTGATAAAATCCCCCTCACGCAGCAAACCATGCTTGGGGCCGGCTATCACCTCTACCTCCCCGGATAAGATAGTGAGAAATTCTTCCGTACCGGGAAAGTGGGGGCTGGACTCCAGTTTTCCTGCGGGATCGAAGGTGAGGACGTACATCTCAAGATCCTCCACCATTGCAAAGGGTGAGAGAACTTTTATGTGAATCCCCTCCTCTTCCGTGTCAATGGTGGTAATTTCCTCTCGTTTGCTTATGTTGAACTTGCGTTGCTGAGATCCGGCGCCCTTCAGCAACAGATCGATCTCTACGTTGAGGCCTACGGCAATTTTCCAGACCGTCGCTACGGTGGGATTTACTTTATCGGTTTCGATCTGCGAAAGCATCGCCTTGGAAACTCCGCTGCGGGCGGAGAGATGGCCGAGGGTCATATTGCGTTTTCTCCGCAACTCTTGTATATTGCGTCCGATGTGAAAAGGAGGTATCTGCTCTGCTGCCATCATATCTTCCAAAACGTATGCGCATCGACGTGCCTGGGTTCATCAACCCGGGGTTAATCACCCTTTTTGACAGCGCCGACTTTGTTTAATATAATAAACAAAGTTTCGTCATTTTACCCGTTAGAAAGAAGTATTGTCAAGAAAATATGGAAGAACGATTTTCACAGCATTACATCGTGTGTGTTGAACCCCAAGAGGCCGGAAATATCGGGGCGGTTTGCCGTGCAATGAAAAACATGGGCTTAGGCAGGCTGATTATTGTCGGTAAAAGACGAGAAGACTTCGACGCAGACACCGTGTATACCCGAGCGCTGCATGCCCGGGAGGTCTATGACCAGGCTCGCTTTGTCCCGACCCTCCAAGAGGCCCTTGTCGGCAGCGCTCTCTCCGCCGGCATCACCCGGCGCCGAGGCAAGTTTCGCAAATACTTCTCCCTTACCCCCGAAATGTTTGCCCAACGTTGCAGCGAAGTGGGCAGCGGCGCACTGCATATTGTCTTTGGCAGAGAATCGAGCGGCCTCACCGATCGTGAACTGGCCCACTGCAACCTGGCGGTTCATATTCCGTCCGCCCCGGAGTTTCCCTCTCTCAACCTTTCTCATGCCGTACAGGTGATCACTTATGCACTCTTCCGGTCGGGGGCCGCCCCCGGGATGGGCTTCACACCGGTCCCCCGGGAGCGCATCGAAGAGCTGCGCAGCACCCTGATCGAGAGTTTCGAGGCTATCGATTTTTTCAAACAGGACGAACACGAAGAGGTGGGGCGTTTTTTCGCCGACATCTTTGCCCGGGCCAGACTCTCAGAGAGCGAAGCCGCCCGGCTGCAGAAAATGATTGCCAAACTGCCGGGGCTCATGAAACATCGTTTTCAAGAACCTCGGTAACTTCGCTGGCTTGCTGCTGCACCTCGAGCAAGCTTGCTTTGATGGAATAGAAAAGTAGGGGGAACACGTAATCGTAAAAGTACGTACGCTGATACACCTGCTTCTCCCGTTGCTTTATCTCGTAATCCATCCACTGGATAAGACTTTGCGTGTACTGCTCATAACTGGTAAAGCTGAACTCCGGCTGATCCTGGGTAATATCACGGTTTACCGTATCCTGCAGCCGCCCGAGAAGTTCGAATAGATTAAAAAGGGAATACTCCTTCTCAATTGCCTTATTCGTCTCCTCTGTGTCGTTGCTGTGGCGTTCCGCTACCTTCCGGTAATGACGGGGAGAAAGCAGATTGAGAATGTCTCCCTTGCGGAAATGCACCCCCCGGCGCTGGAGGGCCGACTCGAGCCCGTTGATTACAAAGCGATTGCCGCGGTAATACTTCAGCAACTCGATAATTCGGGCGGCGCCCTCGTCGCCTTTGTTCATGAGGCTGTCCACCTGGTTCATCAAAGCTTCCGGAAGTCCCGGATTCACCTGAATACTGTAGGAGTTCAGCAGCTCATTGCGTTTGTCCTTAAGGATCACCCGACTGTAACTAAACAGCTCGTCGCGGGTGATGTTCTTGAACGTCCCAAACAGTGCTTCCGCCTCCCGTTTGAAACGGCGGTAGTACTCCTCGACGATGCCGTTTTCCTCGAGAATATTGTACAACTCTTCTGTAATACGGAATCCGCCGATTGGAGCGGTGCTCTCCATTCGCTTAGCCCGTATTACGGGAGAGCCAATGATATCCCACTGCTTAGCCCCCTCCGGACCAAAGTTGCCCATCGTCGCCTCACCGATATTTGCGCCGATGCGAATACGAATTTGGAAATACGCGTTAATCGCCTGTGAAAGCTCGTTGCTATTGCGCATGCTGCTGATGATTTCAAAGGCCTTTTTGACGGCATCGTGTGTTGTTTTATCTTCGTCGTACAAAAAACGGTCGTTAGCCTGATTAAAGAGGAAAGCCACTCTCTGCATTTCGACGCAGGTAAAAAAGAGTTCCCGTGCTATGTAGCGCTCCTCATCTTTGCGGTCCAATCCTTTTATATTGGGATCGATCGAACCGCCGAAGTGAAACATGAGGCTGTCGCCTTCGATTTTATTCAAATATCCGCCGTGGCGATTGAGTACGTGATTAAAAGCGGCGTAGAGTCCGTTGAGGATCGTCTGGTTTTCATTGGGACTCAGAAATTTTGAAAGAAATGTGTAATCGGCAATATCAATAAAGCCTACCCCCACCAGATACTCTTCCGTTTTCTCCGGAATCTGGCCCATATCCAGGATGGCATCCACAAGCTGTTTGGGGAGATAGTATTCCTCGATTCGTTTCCGGAAACGGATCTCTTCCGAAGCACGCTCGAGCGCCTCCGTGGCATCCTTTTTATTGGCCGCCTCCGTCAACTCGTCCGTAGCCTTGGTCCCCTCTTCCACTTGCTCTCGCAGCTCTTCTATCAACGAGTGCACCTGAACCACCCGCTCATCTTGGGAGTTATGAAGACCGTTGTTTTTTAATAGCTCCTCAAGATACACCGCGGCGTAATATGGGGATGAAGTACACTGTTGTGAAACATTCTGGGCATGTTCGAGGATTTGGTCCGGAGAAAAAGCAATGTGACCGCTTTCACGGCCGTAAGATTCTTGACTCTGCATACTCACTCCCGCAGATTAGATACCGTATTATCTAATACCGTAAGTATAACATATCACCTTTTCACTCGCCAGTAAGGTTCTTTGGAAATGATAATTTTGAGAGAACCTTCAGCGTTGCATTTTCTTACCGCTATACAGACCACCCTAATTATGCTACATAGTGAATATACGATGAATATGGGAAAGACGATAGCAATTGCCTCCGGAAAAGGAGGTGTAGGAAAGACAACAACGGCGGTAAACTTGGCCCTCTACTCGGCACGCAAGGGGATTGCGACGGCCTTGCTTGACATCGATCCGCTGGCGAATGCGGCAGGGGTGCTTGCACTCCCGGAGGAGAAACTCGCCTCCATTCCGGCCCAACTCAGTTCTACACGCCCTCTCAAGGACTATACGGTGCCCGTTTTCCGTACTTTCGATCTTCTCTTCCCGCTCTCGAAATACAGTCCTGCCGAACGAAACGGTTTTCCCGAAATGCTTTCCGGCTTGCTCCCCTCCCTCAAGGAGCAGTACGAGGTGCTCATTCTCGACCTCCCGGCCGGGTCCGATGCCGAGGAAAACCTCGCCTTTCTTTCCATGGCGGACACGCTTCTTCTGGTCACCAACCCCGACCCTGCGGCGCATGTGGCAACCGGCACCTACCTGAAGCAGGCGATAGCGCGTATTTCCTCGGAACGGATTTTCTTTTGGCACAACCGCTATCGCGGTTTCCAAAGCATCTCATTTCAGGCCAGTGATGTGATCGGTAATTACAATCGCAATATGCCGGAGGAAGAATGTATCGACCCCCAGCAGGTTCATGTTGCGCATGCGGCATTTATCCCCGACGATACCAGCCTTGATTTACTGCAGGGAGAACCGGCGGTACTGCTCCAGTTGCTTCGCAACATGTACAGCACCCTCGATGCAATTCACGAGACGCTGCTTGCGGAGGTCTCCCTCGAACTGCCCTTCTCTTCCCACCTTATGGAGCTCATTCGCATGTTTCTTCGCAATTACGGGACCGTCAATGCCAGGGAGAACGAGTTGCTGGAAGAGTTTGGCACCTATCTCCGACGTATACTCGGCGCTGCGGCAGGTGAAAATCCTGATTCCGCAGCACCTCTGTTTACCGAGGAACAGGAGCGAATCCTCGAAGATTTTTTTGCCCGAGCTCTTTCCAATCGGACGCTCCGGCAACTGCGTAAGACGATAACACTGGTGGATGCCAAACGAGAGTACGAGGAGGAGCGTCTATCGGGCTTCAGCAACACCGGCGGCAGCGACCATGCTAAAGGCCTGGAACGGGAGCTGAGTGCCCTCCTGCTGTATCTTGAGGAAGAGGCCCGGTACAACTCCTCGCTGAAAAATCACGGCGGGCTGCTGCTGTTTCAATTTTCCCTCTACAAGCTGTTTCAATCAGAAAAGATACGCGGCGTCCTCGAAGGCTTCATTCCGCGGAGTAAAAACGGCGGTTCCCGGCCGCGGCGGGACCGCTATACTCAAATTGCACGCTTAATCGAGGGCGGCGAGCAATACCGCCGTGAGTACATCGCACTCATTAAAAAACTGTTTCCGCTTATCCTTCGCCAGGTGGGACTGCTCTCCTCGACCTTTGAACTGGACGACCTCCTCTTTGCCAACGAGGGAAACAAGCCGGACAAAAAAGTCTATGCCCATCTCACCAGCAGTTTTGTCCACGAGGCAATCAACAGCGGTCTGGGCGTGATGGTCAGTTTTAATCACCGCCCAGCCTCGGTGGCCTTCGAACGGGCAGCGGCCGCTCTACTGAGCTCGCAAGCCCTCTAAAAGAATCTCCAGCATCGTTCTGTCGGCGTCGCGCAGCCCTTTCTCCTGCAGCTCTTTTAGATGTTCCATACTCTCTTGCATGCTCTTCCCTACTATGCCATCGGTACTCGGAATGCGTACTCCCCTCCTCACCAGTTGATAAGTCTCGAGAGCCGTGCGTGCACTGGTGGATGCCTTCAGGGCGCAACCCTGTTTTGCTCCATCACACAGAACCCCCGCAATGTTACCGTCAATCAGATTCACCGCCGCTGTAATTTCCTCCGCACCTCCTCCGGTGGCGTACAGAAGAGCAGCGGCAACGGCAGGTGCGGCACTAACGGTGACACCGCACATGGGAGAAAGCAATCCGGTGTAGCCTTTGAAATACCGCACCAGCAACAGTCCGAAAGCCAAAGTGCGAGCCAGAGACTTCTCGGGCACACCGTCAAGAGCGCGGTATCCGAGACCCAAAGCGAGAAAAAAAGTAATGCCGTGGTTGCCGGAGCCCCCGCAGCCTTTGATAGGGATCAGCGTTCCGCTCATCCGCGTATCCACTGCCGCGGCGACATAGCGCTGTGCCTGGGCCGCGAGAGAGTCCGGAGAGTCCGCGGAAATTGCCGAAGCAGCCGTCTCAGCGGAAAGTGCGGTAAACGTGTATCCCAAGGCCATTCCGGGAGCATTTTCAAGACCATATTCGGCCGCCTTTAAATTGATCTCCACCCCTTCTTCGAGCCCCTGTATTTCATCTTCCGGCAGTTCGTCGGCAAGGGCTATGAGCTCTTCTGGAGGGAGGTCGAGCAACAACTCCGTCAGTTCTTCCTCGCTTCTACCGTACTCCTTCTCTTCACCCCCTTTCACTGCCTCACTGGAGTGGTCTGCAGTCCACACTGCAATTCCTTCTACCTCGACCCTCTCTAGTGCGTCGTGCCGACCGCGAATGAGTGCCGCTCCCGTACCCGCGTCCGTTTCCAGATACGTGTGAATATAAAACTTCTCAGGTCCCTCATAGAGCTGTACATCCACGATTCCCCGGTCCGCCATCTCTCCGGCGGCCTCAACATCTCCAGGTCTCACCTCCGAAAAAAGCTTTAATCCACGAGTCCAGCTTCCGGCAGTAAGACCAAGAGCTACGGCAAAATCTATCCCGCTGCGGCTGCTCCCGGGAATGCCCACCGCCATCGCGTTCTTAAAGACACTGACGCTAACGGTGCACACTACCCGTTTCACTGTATCCCCACCCACATGCGCATAGGCTGCGGTGGCAGCGTACGCAATGGAGGCAGGTTCTGTGCATCCGACACTGTCAAACACCGTGCCGTGTACCAGCCTCAGCGTCTCTAAAGGTTCTATCCCTATTTGTCTCTTCTCCATACTCGGCTGCTCCTGTAAAGACGATTGTGAGGGTATAGTAGCACAGATTGTCCCCCGACGGTAGTCCGACTAAAAAAGTGAACATTACTTGCGGTAAACCTTCTTCTCTGCTAATATACACGAAACTTCAATCATCATAATTTATATCGATAAAAGGCGTATGAAACATCAGGAAAGAGATTATTATTCGATTCCCCTTCCATCGCTAAAACGTCTTCCGCGTTATTTGAACGTGCTCGAAGAGTTCCTCGAGGAAGGGATGGAGACAATATCCGCTAACGACATCGCCTCCAGGCTCGACCTAAAACCCATCCAGATCCGCAAGGATATGGCTTTCACCGGTATTGCGGGAAAACCGAAGGTAGGCTACCGAACTACTGAATTGGTCAAAACCCTCAAAGAGTACTTAGGATGGAACACCACCACCGATGCGATCCTCGTAGGAGCAGGTTCCCTCGGCACCGCCCTGCTCGGATATCAGGGTTTCGAACAACGAGGCTTGAATATTATGGCTGCATTTGACAGCGATCCCCTCAAAAAAGGAGCAGTCCGCTATGGGAGTCCCATCAAACCGATGGAGGAGCTCCACGGCTTCATTCGGGCCAACAAAATCCGTCTTGCCATGATTGCCGTTCCCAGCAACAACGCTCAAGAAGTTGCCGACAAACTGGTAGACGCGGGGATCAAGGGGATCTGGAACTTCTCCGCCGCAGAAATACAGGTACCTTCCAATATCGTGGTCAAACGGGAAGATCTCTCCGAAGGCTTAGCGGTACTCTTTGTACGGTTTCAGGAGCAGCGGGAAAGGGAGCGCACGTAAGCGCTCCCCTAAGCCGCCGGCTGCGCCTTTTCTTATTCGCCGCCTTCCTGCTCTTCCTTGTTTTTCTGCTCTCCGTCTTCCGGCATGAGAACAGCCTCGATTCGAGTTCCATTTAAAAGATACCGTTCAACCGCCCGCTGCAGTTTCTCGGAACCGACCGCTTCTATACGCTCCTCCTTGTCCAGCAGGGTTTCCGGATCAAGGTCGTGCCGAACTTTACTTTCGAGAAAGCCGCGCCAGAACTCGTTGGTCTCGCGGCTCTCCTCAAGGTCGGTACGGCGGATACTGCGCACCTTCTCCACGTTCTCCTTTGCTACCCCCTCCTCTGCGATCCGCTGTATCTCTTTCTCTATGATGTGGATGAGTTCCTCCACCCTTCCGGGGTCGCATGAGAAAGCGATTCGCAGCACATACTCCTGCGTGGGATACCGTGAGGGGCTGGCAGAGACGCTCACCCCGTAGGTGCCTCCAGCCTCCTCGCGTACTTCCTCCCTGAGGCGTATCTCAAGAAGCTGCTGCAGTGAAGAGAGGAGACTATTCTCCGAGAGGCTCCACTGGTAAAGGCCGCTGTAGAGCAACCGCACTGAACTCTTACTGGCCATTCCCGCAGTAATCCGTTTCTCAGCAGAACGTTCGGTATACCGGACATTTCTCTCGATCCATTCCTCTTCCTGTCCGCTCCGTAGAGAGCCAATATAGCGGGCTGCCATACCCTTCAGACGCTCGGGAGCAATATTGCCGACGAAGAAGAAGGTGAAGTCCCCGGCGCCGGAAAAGCGTTCCCTAAAAAGCCGATAGGCCTGCTCAGCCTCGATCTTCCGCACTTTCTCCGCCGTGAGTGGGGCTCGTCGGGGATGATCCTCAAAAAGGAGCGAGGTCACCAGGTCGCTGAGCTGCACTTCCGGACGGTTCCGCCGGTTCTGCAGTACGTTTGCCACCCGCTGCCGATACGAGGTGAAAAGATTTTCGTCTTCCCGCACTGCTGTAAAATAGAGGTACAGCTGCTGAAAGAGATACTGCAGATCCTGCGGCCGAGCGGAGCCGCGGAAGCCCTCGTGGAGTTCTTGCACATAGGGTCGCACTTTTACCTGCTTGCCCGAGAGAATTTTCCGTATTTCGCTCGGCGTGTGTTCGCCGAGTCCGCTGGCGGCAACAAACGAGGGGGCCATCAGTGCCGCGTGATACTCCTCCGTTGGGACAAGCGAAGCACCCCCAGGACTCATAGCGGAGAAAAGAACCTCGTCATTTTTGAAGTCCGTTTGTTTGTAATAAATCTTCGCTCCGTTATCGAAGGTAAAATAGTGGTAGTCGCCGGCCTCTTCACTGCCTTCACTCACGATCTCTCCTGGCTGCGGCTGCCAGGACATGAGCTCTTTCCCCAGCTGTTTTTCCTCGTACGGCTCTATCTCCTCCTCGAGAACGTCCGTGAGGATGGAGCGCAGTTGCTTACGATCGGGATAGTCGATATCTTCTTTTTCCGGACCGGTCACCAGTACTGTCTCCGTTCCACTCCGGGATGCATACTGGTCGTGCACCCGGGAGATATCCTCCATCCCGATCTTCGGGAGCAGCTCCTGTGTGAGCTCCCATTCGCGGGCTATACCCGGAGCCGCTTCACCGCTAAGAAAATTTCGTACGTATTCCTCAGCAAATCGGACAGATTCGGTCTTCTCCCGCTCCTCGTAGGCGTGCTTCATGCTGCTGCGCACAGCATCTTTAGCCCGCTCCAGCTCGCTCGCCAGAAAACCATGCTGTTCCACCCGCTGCGACTCCCAAACCAGCGTGCGCAGGGCGGTCTCCACCTCTCCCTCTTTAGCCAAGGCTCCCCAGACTGAGGATTCGGCGGGACGGATAAACGAGGTAAGGCTAAAATAGCCGTAGACAAAAGGCGGCTCTCTCTGCTCGGTCTTCTCGCTCAGCCTTTCTTCGACCATCTCCCGGTAAAGCCGGCGTGCAAGGTATGTCCGGTACTCGTCCACCGTTTCCAGGGTAAAGGCATCATGAAAACCGATAAGCCGTACCGCGGTGTTCTGTGTTTCCGGATCTGTAGTGACGACAAAGCGCCGCTGCTCTGGCTGCGGCTCCGTCGTCTCCGGAGTGGACGGAAGCTCTGTCTCCGGCTGTTCCACCGGGGCAAAATACCGCTCGATCAGCGAGACTATGCTCTGCGGGTCGGTATCGCCCACTGCTACAATAGCCATATTGTCTGGCCGGTACCACGTAGTGTAAAACCTCCTCAGTTCCTCCGGCCCGGTGGAGCGCACCGTCTCCATAGAGCCGATCGGAAGCCGTTCTGCATAGCGCGGTGCTCCACGCATCAGCACCGGCCAGTACTCGTCCCGCATTCTCGCTTGCGCGCCTCTGCCTTGGCGCCACTCCTCGACAACGACCCCCTTCTCCTTCTCCACCTCCTCGGGGTCAAAGGCGATCCGGAAAGCCCACTCCTTGAGTATATCCACTCCCTTACGGATCATCTCCGGATCGTCGGTGGGAAGATCCAATTTGTAGACGGTTTCGTCAAAACTAGTGTATGCGTTGATATCAGGGCCAAACCGCATGCCGGTTTGCTCCAGATAGTCCACAATAGCGTGTTTGGCATACTTCTCCGTCCCGTTAAAAGCCATATGCTCCACAAAATGCGCCAGTCCCCGCTGCTCATCATTCTCCTGAACGCTTCCGGCGTCGACTACCAGACGCAGCTGCAGCCGGTCTTGAGGTTTATCGTTCCGGCGCACATAGTACTCCAATCCGTTTTGAAGACTCCCATGGGTTACCTTTGAATCGAGCTGTAGGATCTGTTCCTGACGTTTTTGTGACTGCTCTACTCCGCCTTGCGACTGCTCTACTCCGCGTTCCGTCTCCGCGGACGTGGCTGTGCTGTCGGGCGTAACAGCACAGCCGGAGACAAACAGGATAATAAGGGCGGTGACGGCAAAAAACCGTACAGAACTCAATGTACGAACTATTGAAATCATCGGATCTCCTCTTTATAGAAGGTAGCGTCCCGAGACTATCACAGCTTCTTGAGAGCAAGTACGGGACGCGTTGAATCCAGCATATGAGGTGCCCCGGGTTTTGTAAAGACAATGGTAAGAACAGCAGCAGAAGAGGCGCCGCTTCTTTTAACAGGCCGGGGTTGCCCGTTTTGCTGGGCATACAAGAAGCCGCCCGGGAACCCCAGGCGGCGCAGTAGACTATGTTAAGGATGAGTGCGAGCAGCTAATTTTTAGCCCTCTTTTACCTCGATCCTCCTGGGCTTGACCTCTTCCTTGATATGGAGCGTAAGGGTCAACACACCATTGTCCATGGAAGCGTCCACCTTTTCACGATCAATCGTCTCGTCGATCGTAAAGAGCTTTTCATAGTCGGCACAGGGCCGCTCACGCAACAAGAACTCCCCTTCATCTACAGAATCACTGCGAGTGCCGCTGATGCGCAGCTGATCATTGTCGATTTGAATGTCCACATTGTTCTTAGTTACTCCCGGCATTTCGACCTTCAGCACAATAGTGCCGTCCTGCTCGGTGATTTCGCTCAGCGGGCTGACGCATGGTCGCTCCTGCGGTTGTCTCTGTTTATCTTCCTGCAGTTCTTTATCTGCCATATGCTCCTCCTTTAAGTCGGTTTTCAAAAAGTGTGGTTATTTCACGTTAACTTCGATCTGGCGCGGTTTGACCTCTTCTTTCTTTGCAAGCGTTACCGTCAAAACACCGTCTTTCATGGTGGCCTCTACATTCTGAGGATCGACGGTATCGGGAAGACTAATCGTCCGCTGGAAATTACCACTCCACGTCTCGGCACGATAATTCTTATCTTCCTGCTTCTCCTTTTCACTCTCCTGTTTTTCCCCTTTGATCGTCAGTACGTTCGAAGCAATCGAAAGGTCGATATCGTCCTTGCTGACGCCGGGGATATCACAGTAGACTTTTACCGCTTCTCCCGTATCCACTACATCTATAGCCGGGGAAACCCTGCGGTCAAAAAGTCCGGTACGTTCAGGATATCCGAAATCGAACAAACGATTTATCTCATCCTGCAGCCGTCCAAACTCGCTCATCGGGTCAGGCATCCGATTCTCTCTCCATCTCGTGGGCATCATATTGTACCTCCTTCGTTATTTTCTTGTTATGCTGTTCATTTATTAATGTGCAAGAAGTGTGCCAAGATCATACTAATGTATATACAGTCTAGTTTATTTACTACATTACAAGTAGTTACCACAATTACCCTGCAATTGGCTCTCCTCGCAGAGGGCAGAATAACTGTATCCATTAGACCCAGTAGAGTGACCAAACGTCACAGCCTTAGTGTCTATATTACTCACTAGAGGACTTTTTTCTGTTTTAAATGGATTTACTGTACACAGCATCGCTTTTCTATTATTATAAAGCCATGAACGGTGAGCATACCGATGAGATCACGTATCTTCGCTGCCCTAACTGCGGTGAAAACTTTGAACGCTCACAGGCTGTTCAGCAGTATTACTGCAGCTACGCGTGCGCTCAAAAATACTCCCGCTGCAACACCTGTGGGGGATACTTCAACAAGTCCACATCGGAGTATGAACATTTCTGCTCCGCCGAATGCAGGGAAGCCTATTACACCCCGGCTATTCCTGCAGAGTACATTCATATGCACACCCACGAAGAGGAGGAATCACAGTTATGAATCTAATTTTTTTGGGACCTCCGGGAGCCGGTAAAGGCACTATCGCCACAAAAATCAAGGAACACTACGGTATTCCCCATGTCTCCACAGGCGATCTTTTTCGCGCGGCAATTAAGAATCAAACCGAACTCGGGAAACGGGTAAAATCGATTATCGATGCCGGCGATCTTGTTCCCGACGAACTGACGATCAAAATCGTCCGTGAACGGCTGGAGCATGAAGATGCGCAGTCCGGTTTTATACTGGACGGCTTTCCCCGCACTATTACGCAAGCGCAGGCTCTCGAAGAGTTCAAAACGATACATGCAGTGATCAACTTTCTAGTGGACAAGGATCTTATTATCAAACGGCTCTCCGGCCGCCGCATTGCCCAAAAAAGCGGGCGGGTTTATCACGTAGATTATAACCCGCCTCAAGTCCCGGGTAAGTGCGACGAAACCGGAGAAGAACTTATTCAACGTGACGACGATAAGCCGGAGGCAATTGAGCACCGCTTAGAGGTCTATCACGACCAAACAGCCCCGCTGGTTTCTTACTATCGCGAACGCAGCCTGCTCAAGGACCTCGACGCCTCCCCCTCTCCGGAAAAGGTGTTTGAACACCTGCGGCAATATCTGGAAACGCTTAAATGAGGTACGTTCAAGTATCTTCATTTTTAGAATGTCCGGGCCTTTCGGAATACTTGTAACACGTAGTATTAGACGAGGGCGGGGACGTTTTATTCGCTTTCCCCGGACGACGGAGAGGCCGGCTGCTCCATGGGATCCCCGGAACGAGGCTCCGAGGCTGGGGACGCTTCCGGGCTTGTTTTCTCTTTAGGTGCGGCTGCCTCCTCCGTCGCCCCCGCGGCGCCGCGCTCCTGCGCTTTCTGCACCTCCGCCCACAAACCGCGCTCCTTAAGCAATTCAATAACGGCAGCAGGATCAAGCAGTTCCGGATGAAACGCTAAATCAGCGAGCATCTCAGAATCTGTAAAACCGGCTTCGAAAGCCGCCCGCAACGCCTCCAGACCCTGCGCATAGTCTTCTTTACCGATGAGCAGCACATAGGCACGGCGATACTGATAAACTCCGCTTCGCTCGGGAAAACGTTCGGCGAGTTCGGCATACTCCTTTGCCGCATCTTCATAGCTCTTTTCCCGAGTGTACGCTTCTGCCAGTGCTTTGCGGTAACGCGGATTCTCCGGCTCCCGATCCGCCGCTTTGGCGAACCATCCTGCAACGCTTGCGGAGCCAAGCTCCGTCTCCACTTGCCCGAGCCGGTAGAAGACCTGGGCATCCGCCTTCTCTATTTTGACCAGCTCTATCAAATACTTGCGGGCTTCGGCGTAGTTCTCCCTTTCCTGCTCGAGAAGGGCGAGATTATAGAGCGCGGAAGCGTCCTGGGGACGGTATTCGAGCACCTTACGGTAGGCCTCCTCGGCACGACCGGTCATGCCGCGGCGAATATACAGCCAGGCGAGGGTCTCCTGGAGAATCCCGTTTTGCGGGTCCTGTTCCAACAAGGAGGTCAGACGCCGCTCGGCCTCAGTATACTCCTCTAAGCGAATGAGAGCGCGGCTGAGATTGTACTCGGCCCTCCGCATGTCCTGCTCCACCTCGAGGGCTTTTCCATAGGCACCGCGGGCTTTCTCCCACTCCTCCAACTCCATATATGCATTGCCGAGGTCGTAGTACGCTGTAGCCAACTCAGAACGATCTTCCGTCGTAGCACAGCCGGTCAGTAAAAGAAGAGCAATAAGAGACACCGACAGCAAAAAACATAGTGTGGCGGGCGTTGTCAGTGCCGCGAGCGGGCTCTTCCTCATTCGGAACATGTGTTCCGCCCCTTTAATAGCGGCCAAGCAGGGTTTCTTCGATTTTCCGCACCTGTGAGCGATAGAGGCTGGCGATATTGGCGCCGTAATCGGCGATGAGCTGAATAACATTCCGCGGGTGATCCGGCAAATCTTCACCGTTGAGCCGGTCGCCGGCATCTCCAAGACCAGGAAGGATAAAGGCATCCTCATTCAACACCGGGTCCATCCACAGAGTATAGACATCGACATTATCCAACGCACGAGCAATACGTACCGATCCTTTTAGAGCGCTGATGACGTTGACGCACTTGACCGAGCGAGGCTTAACGCCTTCATTCTCTATATATTTCATAATAGTAACCAAGCTGCCGCCGGTGGCGTTCATCGGATCGGCAAAGATAAGGTCCTTATCCTGTAAGTCCTCCAAGTTGAAGAAGGAGCGGTCGAGATCGAGAATGTACTCCATATTGTGCTCCTTCTTGTAATCGTCCCGTTGAATCTTGAACAGAGCGAAAGGGGTGACATAGTTGGACGAGGAGTACTCCTGCACCTCTTTACTCATGATCATAGAGGGTAGCAGCGACCCTCGCAGCATGACGCACATAACGGTATTCTCCAGCGCCTCATCGACGTCAGGAATCTTGTGCACAGCGTAATTCTGCACCGGCACTGTCACTGGAGTCTCGGTGATCAGGTAGTTCTTCTTTTTGGACGCAGTCTCGGTAAAAGCAAGGTTAAAGAGCAGTTCATAGGCACGCTGAATATAGTAGACAAACTCGTGATGCTGAGTCTTCTGGTTTCGCAGCTTGGAGATGAGTCGCGAGGCTTCGCCGTGGATCTCCTTGGGCGTGTCAAATGAATAGACATGGATTCGCTCTTCCCTGGAAACGATATCCTGCATTTGTTTGCCCATGGTATCGTAAATATTGATGAGCTCCTGCTTAGCCTCAGAAAGCCGCTTTTCGTGGTCGGTGGTGGAGATCACCTCAAAAATACTGATTGCCTGCCGATACAGATGGTTCATCTCATCAATATTATTTTTATCCTCTTCCGTGAGATAGCCATCAAGGTCGGTCGCCTTGAGTATGATTGTATTATCTTCTGTACTGCCCATCGTATATCACCTCCCTTGCTACTGTAGCGAATTGATACGCTACCGGTCAAGTTAAGGGGGGGAAGTAAAGCAGAAAGAGAGGGACAAGTTTTTCTTTACATACCGGGTATATAACTCATATACTAGCTATATGGCTGATTTTGAAGATATGTACGATGAAGTCGAAGATGAAGAGACTCAACATCTAGTGTTTTCCGTGAAGGATGTAGAGTTTGCCGTCCCCGTAACTGCAGTGCGGGAGATGATTCCGCTTCCCCAGACGGTTTCCATTCCCGACAGCCCTCCATGGATGCGGGGAGTGGTTAATCTGAGGAACGAAACCTTCAAGCTCATCGACTTTCGTCTGCGGGTCGGCATGCCAAGCCTCCAGCAAGAGAAAGAGCAATTGATCGAAGAGCTGGAAAAGAGAGAATCGGAACATAAGGCGTGGGTCGAAAACCTGGAGAAAGCGGTGCAGGAAAACAGCAACTTTGACGGCGAGACAGACCCTCATAAATGCAACTTTGGAAAATGGTACGACAATTTTCAATCCAGCAACGGAGTGGTGATGCTAGAACTGAAAAAGTTCGACGAGCCCCATAAGATGATCCACGCTACAGCTAAAGAGGCGCTCGAGCTCCTGCGTAACGGAAAGCAGGAGGAGGCGCTGGAATTAATCGATCGGCGTAAAAAAGGGGAGCTGGCCCGCTTAGTCACTCTATTCGACAATCTCAAAAAACAATTAAACAGTGAAGAGAAAGAGGTCATTGTTCTGCTCAACTCCGAAAACGATCGCTTTGCCATCGCCGTTGATTACGTGGAAGCGGTTGAGACGGTGCGGAATGCCGATGAACAGACGCTGGCCAACTTTCAGCAAAAGAAGAACGGCTTTGTGCGCTACTCTCAAGTTGCCCGCAGAGCAAAGAGCGACAACATCGTATATGTGGTCCAACCCAGATGGATCATAGGGAACTTTGATTCGGAAGACGATACGCCGGAGCAGAGCAGCACGCAGGCCGCGACGCCGAAATAAGACGAGCTATAGCGAATAATTTTTCGATGCTTTCCTGGCTGTACAATGCAGTGCTTTACGTAAAGGTTTTAATAAAAAAAACGGCGTGCTCTCTTTCTACAAGAGTTAACGCCGCTTGTCGGTAGTTGCTTTACTTCCTACACTGTAAGTATTTAGTAGGCATCTCCTAGGGGAGTCGAACCCCTGTTGCTGGGATGAAAACCCAGTGTCCTAACCACTAGACGAAGGAGACGCGATATGGAGGGAAGCTATCACGCTCCCCCAAAAATGTCAATCCGTGGGGATCGACTATTGAGCCGCAAAGGGTTCGAACCTTTGACCCACGCCTTAAAAGGGCGTTGCTCTACCAACTGAGCTAGCGGCCCGTCTTTCGGAAGGAAACATACCAATTTAGCTCAAAAATGTCAACTACTACGAGCACACTGCTGCGAGCACAGCGCATGCGTTTCCTACCGGCGTTCCTTACGGACTTTGATGGTTTTATGTAAATTTCAGTTACGAAACTCGAGTCCGAACTGTATATTGTATACAGGGTTTAGCCCCGGTTCGGTAGTTCGTTCGGTACCAAACATCGCCGCATTGAGCGTGAAGTGATGAAGATCCAGTCCTATACCAGCTGAGGGAAGTCCTTCCCTCAGACCGGCCCGCACATCGAGGATCTGAAGCATTGTTGCCTCTAGACCCATCTGTACATGAAGCACCGGGTTCACCGCCAGTTGGGGATGCAGCCAGAAGTCGAACAGGTCTCTGTAATCAAAAAATGTGTCGACCTTCGTAATGAAGAGGTTGCGGTCGGTAAAATCGAAGGTGTAGCGCATGCCCAGATCGAGGGTAAAGGGGACGAGGTCGAATTGGTTTTCATTCGTCGGTGTAGCCCCAGCTATGAAATCATCGACATTCGCGTAGGTATTGGTATGGGTGGGAGTAAAGGCGTCCCGGGCCACCAGCCCGGCATAAAATCTTCTCTCATGCGAGTAGAGCAAGCCTATATCGGCTCCGATGAAAGAGGTGAAGTCGAAGGGCTCGCCGAGCAGAGCGGTGTAGTCGAGGTTCATCAACTCCACCACGGAGAGAGTGCCGTTAATCCCACCTCTAAAGCCTCCTTTGAGCATAATCCCCATGTCGAGGCGGTGACCTTCTCCGTTTTCGATCAGAGGAAAAGCATACCCGCCGGTCAGTACGATTTCCTCCCGCACCGTCGCATCTACGGTGAGTGCAGAGGCGCTGTTAATGAGAATGTCGGAGTTATTGTAGATACCGAAACCGATACCGTCGCCCACGTAGCCAAATGAGAGGGGGCCCAACAGTTCGGCTCCGGAGTATAATCCGTTGCTTAC
Source organism: uncultured Spirochaetaceae bacterium (assembly GCA_964346455.1). Classification (GTDB taxonomy): domain Bacteria; phylum Spirochaetota; class Spirochaetia; order DSM-16054; family Sediminispirochaetaceae; genus CAYFUX01. The sequence goes on from CAYFUX010000005.1 coordinate 39,852, forward strand.
CATATCCGAGAGGGAGGAGGTGTCACCAGTGAGAAATACATCGGCCAAGGAGAAGACCGGCCCTTTTAGGTGAAGCGTCACTTCACTGAACGAAGTTTCTTCTTCTATACTCTGCAGCCCCGCTGGATTGTTGAGATATGTAGAAAAATCTTCAGTCTGAGCTACATGTCGTCCTCCCACGCCGGCAAGTACGGCCGATCCAATTTCTATCGGGTCTTGGTAGGCATACGTTCCTCCGGCCATCACGGCAAAAATGAGGATGGCAAATATACTCCGTTGTACGCTTTTATTCATACTTAATCCCTGTCATCCGGACAAATTATAAACCAAATGAAGATGAAAGTTGATCGATATCGTCTTCGGTATATCCCGACTGCTCCTGATAGTATTTGGCTTGTGCTATATAACTCGTAGAATCTTTATCAGAGGTTACTGTGCCCCAATCGGAGGGAAGCGTTTCGCTGTTTCCTTCCACTGCATACACAACTGCGCCCGCCGCTGCGGCGATGTAGTCCTCACTCGAGATCGCGGCGCCCCCCTCCTCCGCTTTTTCCATCGCATCAACCGAGTTCTTCAACATATCCATGTCAATATCCTCCGCGCTTACCGACTCGCCTTCCAGGGCGGAGCCTACGGCATCCATAATCCCAGAAGCCCCCAGCGCCACCTTACTTGCCAGCAGTTGAACTTCCGGATCATCCCTGTCTTTTATCGCTTCATACGCGTTCCGCTGCGTTTCTGTATCCCCACTTTCAAGGGATAGGCGGGCGTAACTGATCTGCTGTTCCGGGGAAAGGTTGGACGGGTCGCGCTGCAGAAACGAGAACGGGCTGGTGGTAAAGAATTGCTCACAGCCTGCCAGCGTCACCGCTGCAATCAGCATGCCGGCCGCAGCAACAAGTCTGCGGATGAGGAGTGTTCTCCCGTTTCTCCGATATTTCATACAGTCTCCTCCTTATACATCGGTGTACCGCCCTATAATCTTGAACGGCCACCGGGACGAAAGATGCCCAAGACACCTTCGCCTTATTTAATGACTTTCTCTATTCATTCTAGTATATAATATGCGGGCGGGCCATACAGCCCGCCCCTAAGCACCTTATTTCTGACCGCATAAAGTTTCTTCAAAGATCTCCGAGACTTGAAACTACGGCGCGTCTCTTAAAAACGTATTGCCGCTTCCATGGCTACGCCTTGACTCGGTTTGACTCCCGGCCAGTCGCTTATCTCACGGCCGAAATAACTGACGTTGAGATCGAGGAAAAGCAGCTTCATGCCCGCCCCCATCGTCATATAGCCCTGATTGATGCCGGCCCGCAGCTTGAGAAAGCGCAGCACCTTCACTTCCGTCCCCGCGTGCAGTTCTGTCCATATACTCGGGTCGCGGTTTTTCCACTGCACGTGCTGCCAATCAAGATGAAAAATAGGATCCACAAGAAAGGAGAGCCCGCCGAGGTCCGGGTGCCAGGAGGCGCCCACATTGTAACTCACCGGGATGTAGAAGGTATCTTGTATCGGATCCCCCTCGGGATAAGAAAAGATTTCATCGCTGTTTCTTCCGGATATATCCGTATATCCCATCTCCGTGCCAAAAAGATCGCGCACCGAAGCCCCGAGGGTAAAGCTGCCGAACTCGGCAATAGCACCCACATCGAAGGCGATCCCGTCGCCGGCATAACTATTCGGCGGAAGCGTGATGGACTGCCCGTTGAGCATATCAATGGCATCGAAGATGGTCACTTCGCGTACCTCCGTCCGGTACATATAGCGGACATCGCCGCCGACATGTACCGTGCTCCCCAAAACGTTGAAGGGCACCGACATACCGGCCACTAGGCCGGTGGTGTAGGTAAGATCCACCTCCGTGCTGCCGGCTGTGGTCCCCACCGGACGGCCGTAGAGGTCCAAATTGCTCACCAGTCCAAAGCCGAAGCCGTTGCCGACGATACCCAGAGCTCCGCCGGAGGCGGCTCCGCCGAAGCCGGTCTTAAGAATGGTATCTTCAATTTCCGAAATCCCCGCCTCCGGATCGTTAGAAAGGATCGGAATAGAGCCAATTTTATCCGGGGGCAAGTAGGCGGTCGCATTGGCGCTGAGCAGGGTAAAGGAGCCGCCCTCCCGAGAAAAACCGGCGGGATTGGTAAACAGCGAATTGTAGCCGTGCGCCACTGCGGTGAAGGAGCCTCCCTGGGCGGTCACCTCGGGGGTCACAGGCGAGAAAAGCGGGCTGTCGTAATCAGTCTGTCCAAAAAGCGCCGGAGCGGTAAGGAGGAGTAGAAATAGTATAAATATGCTTGCTGTATGTTTCATAGTTTACTCCTTTTAGCTTCCGGAACCGAGTTCTGAAAGTGTTTGGTAGATATCCCCACCGTCATCGGCATACTCGACGATTTTCATCAGGTCAGCACCTTCTTGAAAACTGCTCGTCGGATCGTAGCCCCCTAAAGCAATATCAAGATCATCTGAACTGGCATCACCTTGAATAAAATCAATCAAAACCTGCTGATCATCTTCAACAAGAGATTCATAAGTGTCAGAAATAACCATTGTCATTGTGGCCATAATCAATAGGTCACCTTTCTCCCCGTCAGAAAGTTCTGGATCAACCCCTATAAGATCAGCAAAATCACTATAGTCTGTGCTTGCTTTTTTTAAGGTTTCGAACATCTCTCGAAGTTCGTCATCTGAACTGTCTCTAACTCCACTGGTAAGTGAAAAAATAAGCTCATCATTTTCCATTGAACTCGGATCTGGAGAATTAAGAACATCGGTAATTACACTCGATGTATTACTAACCAGCGTTTTACTTCCCTCATTTCCCGTAATCTCGACTTGTGCTGAAAGCAGGGAAGCCTTTTGCTGCGTTTTTGTATCTCCGGCTTTAATGTATGCCGTATCCAGCGCTTCCAGAATTTCCTTCCGATTCTCGTCGGTCACCTGCCCGCTATCGATCATAGTTTGCACATCTTCAACGGCACCGGCCGGGTCGCTATCCGCCTTCGCTTTGATCTCCGCCACATCGTACTCCGGCAGCCCCATTCCGCTGAACAGGTTCAGACTCAGATCGCAGCCGGTGCCGATTAGGGCAAACGCAGCCGCCGCCAGTGTTAGCATTGCTATTCGTTTCATTCGTCCTCCTTACCCCACTTGTTCCCATTATTTTCAGTTATATTCTTATCAGTTCTATGCACGTAGTCTAAACTATAGCCCAGGTACCACTAAAAGCCAACCCGGTTTTACAAACACCACAATCACAATAACACTGTTATTACAGTTTACGACAATTTCTCCATTTTACAAGCGTACATAAGCGCTTTTGCCAAACAAATCGGATTTTTTTGTCAGTCTATTGCCCGACTCAGATAACGTGCGAGCAGATAGGAGGATAGCGTCCCGTCCCGCATCTCGCCGCGGTCATCCCCAGGCTCCTGCTCAAGCTCGACCGACACCCGGCACAGTTCGCCGCTCCGCCCCTCTCCGGAAGGAAGACCGTACACCATCAAATGCAGGTAATTTGCCGAAAGAGCGCTCCAGCACTCGCCTGCGTTCTCCTCTCCCGGGACCTCGCCTGAGTCATCTTGCCGCTTCTCCAGCACCGCCTCCACCTCGCGTCCGAGCCAGCGCTCGATGTACTCGTGCTGCAGTTCCCCGGCAAGTTTCCGCAAAGCATCGGCCCGCTCGCCGATTACCCGTTCCGGGACGCGGCCGTCGGCGTTCTCGGCTTTAGTACCCGGGCGGGGGGAAAATGGAAAGACATGGAGGGCGGAGAAACGGCACTCGCGCAATAAGCTGTAAGAAGCATGAAAATCTTCCTCACTCTCTCCCGGGAGACCGGCTATGATGTCGGCGGCAATAAAGGGGTCCGCCTTCACCGCCCGCAGGTCGGAGACTGCCCGGCTAACGCGCTCCGCTTTGTACGGACGGCGCACGGCGGCTAGCACCCGGTCGCTGCCGGACTGGACCGGAATGTGGAAATGGGGTTGCACCCGCGAGTCGGCCAGAACATCCAGGAGGCGCCGGGTAATCATCTCCGGCTCCAGGCTGGAAAGCCGCAGGCGAAGCCGTACGGTTTCCTCCAGGATACGCTCTATCAGCTCGGGAAGTCCGGTCCGCGGATGCTCAGGATCACGATAGCTGGTAATATTGACCCCGGTAAGCACCACCTCCCCGTAGCCGCTCGCCTCGAGTTCTACGGCCCGGGCGGCGGCAGTGGCGGCATCGATGCTGACCGATCCGCCCCGGGCCAGCGGAACGCGGCAGTAGGTACAGCCGTAATCGCAGCCGTCCTGAATCTTTAAGAAGGCCCGGGAGTGAAAACTGTAGGTGTCGGCGTCAAAACGAAAAATCCCGCCTTCACCCTTGCCGCGGGTGAGCAGTTCTCCAATGCACTCCCGTACCGTCTCCTTGAGCACCGCCGTATCCGCAGCCGCTCCATTACGGCCCTTCTCCGTTCCCATGACGGCGGAAAAACCCGGAGCAGCCCGCAGGCACTCGGCCAAATCCAGCAAATCCGCCTTATTCTCGTGTCCCACCGGCAGTACGTTCTCCGCAAGAGCGGCGATCTCCTCCCGCTCCAGCTGGGCGTAACAGCCGGTAACCACTACCACGCCGTCAGGATGCTCCCGAGCAAATTTGCGGATCATTCTGCGCGCCTTTTGCTCGGCCTTGCTGGTAACGGTGCAGGTGTTCACAATGTAAATTTCTGCCTTCTGCCGGGAGGAGGTAATAAAAAAGCCCTGGCTCTTAAAAGAAGAAGCCAGGGCCTCGCTCTCACTCTGGTTGAGCTTGCAACCGAGCGTGTAAAACGCTACCCTCATCCTTCGCTTATTTTCTCCTTGACCCGTTCGATGCCGCGTTCGGCATCGTTGTAGCCGGGCCTCAGCCTCAGCGCCTCGTTGTAGGCCTCTAGGGAGTATTCATACTCTTTCGCATTTTCCCGCGCATAACCGAGCCTGGCCCACCATTTGGCCACCTGAGAGGTGTGATGCACGGCGGTTGTTATGGCGATGTCCGCATGATGAAACTCGCCGAGGCGAATGAAAATTTCTCCCATCAAATAATACACGGTATCAATACGTGAGCCCGTGGGAGCTGTCTCCGTGTATTCTTCCAGCCACTGCAATGCTTCCAGGTTATTGCCCTTGTAGTAGTGGACCTCTCCGACGACTTCCACCATGCGCGGGTCGTTGCGATTGATATCCATTCCCTGCTGTGCATACTCAAGAGCTTCGTCGTACCGACCGAGCCGCAGCAAGCTCCAGCACAGCACCGCATACGAGTCCATATTGCGCGGCTGTCTCTCTATCTCCTGCTGGGTCACCTCTACCGCCCGGCGGTATTCGCCGGCATTGTAGAGTTCCAGCGCGTCGGGAAGCTCCTCCTCTTGAGCAGCCAGCGGAGTGGCAAGCAGAGAAAGGAGCAGTAAAAACGGAAACGCCCGTGCGGCACGTCGGAATCGGGTCTGAGAGTCGCGAACGCTCATTCCGCCCTCTCCTCTTCCTCAGCCGGGGCACCGGGAGGATTTTCCATTTTGCAAATGCCGTTGAAGCGGCATCCGCTTTCCATGATTACATCCGGAGCGGTAATGTCTCCGTCCAGCATAGCACTCTCAAACAGTTCAACCCGGGAATAGGCAAATACATTCCCTTTCACGGTGCCTTTTATGCTCACTACATTAGCCTCTACCCGCGCTTCGACATAGGCGTCGGTATCCACATACAGGTTGCCCGCCGCCTTGATATCGCCGTACATACGGCCTTTGATCATCAGCGAATCCTCGAATCCGAGGTTTCCCGTAAACTCTATGTCTTTTGCGAGTACGGTGACTATGTCACTTTCGTCTATTTCGCGTATTTGTACGTTCGACATCCGTTTTCCATCCGTTTTTTCTCAGATACAGCAATCCTACCCGTGCCGCGCGTGGCCTGTCAAGCCTGAGCGATGAAGCACAACGTCACTCTCCCTCATCCTCCAGCCCGTCAATGGTACGGTGTAATGCTCCCAGCAAAGCCTTGCGCATCTCCTCGGTATAAGGATTGTAGCGCTGCAAATCCAGAAAGAGCTGATAGGGATCGTTGCAGGTTTGCTGCACGAGATCGAGAAGCTTTTCGTAGCCCCGGGTTCCCATCGCACTCGGCTGCAGATCGAGCTGCTGCAGCATGCGCCCTAGGAAGTGGGTAATCCCCTGAGTGTACGCCGCTCCCCGATCGTGTTCCTCCGGGGTCATCTCGAGCACATTTATTCCGAAGGCCCGGAAGTTTTCTCGCCACCGCTCAAAACTCTCCCGCGACTCTCCCAGCGGATGCATGACCATCGGCAGTCCTTCCACTCCGCCCACGGCTGAATCGGGACCGAACATGGGGTGCGAGGCTATCGACGCTACCCCGCGGGGTATTTCCCGCTCCATCACCTCCGCCGGGTGTTTTTTAACTGAACAGGTGTCCATCACGGTACTGCCTATGGGAAGAAGCGGTCCGATACGCTGCAGCACCTCTTCGAAGGATGAGATGGAGACGCAGAGAAAGAGCGTTTCGCAGCCGAGGACTTCATGCTCTCCCACCAATTCAACCCCCCGAGGAGGGGCGTCGACAGTAGTGCGGTTGTATCCCTTTACCCTAAAACGCTGTGCCAATAGTTTGGCCCAAAAACGGCCGAATCGTCCGAGTCCATACACTCCAACTGTCATGGAAATGATCGTAGCGAAAAACCCCGCCCCTGACAATCCGCACCGCCCGAGCGTCCCGCCGCTCCCGCTCCTCCCTGTACATCGCAGTGAGCACTGCGCCGATTGCCGCCGTTTCCGTAACGCCGTATGGATTTTCAGCCGAAGATCTGATATCCTAAAGACGATTACAGGACACGATAAATATTTGAAATAGAAGGAGTAGCAATGAAATTTTCCGAACACATGAAACAAAAGGCAAAAGGGCTCCAAAAGAAGCTGGTCCTTCCCGAAGGGACCGAAGAGCGCACTCTGAAAGCGGCCCGAAAAATTGCCGATGAAGGGCTTGCTGAAGCGGTGTATCTGGTAGGGAAAAAGTCAGAGATCGAGAACGCCGCTAAAAAAGCTGGTGCCGACATCAGCGGCATTAGCATCGCCGAACCCGGCGCCCCCGACTACCTCGACGATTTCGCCGCCGAGTATTACGATCTGCGCAAACACAAGGGCATGACACAGGAGGAAGCGCGCGAGAAAATCCAGGCTCCTCTCAACTGGGGCGCAATGATGGTACGCAAGAGTGTTGCTCACGCGATGGTTGCAGGTGCGGAAAACTCCACCGGCAACGTCCTGCGAGCGGCGATGACCATCATTAAGACCAAACCGGGCTCCAAATATGCCTCCTCATGCTTTGTCATGGCCTTCGACGATACCAAGTGGGGAGTAAACGGCAATATGATTTTCGCCGACTGCGCCACCATACCCGACCCGGACGCCGAACAGCTGGCGGAAATAGCTATCGCCTCTTCCGACTCCTGCAAAACGTTTCTCGACGCCGAACCGACAACCGCCATGCTCTCTTTCTCCACGAAAGGCTCGGCGGAACATCCAAACGTAGATAAAGTACGGCAGGCGCTGGAGATCGCCAAGGAGAAGCGCCCCGACCTGAACATCGACGGTGAAATGCAGGCCGATGCGGCGATTATAGAAAAGGTAGGCGCAAAAAAAGCGCCCGACTCCGGCGTCGCCGGCAAGGCCAACGTACTGGTCTTTCCCGATCTGCAGGCGGGCAATATCGGCTATAAACTGGTCGAACGGCTTGCAGGAGCGGGCGCCTACGGTCCGATGCTGCAAGGCTTTGCCAAACCGGTGAGCGATCTCTCCCGAGGCTGCAGCATCGAAGATATCGTCACTACCAGCGCCATCACTCTGGCGCAAGTGAGTGAGTAAACGTTTTTCTCTTCTTTTTCCTTTTTTTCCTGCTTTCAAAAAACTACGGGCCGCCCTTTTCCTGTCAAAGGGCGGCCCATACAAAATTCGGCTTCTAGATTCGATTTCCTGCGATTATCCCGCGTGCGCTGCTACCGCTACCCGTTGCTCCGAAGCCGCTCCAGAGCGGCTTCGGCTTCGCGTTGTACCGATCCTTCCCACTCGTCGGAGATAGTGACAGTAGTAAGCCCCTCCTGAGCAATCTCCTGCTGAGTAGATGCCAGAGACTGGATCGTCTGCTTGGCTAGCCGGAGAGACATTTGCAAGCCGGAATTGCGCCGTTCGGTCAGGTAGAGGAGGAAGTTGTTGAGCAGCTTGGCCACATCCTCCCGCGCATAGGTGCCCATTGTTTCTAAAAGCGTCAGCATCTCATCCATGTCATAGATACGGTCGGTGCGATACCCATTCACCATTGCCTGCATATTCTCCAGCAGTTCGTGTTCCTCCGGAAAGGGTTTGTCCCGCATAACCCGCAGAGCTTCCATGCGGAGATTTTTCAACTGCTGCCGCTCCTGCACATTTTCAGGATTGAGGCTCAGCCCCTCGTCGAGGGCTGCGGCGGCCACCTGTGCTTTTCCTGCAGCAGGCGCGTCCGAGTTGGCCTCAGCCTGCAAAGCAGCGAGTTTGAGGGTGTAATCGGTATTATTGCGGACAATACTGCGCAGCTGTTCAGTAGGATCGTCCACTACCACTTTGAGAGCTTCCCGGGCCTCCTGCTTTACCTGACTTCTGCCGGAGTACCAGCCCTGGGAAGCAAAGAAAAGTGGGGAAAAAGCTTCCGGTTCCTGGAGCCGTTTCAGCGTTCGCACGAGATGATAGGCGAGAATCTCCCGTTCCCGCAGATTCTGCTGCGCGTCGCCGAAGTTTAGGTTGCGCAGCATCATAGCCATCTGCTCCCCGTATTGCCGGGCGTTCATTTTCCCGAGAGCTTTTACCGCCTCCCCGCGCAGAACTGCGTCCTCGGCGGCCTGTACCACCTCCCACACCAGTTCGGCGGTATCGCGAGCCTTGAGCTCGCCGAGTTCAGCCACAATCATTTTCATCAGCTCACGCTGACGCTGCTTTTCCGTAGTATCCTGAGTTTCCCTCAGAGCGCTCAACTGATCGGCCAGTGCATCCCGCAGTACCGGCGTTAAATCCCGGTTGTCCTGCTCGATAATATTCATCATAACCTGTCGCTTTTGCTGCAGCGAGTCGGCCCGCTGGTACATCCTGGTCCACACGGCAGAGGTTTCGTCGGCCGCCGCGGCGGCCGCTCCTCCAAACATGAGGGCTGTTAACAGCAAAATGAGTGTTACTCTTTGTCCTCTTATGTACATAGTTCTCCTCTGTCTCTATTCGGCTTTTACCATACGTGTTTCCGTACGGGTCACATATTCGTAGGAGACGATCTCACGCACATCGCCGTCGGCGTCTTCGTACTGCACCTTCACCGGCTTACCGGCTTCATTATTGGTATACACTATCCGCAGCTTCACCGAATCATTAGCCCGATGCACGACCTCCTGCGTAAGGCCACCGTCGCTGTAGGAAAAGGTCCGGTACTGCACGATCTCATCCTTCGCATCGTACCACGTACTGCGCGTCTTACGTCCCTGCTGGTCGTATTCAATCACGAAATAGTCGTCGAGCGTACCGCCGGGGCGATAATTCTCTATACGCGTGTTTTTGCCGTCCTCATATGTATATTCGGTATAGGAAAGCAGGTCTCCGGAGTTGTCGTATACCCGCCATTCGACTTTCTTCTCCTGCTCGTTGTAGCGATATTCGGAACGGGACTGCAGTTGCTCTTTGCTATCATAGAGGGCGTCTTTGACAAGATTTCCCGCCTCGTCATAGGAATAGTCATGTGACCGCTGCAGTTCACCGTCGCCGTTATATAGATTCTTTTTCATGCGCTGCCCGTTTTCGTGGACGTACTCCACTCGCTCCTGCAGGGCGTCTTCCGCATTATACAACTTCTCCTCCAGCAACCGAGTACCTTCCTCGGGATATACATATACCCGATACTGGTCAAGAACACCGTCGGGGAAATAAGTAAGTTTCTGTTTCACCAGCTTCACCTCTTCGGTGACCCGGCGCATCTCTTGCTCTTCCTTCTCAACGACTTCGGGTTCCTCTGCCTCCTGTTCTCCCTCCGCGGGAGCAGGGGCCTGGGTGGCACACGCTGCCGCAAAAAAGAGCAACACCAGCAGCCAGGGAAGCAGCTTTACATATTTCATACCTATTATCTCCTTGCCGTAATATGTATTGGTATTGGCATCGTAGCTCTGGACCTGAGTGTTAGTATAGAAATCATCCGAGGGGAAGTCAAATCACACGGCGAACTTCCGGACCAAGTTTCGCTTATTCCCCCCGGAGCCGACGGACAAGTTCGACTACTTCCGCCACTGACAGCGTCTCCCCCCGCCTCGAGGGATCTATCCCCGCCTCTCGCAGGGCCTCGAAAATGCGCTCCTCCCCCTCCCGCCGCATTAGCTCTCCCCCTTTCAGGGCATTGCGGATGGTTTTCCTTCTGGATGAAAACAGCTCGCGGGCAGTACGACTCACCTCGGGGGCGAGTTCCTGAGGATACTGGCGCCGGGCAGTCAAAACGACCGCCTTGCTCATTACCCTGGGGGGCGGATAAAAAGATCCGGCTTTCAAATCCCCTCCATCGGTCACGGAGAAAGCAAACTGACAAAGCACGGAAAACGAAGACCACTCCGAAGTCCCGGGCCGGGCCATCATGCGCAGCCCCACCTCTCTCTGCACCGTACACACCATTTGTTCGGGGATGCAGCCCCCCTCTATAAGGGAAGCGATAATGCGGCTGCCTACATTGTAGGGAAGGTTGCCCGCGATGCGTTCCGGCACCCCGTCCCGGCGGTAAATCTCGGGCCAGCGCTGCAGTACATCCCCCTCGACAATTTCCACCTTCTCCTCGTCCCCATACATCTCGTTGAGTACGGCGGCAAATCCCCGATCTATTTCAAAGAGCGTCAGCGCCCTGCACACCGGCAGTAGATGAGCGGTCATCGCCCCCAGTCCGGGACCGATTTCCCACACGCGAAACTCCGGCCCGCTCTCAAGCAGCGCGGTGATCTTCTCCCGTGCTCCCCGGTTTACTAGAAAGTTTTGCCCAAAGCGGCGGGTTGCGGCGATGCTGCGCTCCTCCAAGAAACGGCTGATCGCCCTTGGCGAGTCGTGATCCAATAGTTTTCTCATTCTTGCCTTTCCGCTTTCTCCATGCGATCACAGCATACGCGCCCACCAGCACGACGGTCAATAGAGAGCCGCACAGCAGCATCAACGGAGCTACCGCCTCTCTTCTCACTGTAACCGCCCGAAAAGATGCTGCGCTCCCGGCCACTGCACGGGCCGCCCGGTAGATGAGACCGATACCGGCCGAACACAGCTCCTGCCCGTACCAGAGTACACGCGGTCCCACCAGCGACCCCAGCAGAGGCCCCACTCCACTCCATATAGAAAAAATGATTCCCAGGTAGAGCAGAGCCGTCACCAAAGGAGCCAGCAGAAGCGTAGCCGCTACGCCGCCGGGAAAAAGACGTCCGAATACCGCCCCCAGCAGCGGAGCCGTGGCGAGTTGTGCTGCAATGCCTACCGCCAGCGGCAGGCGCAGCGCCGGAGGAAGCCAGTAGGGCAGCAGGCCGGCCAGCGGACCGGCGGCCGTTACTATGCCGGCTAAAGCGAGATAAGAGAGCATAAAAGAGAGTGAGGCGGCCGCTTGAGGAGTAAGCAGTACCTGAATAATAAAGGCAACGCCCAGCAGAGAAAGAGCATCCGGGCGCTTTCCGCGCCGCAGGTACACAGTAGTACCCAGCAAACACATGAGCGCCGCCCGCATCAGAGAGGGCCGCACTCCCACAAGCCAGAGATATCCGCATACTGCCAGTGCCGCGGCGCACACTGCCCGGCGTTTCCCCAGTAGAAAAGCGGTTACAGCCAGTACGGAAAGATAGAAGACGCCCAGGTGCATTCCCGACAGTGCCAGGAGATGGGCCGTTCCCGCTCTGCGAAACTCTTCCGCCGCCTCCAGAACACCTTCTCGCTTGACTCCCAGCAGCAAGGCGCTGGAAAAGTCGGCCTGCTCATCGCCCAACAGCCGCAGCCGGCCTCGTAGAGAGCGCTGCAGGGAAGCCCGGAATTTTGCCTCCGGAGTGCTCCACCCCTGCCGCACGAGCTCCCCGGTAGCGCTTCCCGCCCCCGCATACGCATGCTGCAGCCGCAGAGGGATGCGCAGCCGTCGCCCCCTATAAATTGGCTCCGACTCAGGCAGGTGTTCGCGCCGTAAGAATACTGTCAACCGCCCTCTAGCGGCCGCGGTGCTTTCCGCTCCGTCGCCAACGATATCCAGCCTCATCTCTACCCGCGCCCTCCCTCCTTCCATCCACCGCAGATCTTCGGCAGCATACCCCTCACACCATGCTATCCGAGCGGGAGGTAAACCGTACCAAGGGGATGTATGCACCGCCGGTATAATCCGCAGCGCCGCACCAGCACATACCAGCGAAACGGCCACCAGCAAGATTCCCGCACAGTGGACGCCGCGGCTGCAGGAATCACACAGCGCGATTCCCACAGCTCCCCAGAAGAGTGCACCGCCCAAAAGAGATTTCTGCAGGAGAGGTGAAAACGGATGGTCTGCGGGTAAATAGAGCGCTGCGGAAAAGATAAGTACAGAGAGTAGGAGAAAAATACGTTGGGGGAGCAGCGGGTAGAAGGTACCGGGGCAGCTACTCTCTGAGATCCTGCAATACCTCCTGAGCGGCCTCTTTGACCGAGTCGGAGTACTCGAGATACCGGGTATACAGTACATGATCGAAAGCTACCCGGTCACCGATACGGCCGAGATTACGAATAACCGTCAGCGCAACTCGTTCATTGATGCTCCGCCCATTTTCCACGTAAGAGTTCAGTACCTCTAGATAGAGGGCCAGACGCTTCGCTGCTTCATGGGTTCTCATCGCACCGAGACAGGAGATTGCCTCGAGAAGATGCGACGTATCCGTGAGACCTTGATCTACTTCCTCCACCGTGCGGTTGAAGTGCTCGATCACCGCAGGAGTTGCCTCTGACCAGGAGAGCTCGGTGAGATGCCTCACGGCCTCATAGCGCAGTTGGCGGAGCTGACTGTTCTCTGCGCTATTGCTCGAGCTGGCCAAGCCGGCCCTGAGTGCGGCAGTGGCGATCGATCCCTTCTGCTCGGTGCTGAAGTCTTCCCGCTCCATTCCCCACTCCAGCGCGGCGAGTTTTTCGGCAGCAAATCCTTGCCGGATGACCGCCACGACACGTTGGGTCAGATCTCCCTTTATCCGGCCTAGAGCATCTCCGGCAATTTCGGAAATTTGTTCCGAATATCCGATATGCGCTGCGGCAAACAGCACCGGGAAAGAGGAGGAGGCGCCGATATCGCCAAGGGTTCGGACCGTCTCCGCGAGGACCTGCTTATCCACCTCCGCACCGCTGCGAAAGGCGCTGTTGCGTTCGTTTACCCACCGTTCGATTTTACCGACCAGCGTATCCTCCGGATTCAGTAAATCTCCGAGGGCACTCATCACCGTCACCCGAACACCGGTATTCTCAGTAGAGCCGAACAATTTCCATAATTCGGAAGCAGCATTCTTATAGCCACTCTTCCCAATAAGAGTAGTGCTCAATTTGACCATCTCCATTGCCGTGGCATCATCCTCGAAAATGGAGCTATTGTTCATGTAAAACCGGAGTGCCTGCAGATAGAGGGGACGCATGCCCTGCAGATCTTCCTTAGCCGCATCCTGCAGTACCTGCACTTTGGTACTCAAACTTCCCCGTGCAAAACTTTTCTGATAGGTCTTCAGCAGACTGCTCTCCTCCTGTGCAGCAAGCGGGAGCGCCAGGGTCGAAGCGAGGAGAAATCCGGAAAGGAATCGTCTGATCATACGTACGTAGCCCTCCTGAAGAAAAGGGTACACCTCTTACCCGATAAAATCAATAAACCGCGGCACACCTCGGAAATTCGCATTTTGCACACCTCGGAAACTCCCATTTAGACATGTAGAAGTGAGAACGAACTCTCAATTTGGCGGTAGCAACATTGAGGATTGCCGGACACACCCTGCTCCACGCACAGCGGAGAGGATCTGCGCCTCAGCGTTTCGAGGCGGCATATCCACTCCGCCGCGATCGAGAGGGCGAAGCATGGTTTTGTTCACCGAAAATATTATAGACGTAGGTAAGGATTCTGTTTTTCACCGGCAAAGAAGGCGGTCGTGCCTGGACATGCAGGATCGACTGATTTTTTTTCTGACTGTAGTTGATTCCCTTGACCATTCCTGTCATGACCACCACCGATCTCCCGAGAGTAAACTGGAACTTGATGGGCATGCCTACCTTGGCACGGCCGCCGATAAGGATAGCCGCACCGTCCTCCGAGAGGTCGCGAATGCGGCAGCGTAGACCGCGGTTTTTCTCACGGCTTTCCCCCGCTTCCGAGAGGTTGCGAAGGGGATAGAGACTGGCGGGAATATTGGTTTCCACCCGCACGGAACGGCGTTTTTGACTCCTGACCAGCGAATCGGAATGACTCAAGTGAAGAATCGGGTACTGCCGATCTAAAAAATCGTCGAGTACCTTTGTCTCAAAGACGTAGCCCGCGTCATCCTGGCGCCAAAAGTAGACGTTTACCCGCTGTCCCCGCCACGTAAAGTCCTGCGGCAGCTTGGGCCCCTCCGGATACGATATCGCCATATATCGGCGCAGATTTTCAACGATCCGGGCAGAGTACGTGCCGATCCCCGGTACATTGACAGTAATAGGCTGGCGCTGCGGGAGACGTCGGGTAGTCCGGAGCCCGAGTTTGTATTTGGGCAGGTCAAACTCCACATCCTTGCGAAACTCGAAGAGTTTGGAGAGAAATTGAGCCGGTCCTGGATCGTTGATCACCCCCTCCGAACGGAACTTTGTGATCATCCCCTTTATGGAGCGATCGAGCTGTCCTATTGACCAGAACAAAGAGGTGGGATATTTGAGACGGTTTTCCACCGCCACTTTGCGCAGCATGTTTACCTCTTTGAAGGTAAAACCCGACTCCTTGCCTTTTGTATAAAACTGGAGCCACGGGAAGCTGCCGCCGCCCGCTCTGCGCAGCAGTGCGACGCTCACCGCTATCAGCAGGATAACGGCTACCGCAATTATCAAAACTGTCATTACCCGCCTCTCTTCAACTCCTTATTATACGTATCGACTGTTGATGCCCGCAGCTTGTGCATTACCAACTATTGGAATAGCAATTATTGTTAGCAATAATTATTCTTCCTAAAACCCTGGACAATTCCAAACAATAGTTTTTGAAATTTCTTCACTAACAGAGTTTACACAGAACGCCGTAGTTTTTCCAGAGGGCTCTCGTATATGTCCAATCCTAATATACAACTATAAACATATCAGGTATAGTGTCGCCATGCATACGAACTTTTTTAAAAACCCGTCCACTATATCTACTTCCGCTCCCGGAGGGAAAGAATTATGGGAAGCGGCACTGCTTTTTGCCGTCTTCTTCCTCCCCGGATATCTTCAGCAGCCGGTACAATTGGACCCACAGCTCTTTACTTCTTTCACGTTTCACGGCAGCTATCTTCTCCACACACTGCCCCGCATTGCCCTTATCCTCTATATTCTGAAACGCACTCGCTCAGGCGGTTTGTCCCGTTATGGGCTCCGGCGTCCGGGCGTTCGCATACTGCCGCGCGCTCTGCTCACCTTCCTTGGCGCTCTGGGCCTCTCTATGCTCATGTCGCTCATTGCTCTTGAAAGCGGTCTGCCCGGACCCTTTGAGGGTGCCCCTCCTTCGAGCACGGCAGGAAACGTGAATCCGCTTATCTATCCGCTGCTGTTGATCACCTGCATTACGATCGGCTATTACGAAGAGCTCTTCTTTCGCGCTTATCTACTGGGCGAGTTTGCCCGCACCCGGGCCGCCAGAGCGCCCGCAGCAGCCGCCGGGGGGCTGCTGTTTGCCGCCGGCCACGGCTATCAAGGGGCAGTGGGGCTGGCCGGTACATTTCTGATCGGCATTTTTTTTGCTTACCGCTTTTTTCAACACCGCTCGCTCCACGAGATCGCGCTTGGTCACGGCCTCTACAATTTTGCCGCCGTGCTGTTGCTGTTAGCACGTTGAATACAGCGGTACAAAGCTAAATTGTTTAGTAGAATACTTGTTTTTCAAATGAGACTATATTAGATTTTTAGTATGAAGATGATGATTCGAACAACAATCGCCGCAGCCGCGCTGCTGTTATTCGCCGTTTCCTTCCTCTCCTCCCAGGAGATGCCCGAGGGACTGAGTAAAGCCGAGCGGATGTTCTACCAAGCCGGTTTCGGGGTACCCAAAAAGGAGATTTCCGCCCCCGATTTTACCCTCAAGAATCTCGAGGGGAACGAGGTCTCTCTCAGCGATTACCGCGGGCAGGTGGTGCTGATAAACTTATGGGCCACCTGGTGCCCCCCTTGCCGCCGGGAAATGCCTTCCATGCAGGAACTCTACGATAGCTTCTCACGTGATGATTTTACGATCCTGGCAGTTGCCGCTCCCAACCCGCCCCGGGAAACGCGGGAGAAGATAGAAACCTTTGTCTCCGAGGGAGGCTATACCTTCCCGATCCTGCTCGACACCTCCCGTTCGGTCTATAGTAATTACGGCACCGGTAGTGTCCCTACCACCTGGATCGTCAGTCCGGAAGGCAAGCTCACCGCCAGGCTCGTAGGCGCCCGTGACTGGACGGAGGAAGAGATCGTAGCAGCACTGGAAGAACTCTTTTCCTGAGGAGAGCTTTCGTTATGCAGCACAACACACGGTTTTTAGTTCTCATCGCTTTGTCCCTCCTTGTACCGGTGTTCTTTGCGGGAGCCCAAGATGGGCTTGGCGATGCGTTCTCTGACTCTGACTCCTCTTCGGAACCCCCTCCGGTGGAAACCCAAGCTGAGCTCTCCTCCCAGAAGTCCCTTGCCCCGGGAGCAAGCGTTCGGCTGTCGGTGCATTATAGTTTCCCCGACGGCTATCACCAGATAAAACAGGAAGAGTACTTTACCTTCTCCATACCTCCCTCTGCACCGGTTAGCCTCGGGGAGATCGAATACCCGGAGGGGACGCGGGAAAAAGGGGAGATCAACTTTTACGACCGCGCCACGCTCACCGCCCCCCTGCAGATCAAGGAGGGAACTAATCCGGGGACATACCGCATTCCAGTAACCGCCAGCTACCAGATCTGCGAGGACGGGGGCGCCTGCCTTTTTCCTCAAGATCAACAGCACATAATCGAAATCACCGTATCCGGAGACGGCGTTGATGCCTCCGGGGCTGCCGGCGGCGAGGCGAGCAGCTCCTCGAATGCAGCATCCGGTGCAGCAGCCGCTGAAGCGGGCGAGACCACGGCGGCGGCTGCACGCGGTGCGGCGGACCAAGGGGGACTGAGTGCTGCGGTTCTGCTGCAGTATCTTCTCTTTGCCTTCATCGGCGGGCTTCTACTGAACATCATGCCCTGTGTGCTGCCGATTCTCTCGCTGCGAGCCCTCAACCTGGTCAAACAGAGCGGCAGCAGCCGCCGGGATATCTTCACCGGGTCGCTCCTCTATACCGCCGGGATTCTCCTCTCCCTCTCCGTGCTCGCGGCGTTTGTGATAGCTCTGAAACTCTCCGGTGAACTCGTAGGCTGGGGATTTCAATTTCAGAACCCCCTCTTTGTCGTGATACTCACCGCCCTGGTCTTCGCCCTCGCCCTCTCCCTTTTCGACGTCTATGTATTTCACGCTCCGGTGATGGGCGGCAGCATCCAGCAGGCTCAGTCCAAAGGACTGCTGGGAGCCTTCTTCAACGGCGTTATTGCCGTGGTTCTCGCAATGCCCTGCACAGCTCCGCTCCTCGGCACCGCCCTCGGCTTTGCCTTCACCCAGCCGCCGGCGGTGATTCTCACGCTCTTTGCCGTTATCGGCCTCGGCTTTGCCTCCCCCTTTCTCCTGCTGGGCGTTAAACCGGGACTTATCCATCGGCTTCCCAAGCCGGGCCCGTGGATGAACACCTTCAAGGAGTTGATGGGGTTTGTACTCATTGCGACCGTAATCTACCTCCTCTCCATTCTCGGCAGCCTGGTCAACACCGCCTCGATGATCCGCATACTCCTCTTTCTCTTCTCTCTTGCGGTGCTGCTCTGGGGCTACGGAAAGCTGGTTTCCCCTTCATCGAGAGCCAAAAAAAAGTGGATTATTCTGGGATTATTCGTTATACTGAGTGTGTCGGCCGCGGGCTGGTTTGTCAGACCGGAAAGGCTGGAAGCACCGACGCAAGTACAGCAGCTGCACGAAGGCTGGGAGCGATTCGAGCCGGAGCAGCTTGCCGAATACCGCCAAAAGGGCGAGCCGGTGTTTGTAGTTTTTTCCGCCGAATGGTGTTCAGTATGCACCCTCAATGAAAAAACGGTGCTCTATACCGAACGAGCAGACAAACTGTTTGCAAACCGCGGCATCCACGTTCTGTACGGTGATTACACCACGGGCGATCCGGTGATCGAGCGGTGGATCAGATCGTACGACCGGGCGGGCGTACCGGTATACGCATATTATCCGCCCGGGAGCGACGAGCCAAAGCTCCTGCCCGAGGTGCTGACCTTTGGCATACTGGAGAAACGGCTGGCCGTACGGAGCGCGGAACAAAACTACTAGGCAAGGGGAGCCGAGAATGGAACAGTTGGACACGATCCCGAAACGGATCCGTAATGTAGCGGGGGCGTTTCCCGAATACACCGCTCTGCTGAGTAAAGATAAGGAAGGCGATTTTCAGCCCATTACCTTTCGCGAACTCTACCGGCGAGCACAAGTGATAGGCTGCGGCCTGCACACCTTAAACGTAGCCCAGAAAGAGCATGTAGGCATTATCGCCGACAACCGCAAAGAGTGGATTATCACCGATCTCGCCATTCTGGGCATCGGCGCCATCGATGTCCCCCGCGGTTCGGATTCCACCGAAGATGAAGTACGATTTATCCTTTCCCACGCAGACTGTTCGCTGGTGTTTGCGGAAAATGCGAAACAGGCCGATAAGATTCTCTCCCACAAGGATGAGATGCCCGCACTGGAACGGATTATCCTGTTTGACGATTCCCGACAGGTAAGCTCGAACAACGCGAGTAAAGTGACGCTCATGTCTTTTTCAGAGCTCGAACAGGCAGGGGAAGCCTTTTTCAGCGAAAACGAAGAGTTCTTTAACAACCGGGTAGATGAGGGGAGCATCGACGAGATTGCCACGCTGATTTACACCTCCGGAACCACCGGTGACCCCAAAGGGGTTATGCTGAGCCATCGCAGCTTCATTTTTCAGCTCGACCGCATCTACGAGCACATCTATATCAAGGCGGGGGAGATCCTGTTGAGCGTACTGCCGGTATGGCACTCCTTTGAGCGGGCGGTTGAATACGTAGTGCTCAACTGCGGCGCTGCCATAGCCTACTCAAAACCGGTGGGATCGGTGATGCTGCCCGATATGGAAAAGGTGAAACCGCAGTGGCTTGCCTCGGTGCCGCGCATCTGGGAAGGGATCAAAGCGGCTATTTACCGCAACATGAAAAAACAGGGAGGGGTGAAGCTCACTCTCTTTACCTTTTTCGTAGGTGTCGGCGAGCTTCACTCCTATTTCTTCAATATGTTTACCCAGCGTATTCCTGACTTCCACCGCCGCTCCAACGCGCTGGACAAAGGGCTCAGCATTCTGCCGCTCATTGTACTCACCCCCCTCAAACTGCTCGGCCACCTGCTGGTTTTTCGCAAATTGCAGGCCAAGCTCGGCGGACGCTTTATCGCCGGTATCTCCGGCGGCGGCGCCCTCCCCCATCACGTAGACCGCTTTTTCCAGGCGGCCGGGATCCTGTTGATAGAAGGCTACGGGCTCACCGAAACCGGACCCATACTGGCCGCCCGCAAGCAGTCTCATCCAATGGCCGGCACCGTAGGATCGCTACTGCGGGACATCGAGTCCCGGGTGATAGACTCGGAGGGAGCGTTGCAGCCCGCCGGTGAAAAGGGTGAGCTCCACGTGAAGAGCCCTCAGATCATGGACGGCTACTACAAGCGACCCGATCTTACCGAACAAATCCTCCACGAAGGGTGGCTCAACACCGGGGACGTGGCGGTTTTCACCCACAGCGGGGAATTTACGATCCTCGGACGCACTAAAGAGACAATCGTCCTGCTAGGCGGAGAAAATATCGAGCCGGTTCCGATCGAAGACAAGCTCAACTCCTCTCAGCTCATCCAGCAGTCGATGGTGGTAGGACAGGACAAGAAGTTCCTCGCCGCCTTGATCATCCCCGAAATGGAGAAACTGGAATCGTACGCCATGGAGAACGATATCAGCTACATTCAGCAGGAGGAGCTGCTGAACAATCCGGAAATCCAGGAGTACGTGCACGAGGAGATTCAGCGGCTGGTAAATCCGAAAACCGGCTTCAAGCATTTCGAATGCATTTACCGTTTCACGCTGCTGCCGAAGCCCTTTGAAGTCGGCACGGAGCTGACACACACGATGAAGATTCGCCGCGATCGGGTGGTACAGCTCTACCACCGGGAGATAGAGAATCTCTTCTCCTGAACTGTCTCGTGAGCGCAGCACAACAGTGCGTCTTTTTCACGGCGACCTCGAAGGGACATTTCTCTCCCGCCCCAACCGGTTTTTGGTGCGGGTGGATGTCAAAAGTCGTACACTGGAGGCTCACTGCGCCAACCCGGGCCGGTTAATCGAACTGCTGGTCCCCGGCCGGCGCGTGATCCTCGAGCACTCCCCCGGCGGCGGGCGCAAGACTAAATGGACCCTCGCCGCCGTCTATTTCCAGGGCAAAGTGATCTCTCTCATTTCGGTGCGCGCCAACCGCGCCGCCGAGGCCCTGGTGCTGCCCACGCTCTTTCCCGGGGCAGATAATATTCGTGCCGAATACACCGAGGCAGAGAGCCGCTTCGACTTCTTGGTGAACTATCGGGGACGCCGAGAGTTTGTGGAGGTGAAAAACTGCACGCTGAGCTCCGAAGGGCGGGCAATGTTCCCCGACGCCCCTACCGAACGGGGGGCCCGTCATCTGCGGCACCTCCAGCGTCTTGCCCGCGGGGAAACCGGCGACTCCGCTGCGGGGGGCAGCGTACTCTTTATTCTCAGCCACCATGACACCCGGCGGTTTACCCCGAACATTCACACGGACCCAACCTTTTCCGTCACCCTCGCCGATACCGCCGGCGACATCGGAATCTATGCCGCTTCCCTCTTCTGCAGCCCGGAAGGCTGGTGCCGCCTATCCGATCCGGAGGTAGAGATAGACCTTGCTCCGGCAGACCATGCCCGGGCCGATCGCGGAAGCTGTCTCATACTCGCACGGCTCGCGCAGGATCGACACACCCACACAGGAGCCCTCGGCTCCCTCCGCTTCCCTGCCGGATGGTACCTCTATGCAGGCTCAGCCCGCAAAGGCCTTACCTCCAGGACCGCCCGCCACCTGCGTCGGGGGCGTAAACGGCGCCGCTGGCACATGGATTATCTTGCCGAAATAGCAGAGGAACTGCGCTCGTTCCCCATACGCAGCGGCGAAGATCTGGAATGCGAACTCGCCGCCCGTTTCCGGAAGCTGTCGGACGGCACGGTACCGCGCTTTGGTGCGAGCGACTGCGACTGTGAAAGTCACCTCATGTATTACCGGGAAAATCCCCTGCACCGGGCGGAGTTCTTTGATATGCTGCTCTACTACCGTCACGGCCGGATTGGATGACAATCACTATTAAATGACAATCACTACATGACGATATACAGAACCATCAGGCCGGCGAGGGCTAAGAGAAGAAAGATGAGCAGAAACGTAGTGAAGAGGTCTCCGCTGTGCCGCTTTTCCCGTTTTTCCATACGCTGATGAGGAGCGACACTTTTGGTCCTGGAGGACTTGCCGGCGGCGCGGGATGGACGCCGGGCGGCCCGGGAATCGCGGGTCTGCTTCCCCGCCTCTTTCCGCTGTTCAGGCGATAAATAACCGCAGGAGGGGCAGCCGTTTATGAAACTCATGGCTTTATCCGTATAGCCGCAGCGCGGACACTTGACGGCATAAAACGGAGTCCCGCAGTAGGGACAGTGTTCGTCCTCCGGAGGTACCTGCCGTCCGCAGACTTCACAGTAGAAGCGGCTTGCTCCCCCGCTAGCGCGTCGTTCTTTCCTTCCCGTTGCCAAACCTGCATTCTCTCCCCGCGGGCCCGCTCCCGGCACCGCTTATTTCTTGTGTATTCCCAGTACCGTAAGATCGTCGTACTGTTCGTCCTCCTTCAGATAGGGGAACCACACGTACTCCGGATAATCGGTACTCTCAATTGGGTCGCGAAAATAGCCCTCGTAGTGGAGAAAATACTTCTGCAGAAAGTCGTCGATTTTACGGTCCACCTGCACGCGGTCGCCTTTCTCCGCTCCCGGATCCGGATAGATGCGGAATATCTTCTCTACCGCCACAAGAGCAATGACCGCCTCCTCGATCGTCCCCTTACACGCGGAAAAGTCGAACTCCAGCCGCTCATCGGGAACCGGATTGTGATACTTGCGAAGGGAAAAACTGCTGCGAGAGAAGACAGCATTGATGATCGCATGGACCCTGTCAAGACCGAACTCCTCGTCTCCCTCGCCGAGGTTGTGATTGCCGTGGACCCCATTCTCGGCCTCGCTTTCGGCGTTGCACGTGATGGGTTTGAAGTGCTCGTCCCGAAACACCCGCTTCGCCTCCTCGAGACCGTCGGTAAAGAGTATCAGCGCATCGCCGGCGGAAAAACTGCGCGGGACACTGCGGAAGCCGTTGCCCATTGAGACCATATCGTTGTCAAACGTTCCGGCGGCGGGAGCCTCCGGGAGCGTGATGGTCTCCATCTGCCGCTTGGCATTGTTGTAGACGTGCACCAGGGAGTCGCCGGCATGACACATGTGTGTCTTTCCGGTGTTGGCATCGAAGAGGAGAATAATGAAGGCGGCAAAACGGCCCGTGAAACCGCGCTCGTTGACCAGTCGGTTGATGCTGTAGACCAGCTCCTGTAAATCGGGGTCCTTCCGCTTTCTGGCCCCACTTTTACCACCTGCCGATTTAAGCTGCTCTTCTCGCCAGTTGAGAAAGTAATTTCGGAAAATCGTGGCCACCTCCACCATGATCAGCGAGGCGGAGACCCCCTTACCGGCAATATCGCATTTGATCACCGCGTAGCGGCCGGGGTCGAGCTCCATATAGTCGTAGTAATCACCCGACACGCCTTTTGCTCCCTCGTAATAGCCAAAGAAGTCCGCATTATCAGTGAACGTCTCACTGGTAGTCAGCTTCCGCTTACCGGAGGAGTCCTCGACCAGCGGCAGAAACATCTTCTGCACGTCCTTTCCGACCATCAGTTCCTTATTGGCTACCGCCGCTTTCACCAGGCCCTTGCGCATCCCGTCGATCGTGTCGGCTAAATCGGCAAGTTCATCCTTGGTGTTGAGCGTCACTTGATCGTCCTTGAGCTGTTCTTTGTCCTCGGTATCGCGAATCTTTTCCACCAGCCCCACCAGCTTGCGGATCGGCCGCACAATGATGGTAGCCAGCAAAATCGAGCCGAGGATGCCCAACCCCACCGCTCCCAGAGCGATCAATGCAGTCTGCTCCACAAGGGTTTCACGGCTGCTGCGGATTTCCTCGCGTATCCGCTCGGTGGAGATCCCCAGACGCACCATGCCGTGGTAGTATGTCCCCTCCTCATCTCCGCGGTAAATGATCGGCTGGTAGAAGACATACTGATCGGGTCCTTCCAGCACCTCTTCGGAATTGAACTCCGGTACGCTGCGAATATCCCCGCTTACTTCGGAGAGACGCTCTTCGATGCGGGTGTTGATGGATGATATCTCGTCCTGGAGCTCCCGGAGCAATTGAGCAGTATCCTCGTCTTGACTCTCCACCAGCCTCTGAGCCGTCTCCTGTGCTTCCTGCTGCAAGTTTCTCAGCCGGTTGGAGAGTTCTCCTACCTGTTCCTCGGCCTCCTCGTTGATGCGTGTCCGCAGCTCGGGAATACGCGGGGAGATCTCGTCTTTTATTCGAACGCCGCCGCGCTGATACTGTACATTCCCGCCGTTCTCTTCGCTCGGCCTCTCACCCTCGGGCCACTGGATCTTCTGTTCGATATTGGGGTCGTTGGTGGCCCACAAGTATACATAGGAGTCTTCCTCTTCGCTCTGGACCGACGAGGCCGGCGGACCGGTAATGGTGACAAAGCGGGCATCCTGCGCGGCCCGGGTCTGCAGCGGCAGTCGCCCGAGTTCGATCGTGTTTTGCTCCGGGAGAAAGCGCTCCGCCCCGGTATTGATACTCTCGATCAACACCTGCGTGCTCTCCATCAGTCCCTGGGTCAAGTCCTTGCGCTGAGTCTGGATCATGAAGCGCCCCAGGGGTACCGAAACGAGCAGAACAACGATCAACACGAGGAAGGTAACCAGAAGGGTGAATTTGATATGCAGGCCAATGCCACGTCGTTTCATCTCTTGCAACCTCTTTCTCTTTGTCTCCGCCGGAAGCGACTTACTGGCGATGAGGGCCTTCACTTCGGTGCGCATCGCTATTCCCTCCCGGGCCAGCACCACGATTCGCCAACCGGCAAACACAGCCATCAACGCCAACAACAGCATCGCCAGCGCATAGGCTAAATCGCCGGTGGAAAAAAGCAGTATAGACTGAGGAACCAGCTCCTTATCGCCGGTATCCAGCACTCGAAAATCACCGAATTTAACGGTCCCCGTAGCCTCGAATTCCAGCGGGGTACGGGTAAAGTAGACGCCCCGGCTGGGATGCACTACTCCGACGCGGTAGGTTCCCTCGCGGATATCCTCTACTACAGGTCCCTCGACTATGCGGTCCGTGCGCACAGTGTAACGATCGGTTTCACGTTCAAAGACATAATCGTAGGGTTTTTCCCCGTCGCGATCCAACATCACCTGTTCGATGCGTCCGCCTACCGAGAAACCGCGTCCATATAGTCGCAGATGGTAGCGATTCAGCTCGTCTTGCTCCACTCCTACCCGGGTGATGTACGTCACCGGGATATACTTGTTGAGACGGAAATAGAGGGTGCGGGCTACCCCTTTATTTCCGACGCGATCGATGGGGGCGACAGAGAGCGCCCAGAGCCCGTTATCCAAGTTATTGAAGGAAAAGGCGGGCTCCTCGGTCATTCGGGAGGAGGGAGGTTCGCGGATGTCGAATCGCTCAAGGTCCCCCTCATAGTCGGCGGGCGCAAGGTACTGGAGCCGGTAGCTGTAGCCGCTGACATCCGGAGCCTCCGGCGCTTTCCACTCCACCCTAGCAGTATTGGAGGTGAGAAAGCCTTCATCGTCCCGCTCGGGCTCTTCAAACTCCACCGGCGGGGGCGGGGTCGTGTCCCGTATAAACTCTATCGTCGCCGTATCGGACCAGTTTCCGGCATAATCACGGGCGATTACATGGAAGTACCAGCTGCCGTCTTTCTCCACCTCTGCGCTCGCTCGCCGCTCTTCTCCGCGGAGAATGCGCATCTCTTCCGCCGGACGCCCATCCGGGTCGCGGTCCACCGACCAGTTAAAACCGGAGATGCCCGATGAGTCATCGGGGACATTCCAGCCGATGCGGTATTGGTCCCGGGCCGAGCGAGCCTCTACGGGAAAGTTGAGGGGCCGTATATCAGGCGAAGTGGCCGAGAGGTCCGGTTCCAGCAACACCATTCGGGAAGTTTGCTCCCGCTTATTTTCCCAGAACAGATAGATCCGCCCATCCAGAATCAAATACCGGGCAAATTGGCTCTCCCCCGGCATGATGCTCACATCCTGCTCTTGCCAGCTGATTCCCTGTTTGTCAGCCAAAAAAATCCGGTTATTCCCTTTGCGGTCGTCAAACCAGAGAGCATATATATTTTCCTCCCGGGAGATGAGGATGGGATTTCGCGCAGAATAGTTGCCTTCGGTAATCCGCTCGTGCTCCGCCGCCAGCTCTCCCTCCCGGTCAAAACGGGCATAGTAAATTTGAGGGGTAGAGGCGCCGGCGTACCGCCGCTCCCAGGCTACGGCCAAGGTCCCGTCATACCCGGTGAGGAAGGGCCGTTGATTGTCGTAACTGTTGGCTTCCGGGTTCTCCGGATTCATCAGGGTGTCCTCGAAATCGGTCAAGCGTACCGGCTCCGACCAGCTGCGTCCGTTGTCCTCGCTGTAGGTGAGATAGAGCTGAAAGAAACGGCTGTCCGGGGGGGAGGCCTGAAAGGTGACATACTCACGGCCCAAATAGCTGGTATGATTGGGCAAATAGACGTAGGAGAGCTGCGGATCCTTCGACAGAGGCTCGAGATCGCTCCATTCGCTGCCGTCCTCGCTTACCGCGTACGTTATTCCGAGGGATTCACCTGACTCTCCCTCGACTCCCGTATCCAGGGAGAAGGACTGGGTGACAAAAAGAATAAACTCTCCCGTATCGGTCCGCACAATTCGGGGGGCTACCGTAACCGCCTCGCTTCCCTCGCGTCCTACGCTGCCTATTTGCCGAAAAGAAGAGACCTCCTTGTCGCTCCGGTAAATATCGATTCCCCGGCCCAAAGGGGCCGTCGCAATCAGTACCCGTCCGCTCTCGTCCACCGCCGACGAGGCTACCGGGACCTCTTCTCCGGTATAGGAGAAGGGCTCCACCGTCTGCTCGACTCGCTGCCAGTCGCTTTGACCGCGCTTTACCAATAGTGAGAGCGTCACCTGGGCATTCTCGCCCTCATCGGAGAAACGGTGATAGAGCACCGCCGCAGTTTCGCCCCCCTGGGCGGTCTGCGGGAAACGCCCCCCGTCCGGGACCGCAATCTCGGGCTCTTCCCAGTACAGTTCCTGGGCGGCGGAGACACCCGCCGTGCCGACGAGGAGAATCAAAACAAAAAGGAGGCACACTGTTCGCCGGGCGTGGCAGCAGAGACTTACAGTTTCGATTCGATCCTCCTTCTCAGTTCGATCAGTTTGGGATTCTTTCGATTTTCCGGGTCCTGGTACAACTGATTCACAATAGCGCTGGCCTCGTAATACCGCGATTCGATAAAGAGCTCTTCCGCCCGACGTAATTTCTGCTGGTCTACACTGTCAAGGACTACCCGAACCTGGCCGCCCTGCCCTGCCTGGACACGGTCCTTCAGAACTATGGCATCCTCAAAGTCGGGGTTGAGCTTCAGCGCCTCATTGAGATAGGTGAGCGCTACCGGAAAGCGGGCCCGCACATCCTCTTCTACGATCTCCTGTGCCTGCTGATAGAGTTCTCTGGCCCGCGCCAATTTCTCCGGATCGGGCGGCGGCTGCCGTATGCCGGTAGCGATTTCCGCCTCCCGTATCGCCTCATCCATGCCCGGGTAATCGGGTTTGATCTCCTTGAGCACCTGCAGCTCTCTGTACGCCTCCTCCGGCACGGTCTCTATCTTCTCCCTGGCTGCGGTAAAGCGGCTGTTGAAGATGGTACTAAAATCTTGGGGGCTGGTATACTCTAAAATGCGCAGATAGAGCACTCCCGCCTCTTTATTGTTGGGAAACGGCTCCTTCACATATTCGATCTTTTTCTCCGCCTCCCGGAAGCGTTGCATCGCCTCCTCTTCTTGTCCCTCTTCATAGAGTTTTGCACCTTCACGATAATCCTTGCGGGCTAAATTGAGCACCTGCATCATATCGGGGTAAAGCGGGTCGGTGGTGGCGATTCGAACTCCGCTGGTAGTTTCCAAGGCCCGCTGTACTCGCTCGAGCCAAATGTTGATTTCGGGATCGTCTTCGGGGTGCGTCTGAAGCCAACGCGACTGTGCCCGCTGCAGCACCTTTTCAGCCTCGATGAAGTTCTCCTGAAAAAATAGTTCTCTTCCCCGACTGATAAGCCCGCGAACTTCCCGAACAATCGCCTGGTTCTGTTGGTCAAGAATAGTCTCGGCAAGCTCGGGCAAATCCTCGTCGATTCTCGTACGAACTTCCTCATCCTCCCGGTAGTTGAGGGACTGAGAGAACGCATCGCTCGCCTGCTCCAGCTTATCACGGGCGCGTTCAAAGTTCCCGCGCTCCAACTGCGCCTGCGCCTCCTGAAAGCGGAGATTGCCCTCCTCCACGGCAAGGTCCGCCTGACGATTGAGCTCCTGCGCCCGTGCGGCAATATCCTGCGCCCGCCCGCGCAGCTCTCCGATGCGTTCCAGCAGCGCTTCTCCCGCGCGCCGGGCCTCTTGAACGGGCTGACGCGTTGCGAGATACTCCTCCTGCCCGGACAGTTCCTCTAACACGCTTTCCGCTCCGTTCGCGGCTTCCTGAAGCAGAGTCCTGGACTCTTCGACGAGATCCGCACTCCGGCGAGGATAGCGCACCGACACCGGCTCGCTTTCTTCTGTGATCTGCTCCTCTACCCCCTCCACGTAACTGCGGGCGGTATCGAGATTTTCTTCCGCCCGGCTCAGCCCCTCGCGGGGAGGTTGATATCCCAGCTCGGCGATACGCCGTACGAACTCCGCTTCAGCCGACCGCAGTTCCTCCATCCGGCTGCGGAGTTCTTCCTGCAGACGGTTCATAACTTGCAGTGCCTCCCCCTCTCCGGATTCATCCGATTCCCCGGCTTCTGCGGCCGTATCCTCCGCCCGGGACTTGAGGGTGGAGACAAACTCGTTCGCTTGGCTCTGCAGCTCAGTCACGCGCTGCTGGTTCTGCTGCAGCACTTCCCGGGCTTCACGCAGAGTCGGAGCCTCTTCCGCCTGTTCGGCCTGTTCCTCCGCCTGCCGGGTACTCTGAGCAATAGCCGGAAGCTGGAGATACTCTTCCGCCGCGTTCTGTACCGTGCGCACATAGCGGACGCTGGAGCGCAGTTCCCGCTGAGAGAGGCCTGTTTTGGCGGGAATATCCAGAGCGGCACTGCGTTCGAGGTGGTTGGACCAAATTCGGTTCACCTCCGCCATCGCCGCTGCATGATCTATCGCAAGGGTAAGATCGCTGTTCGCCGCTTCAAAATCGCCGGTGTAGTACTCCTCCCGGCCCACCGTAAAGAAATTACGGTAAGAGTCCCGGAGGGCGGTACGCAGTCTGCCGTACTCTTCATCCACCGCCCGCTCGATAGCCCCGGCAATACCGTTGGCCTCTTCACTCCGATTTCGCCCGCGGGAAAGAATCCGCAGCGTCGAAAGGTAGGGAATGTCATTATCCTCGCCTCCGAGCAGATCCAGTCGAAGTGCCTCCAGCTCTCCCGCTGTGGTGGCCACCTCATCCCAGAGGCCGAGGAGCTCCCTATACCCCTCAAGCACCTCCTGCATCCGCTCATCCTCGAGGGGCGCCTCGGCGTTTTCTACCGCCTCGAGTGCTGCGTCGGTCTGCTGTTCCAGCTGCGGCTGGAACTCCTTGAAACGCTTGGCCGCTTCCCGGATACTCTCTTTCAGGTTCTCGATCTGCTGGTTCTGCAATTCACCGTAACCGACCTCCTGAAAGAGGTCCCGATGCAGGGAAAAACCGGAGAGATAGAGATCCACGGCGTCACTCCACGCTCCTTCGGCGAGTCTGGCATTCGCCTCCCGCATAATGCGGTTGAACTCCTGGTCGTTAACGGTAAATATAATCGATCGGCGGGCTTGCGCGAAGGCTTCCACAGAGGCCTCGTTGGGATCAGCATCCAGCTCCTCGAGACGCTGAATAATTGCGTACGCCTGCTGCTCGTCAAGTTCTTCCTCAGGGCCGATATTGAGGATCGAAATAAGCCGCTCGTAGGTTTGGTTGTACTCTTCTCTGGCGGAACGAACTTCCTCCATCAGCGCTTCCGCCCGATCGAACTTCTCCGGTTCCTGTTTCATTACTTCACTCAAAAGAGTCATCGCCTCGTTGTAGCGCCGTTCCTCTATCAGTTCCTCTGCCCGCTGGAGACGATTTTCCTTTTCCGACGCACCTCCCCCATACAGCGGGAGTACCGCTCCGCCGGCGAGAATGAGAATGCATAGAATCGTTATAAGTCGGAACCCGCTATATTGCACCGGTAATATCTCTTACTGATAATGTACCACATTAATATCGACAAATTTCAAGCAGCGGCTGAATTCCTCCGCCGCATGTACCCTATCTGGAGAGCGCTTTTGGTTTTGCCACCGCAGTTTACGGCTCTATGGAACATATTTTACGGTTTCATTAGGCGTTCTATAGACCTGAAACCTGGAAAAATGGAGAAAATCAGTGTATATTCTAGAGTGAGATGAAAGGTATTCGGAAGTTCACAGTTCTTTTCCTCCTCGTGGCAGCACTGCCCTCGGCGGCGCAGGGGGGTGATCTGTCCGATTTTTACTACTCATACAGTAATTTCGCCGATAACTCCCTCTTCTCCGACCCCAATACCGGCCGCACCATTTTCCCCACTCTTCTTATTCCCATCGGCGGTATGTATGAAGGGATGGGCACCGCCTATACCGCAGTTGCTAAAAAAGCGAGCTTCATGGAAGCAAACCCTGCAGGCAGTTCCGTCCTCGAAAATACCGAACTCACGCTGCAACACAACAACTGGATTGCCGACACCTCCGTCGAGGGGGTGATCTACACCATGCGCTTTCAGGATCTGGGTATCGGTCTGGGGGGCAAGTTCCTCTACCTCCCCTTTACCGCCTACAACGAGTGGGGCGAACGCGACGCACGCGGCTACTTCTCCGAAATGGTGGGCACGGCCAACATCTCCTACAATTTCCTCTCCAGCTACTACTTCTACGGCCTCGCTGTAGGAGCCAATATGAAGTTTGCCTACCGCAATGTGCCCGAATCCCTCTATCAGGATCAAGATGTGGGCTCCCAATCCATCCTCACTGCGATGACCGATGTCGGCATGCTGACCCGCTTTAACTTTCTCAAGTTCTACCCCTCCCGGGAACGCAATTTTTCCGTGGGCGCGGCAGTGAAGAATATCGGCTTCCCAAGCGAAGGCGAACCCCTGCCTTCTACGTTTACCGGGGGCTTCTCTTACTCCCCGTACCGGCCGATTCTTATTGCCTTCGACCTCAATATGCCCTTCGCTCTCAATCTTCCCGCCGACGAATGGGAAAAAATGTATATGGCCGCCGGTACCGAGGTGCAGGTAACCGACTTTTTCTCCATCCATAGCGGTTTTACCCACCGCGGTGCCAATCCTCGTTTCACCGTGGGCTCCGGGATTTCCATAGACACGATGAACATCATCGTCAATTATACTCTCGATATGACGACCCAGCTGAGCCGCCCCGATCGTTTCAGCATCGAGGCAAACCTCAACTTGGGTGATCGGGGCAGGTCGGACAAACGGCGGCGAGTAGACGAACTTTACATTTCAGGTCTCGAAGCCTACTCGAAAGGAAAGCTGGTCAGAGCCATCGCCTATTGGGAGGCTGCTTTGGAGATAGCCCCCACCTTCCAGCCGGCAGCAAAGAATATTGAAGTTGCCGAACGATCTCTCGAATTGCGGGAACGGATGGAAGAGATGAACCAGGTAGAATAAGAGCCCTGGTCTCCGTCGCGTCGGTCTCCGCTCCCCCCTTATTCTTCTCTCCTTCCTCCGGTACGGCCGGAGACTTCGAACCGTTCCTTTAGGGAACGGTACATCGCAAAAAGCGAGAGGTCGAGTTCTTCCCGTTTAATTACCCTGGAAAGCTTTCCGAAACGGAGACTGGCATTGTCTCCGCGTTTTCGCCGATACTTCCGTAGAATACGTTCCTGCCGCTTGTAGCCGCGTGCAGATAGTTTCCGTTCCAGATACTGCAGCATCTGCCGTCCATCCTCGATGTTCCGGCTGGCGAACAATTCCTCCTGGGGAGCAACAATCGACTCCAATAGCTTTTTTGTGTGTACCGACTCACTGCGATGCAGCTGCTGCTCCACATCTTTCACAAACTCGTCGGGGAAAAAGCGAATCCGGTCCACTTTCCCCCGCAGATACTCCCGCTTCTCCTCGACCTCCTCGGATTGTTCCGCCCGGCGCACGCAATATACATAGAGAATCCCAGCGGCCGTCAACGAAACGAACGCGTTTCCCCAGGCCGCCAGAGGGCTCAAACCTCCGAGAGTGAGCAGCACATACAACGCTACAAACAAAACCGCCGCACAAAGAAAGTTGGTCATAAAATGCTGTTCCCGCGCCCAAAGCCGGACCGCATTGTCGATGTACGCATACAACTGACGGTGAAAAGAGGTCACCCCATCCATACGGGGCTCTTCCCCGTATTTTCCTACTACTTCAACACCTTGCCGGAGGGAGAGCATCACCTGAGGATCGTCAAAGGGGTGAAGATAGAGTTCCCGCCCGTCGCGGCGGTAGAGGTGAAAAATCGTAATCCGTTCCGGCACCCACTGCACCATATTCCCGGCTCCTCCAAATAATTCTACCCGAGTTCCCGTCTCGGTTCAACTCTCCATCCTCTCTCTTTCCCTGCTTCCGCCCCGCCGGGAGAGCGGATGCAGCGCCTCCACAGTAATGGAGATAGCCTTCCATTCCCGTGCCACCCTTCCTTCCACCACGAATGCCGCCCCATCGGCCAGTTTGTCGCGCTCCCGGGCATAGGCGGCGGGAAAGAATACCGCCTCGAAGAGAGCGTAGGGATCTTCAAACGATACAAACGCCATCTCTTTTCTCGCTGAGGTACGTACCTCTTTTTCCATCACCAGCATCCCGGCTATCCTGATCCGTCCTCCCACCGCTTCGGCCAGCCGGCGGGAATCGATCAGCTCCGGATTCCCTCCCTGCCAGTGCGAAAGACGGGGAAGAAAGACATCCAGAGGATGGCGGGTGAAGATCAGCCCGGTAAAGCGGTATTCATCCAGCAGTTTCTGCGGGGGGGAATAATCGCCGATCGAAACGGGCACCGGCGGCGGGCCAAAGAGCCCATCGTCCCGCTGGCGATGAAAGTGGAGCCAAAAGAGCTGCGGCCGGGTGTAGCCCCCCTCCCGGTCTCCTTCACGATCTCCCGCTTTGGCTGCGGCCAATCCGTCCAGTGCGCCGCTGCGGATAAGTGCGCGCAGCGAGGCGTAGTCGGGCCGCACGCGTCTGAAAAAGTCGTATACTCCTTCATAGTCGCCGCTCTGCTCCCGTACGTCTACGATACGCTCGGCCACTTCCCCGGAGAGCTCCCCGATTCGGTCCAAGCCAAGCCGGAGCCCTCCCCGGGAGGCATCCACACTGCAGCGAAGCCCGCTCGCCTCCGCTCTGGGCGGAAGCAGGGGATACCCCTGCCGGCGTGCCTCGTTGAAATATACCTGCGGCGAGTAGAAACCGCCGCCGTTATTGATCACCTGTGCCAGGAAAATCAGCGGGAAGTGCCGCTTCATCCACGCCAGCTTGTAAGAGAGCAGCGCATACGAGGCGCTGTGAGCCTTGCAGAAGGAGTAGCCGTCGAAAGAGAGAATCGCGTCCCACAGCTCCTGCAGGGTGTGTTGCGCATACCCCCGGGCGAGACCGCCGGAGAAGAAGGCCTCCCGAAAGGCCGGCAGCCGTCTCTGCCGATCCTTTTTGGAAAGCACCTTGCGCAACCCGTCGGCATCGGCGGAGGAAAAACCCGCCGCGGCAACGGCGATTCTGGAGACATCCTCCTGGTACACCATAATACCGTAGCTCTCCTCCAGCACCTCTCCCGCGGCTCCCGGAAACCGACGGTACTCCCCGCCCCGCAACCGGCGCACAAACTCGCCTATGTAGCGATTGGCCGCCGGGCGAATAATCGAGCTGGCGATCAAAAGGTGTTCGTAGTCGCCCCGCCCCATTTTCTGCAGCAGCTGACGGGTGGCGGGAGATTCGATATAAAACACGCCCAAAGTCCGTCCGGCAGCGATCATTCGCTCGGTGGCTTTGTTGTCGAGGGGATTGAAGCGGTCCCAGGCGATTCGGGTGCCATACCGGGCATTTACCGCGGCAATGCAGTCCCGGAGCACTCCGAGAGAACGGTTGCCCAGCAAGTCTATTTTGACGAAGCCGGCATCCTCCGCACCGTCCTTCTCCCAGGCGATCACCGGCCAGCCGAGGGGGGAGAGCTCGGTGTGCGTGTAGTGCTCTATAGGGCCGGGAGTAATCACCACTCCCCCCGGATGGGTACCGATATTACGGGGCAGCCCATAGAGCCCCGCCGCTGCCGAGCGCAGCGCCTTCGGAAGCCGATCCGTCTCCCCGCGGCGCCACATACCGGCAAAGCGGTCGATATCCGCCTTCTCATAGCCCATCACCCGCGCCGGCTCCCGGAGTGCAGACCGGGGCCCAAAGGTCACGTGATCGGCCACCATCGCCGCCTGTCCGGGATACGTGCGAAACACGTACTCGAGGGCCTGCTCCCGCTCGTCCCAGGGAAAATCCACGTCAATGTCCGGAGGGTCTTTCCGCCCCGGATTGAGAAAACGCTCGAAGTAGAGCCGGTGACGCAACGGCTCCACGTGCGTGATCCCCAGCAAGTAGGAGACGATGCTGGCGGCGGAGCTGCCGCGCCCGCAGGTGCGCGGAAAGCGGCTGACGATATCGTGCACTACCAGGAAATAGGAGGAGAAGCGCTTGCCGCGAATAATCGATAATTCGTAGAGCAGCCGCCGGCGTATCCGTCCTCCCGGAGGCGAGCAGTCCCGGCGCAGGTCCACCCCGTAACGACGAAGGGCGCCGCGCAGGCAGAGAACCTTCAAGCGGCGATAGGCCTCCCGCTCTCCCATCCCGCGAAAGGCGGGAAAGAGGAGCGGCCGGGGGAGCGCGTAGCCTGCGGCCTCTGCAGCATGCCGCCGCGCCTCCTCAAGTGCCTCCGGCACCGCGCTAAAGTAGCGCTCCATTTCCCTCTGTCCCGCCATCCTGTGCGATTCATCCAGCCCCCCGGCATTGGGGATCGAAGAGAGCGGACGATTGCGCCCGATGGCCCGCAGAATCCGATAGAGCGGCAGCTGCTCCGGCCCGCGATACACCGCATCGTTGTAAGCAAAGACGCCGATCTCCAATTCTCGGGCCAGCCGCCGCAGCCGATCGACGGGGCGTCCGTAGGCAAGCCCCGCATAGAGCCCCTGCGTACTCCGCCGGGACAGCCGGCGCAGGATTTCCGGCTCCGTCGCCAGCACTCTAAGTCCCGTCCATCCTTCCCGCAGCAGATCCTCGATCGGGTCGTAATGCTCCCGGCGAGCATAGCGATAAAGCCCCTCTCTCCCGGGAGGAGCTTCCTCTGACTTACGGGGAGGCACAGGGACATCCGCCGCCAAAAGTCGGGTGACGAGGGTGTTAGCCCGGGCAAAGCCCTCCGGGGTGCAGCAGAGCACGGTGCAGAGATAGCGCTCACCGCGGTAGAGGGCCGTCCCGTACAGCGCCTTCAGACCCCGCTGGCGGGCGGCGGCGGCAAAGCGCTGCAGCCCGTAAAAACCGTTTATATCGACAAGGCCAACCGCCTTCGCCCCCTGCCACCGTGCCTCCTCGCACAGCTCCTCCGGAGAGAGAACGCCCCGAAGGAGGGAAAAATAACTTCTGCAATGCAGGGGTGGATACACAACGCGTTCCATAATACTATACAAATGTATAGCATTAATACGGCACTGATGCAATTACCGGCTGCATATATGCGCTCTCTTTACAGCCCGGACGGTGCATGCTATACAGCAATTATGAAGTGCGACAGAATTCCAGCGGACACAGCCATTCAACCCTCCGCGCGCAGCAAGTATTTCTCCGGCGGGAAGACGGGAGTTTTGGTGATTCACGGATTTACCGGTACTCCCGAGGATATGCTCTATCTTGCCAAACGGCTGCACGCCGCCGGTTTTACGGTCGCCCTCCCGCGTCTGCCGGGCCACGGGAGCAACCGCGCCGACTTTTTGCGGACCGGCGCCCGGGACTGGCTCCGGGAGGTCATCGATGAGTATTTGGAACTGCGCAGCCGCTGCGAGCGCGTCTATGTGACGGGCTTGTCCATGGGGGGCGTATTGGCGCTCATACTCGGAGCACGCTTTCCCGTTGAACGGATCGCACTTGCAGCCCCCGCCCTATCTACGACCAATTCTCTGATCCCCTTCACTCCGCTGCTCAAATTCTTTATCCCCGGCATCCGCTCCTCGTACGAGGAGCAAAGCGAGGACCCCGAACGTCTCTTTTTGGCCCGGGAATACTGGGAGTGGAACTCCACCGTTCAGGTGGCCGAACTCTATGCACTTCAGCGCCACTCACGGCGGCTGCTGCAAAGGGTGACCGGAGCCGTGCTGACGCTTGTCTCCCGAGCGGATAATACCGTCCCGGTGAGCGTGGCCGATATGGTAGAGCGGCGCTGTACCTCCTCATCGGCAAAGGAGAAGATTGTTTTTGAAAACAGTCCGCATGTGATGGTGAACGGGGAGGAGAAGGAACGAGTCGCCGATGAGATAGTGCGCTGGTTTTCCTGAGTGAGAACGCTGAATCTGCCGCGTTTTTGCTTGCCCGAAGGAAGAGCGCCCACTTAACGGCATTCACACTCCGGCGCCCACATAACAGGAACGAAGGCCGTATCGTTCCCGTTACACACGCCCTTCAGTAAGCAATCTTTCTTCAGTAAAAAACCTTCAGAAGACGGTGGATTCGTTATACGTTTTCTTGTAGAGATCGACCATCCGCTGAAAGGAAGAGTTCTCTTTCTTCAATTCTTTAGAACCGCGAGTGATCTTGCAGAGGCTCAGTCCCAATTGTTGTGCTATCTTTCGCTGACTGTACCCCTCATCGAGCAGCCGAACGAGGGCCCAGCGCTTGCCCATTTCACGAATCTCCGCTTCGGTAAAAAGACTTTTGAGAAACTCTTCCACAAAACGGGGATCATCTTCAGCGGCAAGCGCCCGTGCAAGCTCTTGGAGAGGGTTCTCCTCATCCCAGTGTGTTTCTGTATTCATATGAGTTGGATCATAGCAGTATTCTCGTTTCTGTCAAGCCACTATTCCTTTGAAATAGCCATTCTCAACTGCCCAGAAGGAATTGGTCAAACTGCTCCTCCATCTTCTTGGGAATGGTAATCTCCGATATACACTCGAGGGCATAATCGTCGGTCATGCCCGCTATATAGTCAAAGGTCAAGTTTTCATAGTCGCCGTCGAACCGATTGTAGAAGGGTTGCATCTTTGCGGCATAATCGCCAAAGCGCACCGCCAACAGGTTCCGCTCTCGTCGGTACGCCTCCGGGTCAAAGCGGTACAGAGAAAAGATCTCTTCCAGGTAAGAGTGGAGTGTCCGCAAAATTCTGTCAAAATAGCGATGATAGTCCGCCAGGATGGGATTGCGGTAGATATTATGGTAATTGAACTCCTTAAGCTCCCGCATAGCTGCGTAGACCTCGTCGCTGAAGCCGATAGCCCCTATCTCCGAGGAGACAGAAATCACATCCGAAACGAGGGAGCTTATGATTTCGCTGTTAGAGGCGCCCAGAACACGCGCTGCCGATTCGGGAATCTCCTCTTTATCAATTATCTTCAATTGAACGGCATCTTCCACATCCCGTCCCAGATAGGCAATTTTATCGGCCATTCGCACAACCGCCCCTTCCCAGGTGGCGGGATATTCCTCGCGCGTCTCGAGCCGGTCGAGCTCTTTTTCCGTAAAATCGGGGGTGATACTCTGTTCAAACTTCTCACCGCAATGAGTGGCGATGCCATCCCGCACCGCGTAGGTGAGGTTGAGCCCCTTTCCGTAGTTCACCAAATGATCAACCACCCGCAGGGAATACAGCTCGTGAATAAAGCCCCCGTAATCCCCTTTCAATTCGTCCATCACCTTCTCCCCCACATGGCCGAAAGGGGTATGGCCAAGGTCGTGTCCCAGTCCAATAGCCCACGCCAGATCGGGGTCCAGGTCGAGGCCTCTGCAGATGGCGGCGGCGACCGAAGCAACATGCATCACATGCTCTATGCGCGTACAAATGTGATCGTTTTTCGGGGAGAAAAACACCTGCGTTTTATGCTTCAAACGTCTGAAAGGGTACGAATGGATAATAGCGGTGGTATCGCGAAAATAATGTCCCCGTTCGTCCTCTTCCCGGGGATAACGTCGTTTTCGCAGGCTCTCCCGCGACATCGGGTTCTCAAAATGCTTCATACATGCATTATAGCACATACAAGGCTTCTGTTTCACGGCGCGCCCTGTTTGATTTTTCTTCCCAAAGTTTGTATGATTGAGAGTAATCATGGCCCGAATCGTCCAGTAGTGAGTAGTACATGCGCGAAGAAAAAATCCTAATTGTCGAAGACGAGAGAATTATTGCTCTCGATTTGAAAAAACGACTCGAACGTTTCGGATACCCGTCTCCGGAGATCGTATCCACCGGCGAGGATGCCGTCTCGACGGCAGCCTCGTATGCTCCCGACATCATCCTCATGGATATCATGCTGGGAGGAGAGACCGACGGGATCGACGCGGCCAAAACGATTCAACAAGAGTATAACATTCCGGTAATTTTCCTCACCGCCTATTCCAACGAACAGACCCTCGAGCGGGCAAAAGAGGCGGAACCCTACGGATACATCCTCAAACCTTTTAAAGAGCGGGAACTCTACACCACCATCGACATCGCGCTCTATAAGTTCAAACTCAACTCTCAGTTAAAGAGTCAAGAGCGGTGGCTTTCGGCCATTCTAAACAGCATTGAAGACGGTATTATCGCCACCGGAAAAGAGGGGCTGATACACTTCATGAACCCGGTGGCGGAAAAAATCACCCGCTGGTCAGAAGAGGAGGCCCAGGGGTCCGAACTGCAGCAGGTACTCCCCCTCCTCCAGGATCAGAGCCTCCAGCGATTCGATTTTCCCCCTTTACACTCCGGAAATGAAGATGATTTCCCCTTCGGATTCAACAACTGCACTATCACGAATAAACAGAATGAAACCGTCCACGTGGAGGGAACGCTCGGACGCATCAAAGATCGTCAAAACAACATCGAGGGACAAGTGCTCGCGTTTCGAGACATTACGGAAATGCAGCGCCTCTCCGAAACCATCAGCTACCAGGCCAGCCACGACGCCCTCACCGGACTGGCCAACCGGGATCAGTTTTCAGAACGTCTGCAATATCTGATCGAAGATGCCCAAGAACACCATACGACACACGCGTTGATCGTATTGGACATCGACCAGTTTAAAGTGGTCAACGACATCGCCGGGCATACCGCCGGCGATGAGCTGCTGCTCAAAACCACTTCAGTCATAAAAACGGTGATACGTAGCAGCGACCTCTGTGCCCGGCTGGGAGCGGACGAGTTTGGAATTATGCTGGAAAATGCCCCCAGCGATCAGACGCTGGAGATTGCCAAACGCCTGCAGTCCCGCTTGAAGGAAAACCGCCTCATTTGGGATCAGCATGTTTTCAATATCAACACCTCTATCGGAATCGTACTTATCGACAACGAAAGCGAAAACCTGCACTCCGTCCTTGCCGCCGCAGACGACGCATGTGCCGTGGCCAAAGATGCCGGCGGAAATAAAATCCGGGTATACAATTACAACGAGTCCCTCTATCACCAGCGGCGCGGAGAGATGCAGTGGATCAGCCACCTCACCCAGGCGCTGGAGGAGAATCGTTTTGTGCTCTACCACCAACCGATTGTCTCCTTGGACGGCCAGGACAACGATGCGAAGAGCGAACTATTGATTCGCATGGTGGATACCGAAGGGAACATCGTGTCGCCGGCGGATTTTATTCCGGCAGCTGAGCGCTATAACCTCATGACCGCCATCGATCGCTGGGTTATCCAAACGGCATTACGCAGCTATAAACTGCTCATCGACAAACTGGGCCCGGACAAAATCAATTACACCTTTACCATCAATCTCTCTTCCGCTTTTCTGGCCGACGAGAATTCCCTCGATTTTCTGATCTACGAGTTCCAGGAGTTCGAAGTTCCTCCGCAAAACTTCTGTTTCGAGATCACCGAAACCGCTGCAATTAGCAATATGAAGATGGCCACCACTTTTATTTCCGAAATCAAGAAGATCGGGGCGACCTTTGCGCTGGATGACTTTGGCAGCGGTTTTTCCAGTTTCAATTATTTGCGGCAGCTGCCGGTGGATTATCTCAAAATCGACGGCACCTTTGTGAAAAACATGCACGAAGACCACATTAGCCACGCAATGGTGGAGGCGATCCACAGCCTCGGACGCTTCATCGGAATCAAGACAATTGCCGAGTTTGCCGCAAACGAGGAAATTCTCCAGCTCCTAAAGAAGATCGGTGTGCACTATGCCCAGGGCTACCACGTAGGGAAGCCCTCCTCGCTGCAAACGTTTATCAACAACAAATCGCGCCCTTCATAGCCCCGGGCTATACATAAACCGGGGCATACATAGGCCGGGCATAAACCCCGACCATTTTGGCACAGGCATCCCCTAAGCATTCCCATAGTCAGCCTATCATACTCCGCGGATCGAGAAGGCGCTTCAGCTCCTCCTCCTCCAGACCGCTTTCCCGGCGCGCCGCCTCACGAAGCGTGATATTCTCTTCCACCGCCAGCTTGGCGATCTTGGCGGCTAGTTCGTAGCCCAGCCGCAAGGCAAGGGGGGTCACCAACGCTAAGCTCTTCTCTACTTCCTCCCCACAGCGCTGTGGGTCCACCGCGAGTCCCGTTATGCACCCGGCCACGAAGCGCTCCACCGTCCTGCTCAGCAGCTCCAGGCTCTCCAGCAGTTCCTTTGCAATCAGCGGTTGCACGATATTCAGCTGCAACGGGCCTCGAACCGCCGCAGAGCGCACCGCCGCGTAACTTCCGGAAACACTGATCGCCGCCTGCAGTACCATCTCCGGGAGAACCGGATTGACTTTCCCAGGCATAATAGAACTGCCTGGCTGGGTGGCTGGTATACGGTACTCCGCCAGCCCTGCCCGAGGGCCGCTGACCAATAGTCGCAGATCCTCCGCCATCTTTTCCAACGCCGCTCCAACTCCATCCATTGCCCCCATCATCTGTAGGCATTCCTCCCTGCTGGCAATCGAGGCAAAGTGATCCTCCGCCTCCCGGAAGGGAAACCCGGTAGCTGCCGCAAGCCGCTCAACCGTACGGGCAGCAAACTCAGGAGCCGCATTGATTCCCGTACCGACGGCCGTCCCGCCCAGAGGCAGCATCTCCAGCGCAGGGAGCGTGTGAGCAAGCCGCTCGCTTGCTTCGAATATGCGCCGCTTCCAGGCCAAGATTTCCCGATCTGCAGTCATGGGAACGGCGTCCTGGAGATGGGTGCGCCCCAGCTTCACCACTCCCTTTCCCCGCTCTGCCGCTTCCTCCAACGCCTCGTCGAGGAGGCGCAGCTCTGCAAGCAGCTCTTCGCCCTCTTTCCGGGCTGCTACCAGGATTGCGGTGGGGATCACATCATTGGAGGACTGTCCCCGATTTACACTGTCGTTAGGATGGATCTCCAGCGCCTGTTGCTGCGGTTCGCTCTCCTCACGGAGCATCTCCTCCGCTCGTCTGGCGATAACCTCGTTGGCGTTCATATTCCAGCTGGTTCCCGAACCGGTTTGAAACACATCCACCGGAAATTGATCGCTCCAGCCGCCGTCCTCGATTTCTGCCGCGGCAGCCGCAATAGCCCGGGCAACGTCGGAAGACAGCTCGCCCAACTCGCCATTTACCTCTGCCGCGGCACGTTTTACCAGCCCCAGTGCGCGAAGCATAGCCCCGGGGATGGGATAGCGGGCACGACCAAAGTTTTCCACCGCCCGCTGGGTGTGAGCTCCCCAATAGGCTTCCGTCGGAATCCGAACCTCGCCCAAAGAATCGCGTTCCGTTCTCATCTGCTGATACTGTGCCATCGATATCTCCTTATCTCCGCTACATTGATGCCGGAGGAGGGCTTGAGGGGACAGCCTGGTATAAGGCGTCGCACTTGCTTCTCTTGACAGAGGCAGCCCCACAGTCTATCGTTCCATAAATGGAATCTGCCAATAGTACTCGCCCCCACATATTCCTTATCGGTATGAAACAGAGCGGAAAGAGCGAGCTGGGACGACTTCTCTCTCTCCAACTGGGAACACCCTTTTACGATCTGGACCATTTCATAGGGCATACCGCACAGGAAGAAGGGTTTTCCTCTCTCCGTGATCTCTATCGTAGCTCGGGGAAAAAGAATTTCCAAGAGCATGAACGGCGTGCTGCCCTTACTTTG
The DNA here is from genome assembly GCA_964346455.1 of uncultured Spirochaetaceae bacterium. Lineage (GTDB taxonomy): Bacteria > Spirochaetota > Spirochaetia > DSM-16054 > Sediminispirochaetaceae > CAYFUX01. Next base: position 81,881 of record CAYFUX010000005.1, read on the forward strand.
GCAGGCGAGCTGAAGCGCGAGACCTCCGAGCCGGCAATAGCTGCTCTCGGCGGCGGAAGCGTGGAAAACGGTGAAGCGATGCGGCTGCTTTCCCCCTACGGAGGCTTTCTCTATCTCCGGGTTAATGAAAACGTGCTCGCCCAGCGGATTCTCAGCGGTGAACTACCACCTCTTTTGGAGGGAGCGGGCACGGCGGAAGAGCTTCTTCACAATCTGTTGGATCGCCGCCGCCCTCTCTACGAACAGTGGGCCGACTTCACCGTCGATCTCGAAGACGCCCCCCGGGAGGAAAACAGCGATCGCCTCTATTCCCTGCTCAAAGAGCATCACTATGTCGGGTAACAGTTTCGGCACCCTCTTCCGCTTTACTAGCTTCGGGGAATCACACGGTCCCGGGATCGGAGTGGTTATCGAAGGCGTTCCGCCCGGCATCCCCTTGACTGTCGAGGAGATTCAGAGGGAACTCGACCGCCGCAAACCCGGCCAGTCGGAGCTCAGCACCCCCAGGAAGGAACTGGACACAGCCGAAATTCTTTCGGGCCTCTTTGACGAGAAAACCACCGGAGCTCCTCTCGCCGTTTTTATTCGCAACCAACGCCAGCGCAGCCGCGATTATCACGAGCTTGCCGACCTGTACCGCCCCGGTCATGCGGACTACACCTACCAGGCTAAATACGGCATGCGGGACTGGCGTGGAGGAGGCCGCTCTTCCGGACGCGAAACCGCCGCCCGAGTAGCCGCCGGGGCCATAGCCGGAAAAATCCTCGCTGCCAGGCATATCACCGCTACCGCCTACACCCTGCGAGCGGCGGGGATCTCCTGTGACCGACGGGACCTTTCCGCCATCGAAGAAAACCCCATGCGTGCCTGCGATCCGGATGCAGCGGCCCGTATGCGCACCCGCATCCTCGAACTCGCAGAACAGGGCGACAGCGCCGGCGGGATTATCGAGTGCTCCCTGCAGGGAGTTCCTGCGGGGCTGGGAGAGCCTGTCTTTGAGAAGCTCGATGCAGTACTTGCCCAGGGAATGCTTTCCCTCGGGGCGGTAAAGGGAATCGAGTTTGGCGCCGGTTTTGCGGCGGCCGATATGACCGGCAGCGAACACAACGATCAGATGGGGGCCGAGGGTTTTTTGAGCAATCATGCCGGCGGAGTTCTGGGAGGAATCAGCAACGGAGAGGAGTTGCTTTTCCGGCTGGCGGTAAAACCCACCGCCAGCATCTCTCGGGAGCAGCACACAGTAGATACTGAGGGACGCCCGCGGCGAATCTCCGTGACAGGCCGGCACGATCCTTGCATTCTTCCGCGTCTCGTTCCGGTAGTAGAGGCGATGGCGAAGACCGTCCTCCTCGATTTCCTGCAGCGCCAGAACACCCTTGCTCCATGAACCTCACTCTCCATTCACTCCGGCCTCGGCCGTAATAGGACAATTTGACCCCGTTCAGAGAGATGATATACTCTTAAGAAGAGGCACTTTCAAAAATCTCCGCTTTTTGAAAAGCCAATTTTCAGAGAGCTTCCGCAGACCATCCAAAGGGAGGAGGATGTGAAAATAGGGTTTTATCAGTTCGCCCCGCACTACGGCAATGTGGAGCACAATCGCGAGCAACTTGTCAAAGCGGTCCGCCAGAGCGATGCGGACTTGCTGGTCATCCCGGAGTTAGCCACCAGCGGCTACTTTTTCCCCGAGACGGAAGAAATGCGCCGTATGGCCGAACCCGCAAACGGCCCGACTACCGAGGCTTTGGCCGAAGCCGCTCGAGAGTCTAACTGCACGGTGGTCTACGGCCTGGCGGAACAACTCGGCTCCAGCTATTACAACAGTGCGGTCCTCGTCAACGGCGACGGCGCGGCAGGAGTGTACCGCAAAGTGCACCTTTTTAACGAGGAGAAGCTCCACTTCACCCCGGGGGACGAAGGCTTTCCTCTCTTCGAAGTACAAGGCGTAAAGGTGGGCTTGCTGGTCTGCTTTGATCACATGTACCCGGAGGCGGCACGTACTTTGGCTCTTGCCGGTGCACAAATCATCTGCCATCCTTCCAACCTGGTCATCCGAGAGTACGGACAGCTCACCAGCCGCGTCCGGGCGCTGGAGAACCGCGTCTTCTGGATTCTCACAAACCGCTGGGGCCGCGAAACCGCCCACGGCCAAACGCTCGAGTTTACCGGAGTCAGTCAGGTAGTGGACTCCCGGGGTAAGATACTGATTAAAGCGGAAGCGGCGGAAGACGAGCTAGCGGCGGTGGAGGTAGATCCGGCGGATGCGCTGGAGAAGGATCTCAACCCGTACAACAGCCTGCTCGCCGACCGCCGGCCGGAGTTCTACTTCCCCGGCGAATAGCACAACACGGCCATCCGAGAAAACGCTCCTCCTGCCCGCCCGACGAATATACGCTCTTTTTCAGACCGGGTAGCGACGCATGCTCTTTTCTATACGTTTGCGGGAAGCCCGGATCTCGTCGCCGTAGTCATTCAGCACCTCCTGCAGCAATGCCTTGAGCTTATTGAAGCCAAACTCCTTCTTCCCGATGGCAAAGTTGCGCTTGACAATCCGCTCCCGCTCCCGGGAGTTCGTGAGCAGATAGTGCATCTCGTCGATCGCCCGCTCCGGGATGACCAGACGCCCCTCCCAGTCGTAGACATCTCTAATTTCGATATGTTCGAAGCCCATGGGTTTAATATCCGTCTTATAGACCAGGTATTCCGTCGTCACCACCGGCGTCTTGGCAGCCACAGCCTCCAACAGGGCGTTTCCGAATCCTTCCCAAATGGGTAAATAGGTGACTATGTCCGCGTTGACCAGCACATCCCGGCTGGTAAAGGTGATCCGCCCGTCCGCCGTAGTGCCGCGCTCGCTGCCTACCCGATCACTGATCATGTGAAGGGGGATATCGTGTCTTGCGGCAACCTCACGAATTTCATCTATGTAGTGTGTATCGGGCTCGTCTCCCTGGTAGAGGGAGATGATAAAGTGGAGTTTGGAGCGAAAAGTGGGATACTTGGCCAAAAGACGCCCCACCAGCTCCAGCGAATCCTCGATCCGCTTGCGCCGCACGATTCGGGTAGGCTGGACGATGAGGATGTCATCCTCGGAAAAGCCGAGTTCTTCGCGAAAGCGGGAGTTGTAGGCGTCCCTCTGCACCGGCGCTTCAAAGTCTTCGCAGTTAGGGATCACTTTAGGATGTACCCGTTTTATCGAGCGTAATATGTGCTGTGCATAGGAGGAGAGCACCACGTGCTCGAGCCCCGGATCTACCGGAGGCATAATGCGTCCCAACAGCTCCTCAATGTGGTTTTGGCTGAAGCGGCTCCGCTCCCACCAAAAGTCGTGATGGTGAAAAATCGTAGCCACTCGCCGTTCAGTTGCCAATTGGAACACCGCCATACCGCCGATGAGCGTCATCGGCATGGCATTGGTATTCTGGGCAATCATCACATCGATTGCATAGCGCTGAAAGTAGGAGAATAGATCGTTGGCCACGATCGTTCCCTGCTCCTCGATATCCTGAATGAGGGCGTTGCGTTTCTCCTCATTTAACAGCGGAGGATTGGACTGCAAATACGGGAAGACCATCCGCTCATACTCCTGCTGTTTAAGACTGCCAAAGCGGATATCCGGCACCTCTATCTGCCGCTCCGCCGGCACCCCTTCCACCGGATTGGCATAATGGCCGGCAAACGTGTAGATGCGGTGTCCAAAGTCGTTCAGTACTCCAATCCACTTGTCTACCTCAAGGGAGACGCCGTCCACATCCCCGAGCTTTCCGCAGACAATCGCTATAGTGAACGTCTCAGTGCTGTTCATCTGCCCCCCAGCTCGACAAGCTCAGCGTTCCCCCGCGGAATGAATCGGTCCCATTTTACCCCGCCAGCGGGGGTTTTTAGAGGACATATCCTCGGTGTAGAGCGGTGGTTGCAGCAGATCCTCATCCTGTCCAATATTGCTCAGAATATGATTGCACATCCATCGGGAGAGCTGGAGTACCACCATCTTGTGACGCAGCCGCCCTTGAATGTCACGATTGAGGATTTCCGGTATCGTGCTTGTAGTAACGATCTCATCCAGTACCGGGTCGTTAAGGTTGACCCGGCATTCCCGACTAGAGTAAAAATGGGTAACAAAAAATACTATCCGATTGGCGCCGGCCTTTTTTAGCATCCGGCACGTTTTCATAATCGTATTTCCGGTGCGCACCATGTCGTCGATCACGGCTACATCTTTACCCTTAATGTCCTCCAGGCCGATGTCCGACTCGGGAGAGAGCACTACATCCACCTTCCGTTCGTCCGATCGCTTCTTATCCATGTAGACGAGGGGGACCCCGTCGCAGCTGAGTTCCCTTTTCACCTTGCGGACAAAAGAGAGCGCCCCCTTATCCGGCGCACAGAGCACCAGTGTATCCTCGTCCACCACGTTGGAATCCCGCATGTAGCTTGCAAAAAGGTCGTTTGGCTGAAGATCGAAAAAGTAACCGCCCATCCGTTCCTGGAAGATTCGGTATACGGATATCGAATGGTTGTGGACCGTATACACATCGTCAACCCCGGAATGTTTTAAGAGGTCTGCATAGAGCCGGGCAGAGAAAGGTTGACCGTCGAACTTTTTCAAGTCGTAAATATTCCGCTCTTTGTGGGTTTCCCCCTGGTCTCTACGGGGGCCCCTGTCTTGAGCGCTGTAAAAGAGATTGGGCTCCAGGAGGATGACCCGTTCCGCACCGTTGTCCTTTGCTCCCCGGGCAATGAGAAAATTGCGCATGGCCAGCTCATCCCGGGAGGACCAGCCCTGATTAGTACTGACCACCAACACGGTTTTGCCCTTCAGCTTGTATCCGATATTGTCCCAGTTCTCCTCATCGATAATAAAGCGAGGACAAAATTCGGCATTTAGAAAACTTTTGAGAGATATAAGATCAGAATAATCCTCTTGCTGCCGCATATGATGGGCCACATCTTCCACTACCGGATTATCTGCCACCGTTCCGATTATAATCAGATTTTCCATGCATCCTCCCGTAATCGCCGTTACTAAATACTGCGTGTGTATTGTATAGAATATGGAGAGCGTTGAGAAGAATGTGTTGAGCCTTTTCGCACATCAAAGTACGAATATAGGGTAACATTTGTTGAAGCCTCGGCAAAGATTTTTCCCGCCTTGAAGAAAGCTCTCGAATAGCATATCATTCAATCTTATGGCCAAAGATAACAGCAACGGAGCGTTAATTATTCAGGGCGACGGCAGTATTCTGCTCGACGTGCACAGTCCGGGCGCAGAGGACGCGCGCGCCGCTATCGCCCCCTTTGCAGAACTCGAGAAATCTCCTGAACACATGCACACCTACCGACTCTCGCCCCTTTCCCTCTGGAACGCTGCGTCTGCCGGCTATGAGGCGGAGCAGATTCTCTCTCGATTGCGGGAAAACTCCCGTTTCCCGATCCCCGAAAACGTCATTTTCTTTGTTGAAGACACGATCACACGCTTCGGTCTCATTACCCTCAAAGCCACCGAAGATCCTTATACCCTCCTCCTCGAGGTGAGCGACCCCTCCGTACAAGCGGAGATCGAAAACACACGCCGCATTCGCTCCCGGCTCACCCCGACGGAAGAAGGCTTTCTGCTACCCCTGGTAGAACGGGGCACCATCAAACGGGAACTGATCAAAATAGGCTACCCGGTGGAGGACAAAGCCCCCCTCACCGACGGAAAACCGCTGGAGATCGATCTCAACGAGCACACTGCAGAGGGAGACCAGTTTACCGTGCGCGATTACCAGCGCGAGGCTGCCACGGCTTTCTACGGCGACGGCAGCCCCGGAACCGGATTCGGGACCGTGGTGCTGCCGTGCGGAGCCGGTAAAACCATCGTTGGACTGAAAGTGATGGAGCTGGCCCGTATGTACACCCTCATCCTGGCTCCCAACACCGCCGCAGTCCACCAATGGATCGACGAAATCCTGGACAAGACCAATTTGACGGAAGAGTACATCGGCGAATATACCGGCGGGAAGAAGGAAATCAAACCCATAACCATAGGCACCTACCAAATTCTCACCTGGCGTCCGGACAAAGAGGGCGATTTCCCCCACTTTGACATTTTCCGCTCTCACGGCTGGGGGCTGATCATTTACGATGAAGTTCACCTGCTGCCGGCGCCGATTTTCCGGGTCACCGCGGAAATCCAGGCCCTCCGTCGTCTCGGTCTCACCGCCACCCTGGTCCGGGAAGACGGGCGCGAGGACGATGTGTTCTCCCTGGTAGGCCCCAAGCGCTACGACGTCCCTTGGAAAGAGCTGGAGGCCAAGGGGTGGATCGCAGAGGCGATCTGTCGGGAGATTCGTCTTCCGTTGCCGGAGGAGAGCAAAATTCCCTATGCCACCTCGGACCGCCGTAAAAAGTACCGCATCGCCGCGGAGAACTCCAAGAAGTTGATGATCGCTAAACAGCTTATCGAAAATCACCGGGAAGATCATATACTGGTGATTGGTCAATATTTAGATCAGCTGAAAAAGATCGCCGAGGCCCTCGACGTACCGCTGATCACCGGTAAGACCCCCAATAAAAAGCGGGAAGAGATCTACGATGCTTTCCGCCGCGGAGAAATCCGGGTTATTGTGGTTTCCAAAGTAGCCAACTTTGCCATCGATCTGCCGGACGCATCTATGGCAGTGCAGGTATCCGGTACGTTTGGCAGCCGGCAGGAAGAAGCCCAGCGGCTCGGACGCATCCTGCGGCCCAAAGAGCACAACTCCTACTTTTATACCCTTGTCAGCCAACACACGGTGGAAGAGGAGTTTGCCCTCAACCGCCAGAAGTTTCTCACCGAACAAGGCTACCGGTATCACATAGAAGTGTGGGACGACATATAAACGGCGGCTTCTTTTCGCGTTCCACACCCTTTGGTATTCATGATAGGATATATGCTGATCTTCGACGAATACGTTTTTCAATACAAAGTGATAAGGGAGCTGAAAGTCAGCCTTGCAGGAAGAAGATAAACAAAGGAACATCGAACGGTGGAAGAAGAGCATCAGAGAATTACCGGAGGAGCTCTTTTTCTCCATCATGCGGACGTATCTGGGTCGGCTTTCCACGCCTTTCCACAAACACAAACTGGCCGAACGCCTGGCGGCCTTTCTCTCTAAAGAGGAGACGATACGGCGTATCATCAAACTCGTAGATGAGGACGACGCCCGTATTCTAACCGCCGTAGACCTGCTGGCGGGGGCCGGAGGCGGCGAACTCTACCGCCTGCTCGAAGACGAATACGACTATTTCACGTTCTACGCCCATTTGCTCAATCTGCAGGAACGGCTGCTCCTCTATTCGGAAACGGAGACCGGAGCGCTGCATCTAACCCCTCAACTCTCCTCCGTCCTCCGGGAGGAAGTCCTCTCTACGGCACTGCTCTTTCCGGTTCGCCGCTCCGCTGGCGGCAGGGATCTCTCGACCGGCCTTTCGGGCGATGCCCCGTGGCTCCGTGAAGAGCTTATTTGGGCTCTCGCCGCTTTTTTCCGCCGCAATCCCGCCCCGTTCAAGCACGACGGCGAGCTAAGGAAAAAGCGGCGGGAAGAGATTGTACAGGTTTTTCCCGCCCTCGGCGGAGAAGAAGGGGAAGAGCGCACGCAACTGCTTCTTAAGGCAGTCTTCCGACTGCGTTTTTTTCATCGTCGTAACAGCCGGGTGGATATCGACCACGAACGCTTGGAATTTTTTACAGAACTTCCACGACGATCCCGCCATCTGTTCTTGTGGGCAGCCGCCGTTCTTCCCGCAGAAGAGCCGTTCCGAGAGATCACACTCTGTGCCCGGGTTATCGGCGATGTATTGGAAGCGTTCCCGCAAGGAGAACTGGCCGAACATCATCTACGCCGCCTCATCACGCTGCTTACCTATCGTCATCGGGGAAGTATGGAATCCCGCTCTGTAACTCCCGAAAAACTGCGTGCCGCCGGTTTGATCGGAGGCCAAGGACAATGGTACCGCAGGATCCCCCTTTCAGTCTCTCTCGATGAGAACGAGGAGGTACAGCAACCGCTTATTCTCCACTCAGATTTTACGGCTACCACCGCTACGCCGCTTCCGTTTTCCGCAGGATTATTCCTGGCCGACCTTTTTGAATTGCGGACCTTCACGGTGTATCCCCAGATAGAGCTGACCAAAAACTCTTTTACCGCGTGCCGGATGCATTTTGACAGCTTTGAGCAGTTCATCTCCCGCATGGAGGAGCTCTCATCCTCTTCGCTGCCGCCCAACATTCGCTCTAGTCTTAATAATTGGGAGCAAAATTACTCCGGAGTCTCGCTCACCCGCGGCATTGTCCTGCGGATCGACACCGGCAGAAAGCATTTAGTGGAGCACAACGAAGCTCTGAACGACTACATGCTCGAAGTACTGGGCGAAGGAACGTATCTCTTTCGCGACGACGCTCCCGAAACGCTGCTGCAGCTGCTGAGCGAGGCCGGTGTCGATCCCCTCCCGCCAATCGGCCCCCAACCCAACCGACACACCTTCGAACATCCCGGCTCCGACCGCAGCGGCGACTTTCCGCCGGTCGAGGCTGAAGAAACTCTGGAGCTGAATATCGACCAAACGCTGCCAAAGCTGCAGTCCGATGAGCTGCACAAAGAGCGCGAACAGCTGATGCAGCGTATCGACTCGCTTTCCGTCGATCAGAGCACCCGTGAAGCCCTGGAGAGGCTCGTGCAGCGGAAAGTAATTATATTCTCGTCCCAGATACGTTCCGATCTGCAGTCCCAGAAGATGTCCGAAGCCCGCGGAATAGACTATGCCGGCAAAGTCCGAGTGGTGGAAGAGACGATGAACAGCAACTGGGACGTTCTTGAGGTAGTGGAACGCGACGCCCAGGGTGAGCCTATAAGGCATCTTCTCAGGCCGGTAAAGCTGCAAAAGATGGGCAACGATCTTCTGCTCATCGGGAGAGAGTTTCCGGAGATGGAGGAGGTGCAGCTGCGGGTCCGAAAGCTTTCCTACGTCCGCCGCTGGCGCAATTCCCTCATTATCTCTCCGGAGGAGTCACCCCGCCGGTGAAAAGCCGAAACTGCTCCCGCGCTTGAGCCTGCAGCATGTGCACTCCGCCGATCGTAGCGCATCCCGCCTGACGTGCCCGGGTGAGAAAGCGGGTTGCTTCCGGAGCATAAATCAGTTCATAGACCAGTTCCCCGCCACCAAAGCGGTACTGCGGGAGCGGATCCTCAGCAACATCAGGCTCCATACCGGCACTGGTGGTCTGGACAATAAGATCGAAGGGGGCGGCCTCTCCCGCCCTCTCCCGCGGCATCCAGCTCCCCCCCGCCTCCTCGGCGAGCTCACGGGCTTTCTCGAAGCTGCGGTTTACGCAGACCCAATCCACTCCGCGGCTCGAGAGCGCCGCCGCCACTGTCCGGGCTGCTCCTCCGCCCCCCACGACCAGCGCTCTTTGCAGTCTTCCCCGGGCCAGCTCCGTCTCAAGCGGAGCGAGAAAGCCGTGCATATCAGTATTGTAGCCTCGCCAGCGTCCTCTCTCCCGCAGCACTGTGTTGCACGCCCCGATACGCTCTACCTCCGGGCTGGTTTCATCGATCAGCTCCATTACTCTGCGCTTATGCGGCAGGGTCACTGAAAACCCCTCAACCCCCGCCTCATGAGCAAACGACAAAAAGCTCTCCATTCGATCAACCTGAAAAGGAAGATAACTTCCGGGCAAACCGGCCTCCCTGAGCCAATGGTTATGCAGTTCGGGCGACCGACTGTGGTGGACCGGGTGCCCGACCACTCCGTACAACGGCGTCTCCTCGTCAATACGATCGGCGGCGTACAGCATGGTAAACTGCTCCGGATCCGGATGCCAGGCAACTGCCTTACGTTCCGGAGGGGAGAGAAACGTGGCAAGCGATCCGATTCGGCGATAGAGAAAGCGTGAGAAGGCTCCGAAGCCCCCCATCATGAGCAGAATCTTCTCCGCCGGCATCTCCGGGGAGCGGCTGCGGCGGTACACCTCCACGGCAGAGGCAAAATTCTGAGGAGTACAGGCAAGTTTGGGAATCCTGCCTGCCCGCGCGATTCGCTTCAGCAGCTCGGTCCACCCCCGGGGCACCCCGTCAAAACTGTGAAGCGAACCGATGAGACGCGTGCCCTGATCGGCGGCCTGCGCAGTGAGCCGCCGGCGGCCGCTCTCCGGCAGCGGCGGCGCTTCTTCAAGATCAAGATAGTCGAAACCGGGATAGAGAGCCCGTGCGAGCAGGTTCACCCGCTCCTCTTCACTCCCCTCCCAGCCGCCGCCGTCTTCTTTCCGCCGGCAAGAAAGCAGGGCCGTCATGTTGCGGGCCTTGGCAGCCTGCAGAAGGCGGAGTGCGCTTTCGTCACTCTGCTCCCCTGTGGAGTTGAGAAAGTCGAGGCGCACCTCCACCCCCTCGATAAGGCGGCCGTAGCGCTCTATCAGCGCAAGATTCTTCGCCGCAGTTTCAGCAGTCAGTGTCAGTATGCGCACTTTCCCCCCCCGATTGGCCTCTCGGCTACTATCCCCCGGACATCACTGCCCGGGAGCTATTGCTCCAAACGGCGCAGCCATTGCCTCAACTCCTCATCTTTCGGGTTGAGACTTATAGCCTGCCGGATGTACCGCGCGGCCTTCTTCTGCTCGCCGGCCTCCTCATAGAGACGGGCGATTTTTATCAGCGCCTTCTCGTTCTGCATATTCTCGAACAACGCCGACTGAAGACTCCTGATTTGCGCCTCCCGGGATGTTTGCACCTCGCTCAGCAGGTAATAGAGGTGACTCTCCAGGATGTTCCCGTCCGTCGCTTCTATACGGGTTGAAATATACTCCCGTACCTCCTCCCGGCGACCCATCCGTAGGAGTTGTCGCACGTATCTCTCCACCGTCTCAGGGCGGTCTGGATACTCGTTCACGAGCCGCCGAGCAAACTCCAATGCCCGCTGAGCATTTCCGAGCGCATTATAAATCCGAACTCCCTTGTCCAGCAGTTCAGCATCCGGGTCGCGGCGCTCCAGTAGAGTCGTAAGCCTCTGCTGAGCGTCCTGCCAGCGCTCTTCAGCAATCAATGCGTCCAACAGCAGTAAGAGAACGTTCTCGTTCTCCAGGTAGTGCTCCGGCAGCTCGGTAAGTACCTCCCGGGCATCCGCCGGTCTATCCCGCTCCAACAGTAAATGTGCCAATTCCAAACGCAACTCCGTCGATTCAGGATACTCTTGCACTCCCCGCTGCGCTTCCAGCAAAGCCTGGCCGCTCCGTCCTTGTTCTCTTAAAAGCCGCACGCGGACAAGGAGCGATTCGGAGCTTTCCCCCTCCCGATTCTCGACCACCCGAGTGATGCGCCGCGCCTGCTCGACACGGCCGGTCTTCTCAAGGAGCAACGCCCGCTTTCTCAGCAGCACGCTGTCTTCGGGATAGCGACTAAGCGCCTCCGAGAGCAACGTATCCGCACGCTCAAGCGCCCCGGTTTGCAGAAATACTTCGACTGCACGAAGCAGTACCTCCCGTTCCTCATTGAAGCGTTCGAGCAGCCGTTCCACATCGTCGTGAGCCTCATCCTCTCTGCCCAGACGAATCAGTATCCGGACAATACCTATTCTTGCGGGATAGCAGCTGGGAGCAGCTGCTATTACCCTGCGGTAACGTTCAAGGGCCTCCTCATAATCTCCCTGCCACTCGAGCGCATAGGCCCGTAAAAAACGTGCCAAGTGAGAATCCGGATTTATAGAAAGCAGCTGTTCGGTGAGCGGCGAGACCTCTTCGACTACCGTCGAGGTCTCGGCTGTCAGCAGCGTAAGCGCAGAGATCAAGGTAGTCAAAAAGGTCGCTTCCCCCTCAGGCACGGAAGAAATGTTTCCTTCCCGAACGGAGGAGAAAAGGCGTCTATACACGTTGGTTTCCGTCAGCTGCGGGACCTCGTCAATAGGAAAAGAGAGATACGGGTAGACGATACGGTACAATTCGCGGCTCAGGTAGAGCAGTTCCATCCCGCGGTCGGTTGTATCGAGTTCGGCGGAGGAGATCAAGTCGAGGCCCTTCGAAATCGAGGCGGGCGTGCCGACGGAGATAAGCCGTTGTGCCTCACGGAACGCCTGTGTTTTCTCCCGTATGCCCTCTTCGATCTCCGTGTCGACACCTTCTGCAGCAGGTTCGCTTCCGCATCCACCGAGCACGGCGAACCCGCCGCCTAGAAGCGTACACATCACGACCGTTCCGAGGATTCTTTTTATGCACCCCATTGCGTTTTCCGAGGGCGGCGCATTTAATCCTCCATATGTCGTATTATCGAATGTCCGAACTCACTGGTTGGAACCGTCTCCGCATCTTCCATTAAACGGGCAAAATCATAGGTAACCCGCTTCTCACGAATCGCTCCGCTCATTCCCTTCTCGATCAGAGCGGCGGCCTCCTTCCACCCCAGATGGTCAAACATCAACTGTCCGGAAAGGATCAGAGAACTTGGGTTAACCTTGTCCTGGCCGGCGTATTTCGGAGCTGTTCCGTGGGTAGCTTCGAAAATCGCGTGCCCGGTAAAGAAATTGATATTCGCTCCCGGAGCAATACCGATACCGCCCACCTGGGCGGCGAGTGCATCCGAAATATAATCGCCGTTGAGATTCATCGTGGCGATCACGTCAAACTCATCCGCCCGGGTGAGAATCTGCTGCAGAAACGCATCTGCTATAGCATCTTTGATGAGGATCTTACCCGGTGGCACGTCTCCCTTACACTCATCCCAGGTTACTACGTAATCGCGAAACTCGCGGGTGGCAAGGGCATACCCCCATTCGCGAAAAGCCCCCTCGGTATATTTCATAATATTGCCCTTGTGCACCAAGGTGACGCTCCTACGGCCGTGATCGATGGCGTACCGGATGGCGGCACGCACCAGCCGCTCGGTACCTCTGACGCTGATCGGCTTTATCCCCAGGGCGGAATCTTCGCGGATTTTCCAGCCAAACTCCGTACGAAGATACTCGATGAGCCGAGCACTATCTTCTTCATTCGCCGGAAGCTCATAGCCGGCGTAGACATCTTCAGTGTTTTCTCTAAACACTACGGTATCCACATTTTCCGGCCGTTTTACCGGGGAGGGGATTCCCTGAAAATACTTCACCGGCCGTAGACATACATAGAGGTCGAGTTTTTGGCGCAGAGACACGTTCAGACTGCGGAATCCGCCTCCCACCGGGGTGGTCAACGGCCCTTTGATTCCCACTAGATATGAACGAAGCGCGTCCAGAGATGCCTCCGGAAGCCATTCACCGCTACGGGCATAACTTTTTTCTCCCGCATATATCTCTTTCCAGTCGATCGCTTTTTTTCCGCCGTAGGCTTTTTCCACCGCCGCATCGAAAACCTGTACCGCAGCGTTCCAGATATCCGGTCCGGTCCCGTCTCCCTCGATAAACGGGATTGTAGGTTTGTCGGGTACATGCAACCCGTCCGTTTTCATTTCAATTGCTTCAGCCATCCGTTTTACTCCGTCAATTCCCGCACAATATGATCCATAAAGTGTAGCAAAACTCCCCTCTCTTGCAAACCCTTACCCTTCATGCTACTATCGGCATATCATCATGAGAGCACAACTACTATACCCTATTATTATCCTATGCGCCGCATTTATTTTCTCCGCTATGTATACTCTCGCAAGCGACGAGAGTACCGTTGCTACCAAATACCGGATATATATCGTCGGCAATCAGGAGCAGCGAAAAGAACTTAGTCACCTCTTTATTAATCTGCAAAAAAAAGCTCCCGGAACAGACAGCCGTTTTATCGTAATCCAAGAAATAATCAAGACGCTCCACGCCGCCGACCATGAAAAATTGCTTAACCTTTTTCTCACCTCCTGCGTCGAAGAACATCCGGAAAACCCGTACAACGGATACTATCTCTACGTAGTAGCCCAAAATCATCTCAAAGCCGGGGCGGAGCCTTTTGCTATTCACTATTTTAAGCGGATCCTTAATAATCACACTGATCTTTCCATCAACGATCAGTCCATCCATTACATGTGCCTCCAAAACCTCATTGACCTGGTAGAGAGCCCCGAAGAGAAGGTGAACTACTATACATCACTTCTCTCCCGTTTTGGTGATCAAGTCGAGAAAGGCCCCACCTACTATCACCTTGCAAAAACCTACGAAGACCTCGGCGAGTGGGAACTGGCCATACAGGCCTACCGCAACTTTCTTAACTTTCCCAATGCCAAAGTGTACGGCGTACCCAATGCCCACGAACAGGTTCGCTCCAGAATCGAGTTCTATGACTACCCCAATAAAGACTGGACTCGTGAAAAGCTAACTGATCTGGTGGATATCATCAAATACGCCATTCGCACACGCAATATATCGCTCCTATCCCGTTACCGCGCCAAAGTAAACTTTTTCGCCGTCTCATGGGAGGAACAGAAGGTCGAGGCTAATCGCAACTTCCTGGAAGGACTCGGCGGATTCATAAACCAGGGCATCCATTACTCCAGCGAACTCGACCGCGATTCGAACGCCAGGGAAGCATATCTTAAGACCTGGGGCTGGTCGTATCGTATCAAAACATGGTACCTCTACTTCCGTAAAGTTCACTTCCCTTCCAACCCGGACCTCCACAACGAATGGGAATGGGCCGGTATATACTTTGGGGAAAAACCGTTCGCCGGTGCACAGGCGAGCGGGAGATGATCCGCCGCCGGGTATGTTGTGTTACTAGCGGGGACAAAAGACTTTTTTCCTCTTCAGGATGAAATTCAGAGGGTGATGTGTCGACAATAAAGATTATGAATTCTGCCGGCATATATTCACGTTACACTATTGTGGCGCTTATCTGCACCCTGTTTCTCGCCGGTGCCACCGACGGAACGCTGCAGGCCCAGAGTAGCAAACGTGTTTCCCTCGAGGAGAATATAAGTGCCACCTTGGAGTTCGATTGGCAAGCTGGAACTGTCCGGCTCGACCTCCGCTGTTCCCTCGACAACCGGCAACGTCTCTCTCCCGCACTGCGCCGTCGATGCCTCGATCGTATAGAACGCCTATTGCCGCGCGCGTTGATCGAGACCCTTTCCTCCCGGCCTATCACCTCCGATACTACCTTCGGCTCTCGCTTCAGCGAGGATCCTCCTTTCACCGGCCATCTCGCGGAGACCGCCCGGAAGGCGACGCGCAGCTCTACATTTTTCTCCCAAAATGTCTCCCGCTTTCAAGCTATGTATCGTATTCCCCTCTATCCTGATATCGTCGAACCGCTTATAGGACACAACAAAGCTCGCACTCCCCCGCCGCTGCTCGAATACACTCCCACCGGCAACTACTCCGGGATCGTCATCTATGTGGAAGAAAAACCGCCCCTTTTTGGCACCAATCGACAGACACAGCTGACTCCTGCCCTGTTTCCCCGCATCCTCGGCCCCGACTTGGAACCTGTCATAGAACGAAACATGGTAGAGCCCGAAACGCTCACACAGCGCGGTATGGTAGCGTTCTTTGACCATGCGCAGATCCATCAAGTTTCTTCCCGGGTGGGCGAAGTCCCGTTCCACACCAGCGCCGAAGCGATTTTCGGAGTACAGAGAACCGATATCGTCGTATCCGCCAGAGCAGCTCGCCGCCTCCGCGCCTCCGAGCATATGTACAGTCTTATCCGGGAGGGGAAAATCGCCATCGTCGCCCCCCTCTCCCAATAGGCCTCTTCTGCGGTCTCTATACACAGCGCAGCAGCTGCCGCTCGAGGACGCACTATTCGAAATACGCCCTATTGAAACACGTTGACGAGTTCCCGCATTCCGTTCTATATAAACACGAGGGGGTAGACTACGTCATGAGACACAACACCGCATCGGCACACGCCGGATCTTCACAATGTTCTTCCAGAATCCGCCGACATCATTACGGCATAATGGGGCTTCTCGCAGCTGCAGTACTGCTAATAGGAAGCTGCGGCGGTGATACCCCCAGCTACGGCGTAATTTTGCTCTCTCCTAACGAGGATGCTCTTGCTACAGGAAGTGTGGTTCGCATCGAAGAAAGTTCGAATATCAACGAAACCTACACTGTCTCCGAGTTGGACAGCGAAGAGAGTTACGAAATAGACAAGTGGCGGGTAAAAAGCTTTACCGACTCTTCCAAGGCAAACTCCTATGCAAAAAGCTATGCCTCCAACACGACCCTCTACGCAGAAAATCTGCGGGACGGACTCGCCATCCGTAAAGAGCCGACCATCGATTCCCAGCGAGTCTATAAACTTCGAAAAGGACAGACCGTGAAGGTACTGGAGAAAGCCAAAGCCGATACGATCGGCTCCAACAAAGGGCACTGGTACCGCGTTCTGACCACCGACGGAGTGGCGGGCTACAGCTTTGACTACTACCTCGATATCTATGACAGCACCGCCGAGGAGAAGGAGAGCAAGTCCCCCGCCCTCAACCGCCTGCGGGAAGAGCTTTCTAAAAGTTATCGCCCTGCGGAGTTTCGCTCCATGGCCGAGTCGGAAAGAATCCGTCTCAACCGTTTTCGCCCGGAGTACGGATTGTTCGTAGATTTCGAGGCCGGAACTATAAAGGTTGCAATGCACACGTTTACCCATACCTTTGAGTTCCAGAAGGTAGAGCAGACCGGAGAAAACACCTTCTTTTTCAACGGCGCAGGGATAGAACTGACGCTGCAGGCGGAAGAGACCCTGCAGCTGGTCTACTCAAAGGAGAACGAAAACTACTCTCCCAGCTTCGTACACATGGAAGAAGAAAAGGTCGCCACCCTTATCGATGAAGAACAAACACGGCGCGAAGAGGCATATAGTGAACTGCGCTCCGAAGGTCCCGTCTACTCCAGCAGTGCCTACGGTACCTTGGAGTTTACCGGCAACGGGAACTTTCGCTGGCAAAATTTCGGGCGTCTCGTTCCGCGCATCATTCCTTCGGGAAACTCCGATAGCGGTACGGTACACTTCAATTATTTTCTCTCTCAGTCGCTCAAACAGGAGTACGAAGGCGTTCTCAGTCTTGAGTTCCAGAGCGTTGCCACAGAGCCCCTAGTGTTTATGTATACCCTCGAGGAGGGACGCTTGAAAATCGAACACGTAACCGGAGAGAAGATTAACGAACGGGTGGTGCAAGAACGCTCCTCCTACCCACTGATTATGGCCTTCTTTAGCCGGGGGGAGCAGTAAACGAGATATGGCCCATGTCCAACTGAACGGCATTTCCCTCTCCTTTGGCGATCGTACTCTCCTTTCGCACGTGACCATGCACCTCTCCGATGCAACCCGTGCCGCCCTCGCAGGGAATAACGGCAGCGGTAAATCAACCCTGATGCAAATCGCCGCAGGGCTGATCCAGCCCGATAGCGGCCGAGTGACCGCAGGTCGTAGCACCCGAGTCGCCTATCTTCCTCAGCAGGGCCGCGAGTACAGCGGGCGCAGTCTCTGGGAGGAAGGCGAACAATCCTTTTCCCGCTATCACGAACTCTACCGGGAGAAGGAGCAGATCGAAACACGCCTGCAAACCCACAACGAAGAGTCCGTGGATACCGAAGAGCTATTACACCGTCAGCACGAAATAGAAGAACATCTCCTCGAGGCAGGCTATTACAAGCGGGAGGTAGAGATAGACAAGATTCTCACCGGTCTCGGCTTCTCCCGGAGCGATTTCGAAAAGGACTGCTCCGCCTTCTCCGGGGGATGGCAGATGCGCATCGCCCTGGCAAAGATCCTGCTCAGTCATCCGGATATTCTGCTGCTGGACGAACCGACTAACTACCTCGACTTGGAAGCCCGGGATTGGCTCTTCGACTTCCTCCGCGCCTACAACGGCGGCTTCCTCATTGTCACCCACGACCGTTACTTCCTAGACACCTCGGTCAATGAAATTTACGAGCTGTTTCAAAGCCGTATTCACCGCTACACCGGCAACTACTCCTCGTACTTGGAAAAACGGGAACAAGAGCTTGAAGAGCTGAAGAAGCGCTATCAGAGGCAGCAGGAGGAGATCGCGCGGCTGGAAGCGTTCATCAACAAGTTCCGCTACAATGCCAACAGAGCCGCCCAAGTCCAAAGCCGCATCAAACAGTTGGAGAAGCTGGAAAGGATCGAGCTGCCCCCGGAGATGAAGACCATTCACTTCTCCTTCCCCCCTCCGCCCCACTCCGGCAAAAAAGTGCTTTCCATCCGCGAACTGACCAAAGCCTACGGCTCCCTCACCGTCATCGACCGGCTCTCTTTGGAGCTGCGCCGCGGTGATAAACTGGTGGTCACCGGTGTCAACGGGGCGGGCAAGAGCACCCTGCTGCGCATCATTGCCGGAGTAGACCAAGACTACGCCGGAGATATCGAATACGGTACCGGCGTTAAAGTCGGCTATTTTTCTCAGGACCGCAGTGAGTTGGAGGGCTCGAATAAGAACGTGTACGATGTTGTCGCCGAACAGGCCCCGCAAGACCTCATTCCCCGTCTACGAAATTTACTGGGGAGTTTTCTCTTCAGCGGCGACGATATTTACAAACCTGTGCATGTTCTCAGCGGAGGTGAGAAAAGCCGCCTGGCGCTGCTCAACCTGCTGCTCACCCCCCGAAACCTGCTTGTTCTCGACGAGCCCACGAACCATCTGGACATCCACTCCAAAGATGTGCTCCTCGACGCCCTACAGAACTACACGGGAACTCTCGTATTTGTCTCCCACGACCGCTATTTCATCGAGAAGCTGAGCACCCGGGTTCTGGAAATGCTACCGGGAGGACACCGCGAGTTTTCAGGAGATTTTACCTATTTTCTTTGGCGAAAAGAGCAGGAACGGGAGGCCGGCAAAGACTATGCTGATGGAAAAGAGCTGCAGAACGTAGTGCAGCAACAGCCCGGCGGCGAAAGCTTTTCCGCACAAGAAGGCGAACAACAAAATGAGGACACCGCGGCGGATAAACAACACTACGAAACGACAAAACAGCAGCGAAACCGCCTTAAGCGGATCGAGACGGAGGAGTCGCAGCTCATGGAGCGGCTCGAAGGGCTGGAGGAAGAGCATCGTTCTTTGCAGAAAAAACTGAGCCGGCCTGAGGTTTACTCCAACAGCGAACAAGCCCGGGAGATTCAAGAGTCGCTGCAAGAGAACGAAAACCGGCAACAAGAGCTCTCCTCTAAATGGGAAGCTCTGGAAGAAGAAAAGCGGGAGCTGCAGGAGGCGCTCAATGAAATACAGCGCTCGTAATCGCCCGCTGCTGATGCGCATCGAAATTGCAGGACTGCTGGTCGGGACGCTCGCATGGGAGCTCGTAGAACGGGCTGCGCAGCGCCTCGGTTTTTCTTTTTCTCTCCAGGCCGGGCCGGTAGGCTTTAATGTTGAAGTGCTGCGGGTCGAATTGCTGGTGAACCCCGGTACGTTTTTGGGGATAGTCGGTGCATACCTCCTCTTTAGGCGGCTCTGATGAATACGCTGATACTCGCTTCTGCCTCCCCGAGAAGGGCGGAACTTCTCCGGCGTATAGGGCTCTCCTTCTCCGTCGTCCCCTCCCCTTACCGGGAATGCTTCGACCGCCGGCCGCCACTGGAACAAACGCAGCGGCTTGCCATGGGCAAAGTCGATGCACTTCTTGAAGCGCGTCCCGACCTGCACCATCGTACAATACTCGGTGCCGATACCTCGATCGATATCGACGGCTGGATCTTAGGCAAACCCGCAGATCGCGAAGAGGCGGCGGAACTCCTGCGATCCCTTTCCGGCCGACGCCACAAAGTGATCAGCGCCCTCTCCCTGTACAACGGAGCGACCGGACGCATAGAAAGCGCAACGGAGACTACCGCTATCTCAGTTGCACCTCTCGATAGGCGAGAAATAGAGTGGTATCTGGACACCGGCGAATGGCGCGATGCGGCCGGGGGATATCGCATCCAGGGCCGCGGATCTATCTTCGTTACACGTATCGAAGGCTGCTACTTCAACGTTATGGGGTTGCCTCTCCGCCTATTTTATGGCATGCTAACTTCCGCAGGTTGGACGCTTTACGGTGATCTGCCTGTGCAATCTTCCGCCGATTGAGGCGAGAAAAAGAGAAGGACACGCGCCGGCCCACAGCACCGTCGCGTATGAAGGAGGAATCACGTGTCAGTTGTTACCATGAAAAGTCTGTTGGAGTCCGGAGTCCATTTCGGACATCAGACCAAGCGCTGGGATCCGCGCATGAGAAAATACATTTTTGCCGAACGCAATGGGATCCACATTATCGACCTGCAGAAGACGATCGGCTCCATCAAAGAGGCGTACGACATGGTCCGCGAACAAGTCAAAGCGGGTAAGTCGATTCTCTTTGTAGGAACCAAAAAGCAGGCGCAGCAAGCCATCGAGCGCGAAGCTCAGCGGTGCGGCATGTACTATGTCAACAATCGTTGGCTCGGCGGCATGCTGACCAACTTTCAAACCATTCGCAAATCCATTCAGCGGCTCAAAAAAATCGAGAAAATGGAGGTCGACGGGACCTTCGACAACCTCACCAAGAAAGAGGTTTCTGCTCTCAATAAAGAGAGGCTGCGGCATGAGAAAAACCTGGGAGGTATCAAAGAGATGAAGGAACTTCCCGGGGCGATTTTCGTTATCGACACCCGTAAGGAGTCTATCGCCGTGGCCGAAGCTAAGCGTATGGGCATTCCCATCGTATCCGTGGTGGACACCAACTGCAATCCCACCGACATTGACTATCCGATCCCCGGCAACGATGATGCCATCCGGGCTATATCCCTCTTTACCAAAGTGATCGCCGATGCGGTAATCGACGCGGACAACGAGATCGGCATCCAAATCATCGAAACGCTGCAGGACGAAGAAGAAGGTGCAGAAGAGCAGGTTCCTGCCGCAGAGGAAAGCGGAAAAGAAGAAGAAGACTTTGAAACCATTCCTGTAAGCGAGAGCGTCGATACATCCGCCGAACAGCCGGAAGAGCAGCCGGAAGAGCAGGAAGAAGAGAGTGCTTCCACCGAGTTCGCCGCCGAAGATTACTCAAACTTCACCCCCGAGGAAGAAGAGCAGAAACAAGCTGCTCCCGAGGAGGAGACCGAACAAAGCGAAGAAGCTGCCCTCGTTGACGAGGACAAGCTGTACGAAGAGTAAAGCACACAGTGCGGAAACATATCCCATAGCCCGTTCTTTTGGACGGGCTATGATTCCATATTCGCACTATCTATACTATAAACATATAAGGAGAGAGACGTGGCAGCAGTAAAAGCCGCAGACGTAAAAAAATTGCGTGATAAAACAGGAGCCGGAATGCTTGACTGCAAAAACGCCCTGGCTCAAGCCGAAGGCGATTTTGCCCAAGCGGAAAAGATCTTAAAAGAGATGGGTATGGCCACCGCCGCCAAGCGCAGCGGCCGTGCCACCAACGAAGGCCGTATTTTTACCAAAATCGGGGAAAAGCGGGCAGTCTTGCTCGAACTCGCCTGTGAGACCGATTTCGTCGCCCGCAACAAGGACTTTATCGCTCTCGGAGAGGATCTTGCCTCCACCATCGTGGAAAAAGATTTGACTGAGAAAACCGATGAACTGGAAGAGAAAGTGAAAGAAGCGATTGGCCGCATCAAAGAGAATATGCACCTCAAGCGCTTCACCGGCTTCTCCATTGGCGAAAAAGAACTCGTGCGCGATTATATCCATGGCGAGGGCAATATCGGCGTCCTCGTAAAGCTTTCCGGTGACAGCCGTGAGGTGCTTCAGCACGAGGCGGTCCAACGTTTTGCCCTCGACTGTGCCATGCACATTGCCGCTTTCAATCCTCAGTATCTCGACCGCGACAGTGTCGATTCCGAGTATCAGCAGGAACAGGAAGCAATTTTCCGCAAACAGGCGGAGAATCTGGACAAGCCCGAGCACGTGATCGACGGTATCGTAAAAGGCAAGATGAATAAACATTTCTCCGAGGTGTGCTTCCTCGAACAGGGTTTCGTCAAAGACGAAAAACAGAGTGTAGCCCAGATGGCGAAGAACGTCGGCAAGGAAGCCGGCGGGGAAATCAACATAGAGAACTTCTACTACTACAAAGTCGGAGAAGGCGACGAGCAGTAAGGGCAGATTCGAGACCATCTCCCCGCCTTGCGGGGAAATGGTTTTTTTTAAGGAAAAAGGAGACGAATTATGCAAGAAGTGATTAAAGATGCCAAAGAACGCATGCAGAAAAGCCTGTCCACTCTCAAGGACGAGCTCAATTCCATGAGAACCGGCAGAGCGTCCGCTTCGCTATTCGATAAAATTACCGTCAGCTACTACGGCCAAGAAATGCCGCTCAATCAAACGGCTACCATCTCCGTCCCCGAGGCACGTCTGGTGGTAATTCAGCCTTGGGACAAGAGCTTACTGAACGAAATCGAAAAAGCCATCCAAAAGTCTGAACTCTCGTTGAATCCCAACAACGACGGCAAAGTCATCCGTATCAACTTTCCCCCGCTGACCGAAGAGCGGCGCAAAGAGCTTGTCAAAGTTGCTAAAAATACCGCCGAGCAGAGCAAGGTGGCAGTGCGCAATATTCGCCGGGATGCAAATGACGAGTTGAAAAAGCAGATGAAAAACGGCGATATCAGCGAAGATGAAGAGAAGCGCGGTATCGATGAAATTCAGAAGCTGACCGACAACTCGATCAAAGAGATCGACTCTTTGTTAGAAAGTAAGGAAAAGGAAATTCTGGAAGTATAGTGGAACCTCAATCATCCTCTTTTGCAATTCCATCGCACGTTCCAAGCCATGTGGGGATTATTATGGACGGCAACGGCCGTTGGGCGCGCGAACATGGTAAGCCGCGGACCTACGGTCACAAACACGGGATCACCGCTGCAAAGCGGATTATCAAAGCCGCCATTACCGCGGGCGTCTCGCACATGACCCTTTACACCTTCTCCACGGAGAATTGGAGCAGATCTCCGAAGGAAGTAAACTTCCTGATGAAGCTTCTGCAACAGCATCTCAAGCGGGAGGCGGATTTTTATCACGACAACCGCATCCGCGTACTGCATGCGGGCGTACTCGAGGGACTGCCCGATAAAGTGGCCAAAGAATTGCGCAACGCAGTGGAAGTAACCAAAAATTACGAGAGTATTAACGCGGTTCTCGCCATCAATTACGGCGGGAGAGACGAGATCGTGCGGGCGGTAAACCGGCGCCTGGCGGAAAACTCGAACGAGCCGATAACGATGGAAGGTATCTCCAGATATCTCGACAACCCTGAGGTGCCGGACCCCGATCTCATCGTACGTACTGCTGGAGAACAGCGACTCAGTAATTTTCTGCTGTGGGAGAGCGCGTACGCCGAATATTACTTCTCCCAAAAGCTGTGGCCCGACTGGCAGGCGGAAGACCTTTTTGAGGCGCTTCGCCACTATGCTACAAGAAAAAGGAAGTTCGGCGGCACTGTATGACCAATTTTATAGAACGTTCATTACTATTTATTCTCGGCCTTCCGCTTCTTATTGCTTTGATCGTCTTTACCGCTCCGTACGGTCATTCCGGCTGGGCGGTTTTAGTCATAGTGTGTTCGTTTCTCGGAACCCGCGAGAGCTACGCTCTCTTCTACGCGG
Organism: uncultured Spirochaetaceae bacterium; assembly: GCA_964346455.1. Classification (GTDB taxonomy): domain Bacteria; phylum Spirochaetota; class Spirochaetia; order DSM-16054; family Sediminispirochaetaceae; genus CAYFUX01. The sequence goes on from CAYFUX010000005.1 coordinate 105,405, forward strand.
ACCTCGAGCAACCCGGCCGGCATCGGCTGCTTATCACGCTCCTGGGAACGCTTCTCCTGCTCGCCGCCTACAGCGACGCACTCTTTCACCCTTCGCCGGCTTTTTTCCCCATGAGTCTCATCACCGCCATAGCTCTCTTACTACTTATCAACCTATTTGCGTGGAACACCTACCGGTCCCGGGGTAACTTTGTTCGTCACTCCGCCTCCGATACTGCCGCATTGCTCTATCCCTCGGCCTTTGCCGGCTATCTTATCTTGTTCACCTCTTTTGATTCCGCCCATCTCGTAATACTGCTGTTTCTCATCCTCAACTTTGGCAACGACACCTTCGCCTACCTTGCGGGAAAGTTTCTCGCCCCCCGCAAACGGGACGGTCAGGTTCCTCTTTTGACAGTAAGCCCGAACAAAACCTTGGTAGGATTCCTGGGCGGATTTTTCGGAGCGCTGCTGACCGGCTTTCTTTTTCGTACCGCTTTTCCGGGCCTGCTCGAAGGAACGCTGCCGGCGCACCTGCTATTTTTCCTCCTCCTCGCCGCCCTCGGCAACGCAGGAGACTTGATAGAGTCCGCCCTCAAACGCTCTTCCTCTATCAAAGATTCGGGAAACTTAGTCCCGGGCCGCGGGGGGATACTCGATTCCATTGATTCGTTGCTTTTCAGTGCCCCGTTTTTTTATTATAGTATCACAATCTTCTTTATGTAGGACAACACCCCATGGGAGAAACACGTATTATTCTTCTCGGCGCTACCGGTTCTATAGGGTTTAACACCGTGGAAGCGGTGCGCAATCTTGGCAGCGGCTACCGCATTGTGGGAATCTCCTGCCATACCCGCGTCGATCAAATGCTATCGGTGGCCGAAGAACTCAATATACCCTACCGTGCAGCTACCGGCCTTCCCGGACCGCGGGAAGATGTAACGTGGACCGGTGGTGATGCGGTACGGCACCTCATCGAAGAGACAGAGGCGGACATTGTGGTCAACGGTATCGCCGGTTCTCCAGGGCTCATGCCGTCGGTGTGGAGCCTTCAACAAGGCTTTGACCTGGCCCTGGCCAATAAAGAGACCATCGTGATGGCCGGACCGCTTATTCGCGCTCTTGCCGCTCGTTCGGGAGCGACCATACTTCCGGTCGACTCCGAGCACTCCGCTTTGTTTCATCTCTTGAAGGGTCGTCCCTCCGAACAGGTGGAGCGCTTAGTGATCACCGCCAGCGGCGGCGCTTTTAGAACCATCCCGCTGGAACAGTTTCCCTCCCTCACCGTTCACGACGCCCTTCGTCATCCAACCTGGGATATGGGGGCCAAGATCACCATTGATTCGGCCTCTATGGCAAACAAGGGCCTCGAAGTAATCGAGGCACACCATCTCTTCGATTTTCCGTCGGAGCGGATCGAGGTGTTGGTTCATCCTCAAAGCTGCATCCACTCCCTTGTCCGTACGTATGAAGGCAGTTACTACGCCCAGATCAGTGCTCCGGACATGCGAATTCCTATTCAAAACGCCCTCACCTATCCCCATACAGCCGAAAGTCCTTTTGGAGCCATCGATTTTACCGCTACCGAACTCACCTTCCACCGTCCCGATTCCGCACGGTATCCGATGCTCAGTCTCGCCTACGAGACGATAGCGGCGGGAGGCGGATATCCCATCGCCTACAATGCGGCTAATGAAATCGCCGTCGATGCGTTTATGCGTGATGAACTCTCCTTTCCCGGCATTTCCGAACTCGTCCGACACATCCTCTCTAAGGATTGGGGTTCCGCTCCGGACGATTTTGTCACTACACTGCAGCTGCACGAAGAGGCTGAGGGAAAAAGCCGCACTCTCCTTCACGAGATGCAGAGGAGGGAAGCATGATTATTACGATTGTGTTAGGCCTTATTGGTCTCGGCGTCGTCGTCTTTGTACACGAACTGGGTCACTTTATTGTTGCCAAACTGAACGGAATTACCGTCGAGGCCTTCTCCTTGGGCTGGGGAAAGCCGATATACGCGTTCACGTATAAGGGAACCGAGTACCGTCTCGGGGTCCTACCCCTCGGCGGCTATTGCAAGATGAAAGGTGAGGAGCTGTTCCGGAAGGCACTGGAAGAAGAGCGCGAGGCAATTCCCGAGGAAGAGGGCTCGCTCTTTTCCGTCGCTCTGTGGCGCAGATTGCTTACCTACCTGGCGGGTCCGTTATTCAACTTTATCTTCGCAGTGATCGTACTCGCGATGATTTGGTACGTCGGTTTCTCCATCGACACCTATACCAATCAGGTTTTACTTGTCTCCGATTACCCTAGCGTGTTTAACGGCGATACTACCTACCCGGCGGACCAAGCGGGACTACAGAGCGGCGATCGCATCGTAGCCCTGGAGGGGCAGTCCGTGGAGACCTACGCCGATATCCGGCAAATTGTTGCCCGCAGCCCCCAAGAATCCCTCTCTATTACCATAAAGCGCAACGGCCAAACGATAGAGACCACCATAACTCCGCAATTGGACAAAGAACGGGGAATGGGAAAAATCGGCATCAGTGCATGGGTTAAACCAGTCATTGATTCAGTGAAGCCGGAAAGCAGTGCTGCAGCCGTCGGTTTGCAATCCGGTGACCGCATCGTCGAAGCGGGAGGGCAAGAGGTTGAGCACTACCTCGACCTCTACAGTGCCCTTGCAGAACAACCCGAGCATATATCGATTACCTTCCTGCGCAACGGTGACTCCCGTACAGTCTCCTTTGAACCTGCCTATACAGAGGCCGGTGATCCCGATTTAGGCCTTAGCTTTAGCGGCATTACCCACCGCTCCCCGCGCATCGGACCGGCAGCAGCTATAGGAAAGGGAACCAGTGAGGCGGTGCGCACCCTTACCCTCACTATCAAAGGGATCGCCCTTCTCTTCTCCGGAGTTAACGTACAAAATACCGTCTCCGGTCCCATTCGTATTACCTACATGGTAGGGGAGGTGGCAAGCCAGGGCTTCTCCAGGGGAATAGGCGAAGGCTTCATTACTTTGTTTCGTTTTTTAAGCCTATTGAGTGTCGCGCTATGTTTTGGTAATCTTCTTCCAATACCCGCATTGGACGGGGGATTGATTCTCCTGTCCCTGGTAGAGATGGTGAAAGGAAGTAGTGTACGCCCAAAAACCTATTATCGGTATCAAACGGTGGGCTTTTTTATTATACTGTTAATACTCTTTTTCACCACCTTTGGGGATATAAGTTATTTGTTTTCACAGTAAGAGGTACCTTCTATGCAACGAGATATTACATGTTATTGTGGCCACGAGTTCAAGGCCGATTTCCCGGAGGAGATCGATATATCCATGTATCCGGAAGTCTGCGAACAGATCATCAGCGGTACCTTCATGAGCGTCACCTGTGAAAAGTGCGGAAAAGAGCTGAAGCCGGAGTTTCCGGTCTACTTTTATAATTCTGGTGATACTCTTGATCTCTACTTTATTCCAGAGATTGAACGCGGCGCCTTTATGAGCGGCCGCAGCTCCTACCAGGCCTCGCGCGTGGCCATCGGTTTTCCGGAATTGCGAGAAAAATGCTCTATATATCAGAGCAAGCTCGATGATCGTATCGTAGAAATACTCAAATTCCTATTGTATGAAAAAGCAGAAAATCCTGAAGAGGTAACGATCTACTTCGAAACTCTCAGTGACGGTTCACTCGAGTTCCGCATTTTTGGCATGAAAGACGATGAGATGGGAATCACCCATGTCCCCGAGAGATTGTATCGCAAAGTCGAATCCGAGCTTGATCAGCGACTTCAAGAGGAGCCCTTTGCTACAATCACCACGCCACCTTATGTCTCCGTACAAAACATCAGTATTGACACCGAGGAAGAGGAAGAAGCGTGATGCGTCGTACCGTAATTGCCGTTTGTAGCGTTCTGCTTACTGTAACGTTTTCCGTCTGGGGAGAAGAACGAATCATAGTAGATTCAGGACACACAAAGGCAATCAATGATTCCGTGTTCTCTCATGATGGAGAGCGGCTCTATACCGGCTCCGAAGATGGTACCGTTCGCATATGGAACACCGAAAGTCAGCGCATAGTGAACAAACTGCAGATATCTCACCTTCCCATCATAAATGTAGCCGTAGATTCTTCCGGTTCAAAAGTCGCGCTTATAGAGAGTGACCAAATCAGCGCGTATCATCTCAGTGTCTGGGATGTAGAAGAGGGCCGTGAAATCTTCTCTCACAAGATTTCCGAAGTCCCTCTTTTCCTCCGCTTCTCCCCCCGCGGAACGTACCTTATGTACGGTCTCACTGATTTTGACAGCCTACACTTTCTCAACCCTGAAAACGGCAATCAGCTCGGTCCCCTCAATAAAAGCATTGGCATTGTCTCCGAAATCTACATGAGCGATACCGAAAATACACTGATCACCTACAGCCCCACCGGCAGTATTCGGTACTGGGACATGAACAGCGGCGAAGAAAAGATTTCCCCCCGCCGGACCGAGAGAGATCTACAGGAGACCCACATTCTTCCCGGTGCTAACTATATGGCCGGCATAAAGAACAACTCCCTCTATCTTGTCAACCTGGTAAACGGCGACGCCCGGGAACTGGTGCGCTACGAACAGATTCACCGCATTGCCTATAATGAGGACTCATTTGAAATCGCTATGCTGGTACGCACCAATTCGGTAAATCGTTTCGTCTTTCATACCATTGCTCCGGACCAGCGCAGCGGCGGTATTTCCAGCTCTCCGCAAAGCGTCCCCGGCCCTTCACAGACTTCTACCCCCCTCGCTTACAACGGGTCTCGGGTCTACTTCACCGACCAGGAAGGAACGATCTACTCACACCCCCCCTATCGCCGTACCGCCGAGACCTTTTCGCGTTCGCTTCTCCTGTCGGTGAGCGATATACATTTTTCAGGGGAACATCTCTATCTTGCCACTGAAAACAAGCTCTTGGTGTTCTCATCCAAAGTTTTTGGCTCTGAGCAACCCAGCGATGATCTCTCCTTCAACCTACGAAGCTACAACAATCCGATTCAGGGCGAAACCGGACTTATCACCCTCTCTTCACGGGAAGCCATTCTCTATCCCAAGAGCGGGGGCAACGGGCACTTATACCGCTTTTCCAACGGCTCGTTCAACGAACTACGCAATGTCCTCACCGGACCGATTATCTCCGCATCTCGTTACAATGAATACATTCTTCTCCTCGAAGAGAGCGGAAAGGTGCGCATTATCGACCCGGAAACCGGCCAGGAGCACTTTAACTACTCCCCCTACGGTTTACGGACAGTCGAAAAACTCAGCGGAGATACTATCCTCGCTGCCCTCAAAAGCAGAAACGTTATGGGAACCCCGTTGATGAAAATCGACACCAACACCGGGGAAACGGTACCGGTACGAGACGATAATATGCTTGTGTTCGAGTTAGCCCACGACGCGGTCACTGAAAGTGTCTATTCAATCGGTTTCTTAGAACGTAAAGGCAACCTCCGCACCGTACTCAAACTGCACCAGGGGCCCAACTACGAGCGCGTTACCCCCCTTATCTCCTATCCTGGAGAAGACAATGAGGCGACGGTTGCCATCGATCCCGTTTCCTCCAGGGTATACACCTCTCTCGGCTACGGGAATGTGCACATGTACGCGTGGAACGGCTTTACCACCCTGGAGAAGGTAGAGCACATTCCAAGAGATCTCTACGTACACCAGAATCTCCTCTATTCCCTCAACGACAACTCCACCATTTCAGTCTGGGACACGCAGAACGGCGAATTTCTTTTCACGATCTATCTTTTCAAGAAATCCGGCTGGGCGGTGGTAACTTCAGAGGGCACATACTACTCTTCCCGCGAGGCTTCTTCACGGATTATTCGAGTAGAAAAATAGGCCATTATAGACATAGATCAGTGTCGAGGGGCATGGCATATTAATCGTTTACACGCCGCGACAGAAAAAAGTCCTCTAGTCGTGAGAAGGATTTTTGGCGATTTTTTGAATTGCATCCACCACCGTATCGTGAACTTTCTGATTATATTCGCTGTTATGCAATGAATGTGCGTAGAGAGTCCCCATCAGCGACACGCGATACAAGGGTTCTATATTGTTCAATGCATAGGCTGCCATATCGAGCACGCAATCCTGACATTTACACATCGTATCGGTCCACTCTTTTTCGAGTTCTCCTTCCAACTCCTCCAGTACGAGTCGTTCCGCTTCGTTGACCAGGTATTCGAAATTATAGCGTTCACGCAAGCTCATCGCCTTTACCTCCGTATTATAAGATAACAATATTGCCGGTCGTCACAAGCAAACCGCTCCCGAAATCCCAAATTCCCGAACGCATCTATCAAGGTGATTCGGGAGTGTACGCCTCAAATTTGGTATAGTGCGGAAGAAATACCAACTCCACCGTACCCACTGGGCCGTTACGCTGCTTTGCAACAATCAGTTCAGTCTTCATATTCTCACCGTTACTCTCTTTTTTATCTCCCCGCTCGCGATGCAAAAAAAGCACCACATCGGCGTCCTGTTCTATCGATCCCGACTCGCGCAGATCCGCAAGCGTGGGCGGCTTACCTTCGGATTGTCGGCCCACCTGAGATAGTGAAATGACAGGTATCTCCAGCTCCCGTGCCAGCGATTTGAGGGACCTGCTGATCTCTGCAACTTGTTCGTGCCGAGGGACGTTAACCTTGTTCTCTGGTTCTATAAGACCGATATAATCAACAAAAATCGCCTGGACTTGTTCCTTACTTCTCATTCGCCTGGCCTGAGCTCGTAGGTCGAGCAGCTTAATGTTGGGGGTGTCGGAGATATAGAGCGGTGCTTCGTAGATCTGCCCTGCAGCTTCTGTAAGATTGTGAAAGTCTGCCGGCCGCAGCATGCCGGTACGAATCTTCTCGGAGTTGATCCGCGCTTCACTGGATACAAGCCGCTGGACTAAGGCCATGGAAGACATTTCGAGAGTAAAGAATCCAATAGGTATTTTGCGGTGAATACTCATATTCGCCGCCATAGAAAGCGCGAGAGCGGTTTTTCCCACCGAAGGTCTGGCGCCGATTACCACAAACTCGGATTTCTGGAAACCGCTGGTCATATTGTCCAAGTCGGAAAAGCCGCAAGGGATCCCGGTATAGCTTTCTTTGGTGTGGTAGAGCCGTTCTATTGCTGCAATGGTGTCGGATATAATATCGTGTACGCCGCGATACGTTTCTGTTTGCTGAGTATCCGTTATTTCAAAGATTTTCTGCTCCGCCTCTTCGATGAGCACCCGTGTATCGACGCTCTCTTCAAAAGAGCGGGCGGAAAGCTGTCCGGAAATTCGCTGCAGCTGCCTCCTGACACTACGGTCTTTTACAATCTTTGCATAGTATTCGACGTTCGCACTGGTAGGCACCTCGTCGGTCAAGCCGGATACGTAAGCACTGCCGCCGCAGGAATCGAGTTCTCCGGCAACACGCAAACCATCGGTAAGGGAGATGAGATCGATGGTCTCCCCGCGATTAAAGAGATCCAGAATGATGCGAAATATTTTCTGATGGGAAGTGCGGTAAAAATCGTCGGGCCTCAGGTATCGCAGGACGGTACCGACGCTGTCGGCATCGAGCAACATAGCCCCGATAGTGGCCCGTTCAGCTTCTATATTATGGGGCGGTACCCTACCCTTTCCGACGGCGTTTTCCATATCACTCCAAAAGGTATTCGACTCTCTATGGTGTATCGCAACATGTAATTTTGTAACGGGTCAAACTGCAGCCGCCCTCCGCTTTTCGGCAAAGGGCGGAGCACAGTTTTCTCTCAGAGTCGCGTTTAGCCTTCAGCGTCCGACTAGTCTTCGGCTTCTTCGCTTTCTTCGGACTCACCTTCGGATTCGATCGCCTGCTCGGCAGCCGCTTCCGCCTCTTTCTCGGCTTCCGATTTTCCGCCTTCTGCCTGGGGCTCTGCAGTTTTCTCGAGTTCCTCGATGCTCTTTACCTCTGCCGTATTGGCGGTATCACCACGATTCTGATTCACTACACGCACTTTTAGGTCTGCTTCTTCGCCTTCGTACAACCGGACGTTCACACTGTAATCGCCGACCATTTTCATCGAATTGCTGGGTACATCGATTTTCTTTTTATCGATCTCGATCCCCTCTTTCTGTAGTGCTTCCTGAATCATTCCGTTGGTCACTGAACCGAATAGCTTTCCGGTATCGCCGGCGTTCATCGGTAGTACTACGGCTAGACCGTCGATCCGTTCTCTCAGCGACTGCGCCTGCTTACGCTTCTCTTCTTTGCGCCGCTCTATAGCCGCTCGGCGGCTTTCAAAACTTGCTTCATTTTCCTTGGTATAGGGAACAGCCAGCTGTTTTGGCAACAGATAGTTGCGAGCATAGCCGGGTGCAACGGTGCACACATCTCCCTCTTCACCAAGGTTATACACGTCCTCATTGAGGATTACTTTTGTCCCTTTCATCGTTTCACTCCTCCGTTGAAAGAATTACCTCTCTCTATATCGAACCCAGTACTCGGAGAGTCCCAACAATGGGACTCCTATCAATAATATTAAATTCAGCCTGGGAGTGAGCAGGATGATAACCGCAGCGATTGCCACGGCAATTCTCAATCCAACTCCCACTCCGTAACGATGGAACAGCGTCTTCATGATTCCGACCCCGTTTAATCCGTACAGGAACAGCAAAATCAGTGCCGCATTCCAAAATATAAATCCTATTGCCGGTATGCCTGCGAACGAATCGATCAATACCCCCGCCCAGCCAATTAAAAAAGGCCAGAGCAGTCTCTCCGGGATATAAAAGCGGTCGATCGAAAACCCGGATATTCCGGAACTTCGGCTGTAGACCGCAGTAGCGATCGCCCACGAGGCGCTCAACAGCAGGAAATAACCAAACAGATAATTGCGAATATACACCTGTCCGAAAAAGCGAACCAGCTCCTGCGTATCCATTTCTCCGAGGAAGGTGCCGCCGGGGGCTCCGCCCTGCGAGAGACTCTCCCGCAGCCCCTCCAGCACGAGGGCGACTTGCTTCTCGAGAAAGCTGGTCACCTCCTCGGCACCGGTAAACGCGGCGAGTAAGGGAAAGCTTAGCAGGGCGACAACCACGGTACCCTTCAGCATGCCAAAGAGGCTTCGCCCCCGGTGCCACAACACCGCGACTATCCCAATAATTAACGCCAGCGGATATCCGGCTTCCAGTACGAAAAAGAACCAGCGGATCGCGCCGTTCTCCAGCCCCGCAGACTGGATGGCAGTTTGTATCAGAACCGCAGCCGCAACCGCGGCCGTGCCATACACAAACGCACGCTGTCCTTGCTTGAATCCGAGGAGAAACAGCGGTACCGCAAACAGGAAGAAGAGCAGGCTGATCTGAAACAGCAAAAATGCCGCTCCTGCATACAGCGCCGTCTCTATCCATGCCTGCTTCTCCAGTCCTCCTACCATCAACTGCCGATTAACCCTTTGTAAATGGCAGGTACGCCAGCACTCTTGCCCGTTTTATTTCGCGCGTCAACTTCCGCTGGTGCTTAGCGCAGGTACCCGTAATTCTGCGGGGCAGAATCTTTCCGCGGTCGGTAATAAAACGTCGCAGTCCGTCCGGGTTCTTGTAATCTGCCACCAGATTTTGGGTGCAGAACTTACATACTTTTTTCTTGAAAAAGGGCCGGCGTCCGCGATACGGCCGGGAATCTCCTCCCCGCCTCTGTTGGGTATCGCCGGAACCGCCGCTATCTCTTTGACCACTTCTCTGGTCAGTACGTGTTCTTTCTTCGGCCATCGTTTTCTCTCCTTAACTGTCTGGCATAGTATCTAGGTGTTCCATGGGACATGCCCATGCTTAGAAGGGGATATCATCCTCGAACTCTTCGGGCCCTCCGCTTTGGCTGCCGCCGTTTTGACTGCCTCCGCTTTGGCTGCCGCCGCTTTGGCTGCCGCCGTTCTGTCCGTATCCGCCGCCGGATCCAAATCCGCCGCTCGGGCCGCTTGACTGTGCTGACCCCCCATACTGACTTCGTCCGCCGCCGGAGCCTCCTGCTCCGCCGGGTCCGCCGAGGAGCTGCAGATTAAAAGCATGGATTTCCACTTTACTGCGGGGCTGACCATCCTGTTCCCACCGATTTTGTCGCAGCTCGCCCTGAATGGCGACCTGCTTGCCTTTTTCGAGGTACTTTTGGACGGCCTCTCCCTGACGTCCCCATACGACGATATCGAAAAAGCTGGCTTCTTCGACAAACTGATCACCCTGTTTCCGATTGCGGTTGACTGCTATGGAAAATTTGCAGACCGCCGTTCCTCCGGAGGTGTATTTCAGCTCTGCGTCGCGGGTTAGCCGTCCTACGAGAACGACCGTATTGATATCGCTGGCCATGAGCCTTCCCCTACTACTCGTCTTTCTTGATGAGAAGATGCTTCAAAACGGGATTCAGCAACCGCAGCTCTTCATCGAGCGTCTGCACTTGCTGGGGTTCCATTTCGAGTTCCCAGTAGTAGTAGTGACCCTTGTTCCGCTTCTTCACCTCGTAGGCAAGATCGCGGATTTTGAGGTCTTCTTCCTTGAGTACTTTTGCCTGAACCTTTTTAATTTTTTCGTCGATACCCTGCTTCCCCATTTCGGTTTCATCATTCTCGGTACCGACAATTGCTGTGAGTTCGTATTGTCGCATGGTTTCCTCCTTTCGGACAATCACGATCCGTTTTCAAACGGATAAAGAGGCTAATGCACGTTAGCATACGGGCATATCTGTGTCAAGTAAAGGAGACAGTATGCCGATTGTAGTGGTATGAAGCAGTGGATTCACTTTGACGATAATATTTTCTTTCTCTCTCAGTACATACGTCTCCTGCTGCAGGATTTGAAGCTCAACATCGACGGTTCCTATTTCGATCAAAAGGTCGACGAGGATATCCGCTTTCTTAACTATACACTCTCGGATATCTACTCCCTGCTCACCGAACAGCCGGCGAGCTTTGAGCGTAGTCAAAACCTCAGATTTCTGGGAAAGAACATGATGCTGTTTGCCGAAATGCTCGACTTGATCGTCGGCGGCTCCCTCGCCACCTCCTTCGATCTCACCCCGTATTTTCAGGAATACAATGAGCTTGCCGAACAGAAGCGGCGGGAAACGGACGAGATTCGGGGGCTGCTCAAAGAGGCGCTTTCTCAGGAAGACATGAGCGAACTGATTAGTCAGGAAGAATATCATTTTCTATTGGGAGATAATGAGAGTTGAACAGCATATGAGCCGCAGGAAAGTTCCCATATCAAAAAGGGCGGCAGAACGCGTCTTATCCGAACTAGATTTTAATAAGCTCGGCGGGCTTGTCACGGTAATCACGCAAAGCACGTTCTCGGGCGCCGTATTGATGACCGCCTTCGCCTCCCCGGAAGCAGTACGCAGGACCCTTACCGAAGGCTGGGCCTATTACTTCAGCCGCAGCAGGGGAGAACTTTGGAAGAAAGGGGAGACATCAGGACACCTCCAGGAAGTGCAGGAAGTGAGGATCGACTGTGACGGCGACGCCCTTCTTTATTTGGTCAAACAGAAGGGAGCCGCCTGCCACACCGGTTTTGATACCTGTTTTTTTCGCACCGCCGAGGAAGAGGGCAATAGTATTACCGGCACCAAACTCGATTCTCCCTAGTTCATGTACTTTTAGAAGGCTATCTGGTCTCCGCTATGTCGGCGCTACGCACAATCCGCAGTGAGCCCTGCAGCATCTCAGCCACATCCTCGTCAATCGAAGTCCGGTCAAGCCGCATAGAGGCAATGAGTTCGTCTCTCGTAGCCTGTGGGAAGAAAGTATCTTTCACGCCGTGCCAACGAAACTCGGGCTGCGCGGCGTCTCCCTGGACAACACTTGCCAAATACTCGCCTATTCCACCGCGCATCGCGCCGTCTTCCACAACATATACGAAGGAGTAAGCGGCACACAATTGCCTAAAGTACTCCTCATCGAGAGGTTTCAAGAAGCGAAGGTTGTAGACGTCGGCAGCGATTCCACGTGTGGCAAGCAAGTGCGATGCTTCCAGCGCCTCCTCGATGAGACTGCCGGTACTCACCAGCAACACTTCTCCTGAGCCGCCGGTCAGTATAACCCCGCGCCCCTCCTCTATCGGAGCCGTTTCTCCGGGAAGGTCGGGACATGTTGCTTTGGGATACCGCAGCATAACCGGCCCTTCCTGCTGATGAGCCCACTCCAGCATCGCCCGCATCTCCTGCTCGTCTCCAGGAGAAAGAAAGGAAAGCCCGGGAACCGACTGGAAAATTACATAATCGAAGACCCCCTGATGAGTTTCTCCGTCGCCTCCCACGAGTCCCGCGCGATCCATAGCAAAAATTACCGGGAGCCTCTGCAGCGCCACATCATGTATCACCTGATCCACCGCACGCTGCATAAAGGTGGAATAAACCGCAACCACCGGCTTGAGGCCAGATAAAGCAAGTCCGGCGGCATAGGTTACGGCATGCTGTTCGGCAATTCCTACATCAAAAAAACGCCGCGGATGGAGATTTTGGAACATGTTAAGCCCGGTTCCCTTTGCCATTGCGGCGCTCACCGCAACCACCCGTTCATCTTTCTCCGCCAGCTCCAGAAGGGAGTTGGCAAACGCTTCGGTAAAAGAAACGCTGGTGCTCTTCTCCACCTTCCCGTCCACAGTCTTTACCGGCGAAACTCCGTGATACTGGGAGGGGTCTTCCTCGGCTTGAGAGTAGCCCTTGCCTTTTTGAGTTACCACGTGAATCACCACCGGGCTACGGATGTTCTTTACATTTTCCAATACCTCGGAGAGCTCGGAAATCGAATGCCCGTCAATGGGACCGACGTACTCGAAACCGAGTTCAGAAAAAATCGTCTCCTTTAGGAAGACCGCTTTTATAGCCCGCTTCATTCTCACCATCAACTCAAAGAGTTTGTAACCCAGTACGGGAATACCGCGAATTCCTTTGTCCAATGTATGGCGGATTTGCTGATAAAAACGCGTGGTAGTCAATCTGCTGACGTAGGCGGAGAGTTTACTGAGATTCGACTTGCCCGAGAGCCCTCCCACATTTGGGCTGATGGACATATTGTTATCATTGTAAATAACTACGAGATCTTGATCGAGATGGCCGGCATAATTCAGCCCTTCATAGGCCATACCAGCGGTGAGAGCGCCGTCGCCAATGACGACCACCACTTTCCCCGACTCCTGCTGCAGCCTTCGACCCATGAGAGCTCCGATTCCGGCAGAGACCGAGGTGGAAGCATGGCCGGTTTCCAGAAAATCGTGTTCGCTTTCAGAGCGCTTGGGAAATCCGGAAAGTCCCCCTTTTTGACGAATTGTAGAGAACTCTCCGTTACGGCCGGTGAGAATCTTGTGAGTATAACACTGATGCCCCACATCCCACACAATCATATCCTCCGGGCTGTGAAAAGCCCGGTGCAGAGCAATAGTCAGCTCTACTACTCCCAAATTGGAAGCGAGATGTCCTCCGTTCTTCAAAACTACTTTAATAATCCGCTCCCGTATTTCTCCGGCGAGGCGCGGCAACTTATCCGCACTCAGAGCTCGGAGCTCTTCGGGAGAGTTTAAGGTGTCGAGAAGAGAATCTTCGGCTTGTTCCACTCTATTCATTGTCAAATCCTTACGGTATTCGTGATACATATTTCACAATATACACTAGTACATTGTTACTGATATTTCAGGGGAACGAAAGGGATTGGCAGTATTTTTCTCAGCTTTAGAGTCGATGACCATCTTAGTGTCTCAAACCGTTATGTGAAGAAGCCTCACTATATCTTACTGCTGAAACAAAATATCGAGAATTCGCCGCATATAGCGGCGCAGCAGCTCTTCCCGTTTCTCTTCCGCCAAGGAATAGCCCTGTCGGGCTGCGGCAGCGTCGCTTTCTCCTCCGACACCTTCAGCAGCCGCAGCAGTCGAATCTCCGTCGTTTTGACTGCCGTTTGGAGTTTCACCCTCGTCGGGGCGTTCAAAATCGCCCTCCTCCAGGGCAAGCTCCTCTCCCATTCCGATCGCGGTGTATGTCAACCGGGCTTTTGCAATACGTGAAAAATCGACTTCGCCGTTTTTGATCGCCTCGGGAGACAGCTCTCCCTCGACCACCAACTCTTCCCGCTTATCGTTGATTACCACAGTGCGGCTACCGCGGACACGATACCGCCCGTTATCGAGTTCTTCCACTACTTCGGCTACTAGACCGGTGGAGAGTTCGTAGCCGCCCTCCTCTTCCACCGTCTGCGAGCCGGAAGACGAGCCCTGTGGCAAAAAGGAGAACAAACTACTCCCCTCGCCACCCTCGAAACCGAAGCGGACTTCTTGAGAGTCGCTGTGTAGTGTGTTGAGACTGAAATTGTTTTGAATGGCAATGCGAACCCGAACGAGATCTCCCGCCTGAATGTCGGCGGTGTCCGTTATGTAGCCTTTAAAACCGGGCTCCCAAAGTGAATCGGCAACCACAGGTAGCGCCGCCAAAAAAAAGACGATGGCAAAGAGTAGCAGCCGTTCTTTTCGCAATCTCGGGAGCCCTTTGAGTGAGTTCATAGGCCGGGTCTATTTCTTTTTGTGCCGATTTTTTCTCAGCTTCTTTTTTCTTTTGTGCGTGGAGATTTTCTGACGCTTTCTCTTTTTTCCGCTAGGCACGACTGCACTCCTTTTGCAGAGTTAATATCCATCAGTTGACAACCGGGATCTGCAATGGAAAGTTTATTTCCGCATTTTTGCAGCTACAGTATGCAAATATTAGAGGCAAGCGTCAAGGGCGAAGCTCGGAGGGGAGCACTTTGTAGTTAGAAACGAGAAAGTATGACTTCAAAATGCGAATTGCTGCTTTTCTCCGCACCGTGTTGAAACTGGACTAGGGAGGTTATATAGTGTGAATGATGGATAATCCCGGTAACACCATTACAGTCTATTCTACTGATGAGGAGCTGAATGCCCTGATTCGGGAGAACGAAAGCGCATCAAAGAACACCGCCCCCCTCACCGGCCATTATAGCCATAACGAGGAGTTTTTCCTGCAGCTTCCTTCCTCTTTTCGCATGCCCTCTTTTCCCATCCATCACGACATCGAAGAGCCTACCCCTCACGAGATCTACCGGAAGGCTCTTCTGGAGTTCATGCAGCAGATAGTTCCCATGGTGCCGTCGCTTTTTCACGGCCTCACCTACTTCTTTAACCCCGCTAATACCAGTTTCCCGTACTTTTATCAGCTTTACCGTGTCAAAGGCTCCCTCTTTCTGTACCTCGTTCAGCTCGATTTGAGTTTTAAACCGCCGTACTGCAGCATCGAAGCAAAAGGCGGCAACGATACAAGCCACACCTACGTGAGCGACAAACTCTTCTTAGAGCCTCTGCTCATTCCCTTACGCGATTATGGGGAGGAGAACGGCCGGATCCGCAGCTTCTCGGTTGAGCAAAACATATCCAGAACCTGGATAGGAGAAGAGGGAAAGGGATATTTTGTGCAGGGAATCTGGATCGACCGGGAGCTGACCAAATTCTTCTCCAAACTATTTCTCCCCCCGGGAGTGCGTACTTACCCCTACTATCCTTTTCCCTGCAAATACCGTACCGTGTGCCATGTCGTCCTCGACTATACCGCCACCGGCCGTAAACGCCACCTCGGCCTGCTCTACCATGCAAAACAATTCCTGCATCCCCACTTTCACTCGATTGAAAATACGCTTACCGAACAGGCATTCAGCGAGGATCTTCCACTCTTCAAACGTATAAAACAGCAAGTGCCGGAAGGCTGGAGCCAGATTTGGAAAGCTCTCTCCGTAAAAGCTTATCTAAACGAACAGGACATGAAGGAGTTCCGCGTTGATTTTTCAGCTCGATGATATCCCCAAAATGAAGGTGACGGTGATGGGACTGGGGCTCCACGGCGGGGGAGCCTCTTCCGCCCGCTTCTTCGCATCTCGAGGCGCACGCGTGACGGTAACGGATATGAAAACCGCTGCAGAGCTGAAGGACAGCCTGGAAGCACTTTCTGATGTACCGATACGGTATGTCCTGGGTGAACACCACCAGGAAGACTTTACCGAGGCGGATTTGGTGATCAAGAACCCGGCAGTCCCTTCCTCCTCTCCCTTTCTCAGCTATGCACGGCACATCGATACCGACATCGGGGTGTTCTTGCGCTTCAACCGCCGTCCTATCCTGGCGGTCACCGGCAGTAAGGGCAAATCGACCACGGTCTCCGCACTTTTCAATGTGCTTCTTGCCGCATACCCGGAGACAAAGCTGGGAGGAAATATTACCGTCTCTCCTCTCGGCTTCATCAAAGAGTGCCTCACTCCCAATGAAGCTCCGGTAATTCTCGAACTCTCCTCCTGGCAGCTCGCCGATTTGCCAGACCTCTCCCTGCTGTCCCCCAAAGTGGCGGTTATCACCAACATCATGCCTGACCATCAGAATCGTTACGCTAATATGGAAGAGTATGTCCGCGACAAAGAGCGGATTTATTTTTCCCAGCGCGCCCAGCAGCACAGCATTATCAATCGCGACGATCAGTACTGTGAACGTTTCACTGCGGCCACCCCCGCCCGTCCGCACTTCTTCAGCCTCCGGCCGCTTCCTCCGGGCACGAGCGGAGCGTACCTGCAAGGAGGCCGCGGCTGGTTCCGCACCGGCTTGCAGGGGTCGGCGGAACCGGCCGAGGAGGAAATTCTTCCGCAAGAGCTTGCCATTCCGGGAGAGCACAATCGGATTAACCTCCTTACCGCCGGACTCTGTGCCCGGCTGTACGGACTTTCCGCAGCGACGATTCGCACAGAACTCGCCCGCTTTCACGGTATCGAACATCGTATGGAGTTAGTTGCGGAACTCGGCGGGAGCCGCTGGTATAACGACAGCGCCGCCACCATTCCCGACGCCACCGAGGCGGCACTGCACAGCTTTCACGTTCCCGTGCACCTCATCGCCGGCGGAACAGACAAAAAAATTGACTACTCCCCCTTCTCCCGTCTTATCTCACAGGCTGCATCAGTGCATCTCCTCGCCGGCAGCGCCACCGATCGTATGATAAAACTGCTGGAAGAGCAGCAGATCCCGTACCGGGGGCCGTTTGACTCCCTCGAGAAAGCAGTAAAATCAGCTCACGAGTCCGCCCGACGTGGCGAGGTAGTGCTATTTTCACCCGGGGCCACCTCATTCGGCATGTTTGCCAACGAGTTTGACAGGGGACGGCAATTCAAGCAGCTGGTCCATTGGCTTTTGCAGGCAGAGTAAGCGGCAGCCTGCGACATGAGACTTTAACGAGAAAACGGGACAAAGAGTTCTCAGATCGAATCCGGATCCAAGGCGCCGATCCACTTCCCACGCCCAAACCAGACGATAGTAGCCGCGGCTGCACAGCTGTTGGAGATAAACATCGACCACCAAATTCCCACCGGCCCCCAGCCGAACATTACCGCCAACAGCCAGGCTGCGGGCAGCCGCAGCAGCCAAAGCCGCGCCACGTTGAGCACCATCACCGGCTTGGTGTCGCCCGCCCCCTGAAAGGCCCCGATAAAGGCATGAAAAAAGCCAAAAAACACCACCGACGGAGCTACGACTCGAAAAAGCTCCGCCCCGTAGGCGATCGTCCGGGGATCGTCGACAAAAAAGCGTATGAAGCTCCCGCCGTAAAAGAAAGTGAGGGTCATGGCCGGAACAAGAAAAATCTGAATCGCCGCGGCTCCGGTAAACACCGCCCTCTTTGCCCCCTCCGGATCCCGTGCCCCGAGATGCTGTCCCACCAGAGTGGTCACAGCCCGGCTAATCCCCAATGCCGGCATATTGAACAGCCCGATAAGCCGATTTCCTACCCCAAAGGCCGCGATCACCGGAGCACCAAAGGAGTTCACGAGACCTTGGAGCACGGTAAATCCCAGGGCAGTGAGGGCCTGTCCCAAAGAAGAGGGTAAACCGATACGTACGAACAGACGTACTGATCTCGCCACCGGACGCAGGTTCACCCTTTGCAGCCGAAGGCCGTGACATCCGCGAATCAACAGCGCCACGGCCACCGCCGAGGAGAGCCCTCTCGCTATTACGGTGGCCGCTGCCGCTCCGCGGACCCCCCAGGCAGGGAATATGCCGATACCAAAAATGAGCACGGGATCGAGGGCGATATTGAATGCCACAGTTCCCAGCTGTACCCACAGGGGAACCAGCGTGCGGCCGATTCCTTGCATGGCACTCTGGAGAATCAGGAAGCCGAACATAAAAGGCATTCCTGCGAAAATAATGACCGTATAATCCCGGGTAAAGACGAATACCTCCGGCGGTGTCTGCAGAAGGCGCAACAGCGGTGCGGCCAACATGACACCCGCCACGGCAATCACCACAGAGGTGAAGGTGAGAATCGTCGTTGTCTGTCCAAGGTAAAAATCGACCCGCTTCTCATCCCCCTTTCCCTTTGCCTGAGCGATGAGGGTCGTCCCCGCCATAGAGAAACCGATACCAAACAGGATGAGAAAAAAGATGATAGGAAATGCAATGGTGGGCGCAGAGAGCTCCGCCTCGCCGAGTTTTCCGAGAAAAAAGGCGTCCGCAAGGTTGTAGAGGGTCTGTACCAGGTTGCTAGCCATCAGCGGCAGAGCAATGCGGGCCAGCGCCCCGATCCCCCGGCGGTCGCCCCGCATCTCAGCGCTTCTTCAGCTGTTTGTAATAGTAATTTCTCAGCCGTTCAGCGCTTCGAAACCCCGCGTAGCGCGTGCGCGAGAGAGGCGCGTCCCATGCTGCGTAGCGATGGACTATCTTTCCCCCAAAACCGGTTTTGAACCGGTAGAGGCCGTGCATCGGATGCGAAGGATCCTCGGCGGGCGGGATGCCAAAGAGGTCGTAGACGCTGCAGCCCTCTTCACTCGCCAGCTGCATGGCGGCCCACTGTACGGCATAAGCCGGCATCAAGTTCCGCTTGCGGTTTGCAGAAGCGCCGTACATATACGTGGCGGTATCCCGGTAGATGCCGATGATATTGCCGGCCAGGTACTCACCATCGTGAAAGGCCTCCACGAGGAAGAGACGAGGAGCCTCCCGATTGTTTTGAGCCGCTTCAAAAAGCCACCGATAATAGGCCTCACTGTGAATGGCAATCTTATCGCGCTCCGCCGTCTCACGGTACAGACGATACCAGCGCTTTAGCTGTTGCTCTTCCGGTTCTTCCCGAACCGTAGTGACGACTCCTCGCTTTCCCGCAAGGCGAATGTTGTAGCGGGTTTTCCGCTTCATTCTGCCCAGCAGCTCCTCCTCGCTGCCGTCCAGCGGGACCAGAACCGTGCTCGGAGGCTGTATATCCGCCGTAGCGCGGCGGAATCCGGGCACCCCCGCACTTCTCACCTGGGCGGCAAAATGCTCCTCCGTAAATTCGGCGGGACGGGGCCAGGGAAGATCGTAGCGTACCATGGCCACCGTTCGAGGAAGCAGCTGCCCCAGCGAGCGATGCAGAGAAGCGAGCCGAGAGGCCCCGATCTCCACCGGCACTTCATCATCGCCTGCCGGAGCGTGGGGTACGTAGGCGATGCTCAACCCGGGAGCAACACGCCGCTGTAAAACCAGCAACGGCGTCCCGTCCGTCCGGAACGCGTGAGGCTGCCACCCAAAACTGCGTTTTACGGCGGCCCAAAAAGGAGTCTGTAAAAATGTATTCGCCGGAGGCAGCTCCTCCGGCGATATAGCAGCCAGCTGGGGCGCTGAGTTCTGTTCTACCATACTTTTTGTACGAAGGGGGCCGGAAGGTGCGCCCGCTTCTCTATCCCACCTTTCCGTGTGCGATGGTACTGGTCTTGACCGGCTTGCCGCCCACTATCAGCGGAGTTTCCCCCACCATGACCGTATAATCCTTGACCGTGATCGGCACCTCGAAGAATTTGTCTATCTTGATCTTCTTCGGCGTCTCCTCCGGCAACGGCTTTCCTTCCAACCCCACTCTGGTGCCGGGCTCTTCGTCGACAAAGAGCACCTCTATGGTCTCGCGCTCACCGCTCTCGTCTTCCGCGGCCAAGAGCATTCCCTGACTCTTCACTCCCCGCAGCTTGGCGGGCTTTAAATTGTATGCCAGCAGGATGTGCTTCCCTTCCAGCTCTTCAGCTTCGTAATACGGCACCAGACCGCTGACGATCTGACGCTCTTCTCCACCTACATCGATGGTCTCTACATAGAGTTTATCCGCTTCCGGATGGCGCTCTACGCCGGTAATCTTGGCTACCCGCATGTCTACATGCTCTTCAAACTGCTCTTCCGGGCTAGGCTCCCGCGCTTCCTCTTCCGCCATCGCTTCCTCCTTTTCCTTACGTTCCTTTTGACTGCCCGAAAACCGCTCACGCAGTTTGGCAATACGTTCGTCCTCCAGCCGTTCAAAGAGAATTTCCGGTTTCTCAACCCGGCTCACTCCCTGAAAACTGCCGATTTGCTCCCAGTTTGCCGCTTCCGCTCCGAGGAAGGAGAGGATTCGCCGGCTGGTAGCGGGAATATACGGTTCGACCATCACGCCTAAGTCGCGCACGAGATGAGCTAACTGGTAGAGCAACTTCTTTGCCGCCTCGGGATCGCTCTTGCGCGTCTTCCACGGCTCACCGTCCTGAAAAGCCTTGTTGCCGTAAGAAGCTAACGCAAAGATCTTGCGGAAGGCCTCCCGCAGCTCCGCCCGTTCGAGGTGTGCGGTAATTTCCTTCTCCCGGCCGCGGACATCTTCCACAAAGAGCGGGTCCGGCTCCATGGCGGCTACCTCGCCGTCGTAAAAACGGCTGAGAAAAGTTAAAGTGCGGTTTACCAGGTTGGCAAGATTGCCGATCAGCTGTCCGTTGACCTTCTCCTGAAAATCGTCCCAGGTAAAAACGGCATCCGACTTCTCCGGACGGTTGTAAAAAATATAGAAGCGCCAGGCGTCCGCGGGAATGCCAGTGTCCTGCACATCGTTGCCGAACACGCCGATCCCCTTACTCTTGGAAAATTTGCCGCTCTCGTAGTTGAGATATTCGGTGGAGGACATATGATGCAGCAGCGTCCAGTTGTCACCGCTCGCCAGCAGCGAAGAGGGGAAGATTACCGTGTGAAAGGGAATATTGTCCTTTCCGATAAACTGAAAGAGTTCGACTTCTTCGGGATTCTGCCACCACTCCTTCCAGCGGTCGGTGAGATTAGCGGTGATGGAGATGTAGCCGATGGGAGCGTCAAACCAGACATAGAAGACTTTGTCCTCGTAACCCTCTTTGGGTACCGGGATGCCCCATTTTAGATCCCGGGTAATACAGCGCTGATGCAGCCCGTCCCGTATCCAGCTCTTGGTCATCTGAATCGAATTGCGCGACCAAAATCCTTCCACCGAAGCCTTGTCGATCCACTCCTGAAGTCTGGGCAGGATCGCCGGCAGATCGAGATAGAGATGGTTTGAAGAACGTGAAACCGGTCTAGAGCCGCAGATACCGCAGCGCGGCTCCACCAGCTCGGTTGGCTCCAATAGCTTGCCGCACTGTTCGCATTGATCCCCCCGAGCGTCGTCAGAGCCGCAGTGGGGACAAATACCGCGCACATAGCGGTCCGCAAGATAGCGGTCGCAGGTTTCACAATAAAGCTGCTCGATAGTTGCCTCGGTGATATAGCCGTTGGCATCCGCCTTCTTGAAGATATCCTGCACGATCTCCGTCTGCTTGGACGTAGAGGTTCGCCCGAAGATATCGAAGCCGATCTCGAACCATCGATAGATATCGTCGTGGACCGTATAGTAGCGGTCGCACAGTTCTTTGGGACTAATTCCCTCTTCGATGGCTTTGGTTTCCGTCGCAGTGCCGTACTCGTCGGTTCCGCAGATGTAGAGCGTCTCATACTCTCTGCTTCTGCAGAAACGGGCGAATACGTCCGCCGAAAGCACCTGAATGAGATTGCCGAGGTGGGGAATGTTATTCACATAGGGAAGCGCCGAGGTAACGAGTCGTTTCTTCTTCATAATCTATGACTATAGGTGCAGTACCTTTTTCGTGTCAAGGCGCACCGGAGAACGGTCTCGCTGGCCACAAACCCATGGCTGCCGTAGACGCACGGCTGCCGTAGAGCCACAGCTGCCGTAGACGCACGGCGAACACGATGAGTGACGACGCCAAGGCTAAAAGAACTTCGAAAATTTGTAAAACCTTTACCGCGCTACTATGCTAAGGATATATATGGATTCCCTCACCGCCATCTCTCTAAGCGGGCGAAAAGCACTCTGCACACTTCTGCTTTTCGCGCTCGCCGCGCTGCCGGTCTTCTCCTTGCAGTGGAGGTTTGGCAGCGGTTCCTCCACGCTGCTGTCGCAGGAGCGCTATCTCAACCCGGCCTATCACCGCAGTCCCGACTATCGTGCAGCCAAGCCAGGCAGGAGCATACCGCTTGGATTGACCGCCATCCCTTTCGACCCGGCTCGGAATCCTTTTCTCTACGCCACCGCCCCCGACCGTTTTCGCAGCAGTTTCGATCTGCTTACGTTTTACCACCAACTTCTCTATCCCTCCTTCTGGCTGCTGAATCCCGCCGAAAGCCCCAAGCGCGTCGAGCTCTACCTCACAAACGAGGGCTTTGAGGTACGGGACGAAACCGGCGAGTCCCTGCAGATCACCGAAAACCGCGGCCCCTGGAATGTGTCCCGGCCGCTCACTCCCTTACTGCCGCCTCCCCTTTTCAGTGCGGGACTTCAGGCAGGCGCCTGGTCATTGGAAAGCGCGATTTTTGCCGGCGGCAACGGAATCACGTACAGTCCCAATTCGCCCCTCGCGAGCTACCACGACACGGATTCTCTGAAACCGAACACGAGCTATCTGCTGGAAGGAGAGCTCTCCTATTCCATCGGCCTCCAACTGTCGGTAATCCGCAGTTTCTCGTTTACCCTTTCCTCACTGCCCGGCCGCTGGACAGCAGCTCCTCGGCTTCTCGGCTACTACCGCACCGCCTTTCTCAACGCCCTCTACACGGTGGGGACGGAAACCGATGGCTCCGGCAATCCCACTTCCGGCATCACCAGCCTCGAGCTCTTCTCCGGCTATCCTGGTACAGGCTGGGGGCTGGGCATTCGAACGGACCTCGGAGTGCTCTGGCAGCTCGAGCGGGTCAGTGTCGGCCTGAGCGGTCTTAACCTTGCAGGAGTGGAACTGATCCGGGGAAGCTACGGGCAGGACGCCTCCCTGGCGGCGGGGAACACCGAAGAACGTCTGGCCGCGGTTCCGCCGGCATTCATGCTCACCGGAGGCTGGAGTTTCTCCCCCGGCCTCCACGAGCTCCACCTCTCCGGAAGCTACGGCTACTCGGCGGGGCATCTTCTCCAGTCGGGAGTATACTGGAGCCGTTCGCCGTACTCCGGTTCACTGCGGCTGCGGTGGAACGGCGGGACGGAGCTGCTCGCCAATGCCGGCTATGTAATCGGCTCCTGGCGGGTGGGGGCGGAACTCCTCTTTCATCCGGCACCGTTTACCGGAGAGTTTTCGGCCGGGGTAGGCCTGCGCATAGGGAGAAAACGATGAGACGAACGACAAAACGACCGATGAGACCGCATAGATTTTCCAGAGCCTTTTTATTCCTGCTGCCGGCTATCCTACTGCTCGGCGCCTGCAGCGGCTCCACGTGGTACCGGCTCACCGTGGACGGACTCACCTTTCTCTCCGAGGAGGAGCGAAGCGGCAGTTTTGAGGTGAACACTTCTGAATATCTCTATTTTCTTCCCGACTTTGGGCACTATCAGGATCAGAACTCCGTCTCCGCCGAACTCCAGCACGGCTTCCTGGTGGAATATCCGACACCGGATATTCCGGATACCGGCTCGGGCGAAATACGGGCGGAAATCGTGGCGGAGTTCGATATCAACACCGGCGATACCAGCGGTACGCTCAAAATATACCTTGCAGAGGCAAGCAGCGAGGACATCTACGATAATTCTCCAGTGAAAACCGAAGACTTCGGTGATGACGATGAGGAAATCTCCCTTACGGCGAAGGTTGCCCAAGGGGACGCAGCTTACGGTCTCCTCCTGACTGGGCGGTTCCGCTGCGGAGTACAATTGACTGTTTCGGAGGACGGTAGTGACCCGAGCTTCGAATATACGGTTCGCACGCTACGAATCAGCGTAGAAGCCCGGCCCTTCTCCTTTATCCCCTGATCTATTTTGCCTGAACCTGCCCCCCACCTGAACCTGAACCTGAACCGCGTCCGGGGGCGGCACTCGAACCGCCCCGGACTTTTTCACTTTCTACGTTCTCTAAGCTCGAGCCGCCGCTTTGTGCAGCGCCCGCTTCTTGAGGCGCCCGCCGCTCTCTTCGGCAGCTCGTTATTCGGGCTCACTGCCCCACGGAATGCTCACG
>CAYFUX010000006.1:0-4001 GCA_964346455.1 uncultured Spirochaetaceae bacterium
ACCCCCTACTAGCGGCAAAAAGGCGCCTCTACTTTTAAAATAGAGAAAAAATGTACGGAAAACAAGATACTCTTTCGGTCTTCTCGAGAAAAGGAACGAAGTGCCGTGTGGAGGAGATGGTTAAAGACCACCCTTTATAGAGCGAACCACGTTTCCGCTTTGCAGCTCCTCAATGAGCTGGAGGCGTACATGATCGAGTCCTTCCCCGGCGCTCTTGCCCTGCGCCGGTTTTCATCTTTCGCTTTCTCTATGTGGTATATTTTGGCGCGTCCCGGAAGGCCCCTCCGTTTCCTCCGGGCCCTTCCGGGACCGGGCCCTCCGCTCCTACTCCTCGAGGCGCCCCGTGGTCGTGGCCTGAGAGCAGCGGGCAACTTCTATCGGCTTTCCCGACTCCCTGCAGGGTCCGGCGCCTCTGCGGGGTATCCGCTGCGGTCCCTCGCGCATAGGGTGATGTTCATTGCACCGCCAGCGCTCGTGGGGCGGTAGGTAAGGTGGGACCACGTCTGGTGAACTGCGCACCCTTTCCGGGCCGTTGAAAACTTGCGTCGACGCAAGTTTTGCTTAATAGGTGTATAGTATGGTAGGGATAACGGCGTCGCCCGGCGTTTTTGTAATCGGCGGAGTTTAAGATCAAACCATCCGAGCTTTTCCTCTTCGATATATCGAATTTGACGGGCTGCCGAAAAGGCTTCCTTTCGCGATGCCGCGGGAGTTTTGTTGCGTAGAAGGCGGCGGGGATGCGCTCAGCTCCACACCACAGGCGTTCTCTATAAAGAACAAACGGGACTTCCAGGCCGAGGCACAGCGGGCCGGGTTCACAACCCTTGAGGAGCTGAACAGCGCCCTGTGGGCGTGGCTGGATGTGGAGTATAACCGCAGAAACCACTCATCTACCGGAGAGCCTCCGGCGGTGCGTTTTGAAAACGGTCTGCCTTCAGGCCATCGCCGGGAGCAAGACCTCGAGTGGTTCGAGAACCTCTTCTTGCTTAGAGACGAGCGAAAAGTGGCCAAGTGGAACACGATCAAGTTCGAGAGCAACCAGTACCACACCGAGGCGGCCGCCGGAAGCACTATCGAGGTGCGCTACAATCCCTTCGACCTGCGGAAGGTGTGACGATTCGAGAAGGACGGGAAGAAGGTCGAAATGCTCGGGCTTAAGAAACTGGTCAATCCCGCCGTAGAAAAGCTTCCCAAAGAGCGAGAGGCAGCCGAGCGGAAAGTCAGCGCCGAGGCGGCCGGCCGAGCTCGACCGCCAGAATGCGGCGGTAGATTACCACAAACTAAGGACGGAGGGGTGGCAATGAGAGAGACACTCCTTACTCACTACGGCTTCTCCCGGCTTCCCTTTGGCAAAGACATAGACGAGGAGAATGTGTTTCACACCCAAGAGCTCAGCCGCACCGCCGCAATGCTCGAGCTCGGCATCGAGAGTGAAGATGTGATGCTCTTAAGCGGACCGATCGGCTGCGGTAAATCGTTGATCATCCGCCATGGTCTTGCCTCGCTCGACACTAATCGCTACCAGCCGATCTATCTGCGCGGCAACATCTCCGGCGAAAGGGAGATAGTGAAGGCGCTACTGCGGGGGATGAAGATCGAACCGCCTCACTCGCTAGGCAAGGCAAAACCGCATCACCTTCATTCTCACCGGCCAGCCGGAGCTGCGAACCCTGCTCAGCTACTCTCATTTTGACTCGCTGCGCGCCCGCATTCGCCTCTCCCACGACCTCACGCCGATGAGCTTGGAGGAAACCGCCTCCTACATCGACCACGGCCTCAAGGTTGACCATCGAAAAGAGAGGCTTTTCTCGGATGCGGCGAAGATGGAAATATTCAAGCGTTCAAAAGGAATTGCCAGACAGGTAAACAGGATCTGCTACAACGCGATCGTTGCTGGATCCATACAGAAAAAGAACCTGATCGACTCGGCCGATCTTCTAGTTGATGAATTGTGAGGTTTTCTCGTTTTCTTATGTTGTTGATCGCCGGAAGTTCCGCAGGTAAACCTGTGGAACTTCCCCACCTTTACAAGGGGCAATGTATTCTGTCAAGTCGAGGAAATTGCCGGTGGCAAGTTGCAGAATCTTCTCCTGGCGGGGAACAATAACCTTTCCACAGTGAACACGGAGGATGTTAGTCTTGTGTGGGATCTCAGCGTCACTGCTCCCTATTTGGCGGGCGGCCTCTGGCTTCCGCAGTATGACCCGCCCGGAAGCCGTGAGTACCTCTGCGGACTGGTTTATCAGGTGAATACAGGTACTTTAAGCATTACAGACGCTGCAGACAGAGACCGTTTCAGGAGATATACCCTTGATACCGCTACCTATCCCTAGATTGTGGACAACACAGAGTTCCAGTTCTTCTTCGAAGATTCGAACGGCTTGCTCTACGCCCGGATGGGCGATTCGTCCGCCTTTAATTGGTACCGGACGGGTCCGTCCCTGGTCTTTCCTGATTCGCAACGTGCGACAACAGACTGCTCAAGTTGTCCATTTTGGACAACTTGAGCAATCCGTCCCACGGCGACAATGTGGAGTTGCACTACATCCTGGAAAAGGGCGGTCGCTACAACATCAAAGTCTTCACCCTGGCCGGTGACTATGTTGCCGGACTCTACCGCGGCTACCGCAGCCCCGGCGAGTACACCACCGCCTGGGACGGGCGCAACCGCGCAGGCGATGTCGTTGCCCGGGGGATCTATTTTGTGCGCGTAGTGTGTCCGGACCTGGATGAGATGCGCAAGGTGCTGGTGGTGAGGTGAGATGAAGAACGGCCTTGCCGTACTGACCTCATGTAATACTGAAAGTTGAAAAAGTTGCGACGTCGCAAATTCTCCTTAATACCTGTAGAGCACAAGAGTGTGTTAAGAGCCTGTTTCACCGGTGGCTTGCGTGAAGGGATAGATAAAACTGGCGTTGAAGAGTGAAGAAGAGGGATAATCTTTGTTTCTATATTACTTGGTATTTTAAAACCGGCAATCTGTTAGTTTGTATATGAAAGAAAAGCTGTGATATATTATTTAGTAATGAGAAATCGGTAAATGATTTTTATCGTTTACTACGATATACTGCAGCGGTAGTGTTACTAAAACGCACTATAGCTTCAACTTTTCTTATTCCTTTTATTAGGATTAATAGGATGTATAAGATGGTTTACACAGTTAAAATAGAGTTCTGTTCCGATCCTACAAACACAGGTTCGGTGGCAAGATATGTAAAGAACTATCAGGGGGGTGCTACTGGAGGTTTGGGGGTGATAAGTTGCCATTCCCCAAATAAAAAGGCTGTTATCACTCTTATCTCAGCTTAGATAGCTTTTGCTGGAGTATTGGAGGGTCACTGGCATGAGTAAAAATACATCTTTTTATCTCTTAGTTATAGCCACGTTATTCATGTTCGGTTCAACCCATGTTTTTTCGCTAACAACGACTTGGACTGCTGGAAATGACAACTCAAACTGGAGTGAAGCAGGAAATTGGGACAATGGAACTCCGCAGAATGGTGATGACGTAATTATTCCGGATGCAGGAACCGTAAGTGATAATCCGGTTATTGATTCTCTGGCAAGTGGTGATGATTTCGCAAGCCTCACTGTCCAAGAAGGAGGACAACTCGATATAAACGGGAAAGCGATTACCGACGCCGGTGACCTGTCCGTTGAGAACGGGGCAACGATTACTAATGGGGGGACAGCTCAAGCTATCTCAGTGTCGGGTACGGCAAGCTTTGGTGTTAACGGAACAGGTGCAATTACAATTGATAATGCCGGAATTAATTTTAGTATAACTGGCACAACCACCATCGACATAAGTGGTAATGATTTATCACTTACTAATGCAAATAACGACTTCTCTTCTGTGGATATAGCAAGCGGCAACGACGTGAGCCTGACCGATACCGACGCGATTGACCTGGGCGCCTCGACGGTCAGCGGGACGCTGGATGTGACCGCCGGTGGAAACATCACCCAGAGCGGGGCAGTGAGTGCGGGGGTGACGAGTC
>CAYFUX010000006.1:4101-12484 GCA_964346455.1 uncultured Spirochaetaceae bacterium
TCATCTTCAACAACGCAGCAGTGGACCTTCCGGCGATGAGCATCGGCGGCGATCTTGATGTGACCGCCGGGGGCAACATCACTGACAGCGGAACTGTTTCCGTTGGATCCGGGACATTGACACTCTATGAAAACGGTATTGACTATACAGTAACCCTTGATGACGGACCTGTAATCAACAATTTAACTATTGATGTGCCGGGTCAAACGGTCACTATGACCACAGATTTTAGTATCAGCGGAAATCTTACTATTATCAATGGGACTTTTGATCTCGGGGGGAATGATTTTACACTCACAACCACGGATGATTCAGCAGGTGATGTTGAAATACAAAGCGGCGCTACACTTGATGCGGATGTAAGCGGAGCCCCGAGTGGTGTACTTACTGTAGGCGGTGACTGGAACAATTCGGGTACTTTTCTACACAGAGAAAACCTAGTCGTGTTCAACAAGGTTGCACCCAATACAGTTGAAATACTCGGTGCGAACACATTTTACAATTTTCGTTATGAAGAAGCCAGTGGTACAATAGCATTTGAATCAGGTGTTACTCAGACGGTTGACTCCGGTGGAAATTTCAGGGTTGTAGGAACTTCCGGAAACGATATAACTCTCACGGCAACATCACCGACTAACGGTGATAACACCACCTATTGGACATTTAAGGTGCTCAGCGGGACAACATATACCCTTCAATATGTGTATATAGAGTACAGTATTGCTGATCCCGCGCAGGTCGTTCCACCTGATGTAAATATCGATCCGGCAGAAACAATTGATTGGCTTTTAACGATGCCAGTTTCTGATAGCTACACGATAGACCAGGATGGTGACGGGAAACTTGACCGAATACTGGTAGAGTTCCCTGTGGATATCCAGCCTGGAGCAGACTACTCTGATTTAGAAGTTAGTGTGGATGGATATGAACTGCATGACACAACGCCATATAAAGATGGGCCACAAAACACACAAATGTATATAGTGCTAAAGGAAAAGGCCTATTTAGATACTGGAATAACTCCTGATTGGAGAATTGAATCGAACACTCAGCTTCGTGATGCAGCCAGTGACACTCGTCAGGCAGATTCAGCTAATCCGGAGGTACCTAATGATGTAGCTCCTCCGGTTATCGGTTATACCCTTGCACTCTCTGGGCGAGATGAGGTTTTGATGACCTTTTCCGAGCCGGTTATAAATGTGAACTCGGGTAATATTTCTTATGCTCCTGGCGTTTATACGGTAGATTCGGTAATCGCTCCTCCAGACAATCCTACTACGGATAGGGAATACCTATTACGGCTGAACCAGAATCTGCCCGCACAACATATACTCGATGAAGAACTTCTGACTCTCTCTTCAAACATCCAAGATACAGCGGGCAATCCGGTTCGCGGTTCAGATGCAGGTCACCCGAGTTATGCAACATATCACGGTCCTCCGGATAGACACGAACATAGAGTTACGGATATCGGAACTAATATCATCCAACCAGCCTATGCGATAAATACAGAGGTGAGCCGGGATCCGGAACGCGGAGCCAATGTGGCCAACATTAATAGTTTTGACGGCAGCAACTGGCTCCAGCCGCAGGAACTGCGTATCGAGGCGAGTACGACCGGTCTCGGAGGGGATCCCGAAATTTACTTCGCAAGTGATGTAGACGAGTATTACATGAGCGCAGACAACGAAAACCTGTGGATGCCGGTTTTCAGTCAATCAGAGTTCAGCGGGATCGTCCCGTTTCCCAACGGGAATGTCACCGACTCTGATGCCATAATCGACTCCGACACTAGTACCCCTCATGACTATGCCGTCCACACCATACCGAACGGCAACTCCGCTCTGCAGAACGATGTCAAGTTCGACTTCTTCTATGAGGTTCCCGGCGGTTCAGTGCTTTATCACGCCCGCTGTACCGACCCCACCGCCTCCGACTGGTACCGGAAGATCAGGCCCTGGACCTTCGACCTCCATGCAGTGCGTGAACAGGCCGCACGCATCAGCGTGCTGAACAATGTCATCAATCCGAAGACCGGCGAATCGGCGGACCTGCACTATGTGCTGGAGGAAGGCGGAAACCTGACTATCCAGGTCTTCACCCTCGCAGGGGACCTGGTGGACACTCTCTACCGCGGTCACCGCTCATCCGGCGAATACGCCACGAGCTGGGACGGGCGAAACAAGGCCGGCGACATCGTTGCTCGGGGCATTTATTTCATCCGCTTCACCGGGCCAGGAGTTGACGAACATCGCAAGGTGCTGGTGGTCAAGTAAAGCTTCAGGGGGATGGAGAGTCGAAAAGTGGCCCGCACACCTATATGACATAAAAATGTCATTTTAGTTGACTTCGTTGTGACGGAAAGCCATCATATAGCTATGAGAACCACTATCCGTATGGACGACCGCATTCTCAGGGAAGCGAAAAAGAGAGCGGCCGAGCGGGACATGAGCCTCACCTTTTTTATCAAAGAGGCGGTGGAGGAAAAGCTCTATAAAGGCAGTGGAGACGGAGGGGAGCCTCTCAACTTCGAGCTCATTACCTTTCGCGGCAAGGGTACGTTTCCAGGAGTGGACCTGAACTCCGGAGCAGAGCTCCTCGATCTCATGGAAGAGTAAATGTCATTCTTTGACGCGAATGAATGGTTACACGCCCACCGGGAAGATGCGAACGCTCACGAGCAGGTTGATGAGTTTGTACGGACAGTGATGGGAGGGGGCAATCTATTTCCCGATACGTTTTTCGCGGCTTTAGCTATCGAAAACGACTGCACCTGGCTTACCCGCGACCGCGACTACACGCGCTTTGACGGGCTGAAGATCGAAATGATCTGAACGGCTCACGCGCTATCAAAAGAACGGGGATCCGCCCGGCGCGTGCGTCGACACGAGTAGAGTTGGGGGGTGACATGCCGCTGCGCAGCTCCTCCTCCCGGCGGTTGTCATATATTCTCCAGAAACTCCTGATAATTCTCCCGGGTTATGGTAGCCGTCGATCGTGGTGAGTAGGCCTTTGTGAAGGTGGTGGGAAGTTTTTTCCTGGCCTTTCGGGGATTCCACTTCAGCTCATAGGCGGAGAGCTCGCCGTTCCGTTCCTCGACATAGTCGATTTCCTGCTGCCCGGTGGTTCGCCAGAAGTACGTCCGGACGGAGGAGATGTTGTAGGCGAGGAGTTTTCGCCGTTCGGATATGAGATAGTTCTCCCAAAGAGCTCCGGTGTCGCTTCTCTGGTGGAGGCCGGTGAAATTGCCTAATATCGCGTTACGTATGCCGTTGTCGCAGAAATAAATTTTCTTACCCTTCTTTATCTCGTTTCGGATATTGCGGCTGAAGGCGGGGAGTTCGAATATAACGAAAGTCTTCTCCAGGAGGTCTATGTAGCGCTGCACGGTTTGATTGTCAGAGCCGACAGTCTCCGCCAGCTCGTTGTAGGAGACCTCACTTCCTACTTGCAGGGCCAAGGCCATGAGGAGCTTCTCCAGCACGGCGGGCTTGCGCAGCTGCTCGAGAGACAAGAGGTCCTTGTAGAGGTAGCTGCCGCTAATCTCTTTGAGGAGTTCAGCCTCCTCTCCGGGGGAGCAGACAATTTCGGGATATCCCCCGTAGATCAGACGATGTTCGAGATTTCGGCTCTCCTCCAAAACTCCATTATGAGCGGAGAGCTCACTCCATGAGAGGGGATAGAGGTAGAACTCATATTTTCTCCCGGTCAGAGCTTCGAACGTGCCTTCGGCGAGGTCGAGAGAGGAAGAACCGCTTGCAATAACGTGAAGCTCCGGAATGTGGTCTACCATGAGTTTCAGAGTGATACCTATATTGGGGATTCGCTGAGCTTCATCGATGAACACGATGCTGTTACCGGCGGTGAGTTGTCTCAATCGGCTCGAGGTAGGGGAATCGAGGAGGCCCCGCACATCAGGCTCATCTCCGTTGAACTCGATGTAATGGGCTTCTCCCTCCGCGAGAATGGACTTTATTAAGGTGGTTTTTCCGACTTGCCTGGGACCGAGGAGGAGGAGAGCTCTCTTGTTGAACAGTTTCGAGCTCATATTAGTGAAAAGGCTTCTGCGGATAATATTTTGCGTTTGCATACTACATATATTATAATATTTTGCGATTACGAACAACAAATATTATGATATTTTGCGTCTTTTTATGAAGTATTTCTTCCCTTCGCAGAAACCTCGTCACCTGGCGACCCCGCCCTTCCGCAAAAAGTTCGCCATCGGGACCTCCGCCCCGCCGAGGGCGTCGCTGTGGACGCATTCTTCCAGCCGGTAGTAGTCCGGTTTGCCGAACCTGCCGCCGGCCTCGAGGCGGTAGACCATAACGTAGGGGGCACCGGCGTTGACGATCCAGTACTCGCGGACTCCGTGCCGTTCGTAGAGGGCGAGTTTGACGGTCTGATCCTTGTAGGCGGTGGACTCCGAGAGGATTTCCACCGCCGCATCGGGAGCGCCTTTCGCCCCGTGTTCGTCCAAGACCTCCGGACGGCAGAAGACGGAGATGTCCGGCTGTACCACGGTGGTGGTCTCCTCATCAGCCGCCCCGGGTTGCTCGGGGAGGGCTACGTCAAAGGGATCGATGTAGGTTTCGCAGGGCCCTTTGTCGGTGTGCTCTGCGATCATTCGAGCGAGATCAAGAAGGATCTGCTGGTGTTCCCGGTCCGGAGCCGGGCTCATGGCGTAGGGCGCACCGTCGATCAGCTCCCAGCGCTCCTCATCGGGCCAGCTCAGGTAATCCGCGTAGGTGTACGGTTCCGATTTCCGGTGCGGCGCTCCCATAGTATCCCCCTTACGTTTATAGTATACCCCTTTTCCGCCGTGTGTACACACATTCGCACCGCAGCCGCACACAGAGCTTCCCCAGCACTCCCGCCTCTGCTACAATCGGGGTATGAGCCGCGATGTCAGCCAGAACTCGGAGCCGGCTTCAACCGGCACTCCTCACCCCCAACCCCGCTCCAACCCCAACTCACACTCCCATCCCAACCCCCGCCCCCGCTTCCCCTTTGCCGCGGTGGCCGGGCAAACGCGCCTCAAGGCGGCCCTGCTCGCCAGCGCGGTAGATCCGGCCATCGGCGGGCTGCTGGTCCGCGGGGAGAAGGGGACGGGGAAAACCACCCTCGTCCGGGGGCTTCCCGAGCTCCTGCCGCAGATTCGGGCGGTCAAAGACTGTCCCTACCGTTGCCATCCGAGCGACGAGGCTACGCCCCACCGGGAGTGTGCCGAGGCGATCCGTGCCGCCCGGGCCGGGGAGGCGCCCGCCCCCGAGGAGGAAGAGATGCCCGTGCCGGTGGCCGAGCTGCCCCTCGGAGCCACCGAGGAGCGTGTGGCCGGCTCGGTGAACCTGGAGGAGACCCTGCGGAGGGGCGAGCGGCGCTTCGAGACGGGCCTTCTGGCGGCGGCGAACCGCGGCATCCTCTACATCGACGAGGTGAACCTCCTGGAGGATCACCTGGTGGACCTGATCCTGGATGCCGCCGCCACCGGGGTGAACCGGGTCGAGCGGGAAGGCTTCTCCCTGGAGCACCCGGCACGCTTCATCCCGGTGGGTACGATGAACCCGGAGGAGGGGGAGCTGCGGCCGCAGTTTCTCGACCGCTTCGGCCTCTGTATCTCCATTCGCGGGGAGGAGGATCCGGAGACCCGCAAGGAGATCGTGTGGCGCCGGATGGAGTTTGAAGCGGACCCGGCCGGCTTTGCCGCTCGCTGGGCGGGGGAGCAGCAGCGGCTACGGCAGACGGTGGCTGACGCCCGGAGGAGACTACCGGAGGTCGAACTCCCCGAGGAGCTGCGGGATTTGATTTCGGCCCTGGCGCTCGAGGCGCAGGTGCAGGGCCACCGGGCTGATCTGGTCATGAGCAGGACGGCCCTCGCCTTGGCGGCGCTGGGCGGCCGCGAGGAAGCGGGCAAAGAGCACGTGCTGGAGGCGGCCCGTCTGGCTCTGCCGCACCGCATCTCCGGAGCGGTGGACGCCACCCCGGAGAGCGAGGCCGAGCGGCTCGAGCAGCTCATCGCCGGCTTCGACGCCCGCACTCTGGCGCAGGCGCAGGAGGCGACCCGGGAGCAGGCCCGGAGGGGTGAGAAGCGGCGTGCGGAAGAGCAAGCGAATGAGACCCGGCAGCAGGAGGCCGGAGACGGAGAAGAGGCGGCGACGAGCGCTCCCGGCTCGGCAGGGGCTGCGGATGAGCTAGGGGCGGATGCCGTGGCGGGAGATTACGGAGAGGGACTCGAGGAGCTGCAGGTCCCCGGTTCGGCCGCCGCAGGCAGCATCGTCTTCGATTTCCTGGAAAAAAAAAGCCCTCGATAGAGGAGAGCGGCGAGGGCGAAGAGAACGGCGACTTCGACATCCTCCCGCAGCACCTGCGGCTGCCGGCACGGCGGCGGGGTAGGGCACGGCGAAGCACTCCCTCTCCGGCGAGGCGGGGAAGGACGGTCTCCGACCGGCCGCCCCGGGCCGGCGAGAGACTCCGGGCCGGTGAGCTTGCCTGGAGCGCCACGGCCAAACGCGCGCTCCTGCGGGCCGGCGCAGGGCGGGAGCTCCGGCCGGACGACCTCAGAATTGCGGTGCGGCGCACGCGGCTTTCGGTCTGCGTGACATTTGTGGTGGATGCGAGCGACTCGATGGGCGCGCGACGCCGTCTGGCGGTGGTGAAGAGCAGTGTGCTCGCCCTCTTGCGGCGCGCCTATCAGGGCCGGCACAAGGTGGCGGTCGTCGCCTTTGGCGGCGAGCAGGGGCGGGTCCTCCTGCGGCCGACCGCCGGAGTCTCGGTGGCCCGGCGGGCGCTGCTGAAGCTGCGGCCGGAGGGGGCCACGCCCATGGCAGCGGGCCTGGAGAAGACGATCGAACTCCTGCACGGAGTGCAAGCGCGGGAGGCGGCCGATTTTTCCGTGGCGGTGCTGCTCTCCGACGGCGAGGCGAACGTTCCGCTTCGCCGGGGCGAAGACCCGAAGGCGGAGGTGCTGCGGCTGCTGCCGCGCCTGCGGAAACTGGCCGCGGAGACGCTCTTTATCGACACCAAGCCGGCCGGGCGTGGCCGGGGAGAGAGCGAGATGCTACGCTTTGCGCGGGCCGCCGGAGGGCGCTACTACGGTTCGGGGCAGCTGTCGGCCGGCGGCCTGGTGGCGGCGGTGAGCAGGGCCGAGGTTCGCGGCGGCGCCCGTTGACGCCTCGCCCACTCGATCCCCGCGCGCGCCTTCACCCGCCGTCATACGTGCACTTCGACATAGACCACTTTGACTAAACAACTTCGACATACGAGCCCAGCGGGGCGGATCAGAGCAGGGGGAGGCTGCGGCGCTTCCGGACCGCCTCCAGCCACGCCTTTCGGCCGCGGCGGCGATAGAAGCGCAGGACCTTGCGGAAGCCCCGGCCGTAGATCTTGTCGCGATCGGCGCGCATCTGCCGGATGCGGTATTCGGCCTCCCGGCTGCGCTCCTCCCGCAGGACCAGGTAGGCGGCCATGTTGCAGCTTCCCTCGACAAACCAGCGCTTGGCATCGTCCCGGCCGTTCAGGCGCAGCCAAACATGCATCAGCTCGTGGGCGCAGGCGGCGAGAAAGTCCTCGTAGGGCAGGCCGCTGAGAACGAACACGCGGATGGAGAGTTCCTTCACCGTGCCGTCGGAGGCGCTGCGCTTTTTGACGTGCGTGAGGCCCTGTTCGTCCCCGCCGGAGGAGTATTTCTTGAGGGTGTCGCTGTAGAGCAGTTTAAAGGCGGGGTCGAAGGGGCGAATCTTGAGGCCGTAGTTCTCCAGGCGGCGGCGGGCCTCGTAGAGCACCTCGATGCCGCGGCGGCGGGTGTCGATCGCCCGTTTCCGGCAGAGGGAGCAGATGATCCGCCCGTCCTCGTAGGTAGTTCCGCCGCCGGTGGTGCGGGTGGCGATGAGCCGCCCGCAGTACTGGCAGGTCGGATTGGTCCGGGTGTGGCCTTCGTGGTAGGCGTTGCCCCAGTAATCGACGATGTACCGGCCTTCGATCCGGTAGCCGCAGATGGCGCAGGTCGGCTGACCAGGGGAAGCGGATGAGCCGCCGGTAGACTGGCCCCCACCGCCGGAGCTTCGGTCCGAAGAATCCGCCGGGGTCACAGCGCCTCGGAGAGGATGCGGGCGAACTCTTCCAGGTATTCCTGGTCCTGGGCGTCGAAGCGCTCCTTGCTCGGGCTGTCGATGTCCAGGACCCCCAGCACTTGCCCGTCCTTCATCAGGGGAACGACGATCTCGCTGTTGCTCGCCGCGTCACAGGCGATGTGGCCGGGGAACTGGTGGACGTCGGCTACCCGCTGGGTCGTTTTCTCCTGGGCGGCGGTGCCGCAGACGCCGCTGCCCCAGGGAATCCGCACGCAGGCGGGCAGGCCCTGGAAGGGGCCCAGGACGAGCTCGCG
>CAYFUX010000006.1:12584-48336 GCA_964346455.1 uncultured Spirochaetaceae bacterium
AGGGAATCCGCACGCAGGCGGGCAGGCCCTGGAAGGGGCCCAGGACGAGCTCGCGCCGCCCCGCCCCGCCGGGCTTCTCCGCCCCGCCGGCTTCCGGTACTGCGGCTTGGGAACCGGTGCCTTTCGGCTCGCGTCCGCCGCCCGCAGCCTTGCCGGCCGCGTCGTCGGTCAGGTAGAAGCCGACCCAGTTTACATCCTCGAGGAAGTGGGCCAGGAGCCCGGCGGCGTTGGCCAGGTTGGCAAAACGGTTCGGTTCGCCCTCCAGCAGCGCAGAGAGCTGGCGCAGCAGGAGGGGGAAATCTTCGGTCTTGTCGCCTTGGAGAGTAAGGGGTGTAAAGCTCATATGTGTACCATGTGCAAGGCGCCGGCGATTGTCAAGCAGGGCGCCGCGGCCACTTGCCGACCGCCGCGCCGGCGGTTTTCCCCGGCCCGATGGAGATTGCCGGCCGCCCCGCCGGCGACCTTCAGAGCGCTTCCGCCTCTTCAACGCCGCCCCGACGGTCTTGCTTTGCCCCGCCGGCGCCCATTGGTCCCGTCCCGCCGGCGGTTTCCCCCGCCCCGCCGGCGCTCCCAGGCCGCAGCGGTCACTCTTCACTGCCCAGAAAACCTTTTCCCCGCTATCCCGGTGTCGAAGGATTGACCTTTGCGGGGGATGGGAGTTAAATAGAGTTAGGGGTTAATATGAGTAAGAAACACCCTCTCATTTCGGTTATCGTGCCGGTGTTCAACCGTTCACGGGTAACCGGGGACGCGGTATCCTCCGCCCTCTTTCAAACCTTCACAGATCTTGAAGTCATCCTGGTCGACGACGGCTCTACCGCTGCGATGGATTCGCTGACGAGCCGTTTTTCGCAGGACCCGCGCTTTCGCTATATTCGTATCGAACACTCCGGAAAACCCGGTAACGTGCGCAACAAGGGGGCCGGGTTTGCCCGGGGCGAGTATCTGGCATTCCTCGATTCGGACGATATCTGGCTCCCGAAGAAGCTCGAGCTGCAGATGGCGGCGCTGCGGAAAGCGAACGAAGGGCTTCCGGAAGACCAGCGTGTTCCGCTGGTGCACACCCGGGAGTTTTGGCTCCGCGGGGAAAAGCTGGTCAGCCAGAAGAAACAGCGTCACGCCCGCCGGGGCAATGTTTTCCCCGATGCGCTGAAGAAATGTACCATCGGCCCCTCCACGACGCTGATGGAAAAGCGGGTTTTTAATGAGCTGGGCGGCTTCCGGCCGGACTTGGAGATTGCCGAGGATTACGAGTTCTGGCTCCGGTTCACTTCGATCTATCCGGTGGAATATGTCGAGCAGCCTCTGATCGTCAAGCGCGCCGGCCACGGGCCGCAGCTGTCGGAGAAGTACGAACAGATCGAAATCTTCCGTCTGGACGCCCTGCGCGGGTTGGTGGAAGACCGCTGGTTCGCCCGCCATGCCGATGCGGAGACGGCAAAGACAGAGACGGCAAAGACAGCGACGGCAAAAACGGAGGCGGCTGAGACGGAGGCATCAAAGACAGAGGCGGCTGAGACGGCTTCGGAGGAGGCAAAGCTTCAGCGGCTCGCCGAGGAGGAGTATGCCCGCAAGTGTCGCTTGTATGCCGAAGGTTGCCGCAAGCGCGGACGGGGTGAAATCGCCACCGAGTACGAGCAGGAAGCTCAGCTGTACGGCGTTGCAAGCGGCGAGTAGTTCCTCCGCCGCTCCTCCTATACTGTCGCCGCTCCCCTTCTCCCTAGAGTAGCTCAGGAGCTGCTCTTCACCCTCTTCTCGTAGACCCGGTGCGTCTTGTAGATTTCCGCTCCCAGCTTATCGATATTGGAGAGCATGAGGTCGGTGGTTTCGGCAATCTGGGTCATCTCCGCCTCGCGCACCCCGTGGGCCCGGAGGGAGCGGGAAATCTCGTCAAAAAGGAGGGCGAGGCCGCCGCTTTTCTGGTACTGAGGCAGGATGCCTATGCCGTTGATCAGAAAGCGGTCGGTCTTGCGCTTCTCACGCAGGATGGAGAGCATATCGAAGAGGTTCGGCTTCCCGCCCGCTTTTATCAGGTTGGAGGAGAGATCGGGAAAGGCGAGGATAAAGCCCGCCAGCTCTCCCTCGTGTTCGATCACTTTGACCAGTGAAGGCTTGGTGACCAGCTCCAGGTCGCCCACGATGCCCTCGATCTCCGCCTGAGTGAGGGGGCGAAACTCGTCGTGCTCCAGCCATGATTCGTTGTAGAGGCGGCCGATCTCGCGGCCCACCTCCCGCAGCTCTTTTTTGCTCGAGAGCGTGCGAACGTCAAACTTCCCCCGTTTGCGGGTGATCTCCGCAATTCGGGTGTACTTCTGCGGCAGCAGGGTCTTCATGGCGTTGATCCGGGCGCAGTAGAAGTCTTTGTATTTGACAAAGCCCTGGGCCTCGATCAACTCGCGGTAGTAGGGGTGATGGTACGGCATCATCGTCATCGAGGCGGTGTGCTCGAAGCCCTTCACCAGGATGCCCGCTCCGTTGAAGGCGTTGAAGTACTGCGGGCCGATGAGGCGGGTCAGTCCTCTGGTGCGGGCCCACTGCTCGGCGTGGCGGAAGAGCGCTTTTACCGCCTCCCCGTCGTCCTTTACATCAAAGTAGCAGAAGCGGGCGTCCTTTTTGTTCTTGTAGGCGTTGTATTTCCGCGGCTCGAGGAGGCCGATGCGGCCCACCGGCTCCCCGCCGCGGCGAGCGATAAAGAACTCCCCCTCGGAGTGGTCAAAGAAGGGGTGGTCATGGGCGATAATCTGTTTGGTCTCTTTTTCGAAGGCCGGAACGTAGTGGGGATTTCCGCTGAAAATAATCGAGGGCAAATCGATAAAATCACGTTCCTCGCGGCTCTTGGGGAGTACTTTGGTAACACGTATAGATTGATTCATCGGTGCTTCCTTTTTCAAAACGTTACCAAGCCCGCAGTAGATACGCTAAGGCAAGGCCGAAATAGTTTCCTGCTATCCATCCGGTGATTCCGGTTATCATCCCGGAGACGATGACCTCGCGGTTGCCGAGGGCGGCGGCGACGACCGGCACGAAGGGCGGAGAAAAGATGAACGAGGTCGTCGTGATGAGGTGCGTGTCGGCATCGATACGGAGAAGCCGGGACAGCAGGAGGTGTAGCAGCATAATCGCCAGCAGCAGCACGGCCACGTAGAGCATAATGAGAGGCGCCTGTATGCTCAAACTCCGCAAATCCGCCATGGAACTTACGGTGAGGGAGAAGATGAGGATCAAGTAGTGGCCTAGAGGAAAGGAGTAGGGCAGCCGGCGGACCGCAGGGATAAAACTGAGCGCCACTCCCAGGGTGGTGATAGTCAGAATGGCCGCCGGCAATGCGGCGGTCTCCGGCAAAAAGAGGGTAAATGAGCCTCCGGCGGCAAAGACCGCTGCGGCAAGCCCCAGGGAAGCGCCCATACTGCGATAGGCGCCGGGGGTTAGGGAAAAGGAGCCCGGGGAGAAATGAAAATCTTCCGGGTACTCGCCGCCGTGCTGCCGGTAGGCGGGGAGCATGCGCCGCAGCACCGCGGGAGCGACGGAGATAAAGAGCAGCAGCAGAAACCCGGATACTACTACATCGGAGCCGTGGACCGTCACATAGGTGAGGGAGTCTACCTTGAGGGCGGTGCCGATGGCCGCCAGATTGGGGGTCCCGCCGGTGTAGACTCCCACCAGCATGCCCGCAATTTTCCAGCTCTCCGCTCCCAGGGAGGATTGGAAGAGGAGATACGCTCCTGCGGAAGCGATTACCACCGCAATGAAGGCACTC
The DNA here is from genome assembly GCA_964346455.1 of uncultured Spirochaetaceae bacterium. GTDB lineage: Bacteria > Spirochaetota > Spirochaetia > DSM-16054 > Sediminispirochaetaceae > CAYFUX01. The sequence goes on from CAYFUX010000006.1 coordinate 16,342, forward strand.
AGAAGGGAGAGAAACGTAGGGCCGGCATGATGCCGCCAGCTGCGCAGGTCCACGGAGAAAAAAATCAGCGGCAGTGCCAGGGGTACGGTAAAGGTGGTGAGAGCTTCGTGCAGGGGGTCGATCGTATCCGGCAGCACTCCGATGTTGCCCACCAGAAGTCCGATCCCGTAGGCGATCACCACCGCGCCCAGCTTGCTCAGATGGTCAAACTTTGCGGTGAGGTAGAGGATGATCGCCGGAGTGCCTATATAAAAGAGGAGCCACAAAAATATCTGCATGACGTTAACCGGTAAACCCGGCGTCTTAGCCCTTCAATTCCTCGGCGGAACGCAGCAGTATATTCCGCAGCGAGGGGATATCTTTGGCATATTCGACGATGGCCTCCATATATCCTTCGGGGGTGCCGGTGTCCAGCCGTTTCCCTTCGGTCTGGTGATGGATCACTTGGCGCCGTTCGATCAGTTTCTCAAGACCGTAGGTGTGGTAGAACTCACCCGGGCCGGTGTGGGCGGCATAGCCTTCCCGCAGGATGGGGAAGATATCCGGCGTCAGGAGAAAGCGGCCGATGGAGGCCTCCTTGCTGGGAGCGGTGCCGGGGGCGGGTTTTTCCACGATCCCCTTGATCGTCTCTCCGTCGTCCTCCAGGTCCAAAACGCCGTAGCGTTCGAGCTGGGGCGGATCGTGGAGGGTGGCCAGCACGTTCTTGCCGGTGGCGTTGTAGCGCTCGACGAGCTGCAGCGCCAGCGGCTTCTCCCCAAAATGGAGATCGTCCGGATAGGCCATTACAAACGGATCGTCCCCGATAAAAGGTTCAACATCCAGCATGGCATGGCCGGTGCCTTTCATCTCCTGCTGTCGGATGAAAGAGAAGCGGGCGTCGTAGGGACGGATCGTCTCCAGCTTCGCCTGCTCGTTCTTTTCGGTAAAGACTTTCTCCAGCTCCATTTCCCGGTCCAGGTAATCTTCGAGCACCTTTTTCCGGCGCGAGGTGACAAAGATGATGTCCTTGATCCCGGATGCGATAAACTCCTCGACAATAAAGGCGATGGCCGGTTTGGAGATAAGGGGAAACATCTCCTTGGGTACGGTTTTCGTAGCCGGCAGAAAACGGGTGCCGTATCCGGCGGCGATGATGAGTCCTTTCATATGTACCTCCTTGAAGCTCTGCACAGATTATGCAGTTTGCGGGGGAAATTTCAACCGCAGGCCCCGAGGGGCAGCAGTCCTACGGCAGAGAGTGAGTGCCTACATCGATCCTGTCGGCAATTGTTTCTGTCGAACTTTCGGGCTATAGTGGTCATCATGAAACATCGAGTGTTTACTGCATACCCTTTCCCGCACCTACTTAGGCCCCCTGCGTCGGTCACGGGGCGCCCGCTTTGGCGAGCGGCGGCCGCAGCGGCGGCGCTCTTCGCACTGCTCCTGCTGTTTTCCGCCTGTTCCTCGCAGCAGCGCGTGACCCTCGACGGCGACGGCTCCGGAACGGCAGAGGTGAAGGTGTCGCTGCACCCGCTGATGGTCCGCTACATCAAGGACCTTTCCGCCGGTTTCGGTGCTTCCGGAGGAACCGAGGGGGAGGAGAACGGCGGGGAGTCGGCCGCCGGCGGAGGAGATTTTCGCGCCTTTGACGAGGCGCAGATCCGCCGCACTTTTGCCCGCATCGACGGGGCGCAGATCGAGTTGCTGGCACTACCCGGAGAGGGGGAGCTGCACCTGAAGGCCTCCTTCCGGCGGGTGGACGAGCTGCTGCCGCAAGACGGCGAACACGTGCCGCCGCTGCGTTTTACTGCAGAGGGAGAACGTCGGACGCTCAGGATCCGTCTTGACCGCCGCAACTACAAGGCGATCTACCCGCTGCTGGGGATGGAGGAGCAGAATGCGGTGGCCACCTTTGGCCCCCAGCGCGACCCGTACAGCGAAAGCGAGTATATAGAGATGATGCGCTACGCTCTCGGCGACTACGCCTCCGCCGGGGAGATCGAGAAGGCCCTCCGCGGGGCCGCCACCACGCTCTCCGTGACGGTGGACGGGAAGATTCTCTCCGCCGAGGGCTTTGAAACGGAGGGACGGACGGCCACCGCCCGCATTCCCTACCTCCGCTTTGCCACGCTTGCCGAACCCATCGAACTGACGCTTACCTGGCGGCCCGAGTAGGGCCCGCCGCAGAATCTCACCTGCGGCGGACTGTTCGCTTCGACCTTATCACAGACTAAATGCGGACGCATTGGCTTAGGATGCGGACGCATTGTCTGGGGTGACTCAGAGCTGAAAGAGCATCTCCTCGTAGGAGGGGAGGGGCCACATATCCGCCGGTACGAGGGTCTCGAGGTCGTCCCCCGCCGCCCGGAGTTCGTTCATTTTCTCGAATACCTCGTAGCGGAAGAAGCGGGCCTGTTCATAGCTCCCTTCCTCCATCTGCCGGGCACGGTCCAGGAGCGTCTCCAGCTCCCCTGCGGCGGAGTCCAGCCGGCGGGTGGCTCCCAGCACCTTCTGCAGAATCGCGGAGTAGTGGGAGGTGTCCATTTCGACCTCCGCCTCTTTGATCGCAGAGACGGTGCGCGCGAGGGACTCGGCGTAGCGGGTGCCCGCCGGCAGTACCAGGGTGCGGCCCATAGAGAGGGTCACATTTGCCTCGATGGCGATCTGCTTGCTGTAGTTTTCGTAGCCGATCTCCTGCCGGCTGATGAGCTCCTCTCGCGAGTAGACTGCGTGAGCGGAGAAGAGCCGGACCGACTCCTCCTTGGTAAACTCGCTGATGGCGTCCACGGTGGTGGTGATGTCGGGCAGGCCGCGGCGGTGTGCCTCTTCGACCCACTCCTGTGAGTAGCCGTTGCCGTTGAAGACCACCCGTTTGTGCTGCTTGTAGTTCTCTTTGACCAGCTTCTTGAGGGTCTCGTTGACGTCGGTGCTCCCCTCGAGTTCGTCGGCAAAGCCCTTCAGGACTTCGGCGACGGCGGTGTTGAGCACCGTGTTCGGTTCGGCGATGGACTGGCTGGAGGCGACCATGCGGAACTCGAACTTGTTGCCGGTAAAGGCGAAGGGGCTGGTGCGGTTGCGGTCGGTGAGGTGTCTGGGCAGTCGGGGTAGCGTATTGACGCCGATCTCCAGATGCTTGCCGTCGTGGACATTCACCGTCTCTCCCTTGGAGAGCTTCTCGAGGATATCCGTCAGCATGTCGCCGAGGAAGACGGAGATGATTGCCGGCGGCGCCTCGTTGGCACCCAGCCGGTGGTCGTTGCCGGTATTGGCGGCGGAGGCACGCAGCAGCGGGGCGTAGAGGTCTACCGCCTTGATCGCCGCCACCAGAAAGAGCAGGAACTGGGCGTTGTCGTGAGGGCTCTCCCCCGGCTCCAGCAGATTGAGCCCGTCGTCGGTGGAGATGGACCAGTTGTTGTGCTTGCCCGAGCCGTTGACCCCGGCAAAGGGCTTCTCGTGCAGCAGCGCCACCAGCTTGTGGCGGGTGGCCACGCGCCGCAGGGTCTCCATTACCAGCTGGTTGTAGTCGGTGGCTACGTTGGCGGTCTCGAAAATCGTCGCCAGCTCAAACTGGTTGGGGGCCACCTCGTTGTGCTGGGTCTTGGCGGAGATCCCCAGTTTCCAGAGCTCGTAGTTGAGCTCCCGCATGAATCCGGAGATGCGCTCCTTGATGGAGCCGAAGTAGTGATCGTCCAGCTCCTGCCCCTTGGGCGGGGCGCTGCCGAATACGGTGCGCCCGGTCAGCAGCAGGTCCTGCCGCCGGTCAAAGTACTCCTTGTCGATCAGGAAGTACTCCTGTTCCGGCCCTACGGTGGTGCTGACGTGGTCGGTGGAGGTGTTGCCCAGCGCGCGTAGCACTCGCATCGCCTCCCGGTTGACCGCTTCCATGGAGCGCAGCAGCGGCACCTTCTTGTCCAGCGCCTCGCCCTTGAAAGAAACGAAGGCGGTGGGAATATAGAGTGTCACCCCCGCCCGGTCCTGTTTGAGAAAGGCGGGGCTGGTGGTGTCCCAGGCGGTGTAGCCCCGGGCCTCGAAGGTGGCCCGCAGGCCGCCGCTGGGAAAGGAGGAGGCGTCGGGCTCGCCCATGATCAGTTCGTTTCCGGAGAACTCCATAATCACCCGGCCGTCGGTGGTAGGGGAGATGAAGGACTCGTGTTTCTCCGCGGTCAGCCCGGTGAGGGGCTGGAACCAGTGGGTATAATGGGTGGCGCCACGTTCGATGGCCCAGTCGCGCATGGTGCTGGCCACCACCTCGGCGGTCTGCAGCGAAAGCTCTTTCTCCCCGCGCTGGACCGCTTTCAATTCGCGGTAGACCGGCTTGGGCAGGCGCTGGCTCATCACATTGTCGTTGAAGACGTTGGCGCCGTAGATGTCGGTTAAAGGGGTCGAGCGATAGTCGACGAGTGAATCGTTGTGTTCCATTCTATAGGGCTCCTCTTTGTAAAGTAGTATAGTGCGTGCTGTTATACAAGCAAAGAGCGTGCCAAAATTTGAGAAGTCTAGATAACTAGTGCTCCGGCAACATCTTACGTGCTTTTGCAGTTCCCGGCGCGGCGCCGATCGTTCCCATTTTTCCTACACACAGGTAGTTTCACGCTTTTTGTCCTACCTGTATGTAGCTTATGCTTTCACCCATTCCGCGCGATACTTCTTCACGAAGTCGCTGGGGCGGTAGCTCATCTTTGCCTGGCGCAGGCCGTCGTCGCCGAGGTCCTGCTCGCGGTTGATATAGATGTAGTGGCGCGGCAGCATGCTGGCAAAGCTGCGGTTGACAAACTGGTAGATCCCCTTGTAGTGACCGAGCGCCTTCTCGAAGTGGATGGCAAACATCTTGCCCCGGGCCAGCGGCTCGCCGAGGGAGTAGGCCGCCGGCTCGCCGTCTACATAGGTCAGGCAGCCGGTGAGGTTCAGATCGTCCATGTACTCGATCGCCTCCCGGGCGGGATCGTAATCGGCCCGGTCCTCCCGGTCTTCGACCCATCGGTCCAGCACTTTCAGCGTGTCCCCCCGGTTTTCCTCGGTGATGAGGGTCTCTTCGTAATTGTAGTTGTTGATAAAGGCGTTCACCAGGTTCCGTTTTTTATGCAGCTTGCGCCCCGGCAGGTGGGCGAGGTCTTTGCGCAGGTAGAGGTAGTCAAAGTTGTCCCGGTCTTCACGGACGACAAAACCGGACTTCTCCAGTTCGATCCGGCTCTCCTCGCAGGCGGACTCGGGCATATTTTTCAAATACTCGTGATCCTCGAACAGACGCTTGAGGGTCTTGAAGTGGGGCAGCCCGCAGGGGAGCATAAAAAACCGCTCGCCCTTCTTGGTGCCGGAGACCGCGATCTTGTCCTCCCCCGGAAGCATCGAGAGGCTGTAGCCGTAGTCGTTCCGAAATAGAAAGAGATTGGCAAAGGTAAACTCCGAAACTCCGTCACTGCTCATTACCAGCCGGGGGTGGAGGTCGGGGAGCATGGACCAGGATATCGGGGCGAACTCGGGAAAATCAGGTATATGCATATCACCACCCATAGTACTACTAATTAAGCCCCGGATTCAATGGAAAAGGGAAAATATCGAAGCTCGCACCTGCGATACGGCACAAAAGCAGGTTTGACGCTCCCGCCGGGGGCGGCTATAGTGGGCGTATGGAAACTATAGCAATGGATACGCTAAAAGAGGAGGCGCTCGAACGCTTCCTGAGGTACGTACGAATCAACACCACCAGTGATTCGCATATCGAGGAGATTCCCTCTACCGAGCAGCAGTGGGAGCTGCTGAAGCTCCTGCAGCAGGAGCTGAGAGAATTGGGATTGCAGGATATCACCCTGGACGACCACGGCTATCTGATCGCCCGGCTGCCGTCCAATCTGGAGGCGGGGCGGAAGGTGCCCACTATCGGCCTGATGGCCCACGTGGATACCGCCGCCGACGTCAGCGGCGAAGGGGTCAAGCCGCAGGTTCACGAGAACTACGACGGCGGGCCGATTGCCCTCGAGGAGCAGCGGGTGCTGTCGCCGGAGGAGTATCCCGAGCTGGCCGACTATAGAGGCGACACCATCGTCACCTCCGACGGGACCACGCTCCTGGGGGCCGACGACAAGGCCGGAGTGGCGGAGATCATGACCGCCCTCTCGTATTTGCAGGCTCACCCGGAGCTGCCTCACGGCGAGGTGGAGATTATTTTTACCCCCGACGAGGAGACCGGCAAGGGTATGAATCTCTTTCCCGTGGATGCGCTGCATTCGACGTGCTGCTATACCTTTGACGGCGGCGAGCGGGGAGTCATCGAGACGGAGTGCTTCAACGCCTACTCGGTGAAAGTGACCTTTACCGGAAGCGTGATTCACCTGGGCCACGCTCGCGGAAAGCTGGTCAACGCCGTAACCATGGCCGGGGCCTTTATCGACATGCTGCCGCAGAACGAGTCACCCGAAGCCACGGACGGACGCTACGGCTACTACGCCCCAATGGAGGTGAACGGCGAGCTCAGCTCGGCGGAGCTGGTGGTTTTTCTGCGGGATTTCGAAAAGGAGGGCATGGACCGCCGTCTGCACAGTATGACGAAGTTTGCCGAGGCGGTGGAGACCGCCTTTCCCGGCGGAACAGTGGATGTGGAGGCGAAGAGACTCTACGCCAACATGCGCAGCCACATGGAGAAAGACCCGCGGGTGCTTTCCTACTTAAAAGAGGCGGTCAAAGAGGCAGGAGTGGAGCCGCGGGAGGAAATTATCCGCGGCGGCACCGACGGCGCCCGGCTCAGCGAGATGGGCGTGCCGACGCCCAACGTCTTTACCGGAGGGCACAACTTTCACAGCCGCTACGAGTGGGCCGCTCTCTCGGTGATGGGGGAGGCGACCCTCAGTGCCCTCAATTTGGTTCGCGGCTGGGCGGAGAAGAGGGGAGAATAATTTTTTGATCTAGAGCGGCTAAGCGAAGGATATCCGTCCGGAGCTGTGCTATATTTTTTTTATACGCTTTGAGCCGGCCCGTGCAGGCGCTGACGGACCCTGGCCTTTCAGGAATCGATGATTGTGGAAAGTTCCTCTGAGATAAGGAGTGTGTGATCATGAAACGGTACCTATCTTTCGCCCGGCTGCGGCCGGCGGTGTTCTGGCTGCTTTTCCTGCTGCTTTTGCCCGCCGCAGCCCTCTCTGCCCGCGATGGGGCGGGGGAGATCGTCTATATGGAGGGGAACGTACGTATATATCGCGACGGGGAGGAGCTTTCCGACCAAAAGGTGCAGATCGGCTTTATGGTCCAGGAGTACGATATGATCGAGACCGGCTCCCGGGGCTACGTGGAGGTGGATTTGAAATACGGCAACGGGGCTAGCCTCCAGGTCAATCCCGACACCTCCTTCTACTTTGAAACCGAGGATACCGAGGATGAACCGAAGAGCGACGTCCACATGATGGCCGGCTCTATGGCCTATCGGGTCAACCGGCTCCGGGGAGACTCGGCCTTCAACGTGCGGACGGAAAGTGTTGCAATGGCGGTCCGCGGGACGAGCTTTGAAGCCACGGCGGCTCCCGACGGCAGTCTCCTGGTGACCTGTAACGAGGGGGCGGTGCTCTGCAGCAACCGCTCGGGGGCGGAGCAGTACTCTCAGCCCGGACAGGTGGTGGAAAACCTGCCGGAGGAGGGGCTCAAGACAGCGGACGTCGCCGTCGACTCGCTGGAAGAGTACAAGCAGTCCTGGATGAGCGCCCGTGAGGAGGTCTTCAAACGGGGCGCGGCCACCTTTATTCGCGCCTACGCCCGCCGCTATAACGAGAATCTTCCCCGCTTCCAGCGAGCCTATGACGAGCTGGCTTCCTACGAGCAGCAGCTGCGAAAAGCGGCCAGCAATCCTTCCGACTTGGGAACGCTGTTTCGCCTGAAAACCAAAGTCACCCCGGCGGTGGTAAAGATGAGGAGTATTCTGCCCCTCTTCGACGACACCTTCTTCCGCCTGCAGACGCTGCAGGAGTACCATCGGCAGGGAATCGGCCGGGGAAGTATACAAGAGGGATTGAGTTCGCAAAGCTTTTTTCAGCGCTACTCGCGGCAGCAGGAAGAGCTGAAACGCAAGCTCTCCAAGACCTATTTCCTCTTCAAACTTTACTCTGTCCTGAACGAGGAGACCGGCGGCGGTCCTTCTATCACGGACGACCCCTTTGGCGGCGACTCCTTTGGCGGTGGATTTTCCCCGAGCGGCCCCCCGAATGGCAACATGCCGGACAGCATGTTCGATGACTTCTAGGCAGGCGAAGTTTTGTCAAAGGACCGGGCATTTTTGACCGGGCACTTTCAAAGAGCGGAAAGTTTGAAAATGCCACAATTTCACGCTTGTGTTTCGTGCAATGTTTCCTGCGGTGGTGTGTTGTCGGGCTTTCGGGCTGCGAAGCACCTGGTTTTTTGGCAAAATTGTGCTATCCTGTGAGTGAGAGCACACGACGATGAATAGATACTTTCGCACGACAGTGCCGACACTCCTCATTCTTCTGGCGGGAATCACTACCGCCTGCCAAGACCGCGGCTTCTTTATGAGCGATCAAAGCGGCAGAGACCCCACCCTTGTCCAGGCCTCGGTCCGGGATGGGGAAATACTCCTTCCGGAGGACGAGGTGGAGCTCACGCTGGCGGAGGATATTGAGGAGCGCAGCGGTGAGGTTCCGGACAGTCTGGAAATCGAAATTCTCGATCCCCGGGGCGAGAGCCTCGGAGTACGGGAACTGCAGGGACAGGAACTCGAGGGGCCGCTGCCCCCTATAGAGGTGGGAGCCTCCTGGGAGGGAATGCATACGCTGGTGCTGCGGCTCTTCTCCGAGTCCGGCGCGCTGATCAACGAAAAACGGATCCGCTTTTTCGCCGGCACGAGCTACCCCTCCATCGATTTGCTGGAGACCTATCCCCCCGAGGCGGTACCTCCGGGCGGGAAGGGCATCGTCGTGCCTAAAATCTCCGCCGATGCCGGGAGCTGGCTCCGCTGGAGCTCCGGAGGCGAGGTGCTTGCCACCGGAAGCTATGAAGATTTTCACGGAGGCTTCGTGTGGTCGGCGCCCTCCGATACCGGAGTCTACACCCTGCGTCTCGAACTCTTTCCCGTCCCCCCGCCGGAGTTCTTGGACGGCGGCTATCCGTTTTCCTCACCGGTCTCCTCGGAGGTGCAGTTTTTCGTCTCCTCCGGAGCTCAAGGCATACAGCGTGAACTCGGCCCTGCCAATCGTTACCGGCATCTGCTGCATTTGAACGGTGAGCTCGGCGATGAGGGCTATGCCTCCGCGGCGTTTGCCTTCTCCTCTGAGCCGCCCCCGGTGGTGATCCGGGAGGGAGTCTTTGGCTACCGCTTCCGCAGCGGAACGCAGCTGGAGGCTGACACGCCCTTGCTTCCCGCCGGTGAGGAGGGCGGGATCGCCCCCTTCACGCTCACGTTTCGCTATCTTCCCGAGGGCGAGCGGGGCAACAGCCGCCTTGTGCAGGTGCGCGATGGGTCGGGAAGCCCCTACTTTCTCCTCGGCGTCGACGGGGGCAGCCGTTCCCGGCCCTACCTGAGCCTGCGCGGGCTTGACGGTGAACTGCGCCCCTCTTCCGCGTTTGGAAGGGAGAAAACCCGTGAGATCGCCGTCTCGCTTATCCCCCGGCAGGAGGAGCTTGAGATTCGCTGGTACCACAACGGGCGGCATGTCTCCACGGAGATCAAAGCCTACGATCCCGTACCGCTTCCGAGCGGGGGAACGACGATTATCGGCGGTGAGGAGGGCTTCCGAGGGGTACTGTACGAACTCGGTCTCTATGCACGGAATGAAAGTGGGAGCCCGGCGGCCGACACCGAGGTGTTTCGCCGCTTTGTAGAGGACCGCTACAGCGAGAAAGAACTCTTCTTTGCGGATGGATACGAAGATACCGTCTATCTTCGCGAGGAGGATGGGCGAGAGCAGCAGGTGCATGCGGATGCCCTGCCGGTATATGCCGATGAAGAGCGGCACCTGCTTTCTCTGGAGGGAACGTGGAACCGTTTGGATATAGAATTGACGCTCGATCAACTCTCGAACGATGGCTATATGTTTTTCGAATCCTCCGACGGTCGGCGGGTGACGATAGGTCTCGACGGAAGTGTACGTGAGGCAGACGGAAGCGTGCGTGAGGCACAGGGAAGTGCGAATCCGGAACGGCTGACACTGCGCGGTGAGGAGGGGCGTATCGTTTTCACCCTCAAGCGCCGGGACGGCCGGCTTATTCTCTCCGGTGCCGGCGGGGCAGGCGGAAAGGAAATTGCCCTCGCCGGAGACGCTGTACCGGCGTTGGGCATTGGCCGCACAGGCGGGAGTGGCGACGGCGGCGGGACGAGCCCCATCCGGGTGGAGAGCCTGCTCGTCCTCCGGGGAACCGATAAGTTGGCCGAAAAGGAAGAAAAAGAGAAGAAAGCCTCCGATAAAATTGAAAGTTGAGCGATTAGCAGCTACAATCGTTTGGGTATAGATGTGCCCGTGTGCACGGATAGTATAAGGAGTGACAGATGAACAAACGCTTGGTCGCTGCGATTGCGGTTTTGGTGCTGATGATGAGTACCGGGGCGCCTCTCGCGTCGCAAGAGATCTCGGAGAAAAAGGATGTGGCGATCTTCAACCTCAGTTATGCCGATTGGACCATACCCGACGGCGCCCTGGGGCTGGTGGATCAGAAGATTCAGAATGTCTTTGTAAACCTGGGACGCTTCAATATCCTCGGACTTTCCTACCGGCTGGAGTCGCAGGACATTCAGGAGTTTACCCGGAAGATCAAGGAGCTCAAGCGGCAGGACGTGGAAGTGCCGGAGGAGGTGCGCCTCGGGGAGAAAACCTTTACCGAACAGGATTTTAAGAAATTGATCGGCTCCTTTATCGTGGTCGTCCCGGTCATGAGTTATTACAACGTCGTGCAGGAGGATGACGGCGATTACAAAGCGGCGATCCAAACCTCCTTCACCTTTATTAAGGTCGATACCGCCGAGACCTTTGCGAGCTTTCAAATTGATACCACCGGCTATGGCGAGAACGGACGAGAGGCGGTCAAGGGGGCGGTCGATGCCATCCCCATGCAGCTGCAGTACGAACTGCGCAGTATTCCCGAGTTCCAGCTCAAGACCGGCATCATCGATGTGGTGGGACGGACCTACATCATCGAGTTTGGCCGCAACATGGGAGTACAGCCGGGCGACGAGTTTGCGCTCACGGCTACCCGCATCCTCCCTTCGGGAAGAAAGATACAGGACGAAACGGGCTTGATGACGGTAAAGAACGTCGGCAAAGAGGTCTCCGAGGCAAAGCTGCGGTATGCCCGGGGTAAACCGGCGGTGGGCGATCAGTTGAAAGAGATTCCGCGGCTGGGCTTTGAAGGAATGTTCTACTTCCACATGCTGCAGAACCAGGGTAACGCGAGCAACGTCTTATTCCCCGGCCTCCGTGTCGCCGGTGCCCGCGGATTCTACTCGGTGCGCCCCTACTTTGGCATCGAGCTGCCGCTCGGCGGCGGGCTGCATCCCGATGTGTGGCAGCTCTGGATTCCGGTGATGACCTACGCCGGGGCGGAGATGAACTGGTACTTTGGACGGCTGCACATAACCCCCGCGGCGGCGGCGGCCTACGGGCAGATGGTTCCGATTTTCTGGGATCAGGACGACTATTGGCCGAGCCACTTTGGCGGCATTGCCCATCTGAACATCAGCTACCTGATAAGCAGGGATATGAAGCTCTTCGTCGAAGCCGGCGGCCGGGCCTACTTCTCCATCAATCCATTGACGGAGAACTTGATCGGCCCCTATGCCGGTGCGGGTGTGACTTTCAAATATTAGGAGGCACATTTGACCATCAACGATGGTTGAAATGCCCAGGTCTTTACGGAACGCAAGGAGTACGAGTATGAAACGAAACGGAATCGGATATAGCATCGGCGGGGCGGCTTTCATTGCCGTCATCCTGGCGGCGGCGCTGCTGAGCAGCTGTGCCACCGCCGGCCCCCCATCAGAGGCGCCCCGACAGGAGAAAACCGAGGCAAGTGCAACCCCGCTCTACTACGGCACCGGCAGCGGAAGCACGCAGTCGGCGGCGATGAATGCGGCCAAGATGCGGGCGGTTCGCTCTGCCGTGCAGGACGCGTTGGGTCAAGCGGCTGCCGCGGCAAAGCAGAAGCAGATCGAAGAGCTTTTTCCCCTCGATGAAAATGCCAACCCGTATGTGCGGTCAAACACGATGGAAATCATCGACCGCAGCAGCGGGGAGGAGGAGTATACCGTCACTCTGGGCATTCGGGTAGACCTGGAGCCGGTCTCCCGCGTACTGCGCGGCGCCGGGGTCTACGGCGGCAAGGTACGCCCCGGTGGCGGGGCGGTGAAACTGGCTGATCAGCAGGCGCCGCCGGCCGGCGCTGCGGTCGCTCAGGAGGAAGAGAAAGCGGCGGAGATGGCCAAGGCCGAGGAGCCGCGTGAGCAGCCCCCCGAGGAAGAGCGGGAACCGCTGGACCCGGAGAAGGTAAAAATTGTCCGCGAGATCGTGAACAATATGACCTACATGGTCTACTTTAACGAGGAGACCGAAGATGACCCCTTCCTGGCAAAAACCGCGGTGGGTATGGCAAACAAATACCTCTCCCAACAGGGGATGGATTACGTTGATATGGAGCAGATCGAGCGCATCAAAGAGGATCAGAGCGATGCGTATGAAGCGGAAACCGGGCAGTCGGTCTCCATTATCCAATGGATTGCCGGGAAGTTGAATGCGGATATCTACACCCAGGTATCCATCGACTCCAACACAGAGCAGCGTGATGGAAATTACTATGCCAGCGCAAGTGTCTCGCTGAAGAACTACGACGCTTCCACCGGGGCGGGGCGCGGCACAGCCTACTACCAAACCATCCCGCCGGCGATGAGCACGGTGAGCGAGGAAGATGCATTGAACAACGCTGTGGCCTCGGCTACCTTTAAGGCGATGGAAGAGGCGATCAAACAGGCGAAGAATCATACCCAGAAAGAGCTCCGGGAGGGCATAAAGTACGAACTGGTAGTGCAGAACAGTTTCGACTCCCGGGTTATGCGCAACTTTGCCAATCGGCTCGAGCGGAAAGTGAAACAGGTTCGCCGTCGCTCCTTTTCACCGGAGGAGACGGTCTATGAGGTGCGAATGATCGGGCGCATCACTGAGCTCGAGGATGTGATCTACGACACGGCGGAAGCCGTCGACGGGCTTGGCGGGATGTACCTTGTCTACCAGAGGGGTAACTCCATTACCTTCAACACGGGAATGTAGAGAGGAAGAGGATGAAGCGACACACCACATCGGAACAGCGCATTATAACGATTCTTGCTGCTGGTGCTGCGGCGATGCTGCTGATCGCCGGCTGTACAACTACCGATAGCCAGGAGCCGGAGCGGAGGGAACAGCGCAAGGAGGTGCCCGACTGGGTGAGCGCCCCGCCGGAGAGCACCGAGGACAAAGTGTTTTTTATCGGCGCCGGGTCTGATGTGGAGGGGGACCGAGCCGCCGCGCGTAACAAGGCGGCCAGCGACCTGGTAAGTTCCATCACCCGCTACCTGGGGGTGGACATCAGCGCCAGCACTACTGTAAAGGCCCGCGACACGCTGGAGTCGTTCACCTCGGAGCTCGAGTCCACGGTCACCGAACAGTCCGAAGCCCGGATAAAGGAGTTCCGGGTAGAAGACAGCTATGTGGAGCGCAGGGGCGAGCTGGTAAACGTCTACCTCCTCGGCAGCTACGACCGGGAAGCACTGCAGGAGGAAAAACAGCGCTTGCAGGTCTTGTTCCAGGAGCGGCAGGAGGCAATCTCCGGCCCCGAAGGCCGAGGGGACGAACTAACCGGACAAGGTTTGTACTATCAGGCGGCGGTGCAGTACCTGGAGGCCGCCGCAGCGGCGGCCGGTTCCCGGGTGGACAACGCCCGGATAAAGTACGAGCGGAACATGAACAAGGCGAAACAGGCCATCTCCTCCATTACCCTGCGCAAGGTCAACGACGGACTCGAGACCTATTTAGGAGAATCGTTCCCGGAGCCTTTTAGAGTTCGTGTCCAGGGGACCGACAGCGGAGCGCTCGCGGGGGTTCCGCTAAAGGCGGTCTATACAAAGATGCGGAGTAACGGACGCAAGGGAGTTGCCTCGGCGGAAGTGGTCACCGGCCCCAACGGCGAAGCCTCCTTCCGCAGGCCCAATCCGGAGTTTGTCGGCCGCGATCAGCTCTCGATGGAATTGGACCTCTCCGGAGCCCTCGAGCCCTTGGAGGATGTGGAGAATGCGCTGTATCCCCAGTTCGAATCCCTCGAGACCCTCGTGCGGAATAAGGAGGTTTCGTTTCAGTATACCGTGGGTAGCCGGGCGAGTGACGTGCCGACTGCGGTGATGATCGCGGACCTGGATCGCGGCAACACGGTAATCGAGAGGACCGAGACACTCTCCGGAGTACTGGAGGCTTTGAGTGCTCAGGATTTCGACGTCTCGGCGCTGGAAGTGGACGCCGAACTTGTTTCCGCAGGGGACGCAAAGATTATCCGGCAGGTGCGCTCCGCTCACGGCGACCGTTACGACCGGCTCATCTTTGGCACAGCCCGCATCAGCAGCTTTAACGAGACAGGCAGTCGCTATATGGTGAAGGTCTCCGGCAATATAAAGGCCGCCGATCTGTCGAGCGGGGAGATCCTTTACTCCTCCGGCACCATGTTCAAATCAGCGATCGGTCGCGATGCGGAGAGCGCCATGTCGGCCGCCTTCAAACAGTTCGGAAAAACCGTGGGAAACGCCCTGATCAATCAACTGCCTTGAGGGCCGACCCGCTTGAGGGCCGACCCCATAGAACGTACTCCTATACCTTAGGAGTCCCTTAAGAGTTATGCAGCGGAAGGAGCTCGGTTGGGCGGTTGGAGATAAGTCCCTGCACACCCATCCGGGCCAGCTGCTCGCCCTGTTCCAGGCTGTTCACCGACCACGTGATAATGGGGCGTCCGAGAAGTTTGCCGAAAAGGGCGAGGTTGAAATCGCTGATGCGTTCGTGGTGCGGCTTGACCACGTCGGGATGGGTGAGGAAGTAGCCGAAGCCGCGGCGCAGGACCGGCGGAACATCGACGTGGCCACTGTAGATGTGGGCGGTGGGGATCGAGGTGCCGAGCTTGCGGAAGGAGCGCAGAATATAGGGGTTAAAGGAGGAGACGATCACCTTCGACTCCATGTGGTATTTTTGAATACACTCGGCGACTTTACGGGCAAAGCCGTTGTCCATTCGCTCCAGCTCTTTGAGTTCGATATCAAAATAGAAGTTCTTCCCAAACTCCTCAAAAACCTGACCGAGGGTCATCATACGCTCGCCGGCAAACTCCTCGCCAAACCAGCCTCCGATGTCGAGTTCGGAGAGTTCGGTGTAGCTGAAATGTTCGACTATCCCTTCTGCACCGGCGGTTCTGCTGAGGCTGTGATCGTGGATAACCACTAACTCACCGGAGGCGCACATGTGAATATCGAGTTCGATTCCCGGCACGCCTTGCTGCGCACAGCGGGCGAAGGCGGCGCGAGTGTTCTCCGGCGCCTCTGCGGTGCAGCCGCGATGACCGAAAATGAGCGGCCTGCGGGCTCCGGGGTAGGGAGTCAATTTCATGGCGATTCCTCCTCGTCTGGGGGGTGTTCATTGTTAGGTGTGCCGGCGCTCCGTTCCTCCGACTCGAGCTGCGCCTTGAGACGGGAAAGTTCGGAGTCCACTTCAAGGCTCTGCAGCTCTTCCGCAGCGGAATCCGGGGCGCCGGCTACACGTTCAAGGGATGCCAGCAGCCGTTCGGCATCCACGTTCATCTGCTCCCGGATTCCCGCCCGGGTCCACTCTCCGCAGCTCTCTTCGGCCTCCGTAGCCAGCTCCCGTTCTTGCTGCCGGAGACGGGTGAGGCGCTCTTCCTCCTCGCTCTTTCGGCGGGCCGCTTCAGAGGCAAGCTCTTCGCGCCCCTGCTGCCGGGCAAGCCGTTCCCGTTCCGTCCAGCGGTCGCGGCCTGCTTCGGCGGAGGCGATACGGTTGCGGGTAGTTTTGAGGCTTGTGATAAGCTCCAGGATATACTCCCGGGTCCTGCGGTCAAACTCGCTCATACGGGGAAACTATAGCATGGAACCGGGGGACTTTCCAGCAAGCTTTTTCGTTTTTTCCCGCTATTGATACTCCCACCCCGTATGCTCTATACTGTGTCGACAGTGCAAGACCTTCCCTATGATACCAAAGATCCCATAGCCGCCTTAGCTACTCCCTGGGGAAAGAGCGCCCTGGCGGTGATCCGCACCTCCGGAGAGGGCAGTATTGAGCGCTTTGCCTCCGCCTTCTCCCGTCCAGAGGCCCTGCGAAAGGCTTCCGGCGGATCGATGCTGCACGGCTATGTGCGCGATGCGGAGAGCGGAGAGAACGTGGATGAGGTGATGGCGGCGGTTTTTCGGCCGCCGGGCGGTTACACCGGGCAGGAGAGCGTGGAGATTTATGCCCATGGAAGCCCTCCGGGGCTCCAGCGGCTGCTGGACCTCCTGGCCCGTCTCGGATTTCGTCCCGCGGCGCCGGGGGAGTTTACCCTGCGGGCCTTTGTCAACGGCAAAATGGACCTCACCAGCGCGGAAGCGGTGCGGGAGATCGTAGAGGCTAAGAGCGCTCGTGCCCAAGGCCTGGCTCTCGGCCGCCTCTCCGGTGCCCTCGGCCGGCGGATCGACGCGGTGAAGGGCCGTCTATCCGCCCTCCTTGCAGCGGTGGAAGTGGGGCTCGATTACCCGGAGGAGGAGATCGAGGAGCCCCCCGAACTCCCGCCCGGCGAGGCCGTAGCCTGTGCGGAGGAGCTGCGCAGGCTGCTGGCTACCTACCGCAGCGGAAGGCTCTACCAGGAGGGGGCGGCGGTGGCTATTGCAGGGCCCACGAACGCCGGAAAATCCTCGCTCTTCAATCTCTTTTTGCGGGAGGACCGTTCCATCGTCTCCGGAATCCACGGGACCACTCGGGATTACATTGAATCCTGGATTAACATCGGCGGAATCCCGGTGCGCCTTTTCGATACCGCCGGTCTCCGCGAGGCCGATCACCCGGTGGAGGCGGAAGGCATTCGCCGTAGCGGCGAAGTAACCGAGCAGGCCTCGCTGGTGCTCTATGTGGCCGATGCCGCTGCGGGCCTGGAGGAGACAGACCGCCGCCTCTTCGAGGAGTACCGGGAGGACGAGCGCTACCTTTTCTTGTGGAACAAGGTGGATTTGACTACGGCGGAAGCTCCCGAGGGCTGGCTGCCGCTGAGCGCCGAGACCGGCGAGGGCTTTGCGGAACTGGAACAGCGGATCGAGGCGCGGCTGCGCAGCGGACACGCGGGGGAAACCGAGGGCGAGGGAGAGCTCTTTATCGATTCCGCTCGCCAAAAGCGGCTGCTCGAGGGAGCTCTGGAGGCGCTGGAACGAGCCGCCGAGGGGCTGCGGGCCGGCGATCCCCTGGACATGATAGCCCCCGAGCTGCGGGAGGCGCTGGACGGATTGGGAGAGATTACCGGGGAGGTGACGAACGCCGATATTCTGCAGCAAATTTTCTCCGATTTTTGTGTAGGAAAATAAGTGTGTAGGAAAGTAAGATGGATTACGACGCGATAGTAGTCGGCGGGGGGCACGCCGGGATCGAAGCCGGCCTCGCCCTCGCAAGGCTCGATTTCAAGACCCTGCTCATCACCCAGCACCTCGACGCCATCGGGCGGCTTTCGTGCAACCCGGCGGTGGGCGGACTCTCAAAGGGCAACATGGTGCGGGAGATCGACGCCCTCGGCGGCCAGATGGGCCGTCTGATTGACGCCTCCATGGTCCAGTTCCGCATCCTGAATCGTCGCCGCGGACCGGCGGTCCAGGCGCCCCGGGCGCAGGCGGACAAGTTTTCCTACAGCCGTCTTGCCAAGGAGACGTTGGAGGGGCAGCCGGGGCTCTCCATCTATCAGGACACGGTAACGGATGTATTACTCGACTCCGCCGGCGGCCGGGCCGAAGGGGTGGTGACCGAGCGCGGGCGCCGCATCGGCGCCCGGCGGGTGGTGCTGACCACCGGCACGTTCATGGAGGCGAAGGTCTTTATCGGCGAGTGGGATGCCCCGAGCGGACGCCTGGGCGAGCCCGCCGCGCGCGGCCTTGGCACAGCGCTGCGGGAGAAAGGCTTTACCGTCGGACGACTGAAAACCGGCACGCCCGCCCGGGTGCGGGCCTCCTCTCTAAACTACGACGAGCTGGAGGAGCAGCCGGGGGATGAACAGATGTTCCCCTTCTCCTTCTCCCACGCTGCAGTGGAACGCCCCTCTGTCTCCTGCTGGATCACCTTTACCGGCGAGGAGACGCACCGCATTATCCGGGAGAACATGGACCGCAGTCCGCTCTACGGCGGCAAAATCGTCGGCACCGGCCCCCGGTACTGCCCTTCTATCGAGGACAAGGTGGTCCGTTTTCCCGACCGTGACCGTCATCAGATCTTTGTGGAGCCAGAGGGCGTGGGTACCGAGGAGATGTATCTAAACGGCATCTCCAGCAGCCTGCCGGAGGATGTGCAGGAGCGCTTCATCCGCTCCATTCCGGGGCTGCGGGATGCGGAGATCATGCGGCCCGGCTATGCGGTGGAGTACGATTTTCTCGACCCCCGGCAGCTCTACTCAAGTCTGGAGAGCAAGCGGGTGGCGGGGCTTTTTCTCGCCGGACAGACCAACGGCACCAGCGGCTACGAAGAGGCGGCCGCCCAGGGCCTGCTGGCGGGCATTAACGCCGCCCTCTCGCTGCGCGGGGAGGAGCCGCTGGTCCTTTCGCGGGCGGAAGCTTACGCCGGGGTGCTGGTAGACGATCTGGTCACCCGAGGCACGAACGAGCCGTACCGGATGTTTACCAGCCGTGCAGAGTATCGCCTCAATCTGCGGCACGATTCGGCGGACGTGCGGCTGCTGCCCAAAGGCCGTACAGTGGGTCTGCAGAGCGAAGCGGCGTACGAACGGCTGCAGAAGAAGCTGGCCGGAGTTGAGGAGCTGCGCGAGCTGCTTGCGGGCCGCAAAGTTTCGGGGCCCAAGTACGCCGAGGGAGAAGAGTGCAACTGGAGCGAGCATGCCGGCAAGGACTATCTTCAGCTGCTGCGCATGCCGGAAGTGGACAGCGCAGTGCTCTCCCGGCTCGCCCCGGAGCTGGGAGACTATCCCGAGGAGTGGCTACGTCACCTGGAGCTGGAGGTGAAGTACGAGGGCTATATCAAGCGGCAGATGAAGCAGGTTGAGCGTTTTCAGCGCCTCGAGGATATGCGTATTCCCGACGATTTTGACTACGATGCGGTGGAGGGCATTTCCACCGAATCGCGCATGAAACTGAAGGAGATCAGGCCCCGTTCGGTAGGGCAGGCGTCGCGGGTGTCGGGAGTGCGCTCTTCCGACATCGCGGTGCTGATGGTCGCCTTGGGGAGAAAACGGCAATGAGCCCGGCCGGCCGCCTTTCCGCGGGCGAGGATGAACGGGAGCTGCTGATTCGGGGGCTCGGGGAGATCGGTATACCGCTGCAAGCGGAAGGCGAGAGGGCGGCTGCACTACAGCAGGAGCGAGCCGAAGCGCTGCTGGGCTTTCTGCGGGAGCTGCGGCTGTGGAACGCCCGCATCAGCCTGGTGGCGGAGGAGGGGGGGGATTGGGTGCGGCGTCATGTGCTCGACTCCCTTGCACCGCTTCCGCTTCTGCGCGAGCTGGGCGGCCTCGGCGAGTGTGCCGACATTGGCTCGGGAAACGGCTTTCCCGCGCTTCCGCTGCTGCTCTGCGAGCCCGGGATGCACATCACGATGATCGAGCGTTCCGGACGGAAAGCCGGATTCCTCCGCAATGCCGCCGCCCTCCCGGGAACCGGCGGACGTGGGGAGGTGCTCAATGAGGATGCGGTGTTGTCCGCCCGGCGGGGGCGCAGCTTTTCCCTGGTTATCTCGCGCGCGTTCCTGCCGTTCTCGAAAGCCTTTCCCATCCTAGATGGGCTGCGCAGAAGCGGTGACGGCCGCGTGGTGTACTATGGCGGCCGCAGAGCGGCGCTGGAGGAAGAACTGTCCGGCCTTGCCCGCGAGGATCGGCGGCGCTGCAGCATTGTCCCGGTGGACGTGCCGTTTCTCGATGAGGAGCGAAATATGCTAGTGGCGGGAGATTGATGCTGGAACTCGAAAGGCGACGTGGGCAGGGGAGGGAACGGGCTGAGAGAGTTAGAGTATCTTCTCCCGCTCGACCTGCTTCATCTTTTTGAGCAGATCCTCTTTCCCTACCAGATCGATTAGCCGGGCCTCCACAAAGCTCTGGGCGCCTTCGGTAAACTCTCCGGCGGTAACGCAGAATCCCCGGCCGGCCCGGTCCTCTTTCACCTTGGCGTAGAGCTCGCGCAGCATGAGCTCTCCCACCTTCTGAGTGCTGCGGAGAAAACGAAACAGCACCACATCCTCCCATTTAGGGGCGGTGATGTCGGTGAGAATATCCACATACTCGTTTTGGGTCATGCTGATGTCCTGGATATTGACCTTGGCTTTGGGAAAAAAGACCCGGGTCAGCTTCCTGCAGAGCGCAACGAAGTCGGAGGTGGGCGCGATAAGGTAGGTCTGCAGGTTGCGGTTCTCGTAGAGTTCCGAGTAGCTGGAAATTAGCGAAGCCACATCTTTGTACTGTGGATTCTCACTGCGGATATTCTCCAAGAGATGGAGGGCTTCCCCGATTTTTTGCTGTTTGATATACGCAGTGGCCAGCCGGTAGCGCAGTTCCAGTCGTGTCTCCTGTTTTATATTTTCATGCTTCAGCCCGATGGTGAAGTCTTGGACGGCCTTGTCTATCTGACTGTTTTTGAGGTGGATCGTGCCGGAGTAAAGGCTGGCGGTGGGGCCTATGTTGGGATCGCCCCGCAGGTGGGAGAAGACTTTGATGGCCTGGTCGTTCTGCCCAAGGTTGTGATACGCCTTGCCCAGGGCAAATAGGGCCTCTTTGTCGTTGGGCTCTAAATCCAGCGATTTCCGCAGCGCCGTACTCGCCTCTTGGTACTTCTTCAGTTTGAGCTTAGTAAAGCCCAAATAGCGGAGCATTTGGGAATGTTCCGGCTGGGCCTCACGAGCTCTGATAAGCAGCGAGTGGGCGCGGTCGTAATTTTTAGCCTTGAACTCCATATAGCCGAGGTTGTAGTTGACCTCGAACACATCATCCCGCATAGAGCGGCAGATCTTCAGGGCCTTGTACGCTTTCTGGTAGTTTTTGAGTTTTAGCGCGGAAAGGGCATACTTGAGGGTGAAATCGAACTCGTCGAGCTCTTTGTTCGTTGCACAGAGTTCGATCAACATCTCGTAGGTACGCATCGCTTTGTCGTACCGGCCGTTGTTGAAGTGATCCTCGGCAACGACCTGCAATGCATCGGGGTCTTTCGGATTTTGGGTAAGCCGTTTGTTGGCCTCTTTGATGCGTCCTGCACCGTCCTTACTGCGGAGGTTTTTACCGCTTTTTCCCCCTTCTCCCTTATTTTTCTTCGAAAATAGGACGACAAAAGTAGTAAAGGCGAGGAGAGACACTACAATAGGAATGATTAGGACGGCGTTTGTCGACATAGCCCCATTATGCTGTTGGTGCCAGGCAAAGTCAAGAATCACCGTGAAGGTGCGGTATCCAGCGCTTGCGGCTGCATGGCGCCGCACGAATACGGGGCGTCGAATGTATAGGCTCGGGATTGACAGAAACGAGCGCGCGGCTCTACCCTTTATATGAACGGAGGCGGATGTGGCAGAGAAAAAAATTGGAATAAAGGTTGCCGACGGTAGTTTTTACCCCATTCTTGAAGAAGGAAGACGGCAGAAAAAACGGCTCGTTCTCACTACGGTCAATGACAATCAGGAGAATGTGCAGATAGACCTCTATCGGGGAGAAGACGGCGATGTCGAAGAGGCCGAGTACATAGGCAGTCTCCTGGTGGAGCATATTCAGAGTGCTGCCAAGGGCGAAGCCGACATCGAAGTAGACATCGGTATTGATGCAGACGGCAACCTGGAGACCACCGCCAAAGACAGAGCAAGCGGAGAGAGCCAGAGCCTTTCCGCCAGTTTGCAGGACCTCTCCGAGAGCGGCGGTTTATATGAAACACCCGACTTCTCGTTTACAGAAGAGGAGCCCTTATCCGAAGGCGGAGAAGGGTCAGCCGAGGGCGGCGAGACTTACGAAGAGGCCGAAGAAGTTGAAGAGGCCGAAGAGGTCGAAGAAGAGGATGAGTCCCTCTTCGAAGAGGAACCGGATTTCAGCGCTGAAGAGGAGCCCGCCGCCGAATCCGCCGAAGAGCCCGACTTTGGCGAGGAGCCTGACTTTGGCGAAGAGCCCGACTTTGGCGAGGAAGCAGGAGAAGCGTTCTCCGGCGTGGGAGACATAGAAGAAGAGAGTGAGTCGGATGAGAGCGAAGGCTGGGAAGATGAAGTGGTTGAGGAGGACGCCCGGCGAGGCGAAGAGGAGCAGCATAAGCGGCGGCCTCTGCTTGTAGGGCTGCTGGTATTCCTCACGCTCGCACTGCTCGGGGCACTGCTTTATCTATTTATTTTTGCCACCGGGCCTGAGCAGACCCCGTCTGAACTCGAGGCCGGAAGAAACGGTGATGCCACCCGGGAAGCCGAAGAACAAACCGGGGAAGGGGCAGAGGGCGCGTCTGAGGAGAAGAGCGCCGGTCCCGAGGAAACGGCAGAAGAAACCGTCGCGCAGCAGGAGACCGAAGAAGCTGAAGAGCCGGCCGGTGAACGCGAGGCGCCCTCCGCCGATGAGGCGGATGAGACCGGCGTAGAAGAGCCCGCCGCCGGGGAGAGGAGCGCTCGAGGTGAGGAGACCGGAGAGGCTCCGATGAAGCTGGAGAAAGAGAACGGCGGGGTGTGGTACAAGATTCGCTGGGGCGACACGTTGTGGGAACTCTCATCCTCCTTTTACGATACTCCCTGGCTGTATGGTGAGATAGCTGAAGAAAATCGCATTTCGAATCCGGACCGCATATTTGCCCAAAACAAAATATTCATTCCCGAGAACCCGGCCGAGTCGGAATAGCGTGCCTAAGCCCCTTATAGTCTTAGCAGCCGCGGGGCTGCTTTGGGTTTTCCCCGGTTGCCGCCTTCCTGCGGAGCAGGTGTGGGGCTACACCGGGGAACAATTACTGACGCAGCTCAATGAAGATCCTCAAAAGGTGATCGAGGCGCTCGATTACGCTGAGATCAACCCGCGGGAGGCTCTGCGGCTCGGCAATGGCGCCCCCTATTATCTGGGACTCCATTTTCGTACCCATGAGCGGTCCCGGGAGGCGGAAAAACTGCTGCGCCTTGCCGCGGTCACCGGGGAAGCTTTGGCGGTAAAGGTGAGCGCTCGCACCGAGCTGCTGGAACTGCTTTTGGAGGAGGGACAGCTCAGGGAGGCGGAACGGAGCGCCGGCCGTTTCCTTGCCGAGGGGCGCCCGCGTGCGGCGTATGCGGTCTCGCTCTTCGAGGCTTTGTTCCGCCGCGGCAAAGTGGGGCCCCTTGCGCAGGCTCTCGAAGAGTACGGCTCCCTTTTTTCCGAGGATTCCGTTGCGGATGTCACTACCCGCGAGAGGGCCCGCTATCGGTTTTACCGTTTTTTTACTCTTTACATTTTTGAGCGCGAGGGGTGGAAGGATGAGCTGCTATCTGCCGCCGCTCGCATTCCCCATGACGCACTGCCGCCGCAGTGGTATCAGTTTGTCTCGGGCGCCGGAGAGGGTGCGTATCGGATGAAGGATGCCTTTCCCGAGCATGCGCGCCTGGATACGGGCCGCCTCTCCGAAGGGGCGGTGGCGCTGCTCAATGCCAAGCATTGGCAGCATCAGGGGGCGTATCGACGAGCGGCGGAGGAGTACCGCCGCTTTGTGCGCAAGTCGCTGCCGCAGGAGCAGCTGCGCCGCAGTTTTGATAAGGTGGTATTTGACGAGCTCGTGCGGGCAAGCCTCTACTCCGGCAGTGTTGAGGCCTCCCGCTCCCTCTTCGACCGCCTTGCCGGCCGCTATTCTCTCGAGAAGGAGAAGAGTTCCGGGACAGAGCCGGAGTCCGAGCAGCAGCGGCAGCTTTTTTGGGTGCTCGAGACCCGCGGTTACCTGAATCGGCGGGCGGGACGTTTTCGGAGCGCCGCCGAGGATTACCAACGGGCGCTCTCCTTGGCTCCGGAGGGGGAGCGGGAGCGAATGCGCTGGTACCGTTACGACTCGACGCTCCGCTACTCCACCGAAAAGGCGCTCTCCGTTCTCAGGGACTTGAGTGCCGCGTGGGAGGACCCCGTCTATTATGATGATGTTCTCTTTGACCTGGCCGACCGGCTGGTGGAGGCGCGTAATTGGGGTGGAATTGCCGAGGCTGCACAAGTGCTTGTCGCTGCGCAAGGCTCCGTCGGCGGCAGTAGACTGGCCTACCTCGCGGCCCGGGCGGCCGAGCGGGGGCATGTAGAGGCTTCCGGAGAACAGATCACCGCATGGTATCGTAGTGCAGCCGAAAACAGCTGCGGCGTGGAAGCGGGCCTCTATTACCGGATTCTTGCGATCGAACGGCTGGTGTTTCGGGGCGGGGAGCGGGCTGAGCTCTACGGAACAGAATCCGGGGGTGCAATACCCCCGTTTTGCAGCAACGCTTCCTCGGAGAGCGAGAAGCAGGAGCCGCACCGCTACGGAGTGTGGCGGGCGGAGGCAGCGAAACGTATCCGGGGCTACCTACGCTTCGGACTTGCAGAGTTTGCCTATAGCCGGTACGGGGAGGACAAGGAGTTTCTCTCGCGGCTGGATTCGCTGACCGTCCGTAGTTGGACCACGGCGCTCCGGGAGCGAGGAGAAGTATTCAGCTCGATTCGTCTGTTGTCCAGGTACCTCCGGCGGCGGGGCGGCCCGGTAAGCCTTGCGGAGGCGAAGTTGCTGTATCCCCGGCCCTATCGGGAGCCCGTGTCGCGGGTCGGTACAGAGTACGGCGTTCCGGAATATATTTTTTACGGCCTGTTGCGGGAGGAGAGTTACTTTGATACCTCCATCTCCTCCTCTGCGGGGGCTGTGGGACTGGCGCAGCTGATGCCTGAAACTGCCCGGGATGTCGCCTCCCGCCTCGGACTTCGCTCCTACGATCTCACCGATCCGGAGATCAATGTGCGTCTGGGCGGATGGTATCTTCACCATTTGCGCGGTAGAACGGATACCTATTTGCGGGCTCTGTTTGCCTACAACGGTGGGCTGACGAGAGTTCGCCGCTGGAAGAAGGAGAATGCGGAGCTTCCTGAAGATCTCCTGTTGGAGGCGGTTCCCTACGCAGAAACGAAACATTACGGGCGAAAGGTCCTTGTATCGTCGGTGGTTTACGGATATCTTTACCACGAACGTACGCCGGGAAACGTGGTAGAAGAGATCTTCGGCGTACCTTTTGATCCCAACGATGAATGATTTCAACGATGAGTGAGGAGCTGCAATGACCTTTCTACAATCTATTTTGCTTGGTGCGCTGCAGGGCGTAACCGAATTCCTGCCGGTATCGAGTTCGGGACATCTCGTACTGACGCGCAATGTCATGGATCTGGCCGAGATTCCGCTGCTCTTTGATGTGCTGCTGCACGTGGCTACCCTCTTTGTAGTACTGATTGTCTTTCGCGATCGAGTAGGACGCATTGTCGTGGCGATAGGCAGGACGCTGGCGATGAGAAAAAACGATGAGGACCGGGAGAATATCCGTTTGCTGGGGATTATTGTAATCAGCACCATCTTTACCGGGGCGATCGGCTACGGTTTCGAGTCGCTCGATATGGTGCCGGGGGGTAAGGTGGTATCGATCTTCTTTCTGATAACCGCCGCTATTCTGATAGCAAGCCGTTATACCCATGGAGCGGTCAACTACGGGACGATCGGGATCAAGCAGGGAGTGTGGACCGGAATCGGTCAGGGTCTCGGCGTGTTGCCGGGAATTTCCCGGGCGGGCATCACTATCTCCGCGGCGCTCATGGCGGGAATGGACCGGGAAAAGGCGGGGGAATATTCCTTCCTTATTTCGATCCCGGCGATCCTCGGGGCGCTGCTGTTAAAGCTCGGCGAGTCCGGGGAACTGCTGATGGTGATCCCCATGCCGGTCATCGCTGCCGGTTTCTTCAGTTCCTTTATCGTAGGGCTGGCGAGTTTGCTGATTTTGCTGCGGCTGGTGTGGAAGGGGCAGCTCTACCTCTTCAGTTTTTATCTCATTCCCCTCGGAATCACGGGCTTGTTCGTGTTTTAGAGAACTGCTGTATCCGATGCTCTCTCAGCGATTCGTTTTTAGTCGTACCTCATAGATACCGATACAAAAATAAGGAGGGCTTTGTGCGTCTTCGTACCAGTTCCTACATTCTGGCCGCTCTGCTGGCGGCAACAGCAGGCTACCTCGGTGTTGCCCAAACTCTCGCGGCGGCGAATACGGCCGCACTACCGCCGCTCTTTGACGCTGTCGGGAGTTTTTTGTTCCGCAGTTTCCGGGTGGGCGGCTTCTACATCCCCCTTTACCTCTTCATTACCGCGGGGCTGCTACTTGCCCCGGAGCTCAAACGGAGGCTGCTCTTTGGGGCCACCGCAGCGGTCGTGCCGGTACTGACCGCGTCCCTCATTCTGCAGTTGATGGCCGGAGCCGCGGGACCGGCCGCGCGGGCTGTGGGGGAGGTCTTTGGACTGCGGATGGGCGCCTTTCTGCTGCTGTTGCTGCTGGCGGCGGAACTGCTGGCGATCTATCTGCTTACCTTCGAGGATCTGTTTGGCACGGGGGAAGAAGGACAGCGGAGTCGGAGACGGCTGCTGAGTGCCCCCGAGAAGGAGGGAGAGGAGGCTGCTGCAGAGACGGAGCCCCCGCATGAAGCGCCCTTTTTCAAAATACGCCTCGACGGTGAAAGTGTAGCGGGCATGGAAAGGAATGCTTCCGGCTTTGTGCGTGAGCGAGATGAGCACGCAGAAGAGGAGGCGGAAGACTCCTGGTCCTATTTTGAACGTCGGAACGGCTCGGTCAGTTTTCCCGACATGCCGGAACTTCCCGAACTCCGCTCTCTGCGGCGCGACCGGCTGCGCTCCGGCGGTGAAACCGCATCGGGAGAGGAAGAGCAGGCCGGAGGAAATGGGCATGCCGAAGCCCGGAAGGCGTCCGCAGACTTTTCCGCAGCGCGGGAGTATGTAAGCTTTCGGGAGTATGCGCAGAGGGAGCCGGAGGAGGAGTACCGCGACTCCGGAGAGAGTGCCTCCCTTTTGCAGCAGGAGGAGCCTGAGTTTGAAGAGCTGAAGGAGTCCGGAGAGCAGCAACACGGCCACAGTGAAAATCCCGAAACGAATGCCTGGCTCAAAACCGCTCCCCATGCCTCACAGTACACGGCTCTCCAGGACTCATCCCCAAGGAGCTCCTCCCGCAGCGCCTCTGCGGCAGCGGAAGCCCGCGGAGAAGAGTCGAGCGAGCGGAGCTTTAAGCCGGCGGAAGAAGAGAATGAGGGAGCCGGCGACGCTTCCGCGGAGGCGCTGGCGGGGAAAACGCAGCCGCATCAGGGACAGGAACAGAAGGCTCAGACGGAGAAGGTTCAGGCGGAGAAGGTTCAGGAGCAGAAGCCGCTTCCTTCGCTGCCCAATGTGCAGTTGGTGCCGCAGCGCTATGATGTGCCGGAGGAGGAGCTGCTGCACGAGTATCCCGACAGCCGCTACTGGGTAATCGACGAAGAGACCCAAAAATCGGCGGAGGTGCTGAAAAACACCCTGGAGGAGTTCAAGATCTCCGCCGAGGTGACCGGTATCCAGAAAGGACCGGTGATCACGATGTTCGAAATTCTCCCTGCACCGGGGGTAAAGCTGTCCAAAATTGTCAACCTGGCGGACAACATCGCGCTGCGGCTGGCGGCAAGCCGGGTGCGTATCGTCGCTCCTATCCCCGGAAAACACGCCGTAGGGATCGAAGTGCCCAACAAAAAACGTCACCTCGTCTCTTTTAAGGAGATGCTCCAAAGCGAAGAGTTTCAGGAGGCGGAGATGGAGATTCCGCTGATTCTGGGGAAGGATATTACCGGCCAGACCCAGATCGTCGACCTGGTGCAGACCCCGCACCTCTTGATCGCCGGCGCCACCGGCAGCGGTAAATCGGTCAGTGTCAACGGAATCATCGCCTCCATGCTCTACCAGCGCAGTCCGGAGGAGGTGCGGATGATTTTGATCGATCCCAAGATCGTGGAGCTCAAGCTCTACAACGACATCCCCCACCTGCTGACTCCGGTGATTACCGAACCCAAGCGGGCCTTCCAGGCGCTGCAGTACTGTCTTTATGAAATGGAGCGGCGGTACTCGCTCCTGGATTCTCTTGGCGTACGGGATATCAAGTCTTACAACCGGAAAATCAAGAGCCGCAAACTTACCACTCGACCGCTGCCCTACATCGTCGTGGTAGTGGACGAGTTTGCCGATCTGATGGCTACCAGCGGGAAAGAGTTGGAGGCGACGCTTGCCCGCCTTGCCGCGATGAGCCGGGCGGTGGGCATCCACCTGGTCCTCGCCACCCAGCGCCCCTCGATCGATGTAATTACCGGCCTGATTAAGGCCAACATTCCCAGCCGGATCGCCTTTATGGTGGCGAGCAAGTTTGACTCGCGCATTATCCTCGATGCGGTGGGAGCTGAAAAACTGCTGGGAAAAGGCGACATGCTCTTTGCCTCCGCCTGGAACCCCAATCCGGTGCGCATGCAGGGTGCCTACCTCTCCGAGGAGGAGGTGGAGCGGCTTGCCGAATATGTAAAGAGCCTTGGCGAACCGGATTACATTGACGAGGAGATCTTTTTCGAAGATGATGAGGAACAGGGCGAACTCTTTAATACGGCGGCAAACGACCCGTTGTTGGACAAGGCGGTAGGCGTCGTCGCGGAGGCGGGAAAGGCCTCCGCCTCCTACCTGCAGCGGCGTCTGAAGATTGGTTACAACCGCGCCGCCCGGCTGGTGGAAGAGATGGAAGAGCGGGGCATTGTCGGACCGCAAAACGGCAGCAAGCCGCGGGAGATCTTGCATATTCCCGAAAAACACCGCGAGTAACTCCTCTTCCGCAGCTTTCAGAAAAGTAGAAAAATTGCTCCTTTGCTAAAAGCGAAACCGCAGCGCAGAGCCTAGTAGTGAAGTGAACGCGAATCCGGAATCGCAAATCGTAACAAAGGAGTGATTATGAACAATCTCAATTCCATTATTCTCGAGGGCAATCTCACCCGGGATCCTGAACTCACCAACACCCCCAAAGGAACGCCGGTATGTAACTTCAGCCTGGCCTCCAATCGCTTTTTCAAGCAGGACGACGAAAAAAAGAAAGAGGTCTCCTTTTTCAATGTAGAAACCTGGGCAAGAACGGCGGAAACCTGCGGTGAATATTTGGAGAAAGGACGAGGCGTGCGTGTGGTAGGGCGGCTGAAACAGGATCGCTGGCTGAGTAAAGACGGCAGCAACCGGGAGCGAGTGAAGATCGTTGCCGAGCACGTGGAGTTCAAGCCGCAGTTCAAGCGCGATGAGGGGGAAGGAGGAGAGGAATCGGAGCTGAAACCGGCGGCCGAAGAGTCGGCAGAGGGCGACGATCAGGAGCTGCTGGAGGCGGTTTAACTCTCCGCTTGGGTTTCTTCTCCTCTATGACCGGCTGCGTGTTCCTTCCGGAGTGCCGCCGCCGGTGAAGGGCAATTTTTTTTCCCGCTTCGGCCCCCGTACAATTGGACACGGGGGTCGATCTATTCTACAGTCAATTAATGATGGGGAGAAAGCGGTTATCTTCGCATGAGCTCACTCAGGCGATAGAAAAAATTCGAAAAGGTTACGACGATCACCGGGTGTGCTATATTACCAGCGGACGAGAGCGGCGCAGATTCGAGGAGCGCTACATAGAGGCGCTGCGCAGGAAGGATGATATGGCCTCGTTTGTAGCGTCGGAGATGGAGTTTCTGCGCACCCTCACAGAACGGGCGGAGGAGCAGCAGCGCAGGGAGAACGCCCGCCGCAGTGAGCAGCGGCGCGCCAGCGACTCCTCGAACGCCGCTGAGGATCATGCGGATCGCGTCATCGCCTCCTTGAAACAGCAAGTGGCAAAGTATCCGGTGGTGGGATTGGGCCATGAGGATTTGTGGGAACTCGATCACCTTTACGGGGCGCTCTTTGTGCTGGAGCGGGAGTACTGGCCCACGGTGGAGCGGATATATCGCCGCGTGTATCCCTCTCGCCTTTCCGGGCCCCGCCTGCTCCTGGAGAATCGACTTTATGAGCTGATAGAAACCCGGGGTGACGGATTTCCCGTGCGGCTCAATACCATCCGTGACCTGTTGGAGCGCTTTCCGCGGACGCTCACCCAGATCGAGCGGGAGGCGAAGAATAATACCCTGCAGGCAGCCTTCTTTTTGCACGACCTTGACGGTGAACTTCGGAAGCTCCGGGATGACCCGTATCTGCGAACAGAGGAGAAAAAAACGGTGGAAAATGCGCTCTTTTTCGTGCATACTGTAATAGAGGATTTCCGGCTTCAGGACCTCAAAGCACAAGGAAAAACAGCAAGGAGATAGCATATGAGCGAAATAACCATTACCAGCGATAATTTCGAGGAGGAAGTACTCAAGTCCGATGTGCCGGTGATTGTAGACTTCTGGGCGGAGTGGTGCGTTCCCTGCAAGATGCTTCAGCCCATCCTCGAGGAGATCTCGAATGAGTATGCCGGAAAGGTGAAAGTTGGAAAAGTTAACGTCGACGAAGAGGGCGAGCTGGCCGGTCAGTACAACGTGATCAGTATTCCCACTCTGCTGCTTTTCAAAGACGGCACGGTTGTCAACCAGCAGGTGGGCGCCGGTTCCAGGCAGAATATCGAAGCCCTTTTCAAGGATTATATCTAAGCCTCGCCTCCCGCTTTACGGCTGGTATACCTCTGTGGTGTTGACGGTGCCAAAACTGCTCCCGCGGGTGGGTACGATGTGCCAGTCTGCAGCTGTATCGGTATCCTCCGCGCCGGGGCTGCGGCACATCGATCGGGTGGCGGTGGAATCCTCCGGGTTTACCGCATCTTCCGGCGCGGCTGCCCGCCCTGCAATCTGCCACTCTTCCTGAGCGGCAAGCTGATCCGCCCTCTCGAGTGCGCGGTTGCTGCCAAAGCCGCGGTACCGTTCATCTGAGCTGCTGGTGCGATTGCTGTAGAGAAAACCGTCTATCGGCGTTCCGCGGGCCGAGCTGTAGATGGAGATTACCCCGTTGTTGCCCGACAGGCCGGAGCCTCCGGCGATCCAGAAATCCCAGGCTCCGTCCACCGCCTCTTCGGCGTTGCAGGAGAAGGGATCTTCCGTCTCGTCCACCTCATCAGGTCTCCCCTCCGGTTTGCAGTGTACGACAATATAGTCTCCGGGCCGCACTTCCACCGGGGGCAGTATCTTTTTATGCGTCCAGTAATCACGGGTGCCCTCGAAGAGCGTAACTCCCGCGGTGTTTCCGGCGGTGAGGACCAGAAGTTCAACCTTGTCGGGGTTCGAACTGGAGCCCTGGGTGGTGATCTCGTTGAGCAGCAGCTCCGGCACGCGGGGGTTGAAGCCGTAGAGCTCTGTGATAAAGGTGAGGGTATTGCCGGCTGTGTCCGCTATCCGTGCGCTGAGAGCGTAGCTGCGGCCGGGTTCCATCTCTTCCTCAAAATGAAGAGTGATTGTCTCCTTGCCGTCCTCCACCTCTTTCAGCGAGAGGGCGGGCGCTACGGAGAGGGACGCTTCTTCCAGATGTCCCTGCTCCGAGAGGCGTATCTGAACCGATGTGGGAGAAGCGGAGAGCGCATCATAGAAGACCGGCGGATATATGTCCTCGTCCAACAAGGCGGCTCCGTCGACCAAAGGTCCGCAGGCGTTCAACGGAATAAGGGAGAGGGCCAGAAGAACGGCGATGCGGGGGAGCCGGTTGTAGAGAAAACCGTACGCTAATGTGCTGCGATAGATCATACAGCCTCCTTATTGAGTACTAGGGCGAGAGGAAGGAGACTGCTTTTACGTATCGGGCATATCGGGAGGAAAAGGCGACTTCTTTGGGGAAATGGCGATTGT
>CAYFUX010000006.1:48436-53570 GCA_964346455.1 uncultured Spirochaetaceae bacterium
GCTGGCGGAGAATGCGGGCTAAGCGGCAACGAGCGGGGAGAGGATGGAAAGACTGGAGAGGGAAAAGAAGAGCCTCCATCTTTGACAACTAGCTTGTTACCTCTCCTCTGCTGCGTTATATTGGAGTCCCGTCGGTAATAGTAGAAATTATGAGTTTTTGTATAGTAACAAATTATTAAGGAGCGAGAAGAAGTATGTGCGGTATTGTAGGTTATTGCGGCCCTAAGCCCACCGGTGAAGTGCTGCTCGAAGGATTGAAACGGCTCGAATACAGAGGCTACGATTCCGCCGGCCTCTGTGTCGGCGACGGTGAATCGTTTACCATATTTAAGCGCAAGGGTAAGATCAGAGACCTTCGGGAGGTGGTTCCCGACGATCTTGACGGGGTCTACGGCATCGGACACACCCGCTGGGCCACGCATGGAGGCGTCACTGACCTCAACGCTCACCCCCACAGCGACAACAGCGGGGAGGTGGTAGTGGTCCACAACGGCATTATTGAAAATTATAACGCGTTGAAGAGCAAGCTCGAAGCGGAGGGGCATACCTTCAAATCGGAAACCGACACGGAGGTTATCGCCGCTCTGATCGCATCGATGTACAACGGAGAACTGGAAACGGCGGTCCGTGAAGCGGTCTATCTGCTGAAAGGAACCTATGGGATTGCGGTCATGCACCGGACCGAGCCCGGAAAGATCGTCGGTGCCCGGAACGGCTCCCCTCTGGTAGTGGGTATCGGAGACGGCGAGATGTTTCTCGCCTCGGACGTGATGGCCGTGATGGCGCATACCAAGCAAGCGGTCTACTTGGAAGACGGGGAACTGGTCTCCCTCGATCGGAACTCCTACAAAATGTTTGACACCAATGACCGGGAGATTCAAAAGAGCGTGGAACGGATCACCTGGGAACTCGAACAGATGGAGAAGGACGGCTTTGCCACCTACATGGAGAAGGAGATCAACGAGCAGCCCAAGTCCATCCAGCGGGCAATCAAGGGGCGTATCGATATGGAGGGGGCCACCGGACACCTAGGCGGTCTCAACCTGAGCGCGAAAGAACTGCTCAATATCGACCGAGTGGTCATTATCGCCGCAGGCACCAGTTATTACGCAGGGATGCTCGGCGCTTACCTGCTGGAACGGGTCGCCCGGATCCCCGCCCATGCCGAACTCTCTTCGGAAGTGCGGTATAAGAATCCGATTGTCGAGCCCAATACCCTCTACTTTGCCGTTTCGCAGTCGGGGGAGACCGCCGATACGCTCTATGCGATGCGCGAGCTGCAGCGGAAAGGCGCCACGGTGCTCGGAATCTGCAACGTTGTCGGATCCACCATTCCGCGGGAGTCGGACGGCGGAGTCTACATCCACTCCGGACCGGAAATCGCCGTGGCCTCCACCAAGGCCTTTACCAGTCAGATTTCGGTCTTTTACCTCTTCACGCTGCTGATGGCCCGGATGCGCCACTATTCCTACGAGCACGGTCTCCGGCTGGTGGAAAAGCTACAGAGTATTCCCGACCAAGTCCAGCAGATTCTCGGCCGCGCCGGGGAGGTGCAGGAAGTTGCCAAGCGCTACGCCCACTATGAGAACTTCCTCTTCATGGGGCGTGGACTCAACTATCCGGTGGCCCTGGAGGGAGCGCTGAAACTCAAGGAAATAAGCTATATTCATGCCGAAGGCTACAGCTCGGCGGAGATCAAGCACGGTCCTATCGCCCTTATCAACGAACACACCCCGAGCGTATTTGTGGTACCCGACGAAGGTTTGCGCAACAAGGTCATCTCCAACATGAAGGAGGTGAAGGCCCGGAACGGTAAGGTGATTGCCGTGGCGGTCGAGGGCGACGATGAGATCGCCGAGATCGCCGACGATGTGCTGTGGGTCCCCAAAACCGACGAGATGCTGTATCCATTCCTGATGGTACTTCCTCTGCAGCTCTTTGCTTTTTACTGTGCTCTGGAGCTGGGGCGTGATGTGGATCAGCCCCGCAACCTGGCCAAGAGCGTTACGGTGGAGTAACAAAGGGTGGTATTCGGGAGTACGCTGCAAAACGGGCTGAAGCTTGTGCTTATCGCTGCGCTTTTGAACGCTGCGGCGGCGCTCTTTGCTCAGCAGGAGGAGGCGGAGCCCCTGGGAATACTAATCCGCGGTCCGGTCTCGAGCCGCGGACTTCCGTTTCTGCCCGCCAATTCGATTCGCCATTACCGGGGCCGCTACGAAACCTCCGGCGGAGAAATCTTAGTTCGGTATACCGAAGAGGAGATCGTCCCCCGCGAGAGCTGGGAACGATCCCGTTGCGGGAGCCGAGAGCTCCGGGTGTTCCGCGTCGCTTCCGAAACTGAAAGGGCCGTGCCGGTGGCGTATATCCCCGGCGAGGGGTATCACCTTTTTTTCCGCTTTACCGGCGGTGCGCTCGACTGCAGCTTCATCGATGTATTTATTCAGCGTTTTCGTTACTTCCGGTCCGTCCCAGGCGGAGACTCCGAAGCGCCCCCTTTCCCTGCTATTGTGAGGCCCTGAGCCTCCTGCGGGCGGCGCGTTATGAGGAGGCGCCGCCGTGCAGACCTCGAGCTCTTGACTCTTCGAGCTCGGGAATGGGGTCTGTTCCGGCCCGATAGTAGATCTTCCGCGATGCCTGGTGAATGGCCTTGGTCCCCCTTCCGTGGCGTATTGCCTTGAGTACTCCTTTGCTGTCTACCGGCAAGGTGCCGCCTAGAATGTGAATCGGCAGGTGGGTGAAGGCCTCGGGAATCATCGGGGTGGTGGGGCCGAGCAGCGCACAGGGGGTGACGGGGGCCAGATGGGAGAGCAGCTCTTCCGTCGTGCCGCCGATCACGCTGGTGGAGGTGAGGATGAGAGCTGCGGGAGTGCCGGATTCGAGCAGGCGATAAAAGCGGTCACGATCGCCGATCTCCTTGCCAATGTCGTGGGCCTCTACCTTCGCCCCGCGTTGTTCTATGAGAGCGGCAACCGGCCCAAAGTAGCCGGCCATAGCTACGGTGGAGCCTGAGGAGATTCCCAGATCGTCGAGCAGGCTTCCCGGATCCTCCCGAAAACCCTGCGAGCGACGATGATTGAGCGCGTTTACCAGCGCTATGGCTACCGAACGTTCGACCATGTTGGGGGATTCGAGTTTTTCCATCAACTCCGCGGCGGGGCGCCCCTCGTAGTCGGTTGGGTCGCTCACCAGGGAGCAGCTTTTTTTGTCTTCCAGATAGGTATAGGCGATCCCTGTCGACCCATCCTCCAGGGTGACGGCGGTGTAGCCGAGCCCGATATAGATGCCGTTTACGCGGATGTGTTCCGCGGCGGAAGTAAACAATCGCTTCATAGCGCGGTAGATTTCCATCGTTGCTCCTCCTTCTCGGGGCCATATGCTGCACAGAGGTGCGGATTTCTCCTGTAGTGCCAGCTGCAGTGTAGCATGAAGAGTAGCGGAGTGAACATGGGGACAAAGGCGGCGGCTCTGCGCTACAATGACGCCTGCGGCCCTGCACACTTGAGGTCCGGTGTGCCTCTGCACACTGCACTGGGAGATTGCCGGTGTTTTCGGTGCTGCCGGTCCTGCCGGCGGTGGAAAGGGCCGCCGAAACGGAGGATAAGAAGAGGAGAGGTATGGGAAAACTGTGGCAGAAGGAGTACGAACTCGACGAACTGGTGGAGCGCTTTACCGTCGGTGAGGATTGGCGTCTGGATACGGAATTGATTACCGCCGACTGCCTGGGGAGCATTGCGCACGCCCGGGGGCTTTTGGCGGCCGGTTTGCTGCGCCCCGAGGAGAAGGAGGCGCTGGAAGGGGAGCTGCGCGGGATCATTGCCGAGGCGCAGCGGGGGGAGTTTGGGGTGGTTGCCGCGGACGAGGACGGTCATACGGCCATCGAAAATCGACTGGTGGAGCGGCTCGGCGAGACGGGCAAGCGCATTCACACCGGCAGGAGCCGCAACGATCAGGTTTTGACCGCCCTCCGCGTCTATGGCAGGGATGCGGTGCACGGGCTTTTGGAGGCCGGATCCGGCACCCTCCGCGCGCTGCTTGCCTGTGCACAGCGCTGGGAACATTCCCCGATGCCGGGAAGAACGCACATGCAGATCGCCATGCCCTCTTCGGTGGGCCTGTGGGCGGCCGCCTACGCTGAGGAGCTTCTGGACGGACTGGAGTTCCTACGGAGCTCCGCGGACCATGTGGATCAGTCTCCCCTCGGCTCCGCCGCCGGCTACGGAGTGCCCTTGCCCATAGACAGGAGGTACACTGCCGAGCTCCTGGGCTTTCGAAAAGTACAGCGCAATGTCTTGTATGCCGGCAACAGCAGGGGGAAGTTCGAGGGGATCCTGATCGATGCGGCGGAGCAGCTGATGCTGACGCTGAGCAAGCTCGCCCAGGACCTGATTCTCTTTGCGCTGCCGGAGTTCGGCTACGTGACCCTGCCGAAAGAGCTTTGTTCGGGCTCCAGCATCATGCCGCAGAAACGCAATCCCGATGCTTTGGAGCTGCTGCGGGCCAAGGCGGCCACGATGACCGGCTACGGACAGCAGATAAAGGGCGCGATTCGCTCTCTGCCCAGCGGCTATAACCGTGACTATCAGGAGACCAAGGAGCCGTTTTTGCGCGGATTGAAGCTGACCCGGGAGGCGCTGGCAGTGGTGCAGAGGACCATGGAGCGGGTCGAATTTCATCCCGAGCGTCTTTCCGCCGCGTTCCCCCGGGAAATTTTTGCCACCGATGCCGCCTATGAAAAGGTGCGGGAAGGGATGAGCTTTCGCGACGCGTACCGGGAAATCGGCCGCAATCTCGAGGCAGTTGGCGAGCGGTCGCCCGCCGCGAGTATTGCCGAACGGACCGGGCTGGGAACTACCGGCAACCTGGGGCTCGCCGAGTTGGAGCGGGAGATCGAAGCGTTGGAGGGAGAGCTGCAGAGCCGTCTGGAGCGCAATAGCGCGTACATGGAAGCGCTGGCCGGAACGCAAGTGCGCCCGGCCGGCGTGTGACTTCAGGAAAAAATGAAGCTCTTTGAGGGGCTGGGTCTCAGCGCTCTTGCTCCTCTTCGCCTTGCTCGTTCGATTGTTCGTCCGAAGTCTCGTCAGTCTCGTCAGTCTCGTCAGTCTCGTCAGTCTCGTCAGTCTCGTCAGTCTCGTCA
>CAYFUX010000006.1:53670-56045 GCA_964346455.1 uncultured Spirochaetaceae bacterium
AGTCTCGTCAGTCTCGTCAGTCTCGTCAGTCTCGTCAGTCTCGTCAGTCTCGTCAGTCTCGTCCTGGGAGGGCTGCTCTTCATCCTGCTGCTGGTCCGAAGACTCGGCCTTGCCGGTGTCCTCTTCGCCGTCGTCCTCTTCGCCGGTGTCCGTGCCTTCGGTTTTTTTGATCAGTTTTGCGACCTCTTCGCCGGTGAGCTCTTCTTTTTCGAGGAGGGTGTTTGCGATGGCGTCGAGGGCGGCCCGGCGGCGTTCGAGGATGGCGGCGGCTTGTTCGAAGCAGCCGGAGACGGTATTTTTGATTTCAGTGTCCACCTCCCGGGCGGTTTCTTCACTATACTGCTTGCCGCGGGTCAGCTCTTCGCCCAGGAATACGGCTCCCTGCTCCTCTTGAAGGTGGGCCAGACCGATCACCTCGCTCATCCCCCAGGCGGTGATCATCTTGCGGGCCATTCTGCTGGCCACCTGCAGATCGTTTTCCGCCCCGCTGGTTTTGGTATCCCAGACGGCGTTTTCCGCCGCCCGGCCGCCGAGGAGGACGGAGATCCGCTCTTCCATCTGCTCCTTCTCGTAGAGGTACTGCTCCTCTTCCGGGAGCTGCTGAGTTACACCCATCGCCTGGCCGCGGGGAATAATCGTGACCTTGTGGATGGGGTCGGTATGGGGCAAGGTAGCGGCTACGAGGGTGTGACCGGCTTCGTGGTAAGCTACCATTTTGCGCTCCCGGTCGTTCATCTTTACCCCGGAGCGAATGAGTCCCATCAGAATAGTGTCGCGCGCCTCTTCAATGTCCACCATTTCGACTGCATCGCGGTTCTTACGCGCGGCGATCTGGGCGCCCACATTCAGCAGATTTTCCAGGTCGGCACCGCTGAAGCCGGGTACGCCCTTGGCAACACGGCGCATATCCACCGATTCGCCGAGGGGTTTCTTCTTGGCGTGGATATTGAGGATTGCCAGCCGGTCTTCCAGGGTGGGGAGATTGACGGTAATTTCCCGGTCAAAACGTCCGGGGCGCTTCAGTGCGGGGTCCAGGATATCCGGACGGTTGGTGGCGGCGATCACGATGGTGCTGGAGTTCTGTTCAAAGCCGTCCAGCTCCGAGAGGAGCTGGTTGAGGGTCTGTTCCCGCTCGTCGTGTCCGCCGCCGAGGCCGGCGCCGCGGTGGCGGCCGATGGAATCCAGTTCGTCGATAAAGATAATACTGGGAGCGGCGTTACGGGCGTCTTTGAACATATTGCGGACGCGAGAAGCACCGACACCGACAAACATCTCCATGAAGTCGGAACCGCTGGTGCTGTAGAAGGGGACGCCGGCTTCACCGGCAACAGCTCTGGCTACCAGAGTCTTTCCGGTACCGGGAGCGCCGACAAGAAGAATGCCCCGGCTCGGGCGGGCGCCGAGTTTGTGGTATTTTTCCGGGTTCTTGAGGAAGTCGACGATGTCTATGATCTCCTCTTTTGCCGCATCGAGGCCGGCGACATCGCTGAAAGTGGTGTTGACGTTTGATTTATCGTAGAGCTTGGCCTTGTTCTCGCCTACGGAGAACATACCTTGTCCGCGTTGGCGCATACTGCGCCACATGAAGACTCCGATCCATACTAAAAGCAGAATCGGTATGAGATTGCCGAGGATCTGCCAGAAGCCCTGGGTGTTAGAGGAACGGGTGATCACTTCTACGTTTTGTTGCTCCAGTTGGTTCAGCAGATCGTCGTCACTGGTGGCGGGAAGGTACGTGACAAAGTTGGTCATTGTGTTGCCGTCGATATTCATCTGCTGTTTCAGCGTACCTTCGATCGTGTCGCGTTCCATTACCACTTGGGAGACATTGCCCTGATTGACCAGTTCCTTAAAGCGGGAGTAGCTGATGACGTTGGAGCTCTGCTGCATGAAGAGAAAATTGAGAAAGGGCAGCAGCAGGAGCATTACGACGATGAGCCAGGTGAATCTGGATAGATTCCACCCGCCGCCGGGAAACTGACCCTTGTTTTGATTATTTTGGTTGCTGTTTTGATTCGGGCCGCCCCGGTTATCCTGTTTATTATCGCTCATTTTGCAAGTATCCTCCATCCGAAACATACTATCGTTATCGTGTCGGTTTCAAATTTTTTTTTCTTTTATGAGAGGGACTTTCAAAAATCACCGTTTTTGAAAGAAACTCGAGTATTGAAGCATATTCTACACGAAAAAGAGAATAATTTCGACCGGCTATCCCCAAAAACGACGCTTTGCGGGCCGGATAGGCCCGTCTATAGAGAGATACGGGGCTGCTGCGGCACCCTCAACTGCCCTCGGCGAGCCGTTGTGCCAGCCGAATCCCGGTCTCAAACGCTCGTTGCAGAGCTCGGGAATCCCGGCGTACGGCGCCCCGGGAG
>CAYFUX010000006.1:56145-59565 GCA_964346455.1 uncultured Spirochaetaceae bacterium
CGGGAGCGGTAGGGACCTGGACGCTCAGAGCCAAAGTCGAAGTAGGGATAGAGACGGTCGATAAAGCTCTTGATCTCCGGGGTTATGTTGTAGTTGTAGGTGGGCGAGCCGATGACGATGCAGCGCGCCTGTTCGACCAGCGGATAGAGCAAGTGCATGCCGTCGAAGATGCGGGTGCAGCTCTTGTCCCGGCGGCACTGTTCGCAGGCAACGCAGGGTCGGATCTCGTAGGAACGCAGCGCGACCGTATCCGCTGCCATCCCCTCCTCTTTGATCCCCCGGGCGATCTCCTGCAACAGCAGGTCGGTGTTGCCCTTTTCTCGGGGACTGCCGCTTATCAGCAGGGCTCGGTTACGTATCTCCTCCATAGCTTTCCTCCATCGTTCCCCTGCTTCCCTCGGTGCACCTCGTTTGGCAGGGAATGTGTTTAGGGGGCGCTGTTGCGTTCCCAGAAAACCCCGTCTTCGTATCCCTGAATTGTAGTATCGGTTTTAGCCATGTCCAATCGTTTTTGGATAAGTGCGGCGTAATGCCGCT
This sequence comes from uncultured Spirochaetaceae bacterium, assembly GCA_964346455.1. Taxonomy (GTDB): domain Bacteria; phylum Spirochaetota; class Spirochaetia; order DSM-16054; family Sediminispirochaetaceae; genus CAYFUX01. The sequence continues at coordinate 56,683 of CAYFUX010000006.1, forward strand.
CCCGCTCGACCGCGGAAAAGCGCCGGTCGAGTTTGTGGGCGGTCACCGGAGCCGTCCCGGAGCCGGCACAAGGGTCAAACACCATATCCCCCGGGCGGGAGCTGGCCAAAATAAGCTTGGCAAGCAGTTTTTCCGGTTTCTGGGCGGGATGATCGGTATTCTCCCGCATCGACCAGTACGGTACGGTGATATCGGTCCAAATATTCGAGGGGGCAGTGTAACGGAAGCGCGCTCCCTCTTCTTCCTGCCAATCTTTCGGGCTGCCGTCGGAGCGGCGATAGGGGGCTCGCACGCGCCGTTTGATTTTGACCGCCTCGGCGTCAAAGTGGTAGGAGCCTGAGACGGTGGCAAACCAGATGTCCTCGGCGGCGTTTTTCCAGTTGTGTTTGGCCGCCCGGCCCTTTTCCCGTTCCCAGACGATCCGGTTGCGAAGAATAAAGCGTTCGTTGAGCAGACGGCTTACAGAAGTGGAGCTGCGCCAGTCGCTGCAGAGATAGAGAGAGGCGGTGGGCCGCAGAAGGGGCGCGAGAGCATCCAGCCATTGGGCAAGATAAGCCGCATACTCTTCCTCCTTTACCCGGTTAAAGCTGCTCTCCGCGTAACGTTTGTCGAGGTTATAGGGAGGGTCGAAAAAGAGCAGGTCCACACTGGCTTCCGGAAGAAAGGGACGCAGGGTAAAAAAATCTTCCAGAAAGATAGTATCCGTTATCTGCTCGGGGCTCAGAGGCTCTCCTCGTCGGGGAAAGCCACGGGAGAGAGAGCTACAACGCTCGGCGAGCTGCCGCTCCTCCGCTTCTCCGAGTAGGATGGTTCTGTTGTTCGGTGCTCGGCGCTTCTCTTCCATCTCTCTCTTTTGTACCGGAAAAACGAACAAAGGAAAACGGGTTGCTGCCCCCCCCTATGGTCCTGTGCCCCCATATCAGAAAGAAATATGGTTTGTTGCATTTGCCGGGTGATTCTGATATACATAGTATCCAAGGTGAGGCAGAACGAGAACTTTCATTCACATATACTACTGAACTTGATCGAGCAGATCTCCGACGGGGTGGTTATTCTCAACCCTGAGATGGAGATACTGTTTTTCAATGACCCCTTTCTGCAGATTATCGGCTGGCAGTCGGAGGAAGTGTTCGGAGATTTGGAGCACTTTCCCTCTCGGCTGGGGCTGCTCCCGCTGCACGAAGGAAACCGTTCGGCGATGCTGAAGAGGCCGGACGGAGGGGAGCTCTTTGTATTTCTCAAATGCGTTCGGGTTGACACTCTGGACGGGTTTTACTACCTGGTGACGGTCAAGCCGCACACTCTCAACACCCCGGAGGTGCATCGCCGCCACTACGAGCTGCTTCTGCAGGACTCGGGGGACGCCCTCTTCTCCGCCGGGATGGACGGGCGCCTTCTCGACGCCAACGCGGCGTTCTATTCGATGTTCGAGTATTCGGAGGGAGCTTCGGTCCCTCCCATCCCCGAACTCTATGCCTACCGCGACGACTACGACGATAAGCTACAGCACCTCCTCTCCGAGGGCTACATGGAGAACGGAGAGACTCACCTCTACACTGCAGAGGGGCGGATGCGGCGGATTCTGGACACCTCACGGTTATTGAAAAACGAGGAGGGGGAGCCCGTGGGCTATGTTTCGCAGTTCAAGGACATCACCTATCTGCGCAACATCGAATCGCGGCTAAAGATTTCCGAGCGCAATTTTACCATCCTCTTTGACACTATTCTCTCTTCCATAATCCTTCTCGATCTTGCCGGTACGATTTTGAACGTCAACTCGGCGGCGGAGAAGATTTACGGCTACAGCTGGGAGGAGTTTGTCGGTTCCGGCTACGATACGCTCCTGAGAGCGGGCGAGCAGCAGGCCGACTTTTATACACTGCTGGAGAAGGTGGAACGAGACGGCGGCAGCTACATTCAGAACCAGGTGCCGCGTATCCGAAAAGACGGCAGCAGGCTCTATACGTATGCAAGTATCACCGGCGTGCGGGACGTAAGCGGGGAGGTAATCGCCTATTCCCTTGCAGAGAAGGACCTTACCGAGCGGGTCCACCTGGAGCAAAAACTGCGCGACTCTTTTCAGGAAATCAAGGAGACGCAGTCGGCGGCGATTATCGGCTTTGCCAAACTCACCGAATACCGCGACAAGGACACCGGCGTGCACCTGGAGCGCATTCGGGAGTTTACCCGCATCCTTGCAATCGCCCTGCGAAACTACCCGCAGTACCGCCACTACATTACCGACGATTACCTGGAGGACTTGACGTTATCGTCGATCCTTCACGACGTGGGAAAGGTGGGCATCGAGGACCGTATACTCCTCAAACCGGGGAGCCTCTCCAAAAAGGAGTTTTCCCGCATTATGCGCCACTCGAATCTGGGGGGCGAAGCGCTGGAGGTGGTGGACCGCAAGCTGAAGAAAAAATCGTTCCTCACGATGGGGAAGGAGATTGCCCGGTATCACCACGAGTGGTGGAACGGCACCGGCTATCCGGAAGGCCTCCGCGGGGATGAAATTCCCCTCTCGGCCAGAATCGTGGCGGTTGCGGGTGTCTACGATGCTCTGACCAGCCGGCGGCCGTACAAAGAAGCGTACTCTCACGCTGAGGCGGTGGAAGAGATTATCCGCGGCAGCGGCAGCCATTTTGATCCCGAGATCGTCGAGGTATTTCAGAAAAACGCCCACATTTTCGATCGCATCAAGCGCTTTACCGTCTTTGAGGAGCATCCGGAGGCGGCGATCCGGGAGCTGGTCGATGAGGCGCAGGGGCATTCCATCAATACGAACACGAACTCGCTGGAGTCTCCGGGATCGGGTTCCGCTCAGGAATCAAAGTCCTCCCCGGGGGCGGGAGAGTCTCCCGGATCGGAGCGGTGATCTTC
>CAYFUX010000006.1:59665-115707 GCA_964346455.1 uncultured Spirochaetaceae bacterium
TCAGAAAAACTCTCTGCAATCGGATCCCTATCGGAGGCGCCGCCGCCCTCTTCTCGAAGGCGGCTGTTGTGCAGCGTTCCTGCTAGACTTGAAATTTACTCCCCAGTGAACAATACTGGTTAGTAAAATGCTTTCCTAAAAGGATAGATGATGAGACGACGCACCGCCGTATTCAGCATACTCATATTGACCATGCTTCTCACCCAGCTCTCCGCCCAGCGGGTGACGATGAAAATAGGCAGTACCGCTCCGGAGAACAGCGTGTTTGGGGAAGCGTTGAAAGAGATTGCCGCAGAGTGGCGGGAAATCTCGGACGGCAGGGTGCAGCTGCGGCTCTATTTTGCCGGTTTTAAGAACCAACAGGATTTGCTGCGCAAGATCCGTTTCAACCAGCTCCAGGGCGGAGTAGTGGACGGTCTGGGGCTTCAGCAGATCTACGGGAACGTGATGGCTCTCAGTGTTCCGGGACTGATACAGAGCGGCGGGGAGCTCGATTACGTCCTCGAGAAGGTGGGGCCGGATTTAGCGAAGGAGATGGAGAAGCAGGGCTTTATCCTGCTCGATTGGGCCAAGACCGGCTGGATCTACTTCTTTGCCCGCAATCCCGCCCGGACTCCCGAGGAATTGATGCGGCAGAGTGTGGCGAGTCCCGGAGGCGAGAATACCGCCATTACCAACGCCTTGAAACATCTCGGATTCAATACGGTGAACGTCGCCACCTCCGATGTGTTCTCCAGTTTGACCAGCGGCATGGTGGATGTAGTCTACGGCAATCCGCTCTTAGTGGCTGCCAACCAATGGTTCGGCATCGCCGACAATATGATCAACATCCGCATTGCTCCCTTCATGGGAGGAATCGTCGTCTCTTCCCGCGCCTGGAAGCGGGTCCCCGAGGAATTGAAGCCTGAACTGCGTGCGGCAGTAGAGCGCGTAGCGGATAGGCTCGACTCGGAAGTGCTCGAATTGGAGCAGGAGGTGATCGAGACGATGAAGGAGCGCGGCCTCAACGTAGTGGATATTCCGGAGGAGGCGCGTGCGGAGTGGCAGGATGCGTATGCGAAAGCCATTGACTACGTCTCCGGAAGAGAGTTCTCTGAAGAGTTTGTACAGCGTATCGAGCAGATCTTGAAGGAGTACCGCAGTACTCACGCGGAGGAGTGATTCAGCTGTGACCTCCGCTACCATTTTAGCCGCCTTCCGCCGCTTGGAAAATTCACTTAATAATCTCATTCTTATCCTCCTTACTCTTCTGCCGCTGACGGAAATCGTACTGCGGGAGTTTTTCAGCGGGAGTATTCCCAGCATCTTCAGCTATATCTATCATCTGGTGCTGCTGCTGACCTTTCTGGGAGGTGCACTGACCGCCCGGGAGGGGAACCACTTGGCGATCGCCGCCGGGGAGGCTTCCCTGAGCCCCCGCTGGAAGCGGCGAGTCGGAGTGATCAACACGCACATTGCCGTTGCTGTCGTAACCGCGTTTATGTGGAGTTCCGTCTCATTTCTGCTTCTTGCCTTTGACCCGGCGGTTCGAGTAGGCTTTATCCCCAAACAGCTTCTTGTAGCGGTGATGCCTTTCAGTTTCTTGCTCATCGCCGTGCGTTTCCTGGGCAGAGGGCCCGCCGGGCGACTTTCACGCACGGTGGGGCTGCTCGGATTTCTCACCGGTACCCTCCTTGCCTATCAGAGCGTATATAATCTCATTTTTTTCGTAGATCCGATGTATCCGCCCGTCTTTGATCAGCTGATAGACCTCTGGTACACCGTCATGCCGCCATTGATGATTCCGCTGCTGATCGTGCTGATCATCTCCGCTTTTTTGGGCACTCCCATTTTCGTTGCCCTCGGCGGGGCGGCCTACCTGCTGTTCATCCGCTCCGGCGGGGCGCTGGAGTCGGTCCCCAACGAGGCCTACACCATGCTGATCAGCGAGACGATTCCGGTGATACCCCTTTTTACCCTGGCCGGATTCATCCTCTCTGAAAGCCGGGCGGGAGAGCGGCTGGTGCGGCTCTTTCGGAGCCTTTTTGGATGGGTTCCGGGAGGCGAGATCATTGCGGCGGTGCTGGTCTCCACCTTTTTTACCACCTTTACCGGTGCCTCCGGGGTGACGATCCTGGCGCTCGGCGGGGTGCTGTACGTGGTGCTCCACAAGCGGGGCCATTTTGGGGAGGATTTTACCAGCGGCTTTCTCACCGCCGCCGGCAGTGTGGGCTTTCTTTTTCCCCCGAGCCTGCCCATTATTATCTATGCAGTGGTCGCTCAAGTGAGCGTCGTGGACATGTTTGTCGGCGGTTTTATCCCGGGAATACTCGTAATGGGGGCAATGATCGCCATCGGCGTCTTGGTTGCTTCCCGGAACAAGGTGCCGACAGTCCCTTTCACGGGGCGTGAGCTGCTGCAGGGCCTGCGGCAGAGTCTGGGAGAGCTGCTCCTGCCGGTGTTCATCATTCTATTCTACTTCGGCGGCCTGATGACCCTGCTGGAGACCGCCGCCTTCGCGGTTTTCTATGTATTCTGTATCGAAGTTTTCGTCTATCGCGAGGTAAAGCTGCGGGCCTTGCCGAAGATCGGACTGAAGGCGCTTCCGATTATCGGAGGGGTGCTGATGATCCTGGCGATGTCCCGGGGGCTCTCCTACTATATCATCGACGCCGATGTGCCGGTACTGCTTACCGAATGGATCGAAACGCATATCGAGTCGAGGTTCCTCTTTCTTATTCTCCTCAATATCGCCCTCATCATAACCGGCTGCTTTATGGATATTTTCTCCGCCATCATGGTGGTGGCGCCGCTGGTTATCCCCGTAGGGGAGGTCTTTGGCATCCATCCGGTCCATTTGGGAATTATCTTCCTGGCCAACCTCGAGCTGGGCTTCATGACCCCGCCGGTGGGGCTGAATCTCTTCCTGGCCAGTTATCGTTTTGAAAAACCCCTCACCCGAATCTACCGGAATGTTATCCCCTTCTTCCTATTGCAATTTGCCGCCGTCCTCGTGATAACCTACGTTCCGCAATTCACCACCTTTCTTCTCGGGATCATAGGAGGGTAAGCGAAGTATTATGGGCGATCAGGAGTTCTTTCCGCGGCACAGCAGCCATCGGCTTTTGACCGGCGACGCTCGCCGGATCGGGAATATTGAGGATGACAGTGTGGACCTGGTGGTTACCTCTCCGCCGTATCCGCTCATTTCCATGTGGGATGAGCAGTTTGCTGCGCTGGATGGTGCGGCGGCGGAGGCACTGGAGCGTGATGACGGCCCGGCGGCATTCGAGGCGATGCACGCTGTGCTCGATGCGGTATGGCGGGAGTGCCGCCGGGTGCTGCGCCCCGGCGGGATGCTCTGCATCAACATTGGCGATGCGGTACGTACGATGGCCGGCGAGTTTCGCCTCTATCCCAATCACAGCCGTATTCTCACCTCCTGTGAGCAGCTGGGGCTCCGGCCGCTTCCGCCGGTTATCTGGTACAAGCCGGCTAACTCCCCGACAAAGTTCATGGGCTCGGGAATGCTGCCGCCGGGCGCCTACGTCACGCTGGAACACGAATGGGTGCTTCTGCTGCGCAACGGCACGCCGCGCCGATTTACCGCCCCGGAGGAGAAGCGGCGCAGACGCGCGAGTGCGGTATTTTGGGAAGAGCGCAACCGCTGGTTTAGCGGTCTCTGGGATCTGCGGGGCGTTAGGCAGAAGATGAAGGAGGGAGATGTGCGGGCCCGCAGCGGGGCGTTCCCCTTTGAACTTCCCTTCCGTCTGATCCAAATGTTTTCCCTGCTCGGCGATACGGTCCTGGATCCTTTTCTGGGGGCGGGGACGACGATGCGGGCTGCGGCCGTCTCTGCGCGAAATTCGGTCGGAGTGGAGCTGGATGCCGAATTGGCCGAAGGGGCGGGACGAGCTTTGAGCGAGGCGGTGGAGACGGACAGCGAGCGTATGCGGCGGAGGCTCGACGACCATCATGCGTTCATTGAGCAGTATCGTGCCGGGGGGAAACGCCCGAAGCACCTGCACGAGGCCCACGGCTATCCCGTCGTCACCTCACAGGAGCGGCAACTGCGTCTGCCGGAGACAGAGCAGCTGTGGGCGGAAGAAGCGCGGCGCTTTACGGCGTATCACCGGGAGCTTATTCCCGAGCGTCCTCATCCTTATCCGGGAGAGTGATCCCGAACTCTCTTTCCATCTGCCTGCGGATGCTGTCGATAAACTCACGATACTCCCGGTTTTCCCGTCGAAGACGCTTTATCTCCCACACCATCCAGGCGATGTCCTCCTCCGCGTCCTCGATTTCGTAATTGAATTCGGCGAGGGGGTTGTACGTAATCCAGCGGAGTTTGCTGCGGCGGTTTTTTCTGTATTCAAAGAGTTTCTCCAGCCGCTCCAGGCGATCTTCGCTCATACCCGTATAGTACGACGTCGGGGCAGGCATAGACAAGTTGCACTCGCAGGTGAGATTCGATTATAGTGAGAAAAATGATAAGCTTTGGACCGCTCGACATTCCTCCGGCCCTCGCGCTCATCGCGGGGGCGCTCGTAGGCGCCTATCTGATAGGCAGATATTCTACTCCCGCAGCACAGCGGGAGAGTCACGCGCTCCTCTTTGATGCGCTGCTGAACGGGGTGCTGCTATTTGCATTGGGGTGGAAACTCTTTCCGCTGCTGCAATCTCCGGGAGTTGTTTTCAACGATCCTCTGGCACTGCTCTACCGTCCGGGAGGAACAGGGGGTGTCCTCTTCGGCGCTTTCCTCGGCGGAGCATTGCTGCTCCGCACGCTCTATCGCCGCCGCCCCCTGCCCGGAGGGATGCGGCGCGCTGTTGCGGGGACGGCGGCGGGAGCAGCCCTGGGTGCGGGGGCGGTACTGCTGCTCCTTACGGTAACGCAGGGAGAAGAGCCGCCGCGGCCGGTGGGCCCTGCGGGAGCCGAGAGCGGTACCGAGGGGGTGCGGAATATGCTGCAGGGAGAGGAGTTCGAGCCGCTTTCGGCCGGGCAGCCGGAGTCGAACTGGGATGCCCCCTACCTGGTGGTGAATATCTGGGCCACTTGGTGCCCGCCGTGCCGCGGGGAGCTGCCGGAGTTGGCCGAGTTCTACCGTTCCGCCGCCGGCGGCAGGGTGGAGCTTGTGGCGGTAAATCTCACCGCCACGGAAAAATCCACTGCGGAAGTGCGGCGGTTTGTGCGGGACCGGGAGCTCCCCTTTCCGGTGCTGCTGGACCCGCAGGGCGGTATCCGTGATCTTTGCGGTGCGAAAGCGGTGCCGACTACCTGTGTGTTTGGCCCCGGCGGTGAGCTGATCGCACGGCGGACCGGGGTGGTGAGCGCGGGATGGCTGGAGCGGCAGATACCGGCGGAATAAACGCCCCAGTACACGCCACAGTACAAGGCGCAGTACATGCCGCAGTACATGCCCCAGTACACGGCGCAGTACACGGCGGCGTGAGTGGCGGAAAGAACGGCGGCTTGACAGAAAAAGCGATAGAGCCTAGCGTTTTACTATGAAAATCGGAATAATCGGTCACGGGGCCCTCGGGGCGATGTACGCTCATTATTTGAGCCGGGTGGAGAATACGGAGCTCTTCTTTATCGCCGGAGGCGAACGGTACCGACGACTGAAGAACGAGGCAATTCGTGTAAACGGCGAGCCGCTTGCGGTGGGCGTGGAGCGGCCGGGGGAGGCCGCCTCGCCGGCGGACCTGTTGATCCTAGCGGTGAAATACCATCACCTCGAGCAGGCGGTAGAGGATATGCACTCCCATGTGGGGCCGGAGACCACCCTGATGTCGGTGATGAACGGGATCGACAGTGAAGTGGCGCTCGCCGCCCGGTATGGAAACGAACACTTGTTGTATGCGGTAGCGCTGGGGATGGATGCGGTCCGCGAGAGCGGGGAAGTGACCTTTACCACTCCGGGCACGCTGCTGCTAGGACGGGCGGAGAATCGGGGGAAGCCCGATGCGGAATTGCGGCAGGTGCAGCGTCTGTGCGGTGAAGCCGGTTTGAGTTGGGAGACCCCGGTGGATATGCTCCGCAGTCTCTGGTGGAAGTTCATGATCAATATCGGCGTGAATCAAGTGACTGCCGTGTTGGGGGCACCCTACGGAGTGCTCCACAGAAGCACGGAGGCACGGGAGCTCATGACCGAGGCGATGGAAGAAGTGATCGACTGTGCCGCTGAAGAGGGTATACAGCTGACGCATGCGGATATCGAGCACTGGTTTCCCATCCTGGACACTCTTTCGCCGGAGGGCAAGACTTCGATGTGCCAGGATGTGGAGGCGGGTCGAAAAACCGAGGTGGAGATGTTTTCCGGAAAACTGAAGGAACTGGCCGGGCGCCGCGGCATACCCGTACCGATTAACCGGACCCTTTTTAATCTGTTGAAAGCGAAAGAACAAAGCTATCTGAATGAGTGAAGCAAGGAAGGAGTAAGCCAAGGTATGAAGCCGATGGACAAGGAGGCGGACCGGCTGTCGGTCTCCATTACCAATAAAATCGTACGGGCCCACAAAAATTTCGGCATTTTTCACGGGGTGCAACGGCTCCTGGTGGCGGTCTCCGGGGGGAAGGACAGCATGACGCTGCTCTACAACCTCCCGCGGGTCAAGAAGGCGCTCTCCCTCGATATGGAGGTCATGGCGCTGCACATTCGTCCCGATTTCGAAGGTTGTCCGAAAGACGGGAACATGGAGCGCCTTTTTCAGCACTGGGGGGTGGAGTACGCAATCCTGGATGTGCCGGTGATGGCCCGTCTCAAGCCGGGCCGCTCGATGAGCTGCTACTGGTGCAGTACCCAGCGCCGCACGGAATTGCTGCGTTATGCCGAGGAGCATGACTTCGATGCCATCGCGCTTGGACACCATATGGACGATATGATCGAGACTCTTTTTATGAATATGGCGTATAAAGGGGAGATTTCCACTATGCTGCCGGTGATGCAGTACGACCGTTATCCGCAACAGATCCTTCGGCCCCTTGCGCATGTGAAGGAAGAGGAGATCGAACGCTTCGTAGCGCGGCTGGGCATCAGCTCTTTCACTTGCACCTGCCCCTACGGCGCGACCTCGCAGCGCTCGGAGGTCAGGGACATCGTAGAACAATTGGCTCGCACCGCCCCGTCGGTGAAGGAAAACCTCTTTAAGGCGATGGGCAACGTCAATCGCCGTTACCTGTTGGAGGAGAGCCTGGGTGCCCCGGAACCGGCGGAGCAAAATGCGGGATCCGAGTAGCAGTTTTGTGTGAGAAGTATTATGGTCTAGAATATAGTGTGAGACTCTAGACTAGGGAGAGATTATGCAATTGCAGAGTACCGTTGAACTCCATGAGGAGCACGAGGATATACGGCGCGGACTGGTCCTGCTGCGGGCCGTCGGAGGTGGAATAGAGGGGCAGAAAACTGAGGCGGCCGAGGATGCCCGGCAGCTTATGCGCTTTTTTTCTCTCTTCGGCGACAAGTGTCACCACAGTAAAGAGGAGCGCCACTTTTTCCCCTCGGTGGAGGCGGCCCGCCTGCCTTTCGATCAGGACAGCATCGATACGCTGGTACGCGAGCATCGGGAAGGGTGGGAGTACCTCGAGGCCATGCAGAGGCAGTTGGACCTCTACAATGAGGGGGACGCGAGCGCGGGAGCCGTCTTTCGCCAGCAAGCGGATGCGTACGCCGAGATGCTGGACGGTCACATCGACCGTGAAGAGGAGGAAATCCTGCATCATGCGGAAGCCGCCTTTTCCGCGCAGGAGGACCGGCGGCTGGCGGTGGCGTTTGAGCGACTCGAGCGGCAGGAGATCGGCGAAGGGGTGCATGAGGAGTTCCATGCGCTTCTCGAGGACCTGGAGCGGCGATACGCCCCCTCGGAAGGGGAGTAGGAGCAGGAGCCATGGCTGAGAAGCTGGTAGTTGTGTGGACGAGCGGCGATCCCGAGGTCGCCGAGAATATGGTGTTTATGTATACCCTGAATGCGAAACGGCGGGGCTGGTTTGAAGAGGTCACGCTGATTGTCTGGGGGCCTTCCACGGAGCTCCTCTCGCGGGACCAAGTCCTGCAGCGCCAGGTCGAGGAGATGCGGAGCGAAGGTGTACAGCTGGAGGCCTGTCTTCGCTGTGCGGAGAACTACGGCGTAGTAGAGAAACTCCAGGAACTGGGTATCGAGGTAAAGCTGATGGGTATGCCCCTGAGCGAGTACCTCAAAGAGGGACACCGGGTGTTGACGTTCTAAGCGCTGCGACGCGGAGTTCTGCGTTTGACCGGTGATCGGGGCCTTGGTATCTTTAAATAGAAAGGAGGCGGCATGATACGCAAGAGAGAAATTGAGGAACTACTGGAACAGCGTAGCGAGGATCACCCTTTTGTGAGCATCTACCTCAATATTGTTCCCCCGCGGCGTTTCACTACCGAACTCAATTCTCTTTTACATACCGAACTTCGAAAGGTCCGCGAGAGCGGACTGTATACGGAAGAAGTGCTGAAGCGGCTGGAGAAGCTGGCGGACCGGATCGAGCGGTATGTAAAAGATCGTTCTAATTTGTTCGAAGAGACCAAGCTCCTGGCGATCTTTGCCGACACGCAGGGCTTTTGGAGAGAGTACGAACTCCCGGTCTCCCATCCGAGCAGGGTCGCTATCGAACCCGACCCCTATACCCGGCCGCTGGCAGCGCTGCAGGAACAGTTCAACCAGTACTGCGTGCTGGTAGCGGATGCCTACCGGGCAAGGATTTTTACCCTTACGGCGGACAAGTTTGTGGAGCACGAAGAGTTTGTCACCGAGGATGAGATCCAGCACAGCCGGGACGAGTCTTTGAAGGGACTGGGAAGAGAACGGCAGCAGCGCTATATCCAGGATCATATTAATCGACACATGAAGCACATAGCCTACCGCTTGTATCATTTCTTCCGTACCGGGAAGTTCGACCGTCTTATCATCGGCGGATCGGAGGACAAAGAACTTCCGCTGTTGCGAGATCATCTTCACAGTTCCCTGAAAGAGCGGCTGGTGGGCGAAATCCATGTGCGTCCCAACGAAGAAGCGGAGAAGATCAAGCAGAAGGCTCGTGAGGCTGCCGATTCCTGGCGTATCCAGCATGAGAAAGAGTTAGTGGATACGCTGCGGGAGGAGAACCACGAAAAAGGGAAAGGAACGGTCGGACTCAGAGCCGTGCTCAAGGCGCTGAAGTACGGACAGGTCCACACGTTGCTTCTGCAGCCCGATTTTACGTACCCGGGTTACCTCTGTCCGCAGGACCACTATTTGGTCCTGGAAAATGGAAACTGCCCGGTCTGCGGCAGCGAACTCGAGAAGGTAGACGATATTGTCGATGAGATGGTGGAGGAGGCTATCAGCCAGAACGGCGAAATACGCCATCTCTACCACCACGGCAATTATCTGGGCGACGAAGGCGTAGGCGCGCTGCTGCGCTTCGTCTTCTGAGCTTCTTTGGGAGGGGGCCCCTCAAAGTCCCGGAACTCGAGCGGGAGTACGAAAGAGGGCTGGAAATTCGACTCTACAATCGATAGTATAGCCTCATGACCAGCATAAGCAAAGACAGCAGCAGCCACGTTACCGATGAAGCCTTCAATACCGCTTCCCACATGGTGGGCGCCGTGTTCGCCCTCTTGGGAAGCGTGTTTCTTATCGTGGATGCGGCGATGGCGGAGAAGCTCTGGCATCTTCTCTCCTTCAGCATCTATGGTCTATCCCTTTTCCTTCTATTTCTTGCCAGCGCTCTGCACCACGGGATAAAAGGCAGCCCTACGACCGAGCACGTGCTGCGACAACTGGATTACCTTGCAATTTTTCCCCTCATCGCCGGCACCTATACTCCGCTTTGTCTCGTCGTCCTGCACGGGCCCTTTGGCTGGAGCGTGTTTGGCGTGATATGGGCTCTCGCCGCCTTCGGGATCGCCATCAAGGGCAGCATCAGCAGCCTCCCTAAATGGTTTACCAGTACGCTCTACCTTGCCATGGGCTTGATGAGTCTTGTCATGGTGGTGCCGTTGCTGCAGGCGCTGCCGGTGCCGGCAATTCTCCTGCTCGTTCTGGGCGGGGTGTTCTATGTAGGCGGGAACGTCATCTTCTCTTTGGAAAAACCGAATCCGGTACCAGGAAAGTTCGGCTTCCATGAAATTTGGCATCTCTGCGTGCTCGGTGGCGCTCTGGCGCACTATCTGATGATGTACCTCTACGTGCGCCCTTACTGAGCTACTGAGCCTCCCGGGAGGGTTCTCGTAGCTTGCCCGGGGCCGCCTCGCGGATAAGCGCCCGCGCCAGGGCGGTCACCGGGTCGAGGTAGGGAACTCCTTCATACTCTCCCTCCGGCAGCGCCAGCGGCAGTTCCGTGCATCCCAATATAACCGCCTCCGCCCCCTCTTCCGACAGCAGCCGGCCAAAGGAGCGTACTCGGCGGACCGCCTCCGGGGAGGCCGGGGAGACCGCCTTGAGTCCCCAGCGAGGATTATAGATCGCTTCGTGGAGTTCATCCTGCCTCTCCGGCGGGACGGTCAGCACCTCGAGATCGTAGGGTTCGAGAATTGCCTCATAGACGCCCGACTGCCGGGTACCGGTGGTGGAAAGCACTCCCACACGCCGCAGATGGGGATACCGCGAGCGCAGCAGTTCCGCAGTTTCTTCGAGCATGTGGACCACGGTAATGGGCATCTGTTCCGCCTCAACGCCGCTGCAGAAAGGGCGAAAAATACGTTCGGCATGAAAGGTGTTGCACGGGATACCCGCCGCCGCCTGACGGCTTTCGCAGACCAGGCCCAGAGCAGCCATGCGGAAGGTTCTCAGCATCCCCTGCACGGGATCTGTCACCGAGCTGCCGGACAGATAGGCAGTGCGGTCGCCGATCAGCGGCGAGCGGCTCAGATGGAGCACCTCGAGGTGATCCTGGTCGCTTCCGTCGGTGGCGGTCTCCTCGATAATCCTGCGGTGCAGGGCAACTCCCGCCATCGGTCCCACCCCGCCGCCAATGAGCACGATCTTCTCGCTGCTCTGTTTCATGACATCTCCTCCGTGAGGGCGGCGATCTTCTTGGCCGCTTTTAATCCGTGACCCGTCACCACCCCCACTGTGACCTCCGGTGCAGGAGAGCGCTCGGCGTAGTGCCGGAGACCGGCGAGAGCGGCGGCCGCAGTAGGTTCGATATACAGTCCGCTTCGCACCGCATCGTAGAGCGCACGGCGGATCTCCTCCTCCCCGACGGTAAGTACCGTGCCGCCGGTAGCGATGACCGCTTCGAGCATCTCCTCCATGAGGGGCGGCTCGGCAATGGCAATGCCTTCGGCCGCCGTCTTCCCGTGGTCCTGTATCCGGTGTGCCCCGGATCGGGCGTCATCCTCTTTACCGGATTGTCGGGAATAGAAGCGGGAGGCCAGGGGGGCGCAGGCGGCGGTCTGGACGGCCACGTGTTTTGGAACGACGTCGATGCAGCCGGCCGTACGGAGTTCGCTGAATCCCCGGTAGGAGCCGATGAGGAGGGTCCCGTTTCCCGCCGGGAGGACCACTGTCTCGGGGGCGCGGAAGCCGAGCTGTTCCCAGACTTCGAAAGCCCAGGTTTTGGTGCCTTCGAGGAAATAGGGATTCCACACGTGGCTTGCATAGTAGTGCTCTTGTGCCGCTCTAAGCGCGGCGGCGGCGGTATCACTTCTGTTGCCTTTCACCGGGACCAGTGCGGCTCCGTAGGCTCGTATCTGCGACAGCTTGTCGGGGGAGTTCTCCGCCGGGACGTAGATGTCGGCGTGGACACCGGCCGCTGCGGCATAGGCGGCTATCGCGGCGCCGGCGTTGCCGGAGGAGTCTTCCACCACCCGCTCGATCCCCAGCTCTCTGATCCGGGAGAGGAGGAGTGCCGCGCCGCGGTCTTTGTAGGATCCGCTGGGGGAGAGGTGCTCGAGCTTCACCAAAACCTCTCGGGCGGCGCCTTGGTACGGGATCAGGGGAGTCCACCCCTCGCCGAGTGAGATTGCGGTTTCAGATTGTACCGGAAGGGCATCTGCGTAGCGCCAGAGAGAGTGCACTGCGGGGTGAATCTGTGCGGAAGTGAGAAGCGGTGCGCCCTCGACGGTGAATCTTCCTCCGCAGCTGCAGCGCCACGCGCGGGTGTCGGGAGGGTGGGAACGACCGCAGGAGACGCATGTCAGAGAATGCATAAAAACCTCCGATGCCCGCCGACGGGAGGATACGGCATGAGAGTCTGGGGGAAGCATAGCGCACTTTTCTGCGGAAGGCAATGTGTACGCTATGCTTGGAGCGTTTTGCTTGCAGCGTTTTCTATGCAGCGCCACTTGGAATGGGCTACAATCCCTTCTATACTATAGTACAGGAGGGATTATGAGTGGTGACAATGCATCCCGCAGAGAGGAGATCGACTATCCGAGTTTACAGGAACTGTTCCGTGATTCGGTACAGCGTTTTCCCAGTCGAACGGCCCTGAGAATGCGGAAGCCCTCAGGGGCGTTTCGAAGTATCGACTACGCGCTATTAAGCGAGCGGGTGGAGCGGTTTCGTCGTGCGCTCTACGATCACGGTTTGCGGAAAGGCGATCGGTTGGGCCTGATTTCTCAGAATAGGCCCGAGTGGGTGGAAGTCTACCTGGCGGCGGTAACGATGGGGGTCGTGATAGTCCCTTTTGACGCCGGCAGCACCGCGAGCACTATCGTCTCCTATGCCGAATTTGCCGATCTTTCCGCCCTGGTATTCTCCGGGCGTTATCTGGACACTGCCCTTGCTGTGGGAAAAAAGATGCGCGGGTGGCGGCCCCTGTTGATCTGCTTTGACGAGCCGCAAGGGCTCGAGCGGAAACGAAAGCGGAAAATTCGCTTTTATGAGGTCGAATGTGCCGAGCGGGGGTATAAAGAACGCGAGGAGGAGGAAGTTGCTCCGGACGACCCGGCGGCAATAATCTTCACCTCCGGAACAACCGGAACCCCTAAAGGGGTGACGCTCAGTCATCGCGGCATTATTGCCAACATCAACGCCTCCATTACGAGCCTTCCCATCAACGAACGCGATAACTTTATTGCGGTGCTCCCCTTTCACCACACCTACCCCTCCACCTGCAGTCTGCTCTCCCCTCTGACGGTGGGCGCGTCGGTCACTATCGTGGAGAAACTCGTGGGAGCCAAGATTATCGCCGATATTTACGATACCGGCGGTACGGTCTTGATTGGGGTACCCCTGCTGTTTGACAAATTGAGTCGCGGTATCGGGGAGAAGCTTCACCATCTTCCTCCTGCAAAGAAGATATCGGTAAATACCCTCCGGGGGGTCTCCCGGGCGGCGCATGCGGTCAAAATACCTCTCGGAAAGGCCTTGTTTGGGGGACTCAGGGAAAAAGCCGGTTTACACAGCGTGCGGCTGCTAGTCTCGGGAGGCGGCCCGCTGGCCCTCGAGACGGCCAATTTTTTCAGCGAACTCGGCTTTACCATCGTGCAGGGCTACGGCATGAGCGAAAACGGGCCTCTGATTACCGTCAACACTGAAAAACGCTGCGACAACCGTACGGCAGGTCTTCCGGTACGCCATACCGACGTTCGTATTGCGGATAAGAATACCGAGGGGGTGGGGGAAATACAGGTGCACTCTCCCTCCCTCATGCTCGGATATTTTCGCAATGATGAGGCCACGCAGGAGGCGATGACGGAAGACGGCTATTTACACACCGGCGACCTCGGCTATTTTGACCGGCGCGGATTCCTCCATATCGTGGGGCGCAGCAAGAATCTGATCGTCACCGCAGGCGGAAAGAACGTGTACCCCGAGGAGCTGGAGCTCAATTTTGCCGACTCCGACATTATCGGCGAGGTTCTGATAATGGGTCAGCGCCGCAGCGACGGCCGCGGGGAGCGGGTAATTGCCGTGTGTGTGCCAAACTATGAGGCTCTCGCTGACGAGCACGGCGGCACGCTGCCGTCCGACGACTATATCCGGCGCAAGGTGAGGAGCGAGGTAGCCCGGATCAACCGCAAACTCTCGGTCTATGAGAAAATCGAGGCCACGTATATCCGGGAAGAGGCGTTTGAAAAGACTGCCAGCGGTAAAGTAAAGCGGTTTCTCTACGGCTTTTATGGCGAACCTGAGTAGCGGCTGACTTCCGGCGGTTGACATCCGGCGGTTGACTTCCGGCGTCAGACGTACTTCTCGAGCTATAGCAAGCTGGGGACGCTTCCGAATCGACCAAAAAAATCCCCGGCAAGGCGAGCGCCTCTGCCGGGGATGTGTATTGTAAGGGAAGCGTTTATTCGCCGGAAGACGACTGAGAGCTCTCTTCGGACATCTGCTGCAGCAGCCGCTCGAGTCGGTCCAGCTCTTCGGATGCCTGCCCGTACTGCTTGTTCCCCAGTTTCTCAAAGTAGTTTTGAAAAGCCTCGTTTGCCTGGTCGATAAGCTGATCGAGCTCCGCCGGCAGTGCTTGGGCGGCCTTGCCAGCGGCAGCGTCGGCCGCCGCAGGCTGGGCGGCGGTTTGCGGCTGTGCCTGATCCTCCTCTGCTTGTATGTCGCCGGGAAGTTGTTTCGTCGGTACATCCTCGCTGTACAGCCCCTCGAGGGCCTCCTCAAAGGTGGGGGCGTAGGAGAGGGTGTCGCCGTGCATCAGTGCGACGATCCGCAGTTCGGGATAGGCGGCCGACTCTGACTGCAGATAAATGGGCTCGACGTAGAGGATGGTGTCCTCTATGGGAATCACGAGTACGTTCCCGCGAATCACATTGGAGCCGCGCTGGTCCCAGAGGGAGAGCTGGCTGGAGAGCTCTGCATCTTGGTCGATTTTGGTCTCCACCTGTTGCGGCCCGAGAACCCGCCGATCCTTGGGGAACTGGTAGGATATAAACTCACCGTAGTTTTCCGGGTCGCTCATGCCGGCGATCCAGCCGATCATGACCTGCCGGTTTTTGGGAGTGAAGGGCATCATGGCCACGAACTCCGGATTGTTGGAGCCAGGCCGTTCCCACATAATATAGTAGGGCTCAACGTTACGGGTGTCGCCGTAATATTTCTCGGTGGCCGGAACCCAGAGGTCCTCCTGGTTGTAGAAGGTTCCCGGATCGGTCATGTGGTACTTGGAGTAGACCGCCCCCTGAATTCGCAGATAATCGGTGGGGTAGCGCACGTGACGGCGAATGTTGTCGGGCATCTCCTCCTTCGATTTGAAGAGATCGGGGAAAATTTTTGACCACACCTGGATGAGGGCATCGTCTTCCTCATAGATATAGAAGTCCATCTCACCGTTGTAGGGATTGATCACGATTTTTACGGAGTTCTGCAGATAGTTGAAGGCGGTGCGGGCGTTACGGCTCCCCTGTGCCGCCTGCTGCTGCCATTTGCTTGCCATCAAAGAGGAGTCGCTGTAGCGCTGGCTGTAGGGAAAGTAGGCGGAGGAGGTATAGGCGTCCATGATCCAGCGCAGCTCCCCGTCCACCAGCGTGATGTAGGGGTCGGAGTCGAAGCGGAGAAAGGGAGCGGCCTGGCGTACCCGGTCGTAGATCTGCCGGTGAAACATCACCCGGCTGTCATTCTTCATGTAGCCGGAGAAGAGGAAGTCGGTGCCGCCGAGCTTCCATCCATAGAGAAACTTGCGGAAGAAGTTGGAAATGGGTATTCCCCCGGTGCCCTGGTAACGGACAAATTGGTTGGCTTCCCCGCTCGGGTAATCAAACTCCTCTTCTTCGCTGTTGACGATGACGTAGTTGTCGGTCATCTCGCCAAAGTAGATCTCCGGGCGCGTCACCTCCAGTGACGAATGCGTCGCCTGAGGCGGAATATCCTTTATGAGAAAGTTGGGCAAGCCGCTTTCGGTGAAATCTTTCACCGTGTTCATGCTTATGCCGTAGCCGTGGGTGTACTTAAAGCGCCGGTTGACGAAGGTTTGGCTCTTGGAGGGAAGATTTTCGATATTCATCTCCCGGGGGCTGAGCATAACCGAGCGGTATTCGCCATTGACCATGTAGCGGTCGATATCGATGTTCTCAAACTCGTAGTAGAGCCGAAATTCCTGAAACTGTTGGTACACCGAGTCGAGCGCCCTCCAGTCCCAAAGACGGACATTGTCGATGATGGCATCGTTGTTCTCCACCATCTCCCGGTTGAACTCGTCGCTGATGGGAAACTGTTTTTGCTGCACATCGTTGAGCCCAAACGCCCGACGGGTCATCTCAATGTTGTTTTTGATGTATTGGCTTTCGAACGTGATCTCGTTTGGCTGCACCCGCAGGTTCTGGAAGAGTGCAGGAATGATGGAGAGGATGAGCAGCCATACCAGCAGCACAGGAACTATGGTGGCCGCCAAAGGACGGATATTGTCGCTCATTTGGGAGGCGAGGGAGGAGGGAATCAGCTTTTCCAGCTTTCCCCGCATTTTGGGGGAGAGCAGGACCACGGCTCCCACCAAAGCGACGGCGGCGGCTATGAAGTAAGCCGGCATTCGTATATTGACATCCGTCCAGCCCGGGCCGAACACGACTCCCGACTCCGAATAGAGCAGGTCAAAGCGGTCGAGCAGTTTGCTGATCGCCATCAGCACGAGAAGCAGGGCGCCTCCGATCATGAGCGCTTTCGAAGCGCCCCCCTGGGATGCCTCCGGGGAGATATCGCGGGTTTCGCTGCTCTCCCCTCCCATAGATTCGCGGACATTTTGAAGGAACTGTCCGGCATTCCGGGAGGCGGCGATCCCCGCGACAATCAGCATGAGTATGACCAGGGTAAACACGAAGCCGTAGAGAAAGTCATACAGCGGGAGGGTAAAGAGGTAAAAGCCGGCATCCCTGCCCAGTATGGGTTCGGTAACGCCCGCGGAGGTGCGGTGGATGAAACGCATAAAGACGTCCCAAGCCGAGGCGGCGGAGAGCATGCCGTAGATGCCGCCGATGCCCACCGCAATCCAGCGGATGGCTGGATGAACGCCTTTGATGAGCAGGGAAAAGAGGTACAAAGCGCCTGCACCTACGATGAGGCCTCCCGCACCGGATGCGATTTTGGCGAGAATCACCGTCCAGAAGCGAGCTCCGAAACCGAGATAGTCGTACCAGAGCTGTTCGCCCCAGAAGCCCATAAACCAGAAAAAGAGAGCGGTACCTGCGGCGATAATCACGCCGAGGGCGGTCACTCCCTTCCTTTTGTTTCGCACGCCGAAGGCGGCGATCAATATGCCGATGACAATACCTGCGAACAGGATCAATGAATACATAGCAACTTCTCCTTTTCTTCCCTTACTATATAAGTTTTTCGGGGACTTGGCAAACCGGGGCAAAGGAAAGTGGGAGTATTACAGCGGTACTGCGCATGTCAAAAAACCTCCTTCCCGCGCCGCTTTTCCGGGGCGAAACGTTTGCAATCCTCCCTAGGGCTGCTACGATGAATAGTGAAGCACGGATATAGTGAAGCGCGGATAAGGGGGATGCACATGGATTTGAATGGCAAACGGGCGGTTGTTACCGGCGGGGCGCGAGGGATCGGCTACCAGATCGCCCGCCGGCTGCTCGGCAGAGGCTCCGCGGTTTCGCTCTGGGATCTAGACGGAGATGCTCTGCAGAAGAGTTCAGAGATTCTGGAAAACCTGGGAACGGTACATACGGTGGTCTGTGATGTAAGCGATGAGCCGTCAGTCCGGGAGAGCGTCAGGAAAAGCATTGCCGCCCTGGGCGAGGTGGATATTCTCATAAACAATGCCGGATATATGGCGCCGGGCTACTTTTTGGAACAGGAGGCGGAGCGGTGGAGGTATACGATGGATGTGAATTTGAAGGGCATGCTCCATACGATTCACGCTCTTCTGCCGCATTTGCAAGAGCGCGGCAGCGGTCATATCGTCAATATTTCCTCCGCCGCCGGACTGGTAGGCGTACCGGGGCTCGCGGTCTATTCCGCAAGTAAGTGGGGAGTGTTCGGACTGACGGAAGCGCTGCGGGAGGAGGCTTTTGCCGCCGGGTATCCGGGGATACAGTACTCCTCCGTGCATCCTATGTTTCTGGCCACCGGCATGTTTGAGGGAGCCCGGCTGGGTGGACTGGGGGCGCTGCTTTTTCCCCGAGTTAAAGATCACGATGTCATAGCGGAGGCGGTGGTCGAGGGAGCCCTGCGGCGCGGCAGGCGTTGTATCAAGCGGCCGCGTTCTCTCAAATTGGTGCTGCTGCTGCGTGGGCTGCTTCCGGATGCTCTCTTTGGACGCATCGGACGGGTGATGAAACTGCACTCCAGCATGGACCATTGGAAAGGGCCGAGTAAAAAGGAGGAATCGGCATGAGTGAACTGCGCAATCCAGCTAACGGCCGTCCGATTGGCGAGAAGGCCGTACATAGCGCCGAGGATACGGCGGCGGCGGTACGGCGGGCCCGGAAGGCCCAGCCGATCTGGGAGGCTTACTCGATGAAAGAGCGGCGGACGATCATGGAGCGGGTTGCTGTGCTGCTGGGGGAACGGCGGGAGCGGCTCGTGGATGTGATAACCGATGCCACCGGAAAAACCCGCATCGATGCGCTCAGTACGGAAGTACTGCCGGCGGCCATTGCCGTGCGGTATTATCCAAAGGCGGCCCGGCGTCACCTCCGGCCTCGAAAACAACGCCGCAGCACCATCCTGTTTTTCAACAAACAGGCGTATCTCTATCGTCGGCCCTACGGCGTGGTGGGGATCATCAGCCCCTGGAACTATCCCTTCGGCATTCCTTTCCACGAGATTGCTCAGGCGCTCGCCGTGGGAAATGCAGTCGTTTTCAAGGTGGCCACCCAGGCGCAGCGTGTAGGGGAGGAGCTGCAGTCGCTGTTCAGAAATGCGGGGGTTCCCGAGGATGTACTGCAGCTGGTGCACGTCCCCGGGCGTGAGGCGGGCAGCGCCTTTTTTGCGGCGGGCGTGGACAAGCTCTTTTTTACCGGTTCCGTAGCGACCGGGAAAGAGCTGATGGCGGAGGCGTCGAAGAGCCTCACTCCGGTGAGCCTTGAACTGGGGGGAAACGATGCGATGATCGTCACCTCGGACGCGAAGCTCAAACGGGCGGCCGCCGGCGCAGCCTGGGCGGGAATCTCGAACTGCGGCCAGTCCTGCGGCGGGGTGGAGCGTATCTTTGTGGTGGAAGAGGTGTACGAGCGTTTTCTCGAGCTTTTGAAGGGAGAAGTGGAGCAGCTGCGGCAGGGGGACGATACCGCGCCGCAGGAGAAGACGGTGCGCGCGGATTTCGGCGCCCTTACCACCGCCTCCCAGCTGGAGACGGTCAGGCGGCATGTGGACGACGCTCTTGAGCAGGGAGCGCGGATAGCAGCCCGCTCACCGGAGGCCGGACCCGAGCTGGAAGCGGGAACGTACTATCCGGCGGTGGTGCTGGAGCACGTTTCCAATTCGATGGAGGTGATGCGGGAGGAGACTTTTGGGCCTGTGTTGACGGTGGTGAAGGTGAAGGATGAGAACGAGGCGCTGGCGGCCGCAAATGATTCAAATCTCGGGCTCACCGGCTCGGTCTGGAGCCGTAGCAGGCGAAAAGCATCGCGCATTGCCGGAGAAATGGAAGCCGGCGCGGTAACGGTGAACGATCACTTGATGAGCCACGGGATGCCGGAAACTCCCTGGGGCGGATACAAGCAGTCATCTCTGGGCAGGAGTCACGGCGGACCCGGCTTCGAAGAGATGACTCAGCCCCAGGTCATCATTCACGATTGGATGGGCTGGAGTACACGGGCGATCTGGTGGTATCCCCATACCGAACGGGTGCTCTCCGGTATGCAGGGAGCGCTGGACTACCTCTCCTCCCCCGGCGCGGGAGGTCGACTGCGGGGAGCATTGCGGCTTGCTCGTCTCTACGTAGAGCGGTTGTTCTCACGCTAACTCATCGGTTGCACCGTTCGGTCAGGCCGGCTGCGGCGCGTAATTCTGCTCGGGCGCTCATTTCTGCTCCTTCATCACGGTTACTCGGGAGCGCATGTTTTCCGTCATCTGCTGGAGGATCTCCGCCGCTTTGTCAAATTCGATGTCTATGGCCAAGGTTGCGGTAATCTCCTTCTTGAGCTCATCCAGGACGGGAATAAGCTTTTCTCCCTCCTCCGTGAGAAAGAGATGCAGCCGCCGGCGGTCGTGGGCGTCGCGCTCTTTATAGAGCAGCTCCTTTTCTTGGAGGCGGCTGAGGATCTTTGTGGCGGTGTATTTTTCGCATTTCATGTGTTCTATGAGTTTACCCTGCTCGATGGAGCCGAGACGGCTGAGAATGGAGAGCACATCAAAAGCGTCTTTATTCAATCCGTAGGGAGCCAACCGCCGGCTAATGAAATAGGTCATCGTCCGGGACATCTCGTTTACCAGCCGCCCCAGTGAGACGGCATCGTTGGTTTCTTGCATCGCAGTGCTCCTCTCACGCAGTAAGGTTGTATTAAGCAACTAAAAATGCTACATATGTGTGGCATTATTGTAACATTTTTGTCTGAGAGCGGGGAGGGGGCCACCATGGATAGGAAGCGCGCACCGATTTTTGTGCTCATCCTCATGGTCCCGTATCGCCGAATATTCGTTCCGTAACAAAGCGGTAGTGCTCCAAAGCCGTCCTGCCGGCTTCACTGAGCCGGTAGACTCCCCGGCGGGGGCGATCGAACCAGCCGTAGAGATTGGCCGAGAGGATGGCCTGCGTTTTTTCGCCTGTGCCCAACCGGCGCAGCGTTTTGGGAGAGGCGGATCCGGCCTCGGCGAGGTGGGCGGCGATCCGGATTGCCGTCTGTTTGTAGGTGGTGATCCGCTCCTCGGTTACCGGCTGGCCCGCCCGGTCGAACTCGCCGTACCGGCCGTCGATCTCCCGCAGTATGGCTCTTTGTCTGGAGGGGGAGTGCCGTTCGGTAAATGGGAGCGGATGCAGCGCTACGCGTATGCGGGTCTTGGTTTTCATCCGATCGACGAGGATACAGCCAAGCTCGAGCCTGCGCAGCAGCCGTTTGATCCCTTTGAAGTTGGGCGGGGCGGAGCGCCCCGGCGCCACGGGAACGGCGATGTAGACGGCATCGGTGATCTCTTTACGGTCCGCCGCCTGCACCAGCAGGGCCAGGGAGAGACGCTGTTTGAGTTCGACGACGATGAACTCCTCGCCCTTGCGAGCCACCAGATCGCAGTGCTTCACCTCCGCATGCACCGTATAGCCCTGTCCCTTGAGATAGGTCGCCAGCGGGCCGTGGAGGTCGCTTTCCGAAGCCATGCTGCCTAGCCTCCGCTGTTCGGAGAACTAGCCCCGTCGTTCCGTAGATTTCCGAGCAAGCCCTGCACAAGGGTAACGAGACGGGATTCATCGAGAGCTGCATTATCACGGTTCTGGGTTACCGAGACGGTGTAGGCGGTCCCCTCGGGGGTTTTCAGAAAGTACGTCATATTGAGGACGCCGGGTTCCGAGCCTCCTTTGTAGGCGACCCGTTTCCAGTTTTTCTTCTGTGCTACCCCGGGATTGATCGCGGTGAGGGGGAGTGTATGCAGCTCTTCGATGAGCCGGGAGAGCTGCCGCACGGTGAAGAACCATTCTATCTCGGGGGCGGCCGGACTTCCGGTGAAGAGCTCAGGAGAAGGGAGCTCACCGCCGAGCTCCGAGAGCAGGCGCCTTCGCTCTTCAACACTCGCTGCTAAATAGTGCTCACGAAGTTCCGCGTTCTCCGGCTTCTTCAGCAGGAACGCCTCCCGAGTGGAGAGCAGCGGCCGGCTGTCGGGGGCATAGGTTTCGGCCGTTTGCCTGCCGATTATGTCGAGCAGGGCGTCGGCGGCGGTGTTGTCGCTTTGGCTGATCATCAGCGTCGCCAGGGTTTCGATGGTCACCGCGCTGCCGGCGGGCCAGTCCTGCAGAATGCCGGTGGGAAGGCTTCGCCACTCCTCTTTCAGCTTCACTACCTGATTCCAGGTAAGCTGCCCGGCTTCGATCTTGTCACGGAGTGCCCGGAGAAGTGCCAGCTTGTAGGCGGAGCCCACGGCGAGGGGCGTATCGGGGTTCCGGGCAGCGAGGGGTTCTCCGTTGCGGGTGATCAGGTAGCTGACGGCTCCCGGGAGCTGGTCGAGGCTCTGCAGCGTCTCCTCCAGGCTGCCCGAGACGGGATTGATTGCCATGATGCGGAGGCCCTGTACGAGCCCGTCGGCATTGAGACTGACGGCCACCGAGACGGTACCTTCCGACATCACCAGCGTGTAGGGACTCGCCTCACCGGTGACGCGAAGGAATTCGCCGGTCTGGGAAGACACCTGAGAGATAATCGTTCGGAGCCGGGAGAGCGGGACCGCATTGAGAAACTCGGCGGTAAAGAGCTCTTCCGTGGGAGCGGAGCCGAAGATCTGCTGCAGCCGGGCGGCCTCATCGCTCTGCTGCGGGGAGGCCGGGTCGGCGCCGAGCCCGCTTCCCGCCCCCGCCTTAAGCCCGGTACAGAACAGCGAAGCGGCAAGAATACAGGGAATAATCCGGCGGTATGCCATAAGCCGAAACCCTCCTTGTTTCGTGTGCTAGGCCTGAGCGTAGCATAAGGAGCGGCTCGTATCCATATCGCCGGAGGGCTAGGCTTCCCGGCCCTCCACCGGGTAGCCTGCTTCCTGCCACTCTTTCTTTCCCCCGGGGTACTCCTTGATGTTGGTAAAGCCGAAGGTCTCCAATTTCTCCGCCGCCTTGGGGCTGGCCTTGCAATCTTCGTCCGCGCAGTAGACGATGATTTCATCGTCTTTGGAAAAGCGCTGCTTTGCTTTTTCTATCACCTTTCCAAAGGGGATATTCTCCGCCCCCTTGATGTGGAGTCGTTCGTATTCCCCTGGAGCGAGTACTTCCACCAGATGGAAGTCTTCGCCGGCGTCGAGTTTTTGCTTTAGAGTCTCTTTATCGATATGGGTAGCCATGGTTTCCTCCTTTAATATTACTTATAAAGTCAAGATATGGCTGGGGGACTGCGGTTGTCAAATGGATTTGGCGCCTACTCACTCATCCCGAGGCGGAGGCCCCGAGCGGTAGCGTTTGATCTCTCCCCGATGCTTTTTGCGGGCCAAACGGCGTTCTTTCGCCCCCCGCGAAGGGCGGGTTGGGCGCCGCTTTTTCGGCTTTTGCCGGGCGGAGGAGATCAGCTCAGTAAGCCGGGCGACCGCCCTGCGCCGATTCTCCTGTTGACTGCGGGTCTCCGAGGCGTGGATGAGCAGGTGATCCTCGCCGGTGATCATACCGGCGAGGCGGCGCCGGATGCGATCCATATCCTCCTCTCCGAAGGGAAGGCGATCAAGGGGCAGCCTGAGGGTGACTTTTGTGCTGGCGGTATCCCCATGTTGGCCGCCGGGGCCGCCGGAACGGGAGAACTCGAAGGAGCTCTCCCGTTCTATAAGCTCATACAGTTCCTGACGCTTCATCGGAGGCGGGGCCTAGCCCAGGACGGTACGGATAGCCGTGCCAAGCCGGCCGACCGCCGCTCTCAGGGGCTCTTCCTCCGCCATAGTGAAATTGAGGCGCATTGTTTCCTGGCCTTCACCCGGTTCGGTATAAAAGTACTTTCCGGGAACAAAGGCCACGTTGTGGTTGATCGCCTCTTCGTACAGCTGTAGGGTGTCCAGCCCTTTCGGACCTTCGGCCCAGATAAACATACCGCCTTCCGGTTGGGACCACGAGAAGCTTGAGGGAAAGTGCTCCTCCATAGCCTCGAGCATTGCTTCCTGCTTTGGCTTGTAGAGCTGTATAATGCGGGGGATATGAGACTCCATGTAGCCGCCTTTAAGAAATTCGGTGGCCAGGGCCTGGGTAAAGGAGCTTGTGTGCAGGTCCACCCCCTGTTTTGCCAGTACAAGCCATTTACTGATCAGCTCCGGGGCAATGTAATAGCCGACCCGCAGTCCAGGGGCAAAGACTTTGGAAAAAGAGCCGCTGTAGACTACGTGTTCCGGCGCCATGGAGTAGATGGTGGGTATGAAGGAGCCGCGAAATCGGAGAGAACCGTACGGGTCGTCTTCGATCACTAGGGTGTTGGTGCGCTTGGCGATCTCGGCAATCTGACGGCGACGCTCCTCGGGAATAGTCCGGCCGGTGGGGTTCTGAAACGTAGGGATCAGATAGACCATCTTGGGATGGTGATTCTCGATTACTTCGGCCATCGAATCGGGGATCAGCCCGTGTTCGTCGGTCTTCATGCGTACGTAGCGGGGGCCGTAGGGATTCAGCGCCTGGATGGCCCCGAGGTAGGTAGGCGCCTCGACGGCTACCGGGTCTCCCGGGGAAATGAGTATCTTCCCCAATCCGTCCAGGACACTCTGCGAGCCGGTCACTACGTTAATCCGTTCCGCTTCGGCCTCAACATTGATCGTCTTGAGGTATTTCTGCAATTCCTGCTTCAGCGGTGCAAAGCCTTCGGTGGTACCGTACTGAAGAGCGTCGGTGCCGTACTCTCTGAGCACGCGCTGGGTCAGGTCTTCCATGTAGTCCATGGGAAACGCTTCCGGGGCGGGCATCCCGCCCGCCAGGGAGACGATCCCGGGACGGCTGAGCACCTTCAGGATCTCCCGAATGGCGCTCGAGCCCATGTGCTGGGTGCGGTCGGCAAGTATTTTTTCGGTAAACATCGTTCTTCCTCTCCGGTAAAAGTGGTGGTGCCTACTACTTTAGCAGAGAAGTGGAAAAAGTACAAAAAAATTGTTATGTAGACGCCGCTTGGTCCCGTAAAACCCGCCTTTCAAGAGCTGGAGGCCCAGGTACTATCCCCTTACTATCCGTACAGACGAAAGGAATGGTAGAGTTGCCGTTATGTGGATGACTTCGAGGAGGAGAGAGGAAAGGAATACTGCCTCTTCAGTACTGCGACAGTACGCCGCGCTGCAGCAGAGTGCCCAAAGGGAGACCGCGCGGCTGTTTCGTTTGCACGCGGCACAGCTATCCTGCCGCAAAGGCTGTTCCCTCTGTTGCGATGATATCAGTGTACTTCCTATAGAACGCTATGCGCTCGCTCGTTGGCTGCGCAGCAATCGTCACTATTTGAACCCGTCGCTGTCACCTCCGCGTGAAGGAGCGAACCGCTGTCCTTTTCTGCACCGGCGGGACGAAAGTTGTTGTATCTATCCGGTCAGACCGCTCATATGCCGGTTCCACGGACTGCCGATTCGTTATCCGGTAGAAGAGTACGATGTTACTGGGGAAGTGATGCTCGGCGTGCCCCGGGAGTGGACTTTCTCATGGTGCGAGCTCAATTTTCCCGACATCGACTCCAGGCAGGCGCAGTCGGTCTTCAGCAGCGATGCGTATATCGATATGGAAGGCTGGAATGCGGCATTGAAACGGTTGAACAGTACGTTCCTCGCGGGCAAGGAGGGAAAGGTCTACCGTGACAGGATGTGGCAGCCCCTCTCAACGCTGCTGCGTTAGAAATTGTCCGGCGCCGGGTGCTCGGAATCGGTTCCGGCATCCCGGTAGGAGCCTATGCCGATCAGCGCGAGAAACATGACCGCCCCGGCCAAACCCGCTCCGGCGAGAAAGGTTGCGTTCAGTCCCAGGGCGACAAAGACCGTACCGCTTACCACCGGTCCCACCGACTGGCCGATGCGGATGGCCATAGCATTCACCGACATGGTCGCACCGCGCAGTTCGAGGGGCGTGCGGGCGGCGATGGTACCCTGGACCGTCGGGATGATGATTCCCTGTCCGAGACCGTACACCACCGTGGCCAGCGGTACGAGGAGGAGCGTGGGGACGGTGGCAAAGAGCACCAGACCGACGCCGATCAGTACGAATGCGATGGCAAGAAGCAGACGGGGGGAGAAATTGGCGGCGATCCGTTTGTTCTGGCTGGCCATGAAGGCGGTGGAGAGAGACATGGTGGACATCAACAGGCCCACGGTTCCGGTGGAGGCTGCAAAACGGCCTTCGAGGAGAAACGGCACGTAGGTAAGATAGACTCCGTACAGCAAAATAAACTGGAGAATAGCCAGCAGCGAAAGAAGCAGGATGCCGGTGCGCACGGCGTTGTTCCACACCGTTTTTAGCTGACGAAGCGCCGAGCCGCTGCTCTTGGGAAAGGGTGAGTGGAGGAGAAAAACGGCGGCGAGGCCGACCGGCAGGGCAATGAGGGAGACCAGGAAGGGAAAGCGCCAGCTGGCGGCCGCCAGGAGGCCGCCGATCGCCGGATAGAGGGCCGTCCCGATGCTGAGGACGCTTGCGTTGTAGCCCACCGCCGCGTCGCGCCGGCTCCCCTCGTACATATCCCCTAAAAGCGTAACCGAAAGACTGGTCAGCGCCGCCGCTCCGAAGCCCTGTACGGTGCGCAACATCAGCAGCACGCTGAAGGAGGGGGCGAAGGCGCAGGCGCTTCCGGCAATGGCATAGAGAAAAAGGGAGGGGACCACGATCTGCTTGCGTCCGATCCGGTCCGCGAGGAATCCAAGGGTGGGGGCGATGAAGATACCGGGGATGGTAAACACCGTAATAAGGAGCCCCACCTGCTGAGAGTTCAGGCTGAGAGCGCGGGCGATCTTGGGAAAGGCGGGGGAGATGATCGATACCCCCATGACGCCGGTGAGAGTGATGCCAAAGACGATGTAGAGTCGCGGGTCCCGGAAAAGGCTGGAATCGGTGACCATGCGCTAAGGATAGAAGTTTTTCGAAGCAGAGAAAAGGGGAGCATGAGAAAATTTGCATTCGGCTGGAAGAGCTTCTATAGTGAAAATAGTTATCGTAGCTATAGTGTTAGAACACGGGAGGAATTGTTATGCCGGAAACTAAAGTGCAGGATATTCTCAAGAAAGCGATCGTTCTCGAACAGCAGGGGCAGAGCTTCTATCGCGGTGTTGCTCAGCAAACCCAGAGCGATGCGGTGCGGAACATATTTGAGATAATGGCGAAGGAAGAGAAGAAGCACGAGGATGCTTTGGTCAAGCAGTACAAGCGCTACGAGGAGAGCGGGGGATTTCAGTTCGAGGGTATCTTGGGCTCGCAGGAGGAGTTTTCCAGCAAAATACTGAACGAGGATGTGCGGAATCAGATCGAAGCCGCCGGCTATGAGGCGGCCTCCATCTCTGCGGCGATCCAGCTGGAGAAAAAGACGATTGAACTCTATGAGTCGCGGAAGAACGAGACCGACGATCCGGAGGAGCAGAAGCTCTATGCGGAGCTGGCACGCTGGGAGTATCAGCACGCCAACTACCTCAACGACATCTACAACGAACTCCTCGAGGATGTGTGGAACGATCAGAACTTCTGGCCTTTTTGAGACCGGCGTACTATCGGGAGGGAGAAGAGCCGGTGCAAACCGCACACCCGATAAACCGCGATTTCAAGAAATGTCAGATTGACATCTCCGGATGGAGGGCGTAACCTAAAATAGATATGATAGAAGTGATAACTGATCCCACCTTTGTATGGGGACTTTCCGGCTTTATTCTCATTTTCGCAGAGGCGCTGGTGCCCGGCTTCGTGATTTTCTTTTTCGGCTCCGGCGCCTTGCTTACCGCACTGGCCTCGGCGGTGCTGCCGCCGGTAGGGGCCAGTTTCGGCCTTCAGGGACTGATCTGGGGCGCATCTTCGGTCTTTTCGCTGATTTTCCTTCGAAAACGGTTTGCTCGGGTCTTTAGGGGGACCCTTCTCAACCGGGAGCATGTTGAGGACCTTGGTGAGACCGCTCTGGTGAAAGAACGGATTACCCCCGATACCCGGGGCAGGGTGCGCTATCAGGGAACTACCTGGAAGGCGGTGAGCTATACAGAAACCTTTGAACCGGGAGATAAGGTCTCCATCGTGCAGGAGGACGGACTGACTCTCGTGGTCTCCGCTCCTATCGTCCAGGATTACGGGGAGTAGCACCTCCCGCTAGTATGAAAATAGCCGGAAACGTATATTTTCATTGTTTTGATTGCCGCGAAGCGGCATGAGAAACCGAATAAAAAAGGAGCACAGAATGAATGTAGTTCTCATTTATGCGCTGGTCATTGTAATCATCTTTTCCTTTTTCAAGATGATCAGGATCGTACCGGAGGCGGATACGTATGTTGTCGAACAGTTCGGCAAGTACAAGCGTACCCTTGGATCCGGGCTGCACCTCATCGTTCCCTTCATCCAGAAGATTGCCTACAAAGTCGAGCTTCGGGAACAGGTGATCGATGTGGAGCCGCAGATCTGTATCACCAGCGACAACGTACAGGTGTCGGTGGACGGGATTCTCTATCTGAAGGTCATGGATCCGGAAAAGGCAAGCTATGGCATCGACGCGTACCGTTATGCCAGTGCGCAGATGGCCAAGACGACGATGCGCTCGGAAATCGGGAAACTGGAACTGGATAAGACCTTCAGTGAACGGGACCAAATCAACGAGTCGATCGTGAAGGCGGTGGACGAGGCGAGCGACCCCTGGGGAATAAAGGTCACCCGCTACGAGATCAAGGATATCACCCCCACCGAGACGATCGAAAAGGCGATGGAACAGCAGATGCGTGCCGAGCGTGAGAAACGGGCGGAGATCCTCACCAGCGACGGAGAGAAGAGCGCTAGAATCAACGTTTCCAAAGGTGAACGCCAATATGCCATCAACGTCTCCGAGGGCGACCGGCAGAAGCGGATCAACGAGGCCGAAGGCCGTGCGCAGGGGGTGGAGATTACCTCCGAAGCGACCGCTGAGGGCCTGCAGATTATCGCCGAGGCTCTCCGCCATCCAAAGGGGAAAAATGCAATGTCCCTGCGCCTGGCCGAACAGTACATCAATCAGTTTGGCCATATCCTCGAGGAGACCGACACCTCGGTACTGCCGATGGAAGCGGCGCAGCTCAAATCGATCATCGAAGCGGCCGGCCCCGTGTTTCAGCAGGGCGGAGGCTCAGGACCCTCCGGTAGCGCGCAATCCGGGGCTACCGCCGGGAGCAGCCAAAGCGGCGGCTCCTCGAGCGGGACTTCGCACAGCCGGCCAGCCCAGAGCGGCGGTTCAAGCGCGGCTCATCGACAACAAGGAGGTTCCTGATGAATCCGTATCTACCCCTCTTTATACTTCTCGCAGTTTTTGGAGCCCTGGCGCTTTTCTTTATTATCCGCAGTATCCGCATCGTTCCCGCCAAAACCGCCCTGGTAGTGGAGCGGCTGGGCAAGTATGTGAAGACCCTGGAGGCCGGGATCCACTTGCTGGTGCCGTTTATTGACAAGGTCAAGTTCAAGCACAACCTGAAGGAACAGACTATCGACGTCCCGGCCCAGGAGTGTTTTACTTCGGACAACGTGAAGGTGAGAGTAGACGGGGTCCTCTACATGAAAGTGATGAACCCCAAACAGGCGAGCTACGGTATTACCGACTGCGTCTACGCCACGATCCAGTTGGCGCAGACCACGATGCGCTCGGTGATAGGCCGCCTGGAGCTGGATAAGACCTTTGAAGAGCGGAATCACATCAATGCCGAAGTCGTGAAGGCGGTGGATGAGGCCTCCGACCCGTGGGGGGTGAAGGTCTCCCGCTACGAGATCCAGAACATCAACGTCTCTCAGCCCATTCTCGAGGCGATGGAGGTCCAGATGAAGGCCGAGCGTGAAAAGCGTGCTGCCATTGCCAAGAGCCAGGGGGATATGGAGTCGAACATCAATTACTCCCAGGCAGCCAAGGAGGAGGCGGTCAACCAGAGCGAAGGTGAGAAACAGCGCCGCATCAACGAAGCCCAGGGACAGGCGCAGGAAATCCTCTCCATGGCCCGGGCGACGGCCGCGGCGATCAATCAGGTTGCCGAGGCGATCCAGGAGGAGGGCGGCGAGAACGCCGCCGCACTGCAGCTGACCGAACAGTACATCGACCGGCTAAAGGCTCTGGCCCGTAAAGAAACCCGCCTTATTCTTCCGATCGATATCAACGACATGCAGAGTGTAATGAGCAAGATCGAAAAGGTGGTCAAGCTGGAGTAGCGAAGGAGGAGCTATCCTGTCGCGGGGTGTACAATGAAGCGCCGGCCTGTACAGATCTGTATTCAGGCCGGCGCTTTCTTTTTAATTGACCATGTAATCGCATGTAATCGTACTATGACAGGTGCTTGGCAGCGGGCTGCCCCCTCCCTTACTCGCTGTTCTTTGAAGCGCTACGTTCGAGGGCCCAGAGCGTGTACTTCCGAATCCGTTTGTCCGGATCGTTTTTTAGCTCTTCGAGGATTTCGTTACCACTTTCGTTATTGAGCCGCTCCAGCGCTCGGGTGACCATCACACGCACCTCGTCGTCGGGGTCACGGGAGGCGAGGACAATGCCGCGGAAGGCGGCGGTGGTACCGATACGGGAGAGGTTATCCGCCGCCGTACGGCGCACCGTCGGATCGCGATGGTTGAGCTGGCGTATGGCGTGTTCCACGTAGCCCGTCTGCTCGAGAATGTAGGAGATATGCGGGGCGAGGGAGGCGATATCCTCGTGGAGAAGTTCGAGGAGGGGCGTTTCCGCCTCCTCTCCCATTCTGCGGAACGCCTCGATGAGGCCGTCGCGAAGTTCCGGATCGGCGTCCTTCAGGCGCTCCACCAAACGCTTCATCGACTTGTGCGCGTGTTTTTTTTCCAGGGCGTCTTTCACCGCCTCGGGAAGATCATCCGGGCGGTCCCGGAGCTGATCGACCAGAATATCCACCGACTTAGGCTCCTCGGAGAAGGCCAGGCCCTCTATGACGGCGCTTTTTACCGGCTCCACTTCGTTGTCGTCGCCGAGGATCTCTTCGAAGTTGTCCAGCACCGAGGCACTTCCCCGGGAGGCGAGGGCCTGTCCCGCCTCGACGCGGACTCGCTGAACCGGATCGCGCAGCAGATCGAGGGCGGTGGAGACCGACTTCTGGTCCCCGTATTCGAGGAGCGCCCAGACGGAGGCGCGCCGTACCTCCGGGTCGGCATCGCCGACCGCCTGGCGGATGGGCTTCAAGAACTCTTTGATGCCTGTGGAGGGGACGGAGGATATAAGGGCCGCCCTGACTTTCCCGTCGTCCTTCTCCAGCATGCTCATGACCCGTTCGGTAAAGAGCTTGCCGGCGTAGTCGTGGAGGTGCAGGGAGAAGTTGCGGGCTTCGCTGAAAGGCAGCACGGGCATCTGCTCCAGGATAAACTGCATGCAGTAGGTAAGTTTCAACTTGCCCAGCAGCAGAAGGGCGGAGATACGCACCGAGTGGTGATACTCATCGCGGCCTGCTTTTAGGATGGAGAAGATCTCATCCAAGTAGAGAGAGGGGTCGAATTGCAGAAACGCCTCGTGGAGTGCCTCCCGCTTTCCGAAGTCGGGGTCCTTGAGGAGCTTTACCAGAGCGGGAATGGTATGTCTCGCATAGGCGGGGGGCAGGTACTGGAGCAGCATTGTCGCCTCCTGCCCTTGGTAGCGCCGCTTTTTAAGCTCTGTTACAAGAAGTGTGACCGCATCCACGGTTCCCCGGCCCCGGATGCATTGGAGCATCCTCTCCAGCAGCTGCCGCTCGTAGGGAAGGTCGACCCGGCGTTGGAACACCTTCTCCGCGAGAACGGTAATGAGGCTTTCATCCCCCTTGCTGCAGAGAATGTCGAGGGCAATGAGGAGCGAGGCGGGATTGTCGCTATTTCGGATATTCTGCAGAAATCCGAGGATATTCACCTCCGCCGCTTTCATCAGCAGATTTTCGTTGCGATCAAAGTGCTCGCGGTCTTCGAAATCTACCTCCAGCAGCAGTTCGGTAAGATGCCCTGAGTGCTGCAAAAACTGGGCGGCTGCGAAACGCAGCTCCAGGTCTTCGCCGTCGAGGTAGGAGAGCGCCAGGTTGATATCCTCCGCCACCTCTTCCTCGAGCTGTTCCAGCACATGGAGAGCTTGCTCCGCCGAAAGGGCGGAAAAATCTATTTCGTATCGCTCGGAGAAGCTGGTGCGCAGCCGCTCTTTGGCCGAAGCCCGCACCTCGAAGGCGGAGTCGTCGGTGAGATAGGCAAGCAGCCGATTGTAGAACTCCTCGTTCTCTTCCTCGCTCTTGGGAAGGAACTCTTCGATCAGGATGCGCCGGATAAGGGGATGAGGGTCGTGAAACATCTCCCGGACGGCCCGTTTGGACCGTTCGTCGACATCGTAGAGGAGGATCTTCACCGCCATATAGCGTGCCGGCCATTCGGGATCGCCGGTCATCTCCCTGATTCTATCGATGGAATGGGCAAACAAGTCTCGCGCTCGGGCCCCGTCAAACTCTTCACCCCGGCCGGAGAGGGCAAGGCGGCGATACACGTACATGTCGTCCTGCTTCTCGATCCAGGTGAGCAGATCCTCGGTAATGCGGCTGTTCCGCAGGGCGACCAAAAACACCGTAAAGAGGGCTTTGTCGGGGACGAAGGTCAGCAGCCACCTCAGCAGGCGCCTGGATGGGTGCCGGGAAAACCGGGCGATCCAGAGCTCGGCGATTCCGGAGGAGTGGAGAAAACCGCTCCCGTGTTTGCCGGCTTGCTTGACGATCAAACCCGACCAAAATCGCAGAGTGAACGCGGAGTAGTGTTCGGCGATGGTGCGGGCGCTCTGCTCGTTCGTAGTCGCCTCCTCGAGAAGTCGCAAAAAACGGTGCCTGGCGGCTATATGCCATATGAGTGCCCCGAGCACGAGGATGAGAATAATGACCGCCCCGATGACGGTCTGTTGGGAAAGACTTTCAATATACGCCACGATTCTCTCCATTGGAATCCTCCGTTCTTTTTGTGTGGGGGCAGAACCCCAGTGTTACTTGACCCGGTCGAGAACGCTGAAAATATGGATCGGACGGTTTTTTCCTTTCACCTCCACCGGCTCGCGTTCTTCGAGTTTGAAGTGGTCCCCGATCAGCTCGCGTGTATCTTCCGTGATAATTACTTCTCCGCGGCCTGCAATCCCCTCCAGTCTGGAGGCGACGTTGACTGTGTCGCCGATAACTGAATAGTCCATCCTCTGTTTGCTGCCTATATTGCCCGCTACCAGGGCACCGGTGTGCATGCCGATTCCCACCGAGAGATCGGATGCGTCGCCGGTAAAGAAGTTTCGATCGGGTGATTTAACCAGATTCTGCAGTTCCACTGCGCAGGAAACCGCCCCTAGTGCATCCTCGACCTCTGAATAGATGGGGACTCCCCACGCGGCCATAATGGCGTCGCCGATAAACTTGTCGATGTAGCCTTTGTGATTGATAATGATATCCACTGCCTGTGTGAAGTATTCATTGAGCACATCGACGATGTATTCCGGCGGTTTGGTCTCCGAGAAGGAGGTGTAGCCCCGGATGTCGGCGAAAAAGATTGTTGCCAGTTTTTTGTCGCCTCCCGGTTTTACCAGGTCGGGCCGTTCGGTAAGAGTCTGCACGATCTCGGCGGAAAGGTAGCGGCTGAACATGTCTTTGATAGCCCTGCGCTCTTCCACTACCGACTCCATCTTTTCTTGAAGTCGACGTTCACGGCTTTGATCGGTAAAAATAAGAGTCAGCCCCTCTTTTTTACCGCGCTTGCCGCGCAGGGGAGAGAGGTTGAGGGAAAAGTCGATCTCCGACTCTTCCTGCTCCTCGGCAGATTTTTCGCCGTGCTCCTCCTCGCTCCACTCGCCGTCTGTCTGCCCGCTTTCAGTGGGCTGAGGCTTCGTAATGATGCCTTGAATGCCCAGGCGCTCCTTACCGTCCTGATTGGCGGTATCGATGGTGGAGAGGATCTCCTTACCCATGTTTTTGGAGAAGAGTTCTTTGAAATCCTTTCCAAGATGCTCCTCCCGGAGTCCGAGTTCTCTCATTGCCGCACGATTGAAGTAATGAACTTCTCCCACGTCGTCGGTGGTAATCAGGAAGTTGGTCATAGAGGAGAAGATATTCTCCTGATAACGTTCGAGCTCCTCTACGTACTTGAGCTGACGCTGTAGTTCCCGGTAGAGCTGGGAGTTGTGCAGCATTCCCCCGGCGAGTTGGGTGAGGGAGTCGAGAAAGAGAAAGCGGTCATGCCGGTAGAAGCCCGGATTGCGGGAACCGAGAAAGAGCAGACCGATTTTTCCGGTGGGAGTCATCAGAGGCAGTACGATCATGCTGCGCATGTTCGGGTTGAGGAATGCGTCGGAGAAGAAAGGCCGGTCGGTATCGTGAAGAATCAACGTTTCCCGGCAGTCCTCCATAAAATCAACTGTCTCGCTGCTGCGCTTGATGGATTTAGGGGTTTCGTAATTGCCCCGCTGGTACACCCTCTTGAGTTCAGGGGCCGGCTCCGTGGGATCGGAGTAGGCGTAGAGCACCCCGAGGCCGGATCTGGATATATCGAGTGCCTGTTCAACCAGGATCGAAATTTGCGAGTTATAACGCTTCTCTTCGGAGAGCAGCGAGCTGGCACGCACCAATTCGCTGAATACGTAGGTGTCCGACATGGACGTTCCTTTTTAGGATACAGATTTTTGTTGCGGCACTTTCAAAAAACGAAGATTTTTGAAATGCCCAAGCCTTTAGACAGTATTAATTTTATGCACTAGGAACGAAAAATGCAATCGAAAGTTCGATTCAGAGGATCGATTAATCGCTGCGCCTCAAGCAGGCCCCGCATTTGACAGTCCCGTTTATTTGACACCCTTTGCTCATTTGACACCCTCTGCCCGTAAGCTTATGCTTAGAGTATGAAACGTGTAGCAATGCTTACATTTGTCGGTGCGGCGGTGTTACTGATCTCCGTCGGCGCACAAGAAGGAAAAAACTTCGATCCCGATCTGCAGTATGCACAGGTGCGCAACGTAGTGATGGAGGAGCACAGCGACGGGCGCTGGAGTTTTTCGGTGACTGTACGGCACGCCGACAGCGGCTGGGATCACTATGCCGATCTCTGGCAAGTAGTGGCTGATGAAAGCGGCGAGGTGCTTGGTGAACGGCCTCTCGCTCATCCTCATACGAACGAGCAGCCCTTCACTCGCTCACTCTCGGGAGTCGAAATCCCCCCCTCTGTAGAGGCGGTGAGGGTGCGCGCCAAGTGCAGCCAGCACGGATATGAGGGACGGCAAGTGCGCATTCCCCTTGACGGAAGTGACGGAGAGCGGTTTACCGTTCGCCGGGCGGGCGAGTGAAGTGACAACGGCGCAGCCTCGATTCCGTTTGTTTTAGTATGTGAGATACTATGCCCAAACCTAAAAGATGGATCTTCAGAAAAAAGCTCTCTCGGGCGCAGCGGCGCGAGGAGGCGGAGGCGCCCGATGGTGCGGGCGAGTGGATTCGCGAGCGGGAAGGAGTGGGCGTCGATATCCGCGCCTTTGTCCTGGTGCGGGATCTGCTGATTTTCTTTGTGGGCGTGTGGTACTTTGAGTTTCAGGTCGATTACACCTTTCCCGAGGGAAAGAACCTGCTGCTCTATTTTGTGGCCATTCCGATTATCTGGTCTAC
This sequence comes from uncultured Spirochaetaceae bacterium, assembly GCA_964346455.1. Taxonomy (GTDB): domain Bacteria; phylum Spirochaetota; class Spirochaetia; order DSM-16054; family Sediminispirochaetaceae; genus CAYFUX01. The sequence goes on from CAYFUX010000006.1 coordinate 94,883, forward strand.
CCTTATTCAGATTTGGACGGTGACGAGTTATCAGGAACAACACGGGGTCTTCATGAATCTCTTTACCCATCTCATCGCCGTGATGTTGCTCGTCTCCACGGTTTTCTTGATCAGTGCGACGCTCAACACCATTACCGAAACCTTGGATACCCTGGGGGTCGTCCTCTTTCATTTCGTAGGCTGGACAGTCATCATCTCTCTGATCTACTACGATATGGTGGATATCAACCGCTCTTAAACTGCGGGGGCAGAGCTGCGTTCAGGTGCGGCGCCGTATGCCGTTTTTCTCGATGGTAATTACCCCCGCTTTGTAGAGGTTGCCGATCGTATTCTTAAAGAGCTTTTTGCTCATCTGCAGAGTACGGCGGATCTCTTCCGGCCGGCTTTTGTCGTGGAGTGGGAGGAAACCGCCGTGCGAGTCGAGGGCCCGGAGAATCGTCTCGCGGGCCTGCTGCGAGGCGGCGGGGAAGCCCTGGGGCTGCAGGGCGGCGTCCACCAGCCCATCGTCGCGCACTTTTTTGATATAGCCTTTCCGGCGGTCACCGGGGGAGAGCGCTTCGAAGATTTCGTTGCGGTACAGCAGCCCTTCCCAGCGGTTGTCCAGCACCGCTTTTGCCCCGAGAGGGGTGAGTTCGAAGATCAGCATATCCACTTTACGGTTGGGTTCGAGTTCGCTCGTATCCCGGTCAAAATGCTCCTCGACCGTGCAGGTGGCGATGACCCCCTGACGTTCGTAGTCGAGGGTGAGAAATACCGGCAGCCGTTCCCCCTTATCGGGGATATGCAGCTGCTCGCGGCTTTTGCCGCTCTGTTTGGGGAAGTACTTGCGAGGGAGAAACAGATCTTTCGAGAGGCCCCACTCCAGAAAGGCGCCGAAATCGGTCACCTCTTTCACAGGGAGGACGGCAAACTCGTTGACCTTGGCAAGCGGGGCGCGCATGGTAGCCCCTAAGCGTGCTTTCGATTCGTTGTAGACAAAGACCTGCAGGGTGTCGCCGGGGCGGATGCCATGGGGGACTTCTTTCCCCGGAAGCGGTATTTCGCGGTCTCCGGCCTGAAGAATGCAGCTGCCTCGGCTAATGCGGAGGACGGTGAGAGTGTTGTAGTCGCCTATGTGTACCATGAATCTTCCTTCTACGTTGGCTTATGTACCGGAAAAGCGAGCCGCCGCTTCCCAATATTCGCGGGCATATCTGCGACACTCCCGAATATGCTTGGCCTGAGTCTCTTCCTGCTGTTCCGGCTTTTCCTCCGTCTCCTCCTCAGGGGAGTAAACGGTAGAGCCGGTTCCTTCGAGCAGCCGGACGCTTTTGGATTCCGTGTCCTCCCGCAGTCCGCGCAACTCCCGTTCCCAGCGGGTATACGAGGAGGCAAGGGCCCGGGCCCGGGAAGCCAGTGTACGGGCATACTCCTCGCCATCACTGTAGTCGGTAAACACCGGTCCCTCAGTGTCGGCCACTGAACAAAGCCAGGGCTGAAAGATCGAGACACAGGGGTGAGGGGCGGCGGTTATCCAGGCGGTCGGCTCATCGCCTGTATAGCTTACCACCATAGAAGCGGTGGTGGCGTTCTTCAGCAGAGGAGCGGGGTGCATGCAGATGGAGCCCATCCCGTGCCGGGGCGCTCTTGCACCGCCGTGGTCCCGCAGCAGTGCAAAGGCGGAGCGCAAGTCAAAGCCGTCGGTATCCAGGAGGTATTCGCTTCTCCGGCGGCGCTGCTCGCCGCGGGTGAGGAGCCGCATAGAGCGGTGCTCGTGGCGGCGGGAGAAGGAGAGGCGTTTTTTTTCGTCGGTTCCGGGCCGGTAGACTTGCTGGCCGGTAGCGGTGTCGCATTCGGTGAAGTCGTCAGTCAGGCGGTAGGTGTTGGAGATAGCCAGAGTGGCCACGGGGCGGGCGGCCCAGCGGCCTCCGCCGCTCTCCAGTACAAATGCTTGCCGCGGGTCACGGATCAGGAAGGAGTTGTCGTAGTACAGCTTCCCTTTGTAGGCTCCGTTGCCGCCCTGCCCTTCGCGTTCGATCAGTGCGGCCAGCAGCTCCAGCGCCTCCCTGGCATCGCCGGCGTTGTGCAGCGCAAGCCGGAGCATATCCATCCCCAGCAGCCCTTGGTCGTCCCGTTTGCGGCGGCTGAAGAGCGCTTCGTTGCCGATGGCCACACCCCGTTCATTCAGGCCCATCTCTGCGCCCCACATCCAGATTGGCCGCGAGAGAAGGGCGCGGTAGGGGTGAGCGTAGCGGGGATGGACCTCCTTGAGCCGGGCCAAGGGGCCCTGCCGATAGTCCTCGGACGGAGAGTCGAGATAGTGGAGGAAGGGGTCCAGCTCGCCGCCTGCCCAGAGGAGCATCTGGAGCTCCTCCGGATGACGGTCCGAGTTCTTTCCAAAAAACGAGGGGCCTTCGCTTCCGCTGCTTTTGACAAACGTATCGCACATATGCTGCATCTCTCCGGTGAAGGTAACGAAGCGCGGTCCTGGGGAGCACCGCACAGCCGGATTTTAAACGATCCGGGAGAGTTGTACAATCATGCCCGCCGGCAGCTGTGCGGCTATATAGGTATAGTTGAATTTGGCCCGTTCCGGGGGCTTGAGGAGCAGAAGCCCCGCCGCTATTATTCCCGTATGAATATGAGTGCCAACACGGAGCGCTGCCCCTGGTGCGGCGATGATCCGCTCTACGTGCGCTATCACGATGAAGAGTGGGGAGTGCCGGTCTACACCGACGCGCTGCAGTTTGAGTTTTTAGTGCTGGAGTCCGCCCAGGCGGGGCTGAGCTGGCTGACGATCCTGAAAAAGCGAGAGAATTACCGCCGCGCCTTTGCCGGTTTCGATCCCCAGCGGGTGGCGGAGTTTGGCGAGCCCGAGATTCGAGCGCTGTTGGAGGACGCGGGCATCGTCCGCAACCGAAAGAAAATCGAGGCGGCGGTGAACAATGCCAGCCGGTTTCTTGAAGTGCAGCGGGAGTTCGCTAGTTTCTGTGAGTATATCTGGGGCTTCCAAGGAGGTGCGCAGATTGTGAACCGCCCCGAGCGGCTGGAGCAGGTGCCGGCTTTCACTGAGCTGTCCCGGCGAATTGCAGAGGATATGAAGGCCCGGGGATTTCGCTTTCTTGGTCCCACCATTCTCTATGCGCACATGCAGGCCACCGGGATGGTCAACGACCATCTGACAACCTGCTTTCGTCATGCGGAGGTGCAGCGGGCGCGGCGGTAAACGAGGGCGCGGAGGAGCGGCTACTGCGCCAGCTCTCCGTTCCAGCGGTAAATGCCGCCAAAGTCGACGACGCGTGAGTAGCCGTTCTCGCGGAGAATTTCAGCGGCGGTGGCGCTCCGGTTTCCGCTGCGGCAGTACACGACCACCAGCTGGTCTTTGGGCACTTCCGGCGGCTTGTTCGCGATGACCTGTACGGGAATGTTGACTGCCGAGGGGATGTGCCCACCTTCGTATTCGCCGGAGGTACGGACATCCACCACGATGTGCGGCGTGTCGTCGCTCTCGATGAGCTTCTCCAGCATCTCCGGGTCCCGGTAGTGCTGGAAATCCTGCTCTTCCGCCGCCGCCCCGCCTATTGCGAAGGCGAAAAGCAGCAGTACCGCGAGACCGATACTCCATGCTCCCCGTTTAAGCCGAGGGCTAGAGGGTGTTTTTTTAGTTCCTTGATTTAACATACCTAAATGGTAAGAAAAAAATCGCCAAGGGGCAATCGCCAAGGGGCAATCGCCAAGGGGCAATCGCCAAGGGGCAAGCGCCGGAGAAAAGCACTGCGTGGACGTTATAGCCGGTCAAGCGCCTGCCGCAGGTCTTCGATGAGATCCTGCGGATCCTCGATACCCACCGAGTAGCGGATGAGGGCGTCGTCGATGCCCTGGGCGCGCCGCTCTTTTTTTGACATCGAGGCGTGGCTGGTGGTGGCGGGCCTGGTTATGAGGCTCTCCACGCCGCCGAGACTCGGCGCACTGATGGGCAACTCCAGATTCCGGATCAACGCATCCGCCGCCGCAGCACCCCCTCCCACCTCAAAACTGAGCATTCCGCCATACCCGTCAAAGAGCCGCCGCGCCCGCTCGTGCCCCGGGAAATCCTCGAGACCCGGGTAGTTGACTCGGATGACCCGGGGATGAGAGACAAGAAAATGAGCCAAATCCATTGCTCCCCGATTCTGAGCTTCCACCCGCAGCCGCAGGGTCTTTAAACCGCGGTGAAGGAGAAAGCAGGCATGGGGGTCCAGGGTGCCGCCGAGATGGACCAGCTTACGGGCTGTTTCCTGTACAAGCTCGCGGTCCCCGGTGACCGCTCCGGCGACGATATCGGAGTGACCGTTCAGGTATTTGGTGCAGCTGTGGAGCGAGAGGTCGAAACCGTGCTCCGGGGGGCGGTAGTTGATCGGGCTGGTGAAGGTGGCGTCGACCATGGAGATCAGGCCGTGGTGCCGGGCAAAGTCGACCGTCTCCTCGAGGGCGGGCACTTCCATCAAGGGATTCCCGATACTCTCCACGTAGATTGCTTTGGTGTGCGGAGTAAGGGCCGCTTCCCATTTCTCGGGGCTGCCGCCGTCAATGAAATCCACTTCGACCCCAAAGTCCTGCAACTCCCCAGTGACAAAGGAGTAAGTTCCTCCGTAGACGCCTTTCTGGATGAGCAGTTTATCTCCGGGTTTGAGGACCGCCAGCAGCGCGGCACTGATGGCGGCCATACCGCTGGCGGTCACCAGGGCCGCCTCCGCGTGCTCGATGGCGGCCAGTTTTGCATGGAGAGCGTGGTGATTGGGCGTGTTGTTGAGGCGGGCGTAGGTCAGTGCAGCGTTGGCTCCGCCGGCGTAACTAAAGGTGGAAGACTGGAATATAGGCATGGAGACCGCCCCTTCTATCGGGGGCCGAGGCTCTCCTGCGTGAATGAGTTGGGTGTCCATGGAGGTGAATCGGCGGTTCATCGGCGGCTCCTCGGGCAAAAGTTCATATCTTCATCCTAGACGCTCTGAAGGGGAAAGTAAAGCCGCTGCGCCTTTTTGCTGCATTGCCGATAAGCGGCGGCGGGCAACGGTGGACGGCGCTGTGCGACCCAAAGCGGCGGCGGGCAACGGTGGGCGCTGGCAATTCCTGTTTTGCTCCTTGCCATCCTTTATATAGCGTGTTATAGTCAACTTAGTGCGGAAGAAGCGCTATATATAGTGTAGTATGCCATCGGGAGGAAGTATGCGGTGTCCTCACTGCCATGGACAGGACGATAAAGTGATAGAATCGCGCCACAACACCACCGGGACCTCCATAAGGCGCCGGCGGGAATGCCTGCAGTGCGGCTATCGCTTTACCAGTTACGAGCACATTGAAGAGAAACAGTTGATGGTTGTCAAGCGCGACGGACGCCGGGAGCGTTTCGACCGGCGCAAGTTGGAGCGGGGACTGCAGACCTCGCTGGAAAAACGGCCGATACCGCAGCCGAAGATAGAGGAAACGGTCCACCGAATCGAGGACGAGGCCTCGATTCGCGAGGGCGGGGAGCGGGAAATTTCTTCCGAGGAGATCGGAGAGATGGTGTTGTCGCATCTCTATGAGCTGGATAAGGTGGGCTACGTTCGGTTTGCCTCGGTTTACAAAATGTTTGAAGACATCGATGCCTTCAAGGAAGAGCTCGACCGGCTCTTCTCTCGCAGTACGGGGGCGGGGGAAGAAGGCGAGTAGAGGCTCCCTCGAGGCCGGCATGTGTTTCGGAAGATCAGAGGAGCAGAAGATCAGAGGAGCAGAAGATCAGAGGAGCAGCGTGCGATACGCCGCATTCTAATAAAGGCCTGGGCGCTTTCACCACTCTTTGATTGTTGAAAGTGCCTCAGCTATATGAACAAAGAGTCAGGGGGAAAACGATGAAGGTAGAGCTCGAAAAAGACACGTGGACGGTGCGCTTTCTTGAAGACGATACGAGCGAACGCTCCGCCGGCGAGCGTACGTCGGTACGCCGCATAATAAAGCGGGACGGGAGCGTGGAGCGCTACGACCGCGGACGGATTTACGAAGCCCTACAGGGGGCGATTAGGGCGGTTCGGGAGGCCGAAGATCCGGAGCTCGTGGAACGGATCACCGGCCGGGTTGAAGAGCGCCTCGAGCAGGTCATGGCGGAACGTCATCCCAACTCCGCTCCGGCGGTGGAGGAGATCCAGGATACGGTGGAGCAGGTGTTGATCGAGGCGCAGGAGGCGGACATTGCCAAGGCATACATTCTCTATCGGGCCAGACACGAGTCGCTGCGCGACACCCGCCGGCTTATGCTGGACATCGGCGAGACCATGGACGGCTATCTGGGGCAAACCGACTGGCGCGTCAACGAGAACGCCAACGTCAATTTCTCCCTAGGCGGTCTCATCCTGCACAACTCCGGAGCCGTCACCGCCAACTACTGGCTAAAAAATATCTATCCCCGGGAAGTGGCCGAGGCGCACCGCAATGCCGATTTTCACATTCACGACCTCTCCATGTTCAGCGGCTACTGTGCCGGGTGGTCTCTGCGGCAGCTGATTGTCGAAGGCCTGGGCGGGGTGCCGGACAAGATCACCAGCGCTCCCGCCCGGCACCTCAGTACCCTGATCCAGCAGATGGTCAACTTTCTGGGGATCATGCAGAACGAGTGGGCCGGGGCGCAGGCCCTCTCGAGCTTCGATACCTACCTGGCGCCTTTTGCCAAGTGGGACGGGCTCTCCTACGAAGAGATCAAACAGTGCGTGCAGACCTTCATATTTGGGGTAAACACCCCTTCCCGCTGGGGCTGTCAAGCGCCGTTTACCAATATTACCCTGGACTGGACGGTGCCGGCGGACCTGGCAGACCGCCCCGCGATCGTAGGCGGCGAGGAGTGCGACTTTACCTACCGGGACTGTCAGCGGGAGATGGATATGATCAACCGGGCCTTCATCGAGCTGATGCTCGCCGGCGATGCCGAAGGGCGCGGATTCCAGTATCCCATTCCCACCTATAATCTGACCGAAGAGTTTGACTGGGATTCGGAGAACGCTCGGCTGCTCTTCGAGATGACGGCTAAGTACGGCACCCCCTACTTCCAGAACTTTATCAACAGCGACCTCGACCCGGCGGACGTGCGCTCCATGTGCTGCCGGCTGCAGCTTGATAAGCGGGAGCTGCGCAAGCGCGGCGGCGGCCTGTTTGGTTCGGACGAGTTTACCGGTTCCCTCGGGGTGGTGACCATCAACCTTCCACGGATCGGATACCTTGCCCGTTCAAAGCGGGACTTCTACCGGCGTCTTACCGAGCTGATGGACCTGGCGGCGCAGTCGCTGGTCATAAAACGGAAGGTGATCCAGCGGCTCCTCGACGCCGGCCTTTTCCCCTACACCCGCCGGTACTTGCGGCATCTAGACAACCACTTTTCGACGATCGGCATCGTGGGGATGAACGAGTGCTTGCTCAATTACATGGACAAATCCATCGCCAGTGAGGAGGGCAAGGCCTTTGCCGAGGAAGTGCTCGAGTATATGCGTGGCCACCTGGCGGATCTGCAGGAGGAGACCGGCGATCTCTTCAACCTGGAGGCCACCCCCGCCGAGAGTACCAGCTACCGGTTGGCAAAGCACGACGCCGATCACTTTCCGGATATTGCCGCCAGCGGTGATCAGGAGCCCTACTACACCAACTCCACGCAGCTTCCGGTGGAATATACCGACGATGTGTTTGAAGCGCTCGATCACCAGGACAGTCTGCAGACCCGGTATACCGGCGGTACGGTGTTCCACGCGTTTCTGGGAGAGGCGGTCAGCGACTGGCGCAGCTGCCGCCAGATGGTGCGGGCCATCGCCGCTAACTACCGGCTTCCGTACTTCACCATCAGCCCCACCTTTTCGGTCTGTCCCGAGCACGGCTACCTCAGCGGAGAGCATTTCACCTGTCCCCGCTGCGGAGCGGAGGCCGAAGTCTACTCCCGGATCGTCGGCTACTACCGTTCGGTGCGCAACTGGAACCGGGGGAAGAAGGAGGAGTACGGCCGTCGCCGGCTCTTTGCCGAGCCGCAGCTCGTGGAGCCCGGCGGGGCTGCGGAACAGACTGCCGCCGAGCAGACGGCGGCCGGCGAACTCTTTCCCGCCGTCCCCGGCGCGGACCCCCGCGCGGGAGTGAAAGCGGCGGAATCTGTGCGGCTCTCCGGGGAGAGCGCTCCCGCCTCCTATCTCTTGTTTGTCCGTGCCGCCTGCCCCAACTGTCCGCCGGTGAAGCGGCAGCTCGAGGAGGCGGACTTGCCCGGCGAGCTGGTGGACGTAGACGGCGAGCGCGGCCTGGAACAGGCGCGGCGCTATGGGGTAATGGCCGCGCCTACGGCGCTCTTTTTCGATTCCCGGGGGGAGGAGACCGCCAGGGCATGCAGCCGCGCGGAGATCGAAGCGCTCGGGATTGCCCGGGGGAATACCCAAGATACCCGGGGGAAGGTCCAAGAAGGGTCCCGCGATAGTTCCCGGGGAAGCGGGGACGCCGGAGAAGAGAGCGCCGGCCGTGAGAGCACGGAGGCGTAATGGCCCTCGAGCGGCTCGGGCTGCAAAAGACCAGCCTCGTCGATTTTCCCGGGGAGCTGGCGGCTGTGCTGTTCACGCCCGGCTGTAATTTGCGCTGCCCCTACTGTCACAATCCGGCCCTGGCGGCGCCGCCCTACAGCGAGAGCCTGGTTGCAGCTGCGGAGGTGCAGCGGTTTCTCGAACGGCGCAGCGGGGTGCTGGGCGGGGTCTGCGTTACCGGCGGAGAGCCGCTGCTGCATCCCGACCTTCCCGCCTTTCTCGAGCCGCTACGCCGCAGGGGACTTAAAATCAAGGTGGATACCAACGGAACCTTGCCTGGACGGCTGGCAGAGATAGAGGCGGATTATGTGGCGCTGGACCTCAAGACCGTTCCGGAGCGCTATGACCGGCTGGTACCGGGGAAGGCCGCCGATGCGGGCGCCGCCGTACGCACCGCGGTGGAGGTCCTGCGGGCGGGCAGCATCCCCTACGAGCTTCGTACGACCGTGGTACCGGGCATCGTGGGGGAGGAGGAGATGCGACAGCTGCTGCCGCTGCTGCCGGGGGCGCAGCGCTATGTACTGCAGCCTTTTCGGGCGGGAGTGACGCTGGACCCCGCATGGGAGCGGGCGGAGGAACCCCGCCCGGCCTTCCTCGAGCGGCTGCGCAGCATTGCCGAGGAGAGCGGTGTCCTCTGTGAAATCAGCGGCTACGGGCAGCCGGTGTGAGGACGGAGCGGGGTGCACGACAATTTCCGTTAGATTGACAGGAGCGGGAGGGGGCACTATACTTTTAGTACTATTTATTTGAGGAAAATTCAAACATCTCCTAGAGTTGTACATTTCAATTATAAGAAATGAAAAAGAATGTGACTTACCCCCAAAAACTGTTTACTCATAAACATATACGGCTTATCGCAATAACCCTCCTCTGGGGACTGCTCGTGCTGGGCGCCACCTGGACTGTGCTGCGGGGGTTCCAACAGGTGCGCCAGGAAAACCTGAGAGCCGCTCAGGAGGCAACTGTGGAAAAAGTGCAGCGCAGCCTCAATCTCGGCTACTTCGCGCTCTTTTCCAAACAGGCAGAGGGCGTGGCGCAGGTCGAGGAGTCGGCGACGTTTCTTACCGGTGAAGGTGCTGCGCCGGAAGGTATTGTGCGGGCGGCGCAGCGGGCCGCCGATGCTCAACTCGTGTATTTGCTAGACCGGGAGGGAGTGTGCCGGCTGAGCGTGGGGGATGAGAAGACCGCTGCGGTAGCCGCATCCATGATAGGGAAAAATTACGGCTTCAGACCCTATTTCAAAGCGGCGATGAAGGGGAAGAGCAGCGTCACCTTTGCTCAGGGGGTGAATACGGATCTTCCGGGCCTCTACTTCAGCGTTCCCGTGCGCAGGGACGGCAGCATTGTGGGGGCGGCGGTGGTGAAAGCCGATACCAACGGTCTAATGGGTCCGCTGCAGCAGGAGGTCTGCTCTCTGGGGGTGGTCGATAACAACGGAATCGTAATTGCCTCCAACCGGGAGGAGTGGTTATACGCGGCGGTACAGCCCCTTTCGACAGCGATGGAGCAGCGACTGCAGGAGACCCGTCAGTTCGAAGGGGTGGAGCGGCCCGAGCAACCGCTGCTGGAAAATGCGGCGGACACTGCGGAGATAATGGTGCACCGGAGGAGCCTCACACCTGCCGGATGGCAGCTTATCTCCATCGCCGATCGGGGAACGGCCCCCCTGCATCCCCAGCAGCGAAACTCTATGACAAAAATTATCGTTCTGCTTGCCCTCGCAATGCTCGCGCTGCTGCTGCTTCTCTATACGTACGACAGCAATATCATGCGAAAAACTGACCTTCGGAAGCTGTATGAGGCGGTGGAGCAGACTCCTCAGACGGTCATGATGACCGATACCGAGGGACATATTGAATATGTCAATCCCAGTTTTACTTCTCTGACGGGATATGGGCCGGAGGAGGTACTGGGAAAAACCCCACGACTCCTCAAATCCGGGGAGCACGACCGGGAGTTTTATCGCCGGTTTTGGGAGACTATACGCGCCGGAGAAAAGTGGCAGGGAGAGTTTTGCAACCGTCGGAAGGATGGCAGCCTCTATTGGGAGGCGGCCCATGTCTCGCCGATCAAGGACCGCTGGAAGAGGATCATCGGCTACGTCGATATAAAGAGCGATATCACCGAACGGAAGGCGCGGGAGAAGCGGACCAGTCGGGAGGCGCGGGTCGACGAATTGACCCGTCTGCTCAACCGGCGGGCCGGCCTGGAGGCGCTGCAGCGCAGTGTCGAGCAGGCGGTGGCGACCGGGGTTAATCTTGCCATAGCGTTTGTGGATGTAAACGGGCTGAAGTGCATTAACGATACTTACGGACATGCCGCCGGCGACGAGATGATTCGCCGGATAGCCGAGACGATTCAGCGGCGAATCAGAAGTTCCGACACCGTGGCCAGGCTCGGAGGAGACGAGTTTCTTGTCATCCTCCCCGGCTGCGATGTGCAGCGGGCCGAAGCGGTGTGGCGGAAGGTCAATGAAGAACTTTCCGCCCGGCTGGCGTGCGAGCAGTGTGCCGAGCCGCTCTCCGCTTCCGCAGGAATTGCCGAGCTCGCCGAGCACGAGGGCTGCTACGATGCGCAGACGCTTCTCAATGTGGCCGACCATCGTATGTACGATGCCAAAGAGGCCTTCCAGTCACTGAGCAGGGAGGGGAAAAACCACCCCATATCAGATCAATGAAGAAGAGGATGGTATGACGGAAAGAGAGAGGCTGTGTGCTGCACAGCAGGAGTTGAGTGAACGTATCGGACTTCCGGGTCGGGAAGAGCCGATCCGCGAGTATCTGCGCAGTGCATTAGAACCCTGGGTGGACCGGATGCACACCGACGGAGCCGGAAATTTGATTGCTGAGCGCAGCGGGAAAGAAGGGGGCAGACGCATCCTCCTGGACGCTCACATGGACGAGGTGGGCTTTATGGTCAATCATATAGACCGGGACGGATTTCTGCGAATCGCCGCTCTGGGAGCAGTGGATACGCTGTTGCTGACCGGTACCCCGCTCCAGTTTCTTAACCGCGAGGGTGTGCGGGTGTACGGGATTTGCACTAGCATCCCGCCCCACCTTGCCGGCACACGTGGGGGCCGTGAGGCTCCTGCGATGGAAGATCTTACGGTGGATGTAGGGGCCTCCTCCGCCGAGGAAGTGATGGAAATGGGACTCGAAGTGGGCAGCGTGGGAACCTTTGATGTACCGTTTCGGCGGCTCAACGAGGAGAGTGTGCTGGGAAAGGCCTTTGACGACCGCAGCGGCTGCAATGTGCTGCTGCAGACTGCCAGGCGGTTTTCTGAGGAACAACCGCAGAATACGCTCCTCTTCTCTTTCTCCGTGGGAGAAGAGACCGCCGGCCATTATGGAGCCCAGGTTACCGCCCGCAACGAGACAGCGGATATAGCTCTCGTAATCGAAAACACTACCGCTACCGATACTCCCGGCGTGCCGGAGCACAAAATCATCTCCCGCTGCGGAAGGGGACCGGCACTTACAATAGCCGACAAGAGCCATATCGTGCCGCAGGATCTTTTGGAGCGTTTGAAGCGCTCTGCGGAGGATGAGGGCATCCGCTGGCAGTATAAGAAACCGATCTACGGCGGTACCAATGCGGGCGATTTGAGCCGGATGGGCCGGGGCGTGCCGACCGGAGTGATCTCTGTTCCCGGCCGTTATATTCACGGCCCTGCGGCGCTCGTGCGGCTTAGCGACCTCGAACAAACCGTCCGGCTGATCTGCCGGATAGGGAGCGAGAAGCTCTAAAACCTCTGCGCCCCGGTAGGACGGTATTGAAACGGCTCTCTCATGGGCAGTAAGATTGTTTCGAGGGAACGAATATGCTAAATTACCCGCCTATGGACTACAGGGGGCTGAACGTGTCTCGGAGAGGAAGAGCCGTATGCTGATAGGCCGCATTCTTACAGGGGGAATGCTGCTGTTTCTGGTCCGCGTTCCTTTGGCGGCTCAGGAGGGAGGGGCAATTGCTCTGGGACCTGCCGGAAGTGTGGCCCCGGTATGGTTCCTGCTTGCCGGAGCGGCGGCGGGTGCTGCCGTCGCCAGCCTGATGATCGTGCTCCGGCATCGTAAACGGGCGGTGAAAACGGAGCGCATTCTGCGGGCGTATCGAGTCATCAGCGAGTGTAACCAGGCGCTGACCCGCAGCAACGACGAGCAGCGGTTGGCAGAAGAGATATGCAAGCTGCTGGTCACTTCCGGGAACTACAGCCTTGCCTGGGTGGGATATGCGGAACGAGACGATCGAAAAAGTGTTCGTCCTGTCGCTTCCGCCGGAAACGTGTATGGATATTTGCAAACTATTCGGGTCGCATGGTCCGACGACACCTACGGGTGGGGACCGGTGGGAGTAGCTATCCGGGAGGGGCGCACTACCGCCGTACAGAATATCGAGGAGAGCGGGAAGGAAATCCCCTGGAAGGAGGCCGCACGGGAGTGCGGCTACCGCTCGTTTATGTCCGTTCCGGTGCGGGTAGACCGCCGGGATGTAGGGGCGTTGACCATCTATTCCAAAGATCCGGGGGCTTTTGACGAGCAGGAGAAAGAGTTGCTGCAGGGGCTTGCCGAGGACCTGGGCTACGGGATTGCAGCGCTTCGGACCGACGAAGAGCGCAGTCGAGTGCAGCGGGAGCTCGAGGCAAATCAGGAACGGCTCAAGCGTGCGGAAAGGTTGGGGCAGTTTGGCAGCTGGGAGTACAACATCCGTGCATATGAGCTCACCTGGTCCGACGAGCTCTACCGTATTTTCGGCTACAAGCCTCGGGAGGTGACGCCCGGAAAACATATTGCCCTTTCTCATATTACGGAGGATACCCGCATCCGCATGGAAGCGGCGCTAAAGAAGGCCCTTGCCGGGGAGGGCGGCTTTACCATCGAGCATTCTGTGTATAAAAAAGACGGGTCTATAGCACAGGTGTTGTCCATGGCCGATGTGGTCGAGGACAAAGCCGGTAAACCGGAGAGGATAATCGGGGCACTCCACGATATATCGGAGCGAAAATGGTGGGAGGAGGCCCTTCAACAGACCCTCGACGAACGGGAGACCCTGCTGAGGGAGTTGCTGCACCGTTCGAAGAACACCCTGCAAGTGATTACCTCCATGATCAATCTCCGGCGCACTTCCATTGGGGAGCCTCACACTCAGACCTTTCTTCTGGAGCTGGAGAGTAAACTCCACTCTATGGCGCTCGTTCACGAGAAACTCTACGAGTCTGAGAGCTTCTCGAGGCTCAATCTGCACGAGTACGTGCGGGAACTCGGGGAGCTGCTCCGTAATGCCCTCGTCATTGATCCTAACCGTATTTCCTGCCGTTATGAGCTGGAAGAGATGGAAGGCTCGATAGAGACAGCCGTTCCTCTGGGGCTGATTTTTAACGAGCTCTTCACGAATGCGGTACATCACGGCTTTGCCGAGGGGAGCTCGGGGGAGGTTCGGATCGAACTCTCCTTCGATGGAGAATCCAGGGAAGTGGGCCGCCTTACGATGCGCGACAGCGGCCGAGGCCTTCCTCCGGGATTTGACCCCGAACGTTCTTCCGGACTGGGCATCCAGACCGTCACTATTCTCGCGCGGTCGCAGCTCCGGGGAGAGGTCGAGTTTCGCTCGGTGGACGGCACCGAATGTACCGTCTGGTTTCGTACCGGGCTGAACGGTGCGGAGGGGAGTGCTCCGGTACAGCAAGCCAGGGAGGAATAGCTATGCTGGGAGGGAAGCAGCGAGGCAGCTTCTTGCTCTTTGGAAGCCGCAGGCGGGAGATGCCCGTACTCGTGGCGGCCATATTGCTGGCGACTTGTGTGAACGGAGGCGGGCTGCAGATATGGGCCGCCGGCAACGGGGATGAGGCTGAAGAGACGGATATCCTCTTTTCCGCCCCCTCGCGGGAGGGCAAGGCCCCCTCGCGGGAGGGCAAGGCCCCCTCGCGGGAGGGCGAGATGTCCTTTCGAGAGGCGCTCTCTTCCCGCCGCTCGGTGCGCTCCTTTGCCGCCAAATCCATTGCCCGCAGCGATGCGGGACGGTTGCTGTGGGCCGGCGGGGGCGTGCTTCCCGATGCAATTTCCGGGCCCAGCCGCACCGCCCCCTCGGCGGGAGCTATTTATCCGATAAATCTGTTTTTCGTGGCCGGAGATGTGGAGGGAATCGCTTCCGGAGTGTATCGCTATCTGCCGGAGGTGCACGGACTGCAGCTGCGTAAAGAAGGGGACCTACGCGAGCGGTTGGCGGCGGCGGCGTTGAGCCAGATGTGGATCGCGGATGCCCCGGCGGCGGTCGTGATTGCCGGCGACCCGGAGGCGGTGGCCAGGAAGTACGGCTCCCGCGGTGCGGAGCGGTACCTTCAGCTAGACGCCGGAGCAGCGGCGGAAAACATCCTCCTGGAGGCGGTTGCCGCCGGCTTAGGGGCCGCGCCGGTGGGCGCGTTTAGGGACCCACAAGTACAAAAACTCCTCGGTACGGAGGAGATGAAACCGCTCCTGATTATCCCGGTCGGAGTTCCCCGTTAGCGGCGTTTCGTGGCGCTCTGATAGAGCTCTTTTAGGGAGGGTAAAAGTGTGTCGCTCTGCTTGGCGTGTTTCTTTAGTCCGTCGTAGAGCTCTCTTACCTCGCGCCGTGCCTCGCCGGTATGGGCTGCAAAAGCGATAGCGGCAAAGGGGGACTCTAAAAAGCGTTTCAGCTTGGCAGCAAGGAGTCCCTCCGGAAGCAGCAGTAGAAGGCGATATTTCAGCGGCGTTATCCGGCCCCCTCTGCTGCGAAGCATAAGGGCGCACTCTTTCCAGGCTTTCACGATCAGCCGCTGTCGTTCCCGATTATATGCAAGTGTTTCTGGTTTGTGACCGGAGGCGTAGAGGCCGAGGGCAATGGGTAACATCAGGGTGGCGCGGGTGAGCAGGCGCTCACGGATTTGGATGGAGCGCTGCACCTTGATATTCGCTCGGCCGAAGGCGTGTTTCAAGTGACGGATAGCGCGGTTGTTCGGCTCTTCGATTTCCCCGATCCAAAGCGTGTCGCAGGGCTTTTTCGTGGCTTTGGGGGCGTCGGCGTAGCGGACCACCTGCTGCTCGCGCACGCCTACTAGCGCCGGTATTCCGGCTAATACCCGGTCATCGCCAAGCCGCTGTTGGACCTCTTCGAAGCCCTGCACGTTGTTGCCAAAGAAAATGAAGGCCTTTGCAGTGGAAAGTTTCTCCAGCTGGGGCAGCAGATCACCGGTACGGTGAGTGGGGAGAAAAATGAGCACATAATCGTATTCGTCCTGTGGTTCGAGAACAGTGCGAACCGCAAGGTGGGAGCGGGTTCCTGTATAGTATTCGGTCAATACGATTCCGTTTTCCTGGAGGTAGGACTGCCGTTCCGGCCGGCAGAGTATTGTAATATGTACTCCGGCACGCTGCAATCGAGCCGCATAGTAGCTGCCGGTGACTCCTGCGCCGATTAAGAGAAAGTGCGGTTCTCTTTTTTGCTTTTTCCCCATGCTGTGTACCCCGTTATATGTTTTCTGTAATTGTAGTGTAAAAGAAGCGGCTGGAAAAGAGCTTTCAGCCTGTCAGATCACACTGCTTTGCCCGTCTCCCGACTTTCCGCAGGCTCGCCACGGCGTAGGCTGCCAGGAAGAGGGTCCTCCCAAAATGGACTTTGAGAATACCGAGGTCGTGGGTGCTGACGATCGCGGTCTTTTCCTGTGAAGTCAACTTCTCGATGGTGTGAAAGATCAGCTCCCGGGTGGCAAGGTCCACGTTGTTCAAGGGCTCGTCGAGCAGCATCAGATCCGCGTCGTGAGCTAAAGTGCGGGAGAGCATTACGGCCTGCGACCTCGCCGATGAAGATGGTGGTGGCGACGACCCGCAGCCGCTCTCCCTCCTCGAGCTCGGCCGGCTCTATCGGCGGGAGCTCCAGCGTATCGCCGTCGCCGTGCACATGGCCGTTCTCCCTGGCAGGCTTCGAACCATTCGTCTCCTTTGGGAACGGAAAATTAGGGGGTGTTGGAATGTTCGTGTTCGCATATCAGACGGTACTCGTTACAGCTGTCGCAGCGGACCACCTGGTGGTGTGCGGAAAAGGCGCGCCAGTGCTCCAATTGGGCGGCGGAGAGGATGCCCGTCCCCTGACACACCGGGCAGGTGCTGCCGAGGGCGTCGAGAATCGCTTTTCGGATGAAGGCGGAGCGGTTGCGGATCCCCGTCATTGCCTCCGCCAGGTCTTCGTCGACCTTGAAGGTGATGACTTCGTCCTTTTTATGTTTATGGGCATTGCTCATGGTGCCTCCTCGTTTTCTTCACCAATGCTACCGATGGTAATACTTAATAATTCTATAGCGCAACGTAGAGGGGCTGTCAATATGGACGGCCCCACGCATGGCACCCCCACGCATGGCACGGCCCCACGCGCGCCCATTTGACCCGCCAGATCGTTGTTCGTATACTAAAGAGCTATGAATATACCTACTAAAGGAAACGAACGCCTCGAGCAGGTGCTCGAGGCCGTCAACAATCATGAAGAACTCAATGCCGTGTGGGAGGCGTGTAATATCATGGCCGTCAAACGGCTCGGCATGTCCGATCACGGGAAGACCCACGTCGCAATCGTTGCCAACTTAGCGGTCAAGATGCTACGTAATCTGGTGGAGGCGGGGGTGGTACCGAGCATCGTGGAGGACTGGGAGTTTGACTACGAAGATGCGGAAGTGGTCGTGCTGCTGGCCAGTTTGATGCACGACCTGGGAAACAGTGTCCACCGTGACCTGCACGACGATATCGGAATGGGATTGGCCGTACGGCTGCTTCCTGAGGTGCTCGAAGCAGCCTATGACGATAAACGTAAACGGCAGATCATTGTCACCGAGACGCTCCACGCGATGGTTGCCCACGACACCGAAGTTGCGGTCCACACCACTGAAGCAGGGGTGGTTCGAGTCGCCGACGGCCTGGACATGAAGAAAGGTCGGGCGCGAATCGGATTCGAATCCGGCAAAAAGGATATCCACAGCATCAGCGCCATGGCTATCGAAGACGTCCGGGTGATGAAGCCCCTGGAAGAGAAACCGGTGCGGGTGGAGATCGTGATGAGCGACGCCGCCGGGGTGTTCCAGGTTGATTATCTGCTAAAGAAGAAGATCAGCGGCTCAGGGCTCGAGCGCTATGTGGAAATTATCGCAAAGATCAGCGCCGAAGCCGGCCAGGAACATCCTATCGAGACCTACCGCATCGGCTGAGCCCCTTCCGGTGCGGCCACGGGGCTACTATGAGCGCCGTGACGGAGGCGACCCCCATCAGGGTGGAATCGCTATTGGAGGTTGTATGAGTAGAGAACGCACGGTTCGCGAGGTGCGCAGCGCCTATCCCATCCTCGAGGGAGCGGGAGTCAAGCTGCGCCGGGTATTCGGTTTCGGATACGAGGAGAACACCGACCCCTTTCTATTGCTCGACGATTTTCGCTCCGACCGACCGGAGGAGTATGCCGCCGGCTTTCCCTGGCATCCGCACCGGGGGATCGAGACGATCACCTACGTGCTCGCCGGCGAGGTTGACCACGGCGACAGCCTGGGCAACGAAGGAACTATCGGCCCCGGGGATGTACAGTGGATGACCGCCGGAAGCGGCATTATCCATCAGGAAATGCCCCGGGGTGAGAGCGACGGTCGTATGTACGGCTTTCAGCTCTGGGCTAACCTGCCGGCGGCGGAGAAGATGAGCGCCCCCAGATACCGGGGGATCACCTCCGGGGAGATTCCGGCGGTTGAAGGAGCGGACGGCAGGGTGGTGCGGGTGATCTGCGGCACCTACGAGGGGAGTTCCGGGCCGGTGGACGATGTGGCAATCGATCCGGAGTACTTCGATGTGAGCCTGCCGGCCGGAGCGGTCTTTCACCGGGAGGTCCCGGAAGGCCGGACGCTGATAGTCTATGTCATCGAAGGCGAGGTGGAGGCGAAAGCTGCCGAGGGCGGCAACCGTACGTTCCTCCTCTTTGGCGACGGGGAGGAGACCCGGCTGACCGCCGGCCCGGAAGGAGCGCGCTTTCTCTATATTTCCGGCCGCCCCCTCGAAGAGTCGATCGCCTGGCGCGGTCCGATCGTCATGAACAGCGATGAAGAGCTGCAGCGCGCCTTCAAAGAGTTCCGCGCCGGGACGTTTGTGAAGCAGGACGCCCGGGAGTGACCGGCGCCGCTACTCGGCCCGCGGGTCCGCGGCGGACGTCGGGTCCGGCGGGTAGAGGGGCTGTTTTACCGCCCGGTAGCAGCGGTAGCCGCGATAGCTGTCGGCATCCGGGTCCCTGAAAGTGAGCGACATCACCTCCCGGGCCGGCATCTCATCGGTCACTTCGGCAATGCGGACGGAAATTTTCATATCCTTCACCTGCTCTTCCTCCCAGTCAAAGAGTTCCGTGGGCTCACCGGAAAGGTTGCGGGCGATGCCGCCGAAAGTCACCAGACGATTGCCGCCGGGCAAATAGTTGGCATCGCCGATAAAGGGGGTGTAGAGCTCGGAGCCGTACCGCCGGCCGTACTCCCATATCTGCCGCACCTCCATGGAGTCGGGATCGATGCGGTACTCCACCGCCCGGGAGTAGTTCTCTTCCGGAGCCAGCGGCTGGTCGTAGGAGCGCTTGTTGCCGTTGTCGTAGATGAGAATGCGCTGCGGGTCCTCCGGGTGCAGCATGGGGGCGTGCTGGCCCCAGGTCCATTCGAAGGGCTCGCCCTGTGGATCGAGGAGGTAGGGAGTAAAGGCGTCCTTCCAGTGGCGGTGATTGCCCAGAATCCACTGCAGTTTCCCGCTCTGCCGGTCCACTTTGACTACCGCGCTCTGGTCGCGGCCCGAGACGATGATAGCATCGCCGGCGGGATCGTAGGTGAGGGCGTTGAGGTGCAGCCAGTCTCCCTCCTGGAGGTTCCGAGGCTGGGGCGGCCGTTCCGGGTCCAGGATTTCCCGAAAATCCCAGCTGCGGACAACCTTCGCGCTTTCCCGGTCTATCTCCACCACGCCGTCTTCGAACGAATCGGGGGCCGTAGTGAGGACGAGGAAATTGCCGTCCGGCAAAACGAGCGCATCGTGATGGATCCCCGAGTCCACCGTGATGCTGCGGCCGGTGGAGCGGCCGAGCATGTCCATCTCCGCCAGCGAGTCCTCCCGCTGGATGAGAAAATTGCCATTCTCCATCCGCCGCAGTACGTGACCGATATCCCCGTCGTAGTACCAGCGGACCCGTCCGTAGCGGTCCACCGCCGAGGGCAGGGGATGGTAGTTGCCCTCGGCGTCGTAGTGGGCAAGATGCATGAAGATCATGCCCGGGGCTATCTTTTCCGGCAGCTTCCGCTGCAGCTGCACCTCCGGATAGTAGTCGGGCAGCGGGTCGGTGGCGACGGTGCGGCTGCGGCTGTAGACGGTGCCGTCTGCGGTTTTTATGCGGAACTCGAGGCGGTTGCGGTAGTCGGGATAGAGGCCGAGGACCGGGAGCTTGTGCGTACGCGCCCGGCGGTCGAAGGAAGTCTCCAAGTCATTGCCGTCTCGTCCGCGGAGGGTGAGGGTGACGGTCGAAGGGCTGCGGGTTTCCACCCGGGCCAGGGCGGAGAGGGGCGCCTTTTCCGCAATGTCTACGGAAATGCTGACCGGCTGAAAGGGGCGAAAGATTAGCAGTACGAGTGCTGCTGCGACGGCCGCGGCGGCAGCGGCCGCGGCGAGGATAAAAACGCGCCGTTTCATCGGCGCCGCTTCTGCTTAGATTCGAGGCCCCAACCTATCCAGCCGATCAAGGCGAGGACCACTTCCACCGCCAGCAGGATCATCGACAGCTCCAGCTCCGGACGGAGGGTGTAGAGCGTATAAGCCCGGACAACCGCACTGGCGGTGGCGCTGATAGCCAGCAGCGCCAGCACGACTCGCCGGAAGTTGCTGAACAGGGCTCCCAAAAGCAGGGAGATGCCGATCCCCACATGGAGGCCGCCGTAGACAGTCATGAACTCGGAGAGCCCCATCGGGGTGTCCAGCACATAGCCAATCGAGTCGGCCACTGTTTCGGGTGAACGCAGCGAAGCGACTCCGATGCCCAGCAGAAAGACACCGCTGAGCAGACATAACGCGCGATTGATCATCTTGTTCATATCGTTAGCGTAGAGGCAGGACTGTTTTGTGTCAATCAGGACGACATCGGGATTTTCCGGGTGAAGCCGAGGTGGTGCCATCCGGATATAGAGGAAGCCGGCCCCCTTAAACCGGCCCCCTTAAACCGGCCCCCTTAAACCGGCCCCGTTAAACCGGCCCCGTTAAACCGGCCCCGTTAAACCGGCCCCGTTAAACCGGCCCC
>CAYFUX010000006.1:115807-122873 GCA_964346455.1 uncultured Spirochaetaceae bacterium
GTTAAACCGGCTCCATCCCGGCGATCACATCGCGGTAAAAGTAGAAACTGTCCTTCTTTACGCGGCGCTGATTGACGTAGTCGCAGTAGACCACTCCGAAACGGCGGTCGAAGCCGAAGGCCCATTCAAAGTTGTCGATAAAGCTCCAGAGGAAGTAGCCCTTCAGCGGCACCCCGTCGCGGATCGCGCGGCTGCAGGCGAAAAGATAACGGCGCAGGTAGTCGATGCGCTCGGGGTCGTGGCAGCCGTTGCCGTCGGCAGTGAGGCGGTCGGCGAAGGCGGCGCCGTTCTCACTGATATAGAGCGGAAGGTCGCCGGTCTCCTCGGCAATCCAGCGCAGGTGCCGATAAAAACCTTCGGGCGTAACCGGCCAGCCCATCTCGGTGCGCCGCTGGTACTGCGGAACGGAGCGAAACCCTTCCGGATGGCTCGCATCCGCGGTGACCGCGTCTTCAAAGTAGTAATTGATCCCCAGAAAATCGATCGGCGCGGCAATGTGCTCCATGTCGCCCTCCCGGATGGGCATTTCGACCTCCGGATACGCCTCGAGATGGCGCTGCGGATAGCCGCGGCCCAGGACGGGATCCAAAAACATGCGGGTCATGAGATCGGCGCCGCGGTCCGCCGCTTCCCGGTCTTCCCCCCGGCGGGTCGCCGGCCGGGGAGAGGAGGTGTTGAGGGAGATGCCGATCTCCCCTTCGTTGCCGCTGCGGCGAAACGACTCCACCGCCCGGCCGTGAGCCAGAAGCAGGTGATGCAGCGCCCGGTAGGCGGCGGGGCGGTCTTGCCGGCCCGGGGCGTGTTCGCCGGTGAGGTAGCCGAGGATCGAACTGCAGAAGGGCTCGTTGAGGGTGATCCAGCGGCGTACCTCGGGAAAGAGCTCGAAACAGCGCTCGGCGTACTCGAGGAAGGCGTCCGCCGTCTGCCGGGATGGCCAGCCTCCGGCATCCTCAAGGCTCTGGGGAAGGTCCCAGTGGTAGAGGGTGACCACCGGTTCGATATTGTGCTTTCTCAGCTCCTCCATCAGCCGCCGGTAGAAGTCCACCCCTTTCTGATTGATCGTGCCGGTGCCGTCGGGAAGAATGCGGGGCCAGGCGAGGGAGAAGCGGTAGGCGTCGACGCCGAGCTCCGCCATCAGGGCCGCGTCTTCCGAATAGCGGTGGTAGTGGTCGCAGGCGATGTCGCCGGTGTGGCCGTGTACGGTCTTCCCGGGGCTGTGGCTGAAGGTGTCCCAGATGGAGGGGCTTCGCCCGTCCTCCCGTACCGCCCCTTCGATCTGATAGCTGGCGGTGGCGGTGCCCCAGATAAAGTCCTCGGGAAACTGTTCTGTTCGCAGGTGCTCTTTCATGGTCTGCTCCTTATCTTATAATCGTTCAGTGTTGCTCACGAAACCAAGTATAACGGTCATCCGGCGCTTGTGCATCCCCGCCTCGGCGGGGGAGAGAGGGGTGGAGGAGAACTTGGCGGGGGAGAGAGGGGCGTTTGGACAAGGGCGAAGTGTCCCGCCCTTGCGGGCCTCTCCGTCTTTGAGCTGTAGACTAGGAAGGGAACGACGCCCCACCGCGCTGTGCGGCGGCGACGAAAGCACGGAAGAGGCTCAGGTATTCGGGGTCGAGGGCGCCGAGGGCCTCTCCGTGATACTGGATCCCCAGAACGAAAGGGGCGTGCGGGTCTTCGAGCGCTTCGACGATTCCGTCGGAGAGGGAGACGGCGGAGATGCGCAACCGTCTGCCGGGCTCCCGCACCGCCTGATGGTGGATGCTGTTTACGGTCAAATGCCGGGTGCCGCAGATTCGATACAGCAGCGAATCGGCTTCGATGGAAATGCGGTGGTGCAGCCGTTCCATCTGCAGTTCCGCCGGAAAATGGGCGATGCTGCTGCCGGTTTGCGCGCCGATATCCTGATAGAGACTGCCGCCTTCCGCAACCGCCATCAGCTGAATGCCCCGGCATATCCCCAGCACGGGGAGACCGCGCTCTCTGGCGGCCCGGTAGAGAGCGATTTCCCAGCGGTCGCGTTCAGGGTCGGTGACCCCAAGCTTAACGTGCGGCTCTTCCCCGTAGGTGAGCGGATCGATATCCTGGCCGCCGGTGAGCAGGAGGCCCGCCATTCCTTCCAGGTATTCGGCGGCGCGCTCGGCGAGGGGGGCGGAGGATTCGGCCGCAGCAGCGGCTTCCAGGGTTCCGGGAAGCTGAGGCAGAAACAGCGGCACCGCCCCGGCGGCGTCGAGGGAGTCGGCATAGTTGCGCTGGACCTTCAAATAGCGGAGAAGGCCCTCCCGGCTGTGCTGCGTGCTAACGGCGATTCGCGGTTTCATTCCGATGCTCCTTCCCGGGGGATTAGTAGTTCTGCGTACATCTATGCGTGTGCTTCTCTCCGTGCCTCTTGTCACCAGTACGTCGCGGTGTGCGAGGTCTGCGAACAGTCAGCAGCACTTAGGCAACAGCAGTGTAGCACAGCTGGCAAGCCGGGGAAAGAACGGTTGTGCGGCCGCAGCACGACGTGCGGTGACGACACAACAACACGTCGAAGGCCTTGCCGAAGGACGCTAGCTCGAAGCCGGCGCGACGCGACGACGGGACGCGTATATTGGCAGGGAGCGTGTTGCCGCAGCGAGTTGACCCGGCGGTATCGCTGCCGTACAATAGCGGCGGAGGTAGCGCCGATGCAGTTCAAACCCCGCCGCAGTTCCCGTACTCTCACGGTGGTAATCGCCCTCACTGCAGCTTTGATCGTCTTTTCCGTGTGGGTGCTGTTTGTCTCGGGAGGGGGCTTCGCCCTCTCTATGGTGGCGCTGACCGCGGCGATCGTGGTCATCGTGCTGATGGACACCGCCCGCCTCGGCTGGTACTACACGGTGGAAGAGGATGGAATCCGTGTGAAGCGCACCTTCAAGCGGTACCGCATCGCCGCCGAGTCCATCGCCTCGGTCAAAGACATCGGCAGCCCGAAGGTGCGCTCGATCATTCGCCGGGCTCAGGAGGGCAAACCCCGGGCAGTCGGCAAAGCGCAGTCCGGCACCGCCTCGGTCGGCACATCCCGGGGCGACGGCAGCACGCAGGAAGGCGGCCCCTCCGCGGGCGGCGCTTCCTCCAGGAGCGGCCCCTCCGGGGGCGGCGCTTCCTCCAAGGGCAGCGCTTCCGGGGGCAAGGTCAACCGGCAGGTGGAGCTGGGGCGGATCATCGGCTTCTCCTCGGTTCCTATCAGCTTGGGCAGACAGCCGGGCGGGGCGAACGCTGCAGGTTCCGCTGCCGTAGTCCCCGAAGGGCGTTTTGTGCTGGTCGTTAAAAAGGACGGGCGGCAGTACCTGCTCACCCCGCGTCAGCCGGAGGAGTTTGTCCGCGCCTGCCGGAAGATAGGCTTGGGAAAATAGGCTCCGGCAAGACGGGCCCGGAGCATCCGGCTTCCGCACCGATCGCCCGCTCCAGCCCCCACACACTGCGCCGTCCGCGGGCACAGCCCGCTCCAGCCCCGGCCGCGCCGTTCTATTCGCCTGCTACAGCCCCCGTACGCAGCACCGCCCGCGGGCACTGCCTGCAGAAAGCACCCGCACGCCTCTTCCGCCGGCAGTGATTGACCTTCGACCCCGCCGCTGGTAGGTTGCCTCCATGAGAATGTCGCGTCTTTTCACCCGCACCCTGCGGGAGACCCCGGGGAAGAGCGGAGCCCCGGGACAGGATATGCTGATCCGGGCCGGCTATATCAGGCAGGCCGCCGCCGGCATCTACACCATGCTGCCCCTCGCCTGGCGGATGCAGCGCAAGATCGAGGCGATCGTTCGTGAGGAGATGGAGGCCATCGGCGCCGAGGAGATGCTGATGCCGGTGGTGAATCCCGCAGAGTTGTGGAAGGAGTCCGGCCGCTGGTGGGAGATCGATGCCGAGCTTTCCCGCTTCCGCGACCGGAACGAGCGGGAGCTGGCGCTGGCGATGACCCACGAGGAGACGGTTACCGCCGTCATGCGGGATCAGATCCAGAGCCACCGGCAGCTGCCGGCGCTCGTCTATCACATCCAAACCAAATGGCGCGACGACCCGCGCCCCCGGGCCGGTCTGATCCGGGTGCGGGAGTTTACCATGAAGGACAGCTACAGCTTTGACCGGGACGAGGAGGGGCTGCAGCGACAGTACGACGCCCACTACCGGGCTTACTTCCGCATTTTCGAGCGCTGCGGTCTCCCGGTGACCGCGGTGGCCGCCGACCCGGGGATGATGGGCGGCAAAGTCAGTCACGAGTACATGTACCTCGACCCGGTGGGCGAGGATACGGTGATCAGCTGCTCCGCCTGCAACTACCGCGCCAATCGCCAGACCGCCAAGCTGCACAAACAGCTCTATCCGGAGGAGCCGCAGAAGATAGAGCTGGTCGAAACCCCCGAGGTGAGTTCGATTGCCGCCCTCACCGAGTTCCTCAATATCCCCGCCCGCAAGACCGCAAAAGTAGTCTTTGCGATGGGAAGCTTCCCCGACCCTGAGGACGAGACCGTCACCTACGAGAAGCTGGTGACGGCGGTGATTCGCGGGGACCTGGAGGTCGAAGAGGCGAAGCTGCAGCAGGCGTGCGAAGCCCGTTCCCTGCGCACCGCCACGAAAGAGGAGATCGAAGCGTGCGGCATGTCCGCCGGCTACGGCTCGCCCATCGGCGCCTGGAACACCGTGGTGATGGTGGACGATTCGGTGGCCGGCTCCAATAACCTCGTCGCCGGCGCCAATCGGCAGGGCTATCACTTTCTGGGCAGCAACTTCGCCCGGGACTACATGGGAACGCTGGCGGATATCGCCGCCGCCCGCGCCGGCGACCCATGCCCCGAGTGCGGCAAGCCCCTGGAAGCCCGGCGCGGTATCGAGGTGGGCAATATCTTCCAGCTCGGCACCCGCTACTCCGCCCCGATGGGCGCCACCTTCCAGGACGAGAGCGGCCGCCCGCAGCCCCTCTACATGGGCTCCTACGGCATCGGCATCGGGCGGCTGCTGGGCGCTCTGGCCGAAAAGTACCACGACGACTCCGGCCTCGCCCTGCCGCCGTCGGTGGCGCCCTTCCAGGTCCACCTCGTCGATCTGCTCAAAGACGATGAGACGGCGGAGGCTCTCTGCGCAGAGCTCGAGGCCGCCGGCCTCCCGGTGCTTCTGGATGACCGGAGAGAGTCGGCGGGGGTGAAGTTCAACGATGCCGACCTCTTAGGCATGCCGCTGCGCATTACCCTGGGGAAAAAGGCACAGCAGGAAGGGCAGGTCGAATTTCAACTCCGTGCCGACGGCAGCTCTTGGCGGGTTCCGCGGGAAGAGGCGGCGGACGCCGCCGTGTCGGCTCTCGGGGAGCTATAACACTGCCGTGTCGGCTCTCGGGGAGCTGTAGCGCCGTCGCAGCGGCCCGTGGGGAGCTCTAACGCCGCCGCTATCCGCCCTCCTCTGCCTCACCCGCCTTTTTCGTCTCCGGGGGCAACCTGGCCCGGCCGTCGCAGCGGCCCTCCGACCCCTCCCCCCTACCACCTAAAACCCAATCCTAAACCTCACCCTAAACTCTAGGCGTCCTCAGCTTTCCGCGCCTCGTACCGCCGCTCCCACTCGGCCAGCGCGTAGAGGCCGCCGCAGACCACCACTCCCAGCGCCGCCGCCACTAACCAGATGGAGCGGGTGCCAAAGGCATCCACATAAAAGCCCGCCAGAAAGGGGCCCACGGCAAAGCCCATCCCCAGGATCACTTGCAGCAGGCCGTTGAAGCGGCTGCGGTGGCTCATCGGGGTGTGACTGGCGATGAAGACGTTGTAGTTGATCATCGTCATGATCTCGCCCAGGGTCCAGATCAGGGTGGAGAAGAAAAAGAGCGCAAAGGACTCCAGAAAGTAGATCGAGCCAAAGCCCACCGCGTAGAGCAGGCTGGCAAAGGCGATGTTCTTTAGCGGGTTAAAGCGCTTGGTGATGTAGAGTACCAGGGTGGTAAAGAGGAGCACGTAGACGGCGTTGGTCGACATGATGATCCCGAAGCGCTCGGCGCTCTCCTCGCCAAAGAGGGTGTCCAGCCGCAGCGGCAGGGCAAAGGCGTGTTGGGCGTAGATGAAGCCGGAGAGGACCATCAGAATCGTGGAGAGGGCCAGTACCGGCCGCCGGAGGAAGGCCTGCAAGGTCGAGCCCTCTTCGGCCCGCTCTTTGCTCTCGGTGTCCGTTTTGCTCGCCTCTATCTCCTCCGCCGAAGGCTGGCTCTCCGGCACATAGGCGATGATCAGGACGATCGCGATCAAGCTGGTGATCGCATCCCCCCAGAAGATCCAGCGGATAAAGCGGTTGAAGAGGAAGCCGGCGATCATCGGACCAATCGCCACGCCGATGTTGATGCCCAGGTACAGGAGGCTGAAAGCCTTGTTGCGCTGCTCCCCGCGGGTGAGGTCGATGACGATGGTGTTGTTCAGCGGCCGCTCTGCGCCGTTGAAAAAGCCCGCTAGAATCAGCAGGTAGGGGGTGAGCATGGAGTGGACCACGAAGCCCGTTGCCGTCAGGGTCAGGGCGAAGAGGCCCAGGAAGACCACCATCGCCCGCTTGCGCCCGATGTGGTCGCCGATCTTGCCGCTGAAGACGCTGCCTGCCATGCGCGAGAAGCTCACCAGCATGATGAAGATGCCGGTTTTGCTCTCGGCCATGCCCATCTTCTGCGTCAGGAAGAGGGTCAGAAAAAAGTGCACAAAATCGCCCATCCGGTTGATGATCCGCGCAAAAAAGAGCACGTAAACCGCCCGCGGCAGTCCGCCGTAGAGCTTGAGCACGTTGATCTTATCCCAGGGCATCCGGGTGAACCAGCGAAACATCGCGCGCCTCCCGCCTCGCACATGAAGTAAAAACTCCGCCTATCCTACGACACTCCGCCCCGCTTGTGCAAGCTCGCCCGACCCTCGGTCGCCCCCTGCTGTAACCCTGCCGACCCTCGGCCATTCCTCGGCTGTCCCTTCCGGCGATGAGCTCCTACGGGCCGCCCCGCCGGCCGCGGGCCCCGCTCCCGGTCGTCCCCGCCCGCATGCCCCCGACACTCTTCCCAGTCCGGCCGCTCGCGCCCCCGCACACGGCCGCCGGCCGG
>CAYFUX010000007.1:0-34182 GCA_964346455.1 uncultured Spirochaetaceae bacterium
CCTGGTAATCGAGAGAAAATCCGGTGAAAACCTATTAGAGTGTGATCCTCTATCCTTTTGGGCTTTTATCCTGGTCTCTACCTATTTTATCATCCTAAGCTTGATCCGTACTTTTCGGGGCCGGCTTTAATACATGCCTGATTAGGCAGCATATTATGGACCAGCATAACGGAGTACGAGCTCGACCCTCCGATTCCTCGCCCGAGCTTCTTCATCCGCGTTGTGTGCTACAGGCGACAATCCGCCCGCCCCGGCAGGAAACAGCCGATCGGAAGAAATACCGTATTCCCGTATCAGCGTCTGGGCACAAGTTTCCGCCCGCTGCAGGGAAAGGGACATGAGGTTCTCGTGGGGACCGAGGGTCGTGGTGTGCCCGACGATGTAAAAACGCTGTGATGGGTTCTGTCGCAGGTAGTCCGCCACCTCTTCCATGAGCTCCAGAGATTCGGAGGTCATCTGGGCGCTGTCGGGATGAAAGTGTAAACCGTGAAGTGTGACGACCCCTCTGCGCTCGATCTCATCGCGAAGGTAATCCTCATCGACGGTAATCAGTTCGGTCTCCATGGGGAGAGTCTCTATAATATCCTGCTGAATAATCGTTCCGTCCCTGGTCGGCGTTATATAAAGGCTGAGATATACATCTCCGTCGGGGTGTTCCATCATGGCGGCAAGGTAGCGAAACCCGTTGCCCACAAAAGTAGTCCGTCTGCTGCTTTTCCAGTAGATTCCGTGGGGATCGTACACATTACGCACCCAGTACATGGTAGGACTCCATTTTTGCGCGGTATGCTCGAACATCATTTCGAACCCGGCATCCCTCAGGGCCGATTGGTAATTGCGGAATACTTCCAGAATTGACATCTCTTCGAGGGTGTACTGAATGTGGGTGATTTTTCCCTCCAATCTTCGAGTTTCGTTTAGACGGTTGCGCTGAAGCGGCGCCAGAGGAAGCACATACTCTCCGTATTCCGTTACCTCGGAATCGTAATAATCGGCCCCCTGGTACCGGGACATCAGCGGATGGTCCTCCACTTTCTCATCTCCAACACCAGGGAGAACAGAGAAAAAGAACATTATTCCTATCGCAATCAAAAAAACTGCAATTCGTCTCATAATGCACCTCTTATGATTCTACCAAGACCGGATACCAAGGGACTTCTTATCACCATAAATAATCACCCTATACAAGAAGTATACAATGCTTTGGCTATAAAAACAGGAAAAACAGAAAAGCTTTTTATGGATTTTTATCCTGTCTATACCTGTTTTTTACTGTATGGTTTCCCGGTATTTTCGTGCGACTCCTTTTTGTATAGCACCGAGAACATTCTCAGACGATTCCTTAAGTCAACTAAAAAAGATTCGGGCGGATCGATGTTAGGCAGAGTTCGCTCGTTGGGGTAGAAAATGGTGCGAGCCGCCGAGTTTCTCCCTGTGCTGCCCGCGCTTCTTACCCTTGCTTGCCTTTGGCATCCGATTTCGTCTCTCCGGAATCGGTGCCGTCTTCCGGGCTCTCCTCCTCAGCCGACTTCGTCGCCTCTTCCTCTTTCTGCCCCTTCTCGAACTCGTGCTTTGCCTGTCCGAGGGAGCGGGCGAACTTGGGAATTGCCGAGGCGCCAAAGAGAACCAGCCCCACCCCTACCAATACGATAATCTCCGTTGATCCGAGCATATGCTCAATCCTCCTTTGTTCGATTTCTATATTCTTCAGGCGGCATCCCGCCGTTAGAAGTCTCATCATGGGCACGCCTCTCGTGCTCCGGGGATTGCTCCCCCTCCTGCGAATCTTCCTGCGAATCCTCCTGCTCATTCCCTTGCTCACTTTTCGGCAAGGGATCCGGGTCAGAACGCTCCCCGCCGGGGGAGGCGGACTTTTTCGCGGAGCTGCTCTCCTCCCGCTTGTATGCTTCTTCCGAGCGTTTTACCTCTTCTTCGAAACGGCTCATCGTCTCGTCAAACTCCCGCTTAAAACGCCGCAGGCGCGCAAAGAGCTGTCCCGCCTTGTGAAAGAGTTTCGGCAGCTCCCTTGGATTGAGAAAGACCAGGGCAAGCAATCCGAGCAGAAGAATCTCTCCGAAGCCTATCTTAAACACCTTCTTCTCCAAAGTGGAAGATTCTGGCTATCAGAATAGTAAGATAGTAAAGTCCTATCAATGGGAGAGCGATGCTCACCTGGGAAATCAAATCCGGAGGCGTGAGAATTGCCGATAGTATGAACACGCCGAAAATAAAAAACTTGCTGATTTTGAGCATGGTACGCCGGCTCACTATATTCAGGATCATGGTCAGCTCTATTACCAGCGGCAGCTGGAATATCACCAACGCAATCAGCAGAAACTGCAGGATATAGAAAATGTTCTGCCCGTAATTGAGCAGGAGCCCTACCTCTGTAGGAATGAAACCGCTGCTGGTGAGAAAGCGGATGGAGAGGGGAAGGATCTTGTTGTATCCGTAGTAGAGGCTTCCGGCAATGAGAAGAAAGCTGGCAGCCAGAGTAATCTTCACGATCTTCTGCTCCTTGGCCCGGAGTCCGGGAAAGACAAACTTGACAACGTTGTACAGGTGGACCGGGAGGGAGAGTATAAGACCTGTCAGAAGAGAGATCTTCAGCTTAGTAAGAAAGCCCTCGAAGAGGGAATTGATAAAGAGGGTGTTGCCGGTAAACTCGGGGCCATCCAGCACCTCAAAGGGTCCGAAGAAGAAGCGGAAGATGGCGTCGTAGAAGATGAAACAGAGCACTGCCGCGATGAGCACTGCGATGAGGGAAGAGATGACCCTGCGGCGCAGTTCTATGAGGTGCTCGAGAAAGGTCTGATCATCCCCGGATGCATTCATTGCGTCTCAACTCGATTTCCGGACTCTCGGCGCCGGTAACGTATACACACATCATAGGGGTGCGGCAGGTGTATGTCAATCTACTCACTCTCTATATGTGATATGCATCACATATAATAGTCTTTATGAGACTTTATGGGTTATGAATAGTATTCTTAGTATAAAAACATAGTATTATATAACAATTTTTTGTTGAACTGTGAAAAACCCTGTTTTATAATATGCTCAAGTACGATAAGGAGGTTAGAATGAGTTCCCCGCATACCGAAAGGACAGAGTATCAGGAAGAGGATCCTCAGGATAAAAAAGTCTCGCGGAGAGCGTTTCTCACCAAGACCGGTATAGGTCTCGGGATAGCGGCCGGTGCCCTCTCGCTCGGCGGCGGGAAGCTGTTTGCCGCACAGGGGCGCAGCAGCGGCACGGCAGATAAGCTGCCGTGGGGCTATGCCCCGCTGGATCCGGAGCGGGTGCGTAAACTCGGCCATCAGAACTACTACGAAGGAGCCTGCGCCTATGGCGCCTTCACCGCCTTGCTGCACGAGCTACAGGATAAGGTAGGCGGACCGTACCGTAACATACCGTCTCAGCTGTTGAAATACGGTCACGGCGGTATTGCTGGCTGGGGCACGGTCTGCGGCGCTCTCAACGGCGCTGCCGCCGTTATCAACATGGCCTTCGCAAGTAAGCATGCAGACACGATCATTAGCGAGCTTTTCGGCTGGTACAGCACCACGGCACTGCCGACGGACAAGGCCAACCGCTATGCCGTACAAGGCGAGTACCTGGTGAGCGACTTAAAGAGCGACAAACGCCTGCCAAAGAGCGTGTCCAACTCGCCCCTCTGTCACGTCTCCGCCTCTGTCTGGGCTAAGGAAGCGGACGTGAAAATAGACAGCTCAGAACGCTCCGAGCGCTGCGGCAGACTCACCGGCGACACCGCAGCCCGGGCGGTGGAACTGATGAATGCCTTTCACAAGGGTACCTTCACCCCTGTTTATGCGGTGTCCAATACGACCGAAGGCTGTCTCTACTGTCATTCGGGACACATCAAGGGCGCTAAGCAGGAGTGTCTGGAGTGCCACGAAAAGCACGACTGACGCACTCCGCCTGCGAGAAGCAGTACCCCCGAGCCGCCCTATGGGTGGCCCGGACACCTCTTTCTGTGTAATTGTTCGTAAGAGTCAAAGATTGCTGCGGGAGCCCGGAAACTCGAGGGCTCCCGCGCTTTTCTTTGAACTACTAAACTCTGCATGTGGAGTAGAAGCATGGGTTTGATGCGGCTGCTGGTTTCGCTGCGACTGACAATCGTTCTGCTTATCCTGGTTACCCTTCTCTCTGTGGCCGGCGGAGTGTTACCGCAGGGCGGCTCTGCAGAGATGTACTCGCAGCTGCTTCCGGCGCCGGTTGCCGGGGCGGTACTGCTGCTGGGGCTTGACCACGCCTTCAGCTCGCCTCTCTTTTTCTCTGCCGCCGGACTCTTTCTGATCAATCTCGGGGCCTGTACAGTACGGCGCTTCACAGCTCAGCGAAAGCTTAGGCGGGCAAAACGTTCTGCTGGACCTGACCTGCTTCATATTGGGATTCTAGTTCTCGCTGCAGGCGGTATACTTACCGCCGCAGGACGGGAGGAGCACGACTTTCTGCTCACCCCCGGGGAGGAGCATCGCATCGACGGGGAGTACCGAATAGAGCTGAGAGATTTCGAATATCAACGTTATGAAGACGGCGCTCCGAAAGACTGGATCTCCACTGTCCGAGTCCATCGCGGCGGCGAACTCCTGCATGAGGGAGTGGAGATCGAGGTCAATGCTCCCCTGCGCCTCGGCACCTACACTCTCTACCAGGTACGTCACGCGAGACGGCCGGTGGCCCGCTTCAGCGACGGGAAGTCCCGGGAGCTGCGGCTCATCGCCGGCCACCGCGCGGAAATCGACGGGGCGACGATCCAACTTGCCGCAGTTCCGGAGGACGCCGGCTCCGAGCCGAAAGAGGGAGTCTTTATGATCCGGGAAGGGATGAAGCGTACGGCCCGCAGGCTCGCGGTCGGTGAGTCGGTACTCGGGATGGAGCTGCGTTCGATTCGCACCGTTCACATCAGCGGCCTGCAGGCGGTGCGTGATCCAGGCTATGCGGTGGTACTGGTTGGCTTTATCTTTGCCGGCCTGGGACTTGCCTTCACCTATGTGGGTAAAATCGTGCGCATACGGAAGGATAACTGATGGTTGCCGCGGATTCACCAGCCAAACTATTCGCGAATGGCTTCCTGCCCACCCGTTTTTTCTTTAAAAATAGATTGTGAATATTCC
Organism: uncultured Spirochaetaceae bacterium; assembly: GCA_964346455.1. Taxonomy (GTDB): domain Bacteria; phylum Spirochaetota; class Spirochaetia; order DSM-16054; family Sediminispirochaetaceae; genus CAYFUX01. The sequence continues at coordinate 5,142 of CAYFUX010000007.1, forward strand.
ATAAAGGGGTACAATAGTAGTATACCGCACAACAGCATTGAAGGAGGATTCTATGCAGTTGGAGGATTCGAACGGGAAAGTCGTTGTACCCAAAAGTCCTGCTGAAGTAGATCAGATGATCGATCATCTGGGCGTAGATCTTAATCACTGTATTCTCAGCGAGGGTGAACTATTCATCCAGGCAGCCGGTTCCAGCCCGGGTTTAATCGTTCAGTACGGAGATACTTCGGGCAATTATGAGTCTGCCGAGACACTGCCTCCTGGGATTGTAAAAGAGCTCTTTGGTGCTTTTTTTCAAAAAGATGATTCGTGGCAAACAAAGGTAAGCTACACCCGTATAGGCGGGGGAAACTCTTCCTCCGATGCTCCGAATCCGCGGGTCGCTCAAGAGAGAGGGGAAAGACAGCAAGAGAAAAGCCTCAAAGACAGTCTGCTCGACTCGGTGAAACGAGAGGTGGGACACAACGTCTCCGGCATGGTCCGTCGCGGAGTCCGCGGCGTATTTCGGAAATTCAAATAGCCCGGCTCACAGCAAAATTGTTTCGCCGTAAAGAGCTATCCGAGTTTCGCCTCGAGGCCAAAGAGCGTTCGATAAAGTGAGGTTGTATATGCTGACGCAAATCCATAAGGGGAAAACGCCCCGCCGGTTGGAGCTGAAGCCTCTGAGCCTCTTCATCTTTCTCACACTGGCAGTGTTGCTGGTGCCAGCGAATGGGCAAGAAAAGCTACAAGGTGATTGGCTGCGCTTTGGACTTCAGGGTGAATCCTTTGGCCCTGTCTACGGGGCCTCCTCCGTATTAGAGGCCCAAGAGGGGATGTACCGCTCCCGGTACGGCGTCGACAAGGCCATGGACGAAGATCCGGCCACCGCATGGGTAGAAGGCGTTGACGGTGCCGGGAAAGGCGAGAGTTATTGGCTTGGTGTGGAGCATTATCCGGAAGCCCTGGGGTTCATAAACGGCTATGCGAAAAACCGGAGACTATTTGATAAAAACTATCGTGTAAAGAGTCTCAAGGTACGGACCTTCGCCGCTGTCAATCTCAGCGGCTTTGCCGGGCAGTGGGAGCTTTTCTACGACGCCTTGCCGATAAGTGAAGAACAGCTCATCAGGGTGGAAGATTCCATGGACCCGCAAAGGGTCCTGCTGCCCTTTGATCGGCGGGAGATGATCTCCCGTATGGAAGAGTTTCAAAGGTCAGAGGCTATTCAAACCTTGGATTTCCCGCAGGCTAGAGAGATGGGCTACAGCGGCGATGAAGAAGTCAGCAAGAGCTTCGTCTATATTCTTCGGCTCACGATAGAGACGACGTATCCCGGAACTACTTGGGACGATACCTGCATCGCTGAATTATGGCCGGACTACGGCACGGTGACGGAGTTGGATCTACGAGGTGAGGATCAGTATATAGATATTATCGATGAGCTGGGACAACACATACCGGTCTTCTACGATTTCGACTACGTACTCACCCTGATCGACTGGAGTAAAGAACAGCGTTGGGCTTTGCTGATCAAAGAGCCGGCCCATCCTGATTCCGGCCGAGTCTCCAGCGCTTATGCGCTCATCCATCTGCCCACTGGCAGAGAGCTGACTGCAGAGATACTCGGGCCCGAGAGCGGGAGTAAACTCCCCTACGCTTTCAGCTTCCGGGACGGGCAGGTATTCGCCGAGTGGGAAGATATTGAGACCGGAGCAGAGGGCAGCGAGGCCTGTGTTCTGTACTGAACCGGTTCGGGAAAAGTTAACAGCGTTGATGCAGGTCAAAGTTCGTCCTGGAGTCAATTCGGATCATCATTGGCCTACTATGAAGGTTATCATTGCCCCACTCTGAGACTTATTGATCACATGGCCGAATATAAGTACGCAAGGTAGAGAACGAACACTATTTCCCCCACAGTTCGAGGTATCGCTGCCGCAGGGGATTTAGCGCGGCATAGAACCAGGGGGTCTTTCCGGAGCCAGTTTCTTTTTGAGGATCGGCACCCGCCTCAAACAGCAGGGTCATGGTAGCGGGGGCCTGGCCCAAAACCGCATACATCAGGAGAGTACAGCCTGCTTGATCCGATTTGTTTGGATCCCCCCCTGCCTCGAGGTAGCCTTTGAGCGCTTTGGCATCGTTGTCAAAGGCGGCGCTAAAGATATCCGGCGGACTATCGCCCCTCAGAGTAGCGCTCATCCGGATCAGTATCTCCCACTTTGTGGCGTAAGTACCTTTCGCATAATCATCAACCTTCTCGAACTCCGCAAGAATTTCACGCAGGATCTTTGATTTTCCCCGTGCATCCAGTTCAGCAAATGCAGCAGATCTGAACCGGCGATCAGCCTTTTGCTCGAGAATAACCTTTTTCAAGAACTTAGGATCTCTCGAGCTATACTCCAGGGGAGACGGCAGGCCCCATTCACTGAAAGGCAGTAAGCCTGCGCGTCCCCACAGACTTGATCGTTTGACCTTATCGGCATGCTGGTAATCCAGATTAGCCGAGGTCCCGCTGAGATCCCCCGCATCCTCAAAAACCTGAGCTTCTGAGTTCGCTATATCATATTGGAGGAGAGGGTGTATACCTTCTTTTTTTTCGTTGTCCCAGCCGCCGCTCCAGCTGAAATATAACTTATCCCCGGAGCGAGCATAACGGCAATTTTGCAGGTCTACCTTTCTATCGGATATATCAGAGCCAAAACTCCAAAGACGCTCCAGTTCAGCCCGCCCACCGCCGGATATTCGATAGAGGCTCAGGTCGCAATACAGGTATCGGGCATCAGTCACTATGAACATGGGTATAATCACCTTTCCGGGCAGATAGAGAGAGTAGTAACTGAGAAAATAGATATCTTCTCCGTTTCGCATTCCATCGGATCGATCCCACTTCGTCTGCACCAGAGCCCTCTTCTGAGCCCAGGAGGGCATAGCTGCTGCACACAGAAGCAGAACCATGAGAATCAACATTCTGTAGCGGAAAGGCCGTAGGGACATAGCTGCAGTATAGCATAAAACTAGGCACCAGACGGGTTTTTGTGTCTTTTTCGCTTGCCCTATCATCTCGACGGACGTACAATAAAGAAAATGCTTTCTGGGAGGTCCATATGAAGCATGGGGCTGCGTTCCTGGCTATTTTTGTGTCGTTGGTGTTCATCGTTTCGTGCGGAACTTCGAGCGATCTCAGAGGTGAATATGTCTGTGTCGAACATTTCAGCGAGGGGATGGTGGGAAAGATTTCTTTAGATTTCAATGATGACGGTACCGTTCTCATGAAACCTTTGAACAGCAAAGGCAACTACTCTATAGAGGGGAATACCGTTACGGTCGAATTGGAACAATTTGACCTCACCTTCACGAAGGACGGCGATGTCCTCACCTCTTCCGATAAGACGGTAGTATACGAGAAGAAATAGTCTGGCCTTTGCCGCCCGATTTGCCCCTGATCACCTCAGTTGCGGGTCCCATATAGCCCCGCTCCACGGGAGTTCTTTATCTGCTCCCTTGCCCAAGCGTAGCGTTTTTATCGACCCTACATCTCAAGCACTCTGCGATATGTAGTAAATCTTCTTTTAATCTGGAGAAATCCTCATCACTCTGCTCGTTCCATGCTGCTTTTAAGTTGGAACGGAATGAATAATCGAAAAACAGCGCAGAAAGAGTGCGGCCGGCGCTCCGGCAGTCGACTTTCTCGTCAATGCGCCCGGCGGCTTGCATGTTTTCTATTATCCGGCCAAGTATATAAAGAGAGCCGCCCCTTTTTAATCTTCCTGTAGTGAAAACCTTACCGTAAACGATGCTCCGTCTCTCGTCTCATACTCCAGCTCTCCGTCTATTTGTTGGGTCAAAATCCGGATCAGGCTAAAGCCGAGGGTACTTGTAGTATCCACCTCAAAATCAGGCGGCAACCCTACCCCATTGTCTTCCACTGTCAGGCTTACTCCCCCCTCTCCTTCTGATTTGCACGAAACCGTTATCGTACCTCCAGCGCTGTCGGGGAAGGCATGCTTTTGAGCATTTGTTATTAGTTCATTCACAATTATTCCGCACGGCACCGCTTTTATAATCTCCAATTGGACGGCATCCAAATCGAGAGAGAAATCTATATTCTCAGCCCCCGGTGTAGAGTACTGCAGCTGCCCGACCATTGTCCGGATGTAGCTGTCCATCTCAACTTCCGACAAACTCTCCGATTTATACAGGGACTCGTGCACCAATGCCATCGAGTATATGCGCTTACTGCTCTCTTCGAGAGCTTCCTGCGCATCTGCGATACTGGATATTTCATTTTCCTGAAGCTTCAGAAGGCTCACCACTACATTGAGGTTGTTTTTTACTCGATGATGGATCTCTTTTAAAAGGGTCTCTTTCTCTTCCACTACCCGCTCAAGGTTCTGCTGCTCCTGTACTAAGCGCTCCTCGTTCTCCCTGGTTTCGGTGATATCCAAAAACACCGCTATCCCGCCGATCCGTTCGCCTTTTTGATTGAGGATGGGCGCAGCATTCGCCCAAATTATCGTCTTTTTATCGGTTCCTAAAATACACGTGTCGCTGCAGGTTTCACCAAACAGCACCGCCCTCGAAAGCGGAACATCTTCTTTCGTGTATGGAGTGCCATCAAGGTGAAACATATTCCATGTACGGACATAGTCTTCGACATCGATATGTTCCTCTAACGACTCTTCATCTTCACCACTTATCTCAAGCCCTGCAGTGTTCATGTACCTGACTGTACCATCCGGAAAATCGGCCACTACAATCCCCGCCTGACTCTGGTCCATGGCAGCCTGCAGAATCGCCTGCATCTCCTCGTGTTTCTTCTGATACCTCTCGTTGCTGAGCATCAAGGAAAATAGATTGACATGTTCCTCTACCGTGGCGATTTCATGCTCGCTCCACTCTCGAGGCGTCGGAGCGTCAAAACAGAGCAGCCCCTCGAGCCGCTCCTCATGCATCACGGCTATATCAACAACAGCGCGGGTGTTTCCTGCCCGCAGCGCCTCCCTTATAGAAGCCACTCGTTCATCTTTTTCCACATCATGGATAATGGTCTTTGGATTCGTGCGGAGAGAATGCAGATATTCAGGGGCGGAATTGAGATCGGCCTTCAAAGAGGTGATATCCGGCATACCCTCAGGCTGTGTGGCATATTGGACGGTAAGCACGCCATCGGAGCCTATTGCCGAATAGGCGACTCTGAGGTCGGAAAAAATCCGCCCCAACTCATCAACAGCACTCTGTATCACCGACTCGACTTTCTCACTTCTCAGATAGGAAGCTGCAAACTCGTTTAACCATTTTTTCCGTTCGAGAGTCTTTTGTAAGCCCCATTCATACTCTTTACGCTCCGTGATGTCGCGTATCACGGCCACCAAGCCTATGACCTTCTTATTGTCACGAAGCGGATAATAGGAGACGCTCACATCCATTTTCCCACCTGCCGGAAACTCTCTCCGCATGTCATACGAGACGGGGGTTCCCGCGAGTGCCACATCCATCTGTGGTTTTGTGGTGGAAAAGAAGGCCTCCTCCCCGAGCAGTTCACGCACATGAGTTCCGACCACCTGTTCTTCGTTCAAGCGGTATTGCTTGAGATACATTGTGTTGGCAAAAAGGTATCGATAGTCGGTGTCCATCGCAGCGATAAGCTCCTGAGAGCTGTCAATAGCGTTTTTATACATGAGCAGCCTATTCCTGTTACGCTCCTCCTCCTCTCGTACCTGTACTGAAAGAGAAAACAACTTCCGTATCAGATATACAAGCCCCAGAAACACAAGGACCGTTATAATGGCGGTAGCGATAGAGAAGGCTGCCGCGTTACGCCGATACTGCCGCTCCCACCCGGCGGAAGGGACCGCAGAGAGGCTCCACTCTTCCCCGGCGATATCTAAAGAGACCATGGCCGGGTTCTCCTCCTCTAGCTCCGGAGAACCCCAAAACACCTCTCCCCCGGTACCGGTGAGCATGAGCTCGTACTCGTCGCTTCCGCTCAAACCGCTTTTCTCATACATCGGCGGCATATCGACTACGAGAGCTACCAAACCCCAAAATTGCTCGTTTTTGAACACCGCCTTTCTGATGACCAAGCCTTGGCCACCCTGGCGCAGCTCATAGGGGCCGCTGACAACGATATCACGACTACTGATAGCCTTCTCCACATCCTGCCGCACTTCCTCCCTCGGATCCTCTCTCAGGTCGTGGCCGGGTACCTCCTCGTTGTCCTCTAGGGGATACACAAACGTCTGCACCCCGCCGGGTGCGATCGTGACATTTCGCAGCCCCTCTTCAGATTCAAATAGGTCTTTGGCAAAGGAAGGAAAAGCCTCCGAAATTTCTTCGCGGGATAATGATTTTGTAAATGCATGCAGTCCGTCGAGAAGGGCAAAATGGTGGCGTATCTGCTCACACAACGCCTTTTTGTAGGGAAGTATTTCCGTGGTGACCTGCAATCGGGTCTCGGTCTTGACGTTTGAGTAGTGCCACGCGTTGACATACCACCACCCCAAGGCAAGCGCCGCGGCTACCGCAGCAATGGTGAGGGAAAAAAGAGGTTTATTCATATACCATCTTCCTTATCTCACACTTCTGATCCATATTCCACAGGGCTAAAACAGTACCACTTTGTCATCCCGCGTGTCGGTCTCCGATACTTTTTTCTCTCCTTCCACCGCTTTCTCCCGCTCGTAGCCGAACTCAGCAAACTCCTCATCGGTCGAAAAATACTTGGCCGCTTTTTCTACAATGTAGCGTTGCATCTCTTCTTGTTCTTCCGCACCCTTCTCCACATACGAACAGGCTGTTTTTGCTGCTTCCGTGCCCATCTCCTCGAGAAACTGGATCAGATGCGATATGATCTGCTGAATGCGATCCTGATACTGCAGTTGCCTCGCCATTTCATCGACATGGCCGTGCACACTCGAGGAAAGGTCGCGCGAGGTATTGACCACATCGGTGAGATTGTCAATCTGCGGGGTCAGTTTTTCAATAAGCTCCGAGTGGACACCTCCGCTCTTCTCCAGCTTCTCTACCGCCGAGTCGATTTTCTCTCCGTATTCCTGCACTGAACTGCTAACGGCGGCACTCGTCTCTTGAATCGTCGAGGTAATCTGCTCGGCAATATCCATGCTATTTTTCGACAGTTTTTGTATATCACTGCCTATCACTGCAAATCCTCCGCCGGCCTCTCCCGCTTTTGCCGCTTCTATCGACGTTCTGATTGCCAGCATGTTGGTTCTGTCGGCGATATCGTTGATGGATCCTACAAACCCTTCGATGGACTTCATAAGCGACTCGACGCTCTTCATTTTTTGCGTATAGCCGTCGCGTATCTGAACAAACTCCTCTATGAGGTGGCGAACCTTCTCCTGCTCCTCCTCGATGAGCTGTACATCATATTTAAGTCCGCTTTCTTCCGCTGAGAGGCCGCCTATTACATTCTGGATGGTAGAGTTGAGCTCCTCGCTCTCTTCTAAGATGGTGTAGACTTTATTTGTCAATTGTAAGGTAGCCGCTTCCGTTTGTTCTTTGACTATGGAGGTAAGCCGCCGGCTCACCTCTTCACCGGCCGACACGTAGTGACACTGCCTGCCTAACGCATCTACCGCAGTGTCGCGCCCCGCTCTCTCGCTCTCCTGCTCTTTCGCTTTCTCCTCTGCCCGTTCTCGCTCCTCCTCTGCCCGCTCGGCTTTCTTTTGTGCACGTGCATAGCGTTCCTGCAGTAAGCATATTTCGTCCTTCCATTGATGTGCGCGGCGATGGGCGATAATCGACACAATAATGCCAATCCCTGAGACCCCTGCAATTACCATATACGCAAACTGGACAAAGAGGGTGAAGAAAGAAGCTGCCGCACAGATCAAAAAAGAAGCCATCAATAGTATGTACATGTGCTGTGCTCCCCTATTAATGAAAAATGCGGAGGGTCCTGCTACTCACGGCCCTCCGCAGCGGAGCGCCGGCTAAGCTTCACTCGCCCCGGATTGAATTGATTCTATTTCCTCTTCTCCTATGAGCTTCTCCATATCGAGTACAATGATGACTTGCTCCTCGAGCTTTCCCAGCCCCGCAATATAGCGATTCTTCTCTCCGCTTTCCTGAAAGTTAGGAGGCGGGTCGATATTCTTCTCCGGAATGTCCTGCACCTCAGTGGCGGTGTCTATAATAAAGCCGACTGAAGACTCCCGTATTTTCACCACGGTAATTACCGTCCGGTCGTCATATTCCCGCCCCTCCATTCCAAAGCGGATACGCAGGTCAATCACCGGGATCACATTGCCCCGCAAATTGATCACTCCCTTCACATAGTCGGGCATATCCGGCACTTCCGTTATCTTCTGCAGCTCGATGATGTCGGTGACAAACATAATGTTGATCCCGTACACCTCGTTACCTAGTTTGCAGAGGAGATATTTATTCTCTTGCGTATCCTCCTCATCGCCCTCTTGAAACATATCCTCTTCCATCGTGTCTTTGTCACTCATACGTACCTCCTTTCGCCGCTCTTTTTAGAAGCCTTTTTAGAAGCGGTCAAAGTCCTCATCATCAAGAGAGATCTGCTCTTCAGGCTTTACCGGTTTAATCCCGGTCTCCTGGTTAGTCTTTTGCCGGCCTGGTTGACCGCCGCCGCTCTTCTGCTGTTGGGAAGCACTTCGCTGCTGCTGCGTTCCAGTCTGCTGCTTTGCTCCAGTCTGCTGCTGCTGTGTTCCAGCCTGCTGCTGCGTACGGCCTCTACTTTGTTGCTGCTGTGTTCTGCCCTGGTTTTGCCGGCCGCTCGAGCCTTGTCCCTGACCGCTCTGAAGGTTATTGAGGTGCTGCCCCTGGGTAAGTAACTGCTGACCGCCGCTGTAGCTGGTGTCAAGCTGGAACTCTGCCACCATACTGCGCAGCTGCTGTGCCTGTCCGGCAAGTTCCTCCGAGGCGGAGGCACTTTCCTCGGCACTCGCGGTGCTCGACTGGGTGGCTTGATCGATCTGGTCGAGCCCTTCGGTAATTTGATCGATTGCCTGAGCCTGCTCCCGGCTTGCCTGTGAGATCTCATCCAGGAAGTTAGCGACCTTTCCGGAGCCCTCAACAATCGAGCTGAGCTGCTGTGCCGTCGCTTCCGACGCTTCCGTACCCTTCTTGATGTTGGTCACCGTCTCCTCAACCATTTGGGTGGTCTCCTTGACCGAGTCGGTACTCTTCACCGCCAGATTACGCACTTCATCGGCAACCACCGCAAAACCTTTTCCGTATTTACCGGCTCGGGCGGCCTCAACATTTGCATTGAGAGCAAGGAGGTTGATCTGGAAGGCAATATCGTCGATGACTTTTACCACCTTATTGATCTCATCGCTCGAGGCGTTGATTTTCTCCATAATCTCCGACAACTGCTTCATCTGCTCATTGCCGGCTTCCGCATCATCGGTAGCCTTCTTTGCCAGCGATTGTGCCTCCGCAGCATTTTCAGCATTTTGTTTAGACTGACTGTTTACCTCATTAGTGGAGCTGGTAATCTCCTCGAGGCTGGAAGCCTGCTCGGTCGCTCCCTGGCTCAAGTTCTGGCTGGCCTGGGACACTTGATCGGCTCCGCTGTTGACCTGTTCCACCGCGTTGTTGACCTGGCTGAGCAGTTCGTTGAGAGAGCTGACCATCTCCTGGAAGGCCTTTCCCAACGTATCCTGTTCACTCGAGATAGACGGCGCTACCCGCAAGTTCTTGCGGGCTATCTCCTGCGCAATTTCCGTTTTTTCCGTCTGATAATTGATGAGGCTCGAGAAAGAGGTTCCGATCACCCCCAGTTCGTCGCTGCGGTTTTTGATCTTTTGGAACTGCGATTGATTGACACTAGAGAGGTCAATATCCCCGGCGGAAAGATTCTGTGCCCCCGCGACAAGTAGCAGGATGGGCTTTGAGATGGTCCTCGCAAACAGCACCGCCGCCACGATCGCGATCACGATCATCACCAGCGCACTTATGAGGATAAAGGTAGTGAGCGCATTCACCGGCTCACGCACCTCCGCCTCGTCGATCTCCGACACGAGCGCCCACTGTGTGTCGTACACCTCCGCCGGCGAGTAGGCAGAAAGCACAGGATTGCCGTTGTAGTCGGTGATAATTTTTGCATCGGTCTCACCGGCCAAAGCAGAACGAGAGGCTTCGGTATCGACTTTTCCGGTTTCGGGCCGTTTAAAAGAGGCGGAGACACTGCGGTTTTCCGGATCAAGATAGGAGTCCGAGCGCATCAGTTTTCCCGGCCCCACCAGATAACTCTCTCCGGTCTCTCCCATACCGGTGCGCTCTTGCATGACCGCATTTATCCGGTCTAAAGGCATTTGCAGCGCGATAATCAATTCTACTTTTCCATTATGTACGATCGTCTGGGCAATAAACGAGGCCGGCTCACCGGAGGGTTCATACATCCTAAAATCTCCGAATCCAAAGTCCTGGGAGTCGAGCGCTTCTTGGACCGCCTCCCCGAGACTGGAGTCGGAATATGTACCGTTGAGAATATTGGTTTCGTAATCCGCCTCTTTCGCGACGGTGTAAAAGATCTCCCCCTCCGGATGAACGAGAAAGAGGTCGTAGTAGCCGTACTGATCAATATAGTTGGTAAAATAATCGTTCGTCCGGCCTTCAAGGGTAGGAACGATCGCCTCCTCGAGGTCCATCTTGGTTACCATGGCAAAATCGAAACCGTTCACCTCTACCGGCGAGTAAACCACCATCACCAAGTCTCCGGCGCTGTCAGTAAACACCTCCGCTCCCTCTTCGTCGCGAAAGGCTGCTTCCAGATACCCAGGAGCAATGTCGGTGGCATCATAGCCAAAGACAAAGTCACCGTCTCCCATCGTCTCCATGTCGCTGCGGAAATACATGCGCCCGTCTACCTGTTCCATAAGATAGCTCTCGCCGGTCTCGCCAAGTCCTATACGAATATCGAAAAGACGATTCATAGCTCGGGCAAAGGCAGACCCCTGTGAGATATCTTCTCGAGTGACCGTATTCACATCAAAGTAACGCTCTACCGAGGAACGTTTGTTCGCGTGGACCGCCCTGAGTTCCTTGAACGCACTTTGCTGCAGAGACATCACCGTCTCGGTAAGGACATTCAAATCCCCTTTCCGCTCTGCAAAGTAGTTCTCTATCTGTCCTTTCTTTATCTCCCGTATCGCGGTCAGCTGATTGAACTCCGATTGCATGAGCGAGTCAGTGGACTCCTGCACTGACAAGAAGGTCACCACTCCTATGGAAAGAAGCACCACGACCACAAACATCACGGTAATCTTCCCGCCGATGCTTTTTAAGAATGTTATTTTCCCCTCTTTCATTCTCTTCCTCCTCTATACTTCTCTTTATGTATTGTTACGCCGTACAATCTCCTCGACGACGTTCTCATACTCTTTGCTCTTATCAAAAAAGAGATCGGCTCCCAATTGCAGGCTTTGTGCTCTCACTTTTTGGCTCGGATTATTGGTCAGTACGATGATAAATGGTCTATTACTGCGGTGTGTCACATGACGCAGTACATCGATCCCGCTTCCATCGGGAAAACGGATGTCGAGTACCAATACCTCCACCGGGTAGGTATCAAGCAGCCGCAAGGTGCTTGCCACATCCGATGCGGTTTTCACAGAAAGCTCTTCACTGGCCTGGGAGATAAGCTTGCCGAGAATCGACCGAATATGGGGTGAATCATCTGCTATAAGTACTATTGTCCTACCCTCGCCCTCGATATGGCTCTATAGTAGGAAGTATATAAGGACACCGGGGTTATGTATGTCACAATTTGTGCTACATTTTTTGTCGCAAAATTTGTGACACAGTACGGTACTTCATGGAGGATTGGTATGTTTATACTAGATTTTGCTGTGAGACATACTGAATGATTTCAGCATTCTTCGCAAAGCCTAATTTCTCGAAGATACGTCTTCTATAGGTATTAACGCTGCTCACACTTATTCCCAGTCGCTGGGAAATTTCCCGTATCGACGTTCCTCCTCCGATGAGCAAAAAAATCTGAAATTCCCGGTCGGAAAGGCATTCGTGCGGAGCTGCATATGCAGAGCTGTACGAATGCTCATACAGCTGCTGCGCTACCTCCTCGGTAATGTAGCTACCCTGCTTATACACTTTTCTAATAGCGGTCGCAATAGTCTTTGCCGCATGATCCTTTGTCAGATAGCCGGATGCTCCGTTATTGAGAGCTCTTTGAGCAAACCGGTTTTCCGGATGCATGCTGAGCACGAGCACTTTTGTCTTCAAGTTCTCCGACTTGATATCCTTCAACACTTCAATCCCGTCCTTGTCGGGCAAGCTTATATCCAACACGACCACGTCTACTCGGTGCTCTCGCAGCAGGCTCATTGTCTCCACTGCACTCCCCGCCTCGCCGACCAAGGAAATATCCGCCTGCGTCTCGATAAGTTTTCTCATCCCATCCCGTATCAGCTCATGATCGTCGGCTATTACCACCGTAATCATTGCAGCATCCTATGCTTCGATTGCTTCGATATGGGGATCTCAATCTGCACCCGTGTTCCTTTGCCCGGAACACTTCTTATATAGACAGTCCCTTCACACTGCTTTGCTCTCTCTTTCATTCCCATGATGCCGAAACCGGAATCCTGGTCGGTCGAATCCGTCTCAAAGCCATACCCATTATCTTCTATTGCAATTGTGAAACATTGATCATCGATATTAGCGGAAACATGTATTTCAGAAGCCCCGCTGTGACGTACGCAATTAGTAAGAGACTCTTGTACGATTCTAAACACATGTAATGAACTTTGCTTTCCGAGGTTTACCTCATCATAGGGAAGAGCGAGTTGCACCTTTATATTAAAAACTTTTTCGAACTCTTCCACCTGCCACCGCAGCGCTTCCATAATCCCTTCGGTATCGATGACGCTCGGGCGTAATTCAGTCGAGATCTTTCGCACCTTTTTTACCGTACCTTCGACAATCCGTTCCATGTCGTACACGGTCTCCCGGAGCGCATCTGTATTTACAGTGTTTTGCGAAAGAGATTGATCTACATAGGTGAGGTTCATCTTTAAGGCGGTTAACGACTGCCCCAGCTCATCATGTATTTCCCGCGATAGCTCCTCATTCTGCTCTTCACGAATATTCTGCAGGTGTTTTGAAAGATCACGATACATCTGCTCACTGCGTTTGAGCGCTTCCTCTTTCTCTGATAGCTCGGTAATGTCATGAAAGGTATACAAAAGACGCGCAGCGCCGCCGATAGAGATTCTCTTTACATTGGATAACAATACGTGCGTATATCCTTGCTTATCACTGATACGTTGTTTAATATTGCGGATCTCCTCGTGTCGATACAGCTCCTCATTCGAGATCTGAAGATTCCCTGCAAAGCTCTCGATATTCGCAAAAGCCAGCACTTCTCCGGGTGAATAGCCGAAAATCACATCCACGTTGGGACACACGTAGATTAAATTTCCCTCCTCATCGGTGAGAAGTACAGTATCGCTTATATTGCTGAGAGTTTTACGGTGAAACTCCTCGGAGGTGCGTAATTCTTTTTCCGTAGAGTAAAGCTTCAGCGCCATATCGATTGTAGCGAGGACAAACTGCTCGTTGCCGGGCACTTTTTGGATATACCCGTACTTTGTCATGTCTTTGGTCATATCCAGGGTGGCTTTATCAGTGTACGCAGAGTGCAGGACTACCGGTATATCGTACTTTGCATGGATTTTCTCTGTCACGTCAGGTCCATTGAGTCTATCCTTCCCCAGGTTTATATCCATGAGAATCAGATCCGGTAGTACTCCTCCATTTAACTGCGCTAAACAGGGCTCTCCGTGAGCAAAGACCTCAACTGAATAGCCGTGCTTTTCGAGAAAACGCCGCAACTGTTCAGTGAGGATCATTTCATCTTCTACAATAAATATCTTCCTGCACATATCTCAGCACTTCATAGGATATATTGACAGTGGACAAAAGTCCAGGTGGTACTCAAAAAAGCAGAGCCCGGGATAGCAGCATCCCGAGCTCTCAAATCGCTTTTCTCACCACCGTAACTACGTATCTGACACTGAACCACACATTTTCCGCTGGTCAGCCAAGAGTTTAGCCGCGGAAGGACGGAGCGGTAAAGGCCAGCACACAGTTCTGTCCCCCAAAACCGAACGAATTGGAGAGCGCCGCTCCGGCGGAGACTTCCCGGGAGGTATTGGGTATATAGTCTAAATCGCACTCCGGATCACTGGTTTCATAGTTGATAGTAGGCGGTAAGACGCCGTTCTTGAGGGCGAGTACGGTGGCCGCAGCTTCCACGCCCCCCGCAGCCCCCAAGGTATGCCCGAGCATCGACTTTGTCGAACTCACGGGGATTGAGTACGCCCGCTCCCCAAAGACCTTTTTTAGGATCGCGGTTTCGATCTTGTCATTGGCCGGGGTAGAAGTGCCGTGGGCGTTTATATAGCCGATATCTTCCTTGTTCAATCCGCCCTCCTTCATGGCCATTTCCACCGCGTGTGCCGCCGAGGTGCCCTCCGGCTCCGGTATAGCAACGCTGTGCGCATCCGCCGTCATTCCGGCACCGGCAAGATAGCCTAGAATCTCCGCCCCGCGCCGGCGCGCATGTTCTTCGGTTTCAAGGACCAGTACCGAAGCCCCTTCGCCAATAAGAAATCCGTCCCGCTCTGCATCAAAGGGGCGAGAGGCACGCGTGGGCTCGTCGTTTCTAGAGGTAAGCACTCCCATGCATCCGTACGCATTGACCGTCAGCGGAGTAATCGCCGCTTCGGAACCGCCGGCGAGCATCACATCCGCCCCACCGCTTTTCAATAGAAGGGCTGCCATAGCAATAGCGTGTCCCCCGGAAGAACAGGCTGTAGCCACTCCCAGGTTGGGACCGGTAATGTTGAGATCGATCCCTATGTTGGCCGAAGACATATTGGGGATAATCATCGGCACGGCAAGGGGGTGTCCGTATCCGGGGCCTTTCTCGAGCAGGGTTTTATGTTGCTGTTCAAGATTGGTATAGTCGCCCGCTGCCGTACCAATAACAGTTCCTACCCGCATAGAGTCCATATTGTCCAGTTCCACACCAGCATCCTCCACCGCTTGAATAGCAGCACAGGAGGCTATTTGTGAGAACCGCGACATTCTTCTGCTTCGTTTTTTGGAGAGATATTCATTAGGCTGGAAATCCTTTATTTCCGCCGCCACTTTGCTTTTATATTCAGAGGCATCAAAACCGCCTATGGTGCCGGCTCCCGACACTCCGTTTGAAAGTGCGTCCCAAAAATCTTTTCGGTTATTTCCAAGCGCGGAGTAAATTCCTATCCCGGTTACTGCAATTCTTGTTGTCTCCATCCCTGCCTCCTTGGGTTGATGATTATCCCTAAGAATATCTTTCAGTTCACCGATAGTAAACCCTTCGTTCCGCTACGCTTCCGTTTCCCCCTCCTCTTTTACTATTTCTACAAACTTCTCTAGCAATTCCGGATCAAACTTACTCCCTGCACAGCGCCGTAATTCCTCAAGCCCTCCGGACACACTGACATGTCCCCATCTTTCACTCGTTAGTGCTTCATAGGCATCGCTTATAGCGAGAATTCTGCTTTCCAGAGGTATTTCCTCCCCCTGAAGTCCTCCTGGATACCCTCTTCCATCCCACCACTCATGGTGACGCAGTATGAACTCTCCCAGGTGAGAAATTTCCGGTATGGACATAGCAATCCGATGGCCTATCACGCAGTGACTTTTTAGCACCTCCTTTTCCTCTTCTGTGAGGGGGCCGTCTTTGAAAAGTATATGCTCCGGGATTCCCACCTTCCCGAGGTCGTGGTACTTTCCAAGGGTTTTCAAAGTTGCGAGACGTTCTTCGTCAAATCCTAAAGCTTTTCCAAGTTTCTGCGAGTATTCCTGAATACGCTTGATATGCTCGGATCCGGCGTCGTCCCTTGCGTCCATTCTCTCGGTGATCGTTTCCACAAGCCTCCGCCGCGATTGTGGTCTATTTTGCAGTTTTTCTTCATACATGGCGTCGTCCGCCATTTTGAAAAGATCGTTCATATCCACCGGGGGCGATTCCGTCACCGCATACCCGATTGAAACGGAAAGAGGAAACCCCTTTTCATCACGATTGTACTGTTCAATCTTCTTTTGTATTCTCTCCCTGGCGGCATCAACGACTTCCCTGTCGCTGTTTGGAAGCAGGACAACAAACTCATCGCCCCCAATACGCGCCACGACATCGCTGGAGCGAAAACTCGATTTCAAAATATCCGCCGCGGCGAGCAGCATAGTGTCACCTTCGTTGTGGCCTATGGCGTCATTGATGAGTTTGAGACCGTCGACATCGCAGATAATAATGGAGAGGGGCGTATAGCGGCCGTCCTCCAGCCGCTGCATCTCTTCTTCAAAAAAGATGCGGGAGTAGAGTTTGGTCAGAGAATCGTAAATACTAATATTTTTGAGCCGCTCCTCCATGTTTTTCTGTTCAGTAATTTCTTTGGAAATTATTTGAAAAGAGTCGCGTCCCCGAAGAGTATATACCGGAACATAATAGTTTTCATATATCCTGCCTTCGTTCTTGTCCTGAAATATTTTCACCTCTCCTGTCTTCAAGGCCTCGAGGCCATGCTGCAGGTGCAGCTCCGCAGTCTCCCGGCCCATCATCGTCTCCAGTTTCGCCCCCTCCAACTCATGAGGTGCTTTGGAAAAACGTGTGGCCATCGCAGGATTGGAGGTTACGATGCGCCCCTCTTTGTCAACAAAGGCAATCGAGTCGGGAGAAGTATTGATGAGTTTTCTGTACTTCTCTTCACTTTCCCGCAAGTTCTCTTCCGCCTGCTGCCTCGCCTGTATCTGCCTACGCCACAGTTTAATCGCCACAGTCCACGACATTACAAGAAACACTGTGGCAATCAGTACCACTATCAGTATCCCCACGGATACATTCTTCTGGAAATCATTTCTGCGCTGGATCCGCTGCTGAATTACCTCCACGAGCTCTCGTGTCGATTCTTCAAATGCAAGCCGGTTTTTTGTATAGTCCCAGCCTGAAAGCAGCCTCAACGCGGCTTCTTTCTCTCCTCTACTGACGAGTTTGAACACCTTCGCTTCAATGCGCTTAATATTTTGATAATACCTGTGGAGGTTTTCACTCTTTTCGCGGAGTGCGGAAGAGTCGAAGTATTCGGGAATCTCCTGCAATACCTTTTCCAATTTTGGTTGTGCCACCACATATTGCTCTTTCCATTTTAGATTGCCGCTAAGAGCGCTTACTCTGGTGGCCATGCTCATCTTCTCCGAAAACAGTAGTAGCTTCCAAGACGAGCGTTCTATCTCCATCTCCTCTTTTATGAACGAGTCCAGCACATTGAATGAAAAGAGCAAGCCTCCCGCTAATAGCGCAAGCAGTAGAAGAGTTATACCTATAGAGATAATAAACCACGGCTTGGTGGAGGGTTCTTGTGTCGGGTTATTCATAGCGATGTCCATAATTCCTTGAACGTTCATACGTCAGCAACAAGTAGAAGCAACAGGTAGAAGAGAGAACAGCGGCAGGGATTATTCTTCAATCCAGCTATGTACATGCTCCGGATTGTTAGCAATCCATGTTTTTGCCGCTTCAAGATACGAGGTAGTCTCATCGCTAGCCAAAAGCATAACCTCCTCCATGTCTTCCGGCTGCCAATAAAAATTATCGAGAAAAGCGTAGACATCCGGCATATCCTGCTTGAGCCCTTCCCGTACCACGGTGTTGATGCGTTCTTCACCGCCGTACACATTCTTTGGATCTTCAAGATATTTGAGGTCGTACTTGGCAAATTTCCAGTGCGGAGTCCACCCGGTCACTACAATCCAGCGTTGCTCCTCGATCGCGTTTTCAAGGGCGGTGGTCATCGTTTCTCCGCTTCCCGTTACCAAAGAGAAGGGTTCCAATCCGTATGCATCAATGGCCGTCTTGGTCTTCTCCATAATTCCTGCATGCGGGTCAATGCCGATAATGTTATTGTTAAAACGCCCGGCATGTTCATTCAGCTCCGTAATGGAGTCGGCCTTCACATATTCCGGCACTACGAGGCCGATTTTAGTTCCCTCCAAATTAGGCCCCAAATTGACTACTTCATCCCCGTATTTCTCACGATACTGTTTCTGCAAAGAAGGGAGCCACCCAGCTACCATTCCGTCTTGATCGCCCGCGGCGAGGGCTTGCCACATTGACACAAGGGTTACCGAAAGCAGTTCGCATTCACGCCCGAGTTCCTCCTCTATTACCGCCTTCACTACATTCGCACTCGCCAATTCCGAAGCCCAGCTCACATAGACGATCTTCACCGGCTCTTTCTGCGCCGCCTTTGCCTGGGAAGGCTCCTCTTTTTCCGGGCCGGAACAACCTGCAGCAAAAGCCAAAAAAATAAGTAATAAAGAAATCTTTACCACCAAAGCAAAGGCGCGACCGTTACACTTCATATAGTGATACCCCTTACAGTACGAACGAATCTTCTCTCCGTTTTTCGATAGTTGAAGAACCCACTCATAATTTACAATGTAAAACATTCCGGGGCCTTTCGCAACAAATGCTCCTCTTTCCATGGAGCAGTGCATGAGGGAGTGCTTGAAGGATTTCTCTGAGTAGTTCTACTTTCCCTTCCGCAAGGGGCGACGTAACAGGCGCGCTCGCTGGGGAAATATTCCGCTTTTTACAAAACGCACATCTTCGATACTATAGAAGGCTTTGGGATTGTATGTTTGGCGAGAAAAATCAACCGTGGCAGGACTCCCCAGGTAAAAAGGGGGCCGTGAAAAAGAACATCCATCATTCCCGCCCCCATTCCCTCTCCTCTAGGGCGTTCAAAAACCACAGACCGCTGCCCCCTGAGGGAAGGAGGCAGCTTCTACGATGTAGTGCATAAGTATGAAACGGTTCGTTAATTGAACCAGAACCGGAAGCCGATCGCGGTCTGAACATCAAGATTGATGGAAGGATAAAACCGGAAAGCCGGAGCCGCCTCCAGAAATACCTCGAAGAAATCGACCGGGAACATATAGAGCGCAAAGGGAACCCGCATACCAAAATCGATTGGTTCCGCGGCGGCATTTTGGTATATGAGAAAGCCGCCGACACCGGCGTAGAGATTTAGCATCCCCGTCAAGTTCTCCCGTATCATGATATAATCGAAAGTCGTTGCAAGAGTAGCCTTGTCTTGGAAGTCATACCCTACGCCCAGAAGAAAGGGGAGCTGATCGAGATCAAGCGACAGCATAATTCCGGGTGAGACGTTTTCCCCAACATCGAGGCCGAAAGAGGCTCCTATACCGATTGCAAAACCGCTTGCGGCGGCAACCAGAAGCAAAACTAGGGTGAGAATCAGGATTTTTTTCTTCATTTGAATCTCCTTTGTGAGTGTCTTCACTGCGGAGTATAGTCTTTTTTACCCCTGCGTCAAGAGAATTTCACAGCCCACAGAAAAATTACAGCGATTTTCGGCGCCGCTGTATTGTTTTGCACAGAGTTTTTCTATATATTACTTATATTATGAATCAGATCAAAAATCCCGCCGCCCTTGCCACATTTCCCGAAGGAAACGGCAGAGAACTACTTTTTCTTTCCCGGCCCGACTGCGGGGTATGCACTCCGGTCGAAATTAAAGTCGAACAACGTACCGAGGAATATCCGGAAGTACACATCAGCACGGCGGATCACGGCGCGATGAGCTTGTAATAGACGTTCATACTCTCAAGTCCACCGGAAATAAAGGTGTTGTTGAATAGGGTGCCGCTGTAGTTATAGCCGGCCTTGATAAAGGTGGCGTTCATGCCTGCGGAATGGAGCCGCGCGATGGTAAAGAGAGTCTTGAACTCCTCTTTTTTAAGCTGCCCCTCCATCTCCCGCAGCAGCGTCAGCGCCAGCCCCAGCCCCCGAAACTCGGGATCTACCGCAAAATCGGTCATTTCCGCATTTAACGCTTCTGTGTCCTTCTCCGCAGAGGAGAGGCCCACCAGACGGTCCCCGGACCACAGCCCAAAATAGTCGATATGACTTTCCATCGTCTCCCGCAGATATGCAGGGTCGTGAATCGGAAAAGGATAGCGGGCGAAGACTTTGCGATACAGTTCCGCCATTTCACCGGTATGTGCGGAGGTACACAGGCTGACTGCGACCCCCGACGGCAGAGGATTCGGCTCACGACACCCCGTTTCCCGCAGCAGGCCGTTCAGCTGCTGCAGCAGCTCCCGCTCATGGCTGCAATCGCGGCGCCGCTCGTCGTAGTACCTGCAGAGAAAAAAGGCGTCTTCCTCCCCGCGAAAAAATCTCGGCACGTACGCTTCGAGCTGCCAGCCGGCTGCGATAAATGCCGCCGCCCGCGTCGCAGGTATCTTTGCAAAGGCTTTGCCATAGCCCTGCTCACAGCATAAGGTGTCTATTCGAGCGATGATGCTCTCCGCCTCCTCGCTGCCCAAACACATGAGATACACCCGGTTGTTGATCGGTCCGTGCTGTACGCGCGCGTCGCCCCACTCCTCCATGCGGTCTGCCGCAGAGACGAAGGGTCCGTGTTCTTCTGAGGTACTACTCATCGCGGCGCTCCAGCCGTTCGGTATTCTCCGGTGTGAGGGAGAAGGTCTCGTCCCAGTTGGAGAGCAGCTTGGTAATTCCCACTACATTCTCTTCCTGGCCTTCGTTGAGCTTCAATTGCAGGGTACATTTTTCGCACTCCCCGTCGCAGCCGGGCTCGTGATAGTCCTCCGGTTCGCGGTAGGTGGTAATAACTCCTTCAAAATTACGGAGGATCACTTTGTGGGGCGACCAGGAGAGGAGATAATTGGGCAGCACCGGTATTTTTCCTCCTCCGCCGGGAGCGTCAACCACGTAAGTAGGCACGGAGAAACCGCTGGTGTGGCCGATAAGACTCTCCATGATTTCGATCCCCTTACCCACGGAGGTGCGAAAGTGATTGAGCCCTTCGGAAAGATCGCACTGGTAGAGATAGTAAGGCCGCACCCGGTTGGCGACCAGCTTGTGTACCAGCGTTTTCATAATCCGAGGACAATCGTTGACTCCGGCCAGCAGAACCGTCTGATTCCCCAGGGGGATTCCCGCATCAGCCAGCTTCGCCAGCGCCCGACGGCTTGTGGAGGTCAATTCCCGGGGATGGTTAAAGTGTGTGTTGAGCCATATGGGTTGATGACGCTGCAGCATGGCAACCAGCTCATCGGTAATTCGGTACGGCAGCACCACCGGCATGCGCGTGCCGATACGGACCACCTCCACATGCTCTATGGCCTCCAACTCGGTGAGTATCCAGTCCAGATACTCATCGCTGAGCATCAGAGGATCGCCGCCCGAAAGCAGCACATCCCTTACCGCCGGAGTAGAGCGGATATAATCGAGTCCCTTGCGAATTTGATCTTTAGGAGGGATAAAATCCGTGTCCCCCACTTTCCGTTTGCGGGTACAGTGACGGCAATACATGGAGCAGACATTACTGATGTGAAACAGGACTCGGTCCGGATACCGATGGGTAATCCCCTCTACCGGGCTGTCCACCTCCTCAGAAAGAGGGTCCTCTTTCTCCCACTCTTTTACAATTGCCTCCCGGGGGTCGGCAAAGGCTTGGAGATAAATAGGGTCATTTCTAAAGTCCTTAGTCTCGATCAAACTTAAATAGTAAGGGGTAATGCTGAGAGGGAATTTCCCTACCGTCTCTTCGAGGGCTGCACGTTCTTCCCGGGTAAACTTGAGCCCGGTGAGGGTTTCGAAGGTTTCGATTTTTTGGATCGAATGCTTCAACTGCCACCGCCAGTCTTTCCAGTTGGAAATATCTGCGGTGGCTTCTATTTTACGCGCCAAATCCGTATGGCGCTGATGATACTCTTCCATTGAACTATTACCTCGTATATTCGGGATATCGCTGCTAATAGCATAAGGAATAAAAAGAAATCCGTCAATTAGTTAGAACTAAAAATATTAGAGTGGAATGCTTTATATATTCACACACAGTTATGAGAACTCTTGGTAGATTTCCGCCATCCGCCCTTGTCGGCGCTCAAAGATCTCCGCCAGATCCGGTCCAAAGCGCTCCGCAGCACCGATTCCGGAGCGCTCGTCCCGGCGAATGAGCTTTATTACCTCGTTGTGCGAGAAGGCGGGTTTATACTGCCGTTCCGAGCGTAATGCATCGTAGGTGTCCGCCAGCGCCACGATCCGCGCACTGAGTGGAATCTCCTCCCCCTTGAGCGGCCGCAGAGAGCGATACTCCTCTTCTGATACACTCAGCGGATCGACCCAATTGCCGCTGCGGTCAACAATACGCGGATACCCGCTGCCGTCCCAGTTCTGATGGTGCGAGAGGGCGATCTCCCCGGCCATTGAGAGCCGTGTATCCGCCTGCTCCTCCTGCCCGCAGCAGCTAATCATGGTACGGATGATTTGGGCCCCAATGGCCGTGTGCATCTCCATGCGGCTGCGCTCCTCCGGGCTGAGTCGGCGCTCAAGCTTGATGATCTCCGGAATGGCGATTTTACCAATGTCGTGCATCGCCGCTACCTGACCGATGTATTTTGTCTCCTCCCGAGAGAAACCAAGATCCCCCGCCAACATTCGGGCATACTCGTTGACCCGCCAGATATGGCGGCCGGTTATCTCGTCGCTAAACTCTGCAGCGGCACACAGTCCCTGTACCGCCTGGAGAAAGCGCCGTTCGTTCTCCTTTGCATACGAGACCATCCTGGTCACCGAACGTGCATTATTGACCAGTACCTCCATTGCCACGAGGTCCCGCGGGACGATCCGGCGCTGCAGATTAAAGGCGATAACCGAAACCTCCCCTTCGTGATAGTTGACGAAGTTTTCTACCGAACTATCCAAGAATGAACGCACCCGCGGGTCTACCGGATACCGCTGCACAAACTCATCTTCGCTCTCACCCCGGTCACGCTCGGCATAGATGACCCGGTTTTCCTGCCGGCTCGCCCAGATAGGCGCCGCCGATTCCTGCGATACTGCTATGGGCTCCGAGGAGTGCAGCTCGCCCTCCTCCTCTTTGTAAACCCGCCCATGCAACTGGTACTGGGCCCCCGCACGGGCAATAAAGACGGCCTGGTAGCCGAGGGCCAGAAAGAGGGGGGCCAGTCGCTCCAAACTGGTGTCGTGTTCCACCAGCTGGGGCAATTCTTCAATAATCTGATTTCCGTACTCCCTAACTTGCTCCATTGTCTCATCAATTCTGTGGTACTTTGTGATATCCCGAAACCATACCAGCACATCCTCTTGCTTGGGCTCCGAGCTCACTTTAACCTCATACCACGCCGCAAAAAGGGGTGAATAGGCATTGAACTCCCGCCCCCCCTCCTCCGTAGATATCGCGGAGAGAATCCTGTCGGCTTCAGCAGGCCCGAGAAGGTCCCGGAGACTTTGCACACCGCCCTCGGTAAAGTTGCGGTGCGTATAGCCGTAGGAGAGCAGCACATTTCCCCGACGGTCCATAATAAATGCCGGGTCGCTGCGCTTGCCAGGCAGCGACAACAGCCGTTCGGAATGACGATGTGTGTATCTGAGGTAGGACTTGCTGAAAGACTGTACCAAGACCGGCACTATGTACGGTATGGGAGAGGAGAGGGGGCCGCTCCCCTGCAGCAGCAGGATAGCGGCCCCAATACCCGCGGCAATGGCGTAATTGACCGGTGAAGACACCTCAGCGCCAAAATAGCGAAAGTACATCCGGAGCTTCACAAAGCCTCTCACCTAATCTCCTTTGACTTCTTTAGCCATCTCCTTGGCAAGCGTTTCAAGCGCCGCATAGTGCTCTTCCGCAGGGGAGAGCTTAGCCTCCACCGCTTCCCCCACCAGGGGCCACTTGTTCTCGTCGATATATTCCATGGTGGTTTTCACACCACCTCCGCTCCAGCCATAGGTGCCAAAGACGCCAAAGACCCGATTTTTGATGTTCTTGTGACCCAGATTCTTCAAGAGCGCCTCCATGGGAGGAAAGAGGCCGGCATTGTAGGTGCAGCTGCCAAAAAGGACTCCCCGGTAGTTCCAAATCTCGTTGATAATATAGGAGTCGTGAGTCTTTGAAGTGTTCATCAAGCGAATGTTCTTGATTCCTTCCTCGGCCAGCTTCCGGGCTATGTAGTCGGCCATCTTTTCCGTATTGCCGTACATGCTGCCGTAGGCGATCACCACGCCCTCGTTTGCCTCGTAGCGGCTCCAGCGGTCGTAGCGATCAATGATGCGGCCGGGGTTGGTACGCCAGACCGGTCCGTGAGTGGAAGCGACCACCCCGATATCGAGATCCTTGAGCTTAGATAGCGCCTTTTGCACCATCGGGCCGAACTTCCCGACGATGTTCGAATAGTAGCGGCGGATCTCGTTTTCGTAGTAGTCAATATTGACCTCGTCGTCAAAGATCCCGCCGTCCAGGGTACCGAATCCTCCAAACGCATCCCCGGCAAAGAGGATTTTGTCCTTCTGATCGTAGGTCATCATCGTCTCGGGCCAGTGCACCATGGGAGTGAGGTAGAAGGTGAGCGTGTGCGTGCCCAGGTCCAGCGTGTCGCCGTCCTTCACCTCGTAAAGGTTCTCTTCGATCCCGTAAAAGCCTTTGAGAAAGTCAAAGGTCTTTTTGTTGCCGATAATCTTTACCTCGGGAAAATTATGAATGATCTCCAGGATTGCCCCCGAGTGGTCCGGTTCCATGTGATTGATTACCAAGTAATCCAGGGTGCCGTCTTTCAAAAGGGCTCGCAGTTTCTGCAGAAAGAGCGCCATCTTAGAGACCTTCACCGTATCTACGAGTACGTTTTTCTCGTCGGTGATGACATACGAATTGTAAGTTACCCCTTTGGGCAGGGGCCAAATATTCTCAAAGAGATGCGTCTCGCGGTCGTTTACTCCTACGTAGAATACATCGTCGGTAATGGGTATGAATCCGTTCATAAAATGTTCCTCCTATCTATAGTGGTAAAACATCTCCCTCCGGTTTGCAATCATTCCATCCGTAAAGCGGCGGATAGGCCCACGGAAGGGAGAGCTCCGGCATGTGGGTAAAGTTCATTCCGTAAATCCCGGCAATAAAGGTGAGGGGAAAGGGCTCGTAGCGTACGTGCTGCTGCGTTTCGCCGTGCAGCAGGGTTCCGGGGGGAGCCCCCAATCGGGAATGCTCGCGCTCTCTCCTACGCGGGAAAAGCTTCATGTCTCCTGCCTCTCTTCTCCAGGGTCTTCCCTGTGGTCTCTTTTGGCGAGCTCCGCCGCGCGTCCGCCTGGCTGTAAAGGAATCCAGGCATAAAATGTGGTTCCTTCCTCTTCATCGGTTGTGAAACAAACACGCCCGCCTAAATAGTGCTCTCCGAGAAGGCGCATGCTGTAGGTTCCGAGTCCCCGGTCGTCCCCTTTGGTCGAAAAGGAGCGCTGAAAGACCTGCAGTTGTACACGTTTCGGAATGTACCGCTCGTTGTGGACATAAAACTCCACTCCCGGCGTTCCGTTGTCCTCGCGTTTCGCCGCTCCGACCGTTACGATCCCGCCGGCGGTGGTGGTGGCTTCAAGGCCGTTCTTGATCATGTTTCCCAGGATGCGGCGCAGAAGCCGCGAGTCGGAGTCCACCTGCGGCAGCTCATGGGGCAATTCGGTGCGAATCGTGCGCTTCTGGGCGCTGCCGTGGGTGCGGTAGGCGGCCACCACCCGCTCGACCATCCGTCCCGGTTGAATGCGTTCTATCCGGATCTCCAGGTCGCTGTTTTCGGCGGCGGAGAGGTCGCGCTGGGCTTCGATCTCCTCGATTAGCTCGTCCGCCAAACCGTGGATCATCGTTTTTGTCCGTGCAAACTCCTCTTCATCACCGGCGGAGCCGAGTATCTCGGACATTCCCCGCAATCCGCCGGCAGTATTGAGAATATCGTGAAAGAACAGCCGCTCCAGCATTCTCCTGCGTTTCTCATGGCTGATGTCGCGCACACTGAAGATAGTAAACTGCGCCCCCGCCACCTCCAGAGGTTTACCGCTCACCAGCAAGTCGTACGCCCCGTGGTCGGCAGTAGTGATGTGGCACTCCTTCACATCTTCCTCACCCCGCAGGCCGGAGAGGATGACCTGCACAGCACCGCAGACCGAACAGAACTCGCTGGTCCCGCAGCCTGCCGGCATCTCTTCCGCATGCTCGCAGTTCAGCAGCTCCCCCGGGCGCAGGCCGAGCGCTTGTGACCGGCTGGAAATCCCGGCCAAGTCAAGAGCAGGCTGATTGGCAAACACCACCTGGCGTTTCCCGTTGAGCACCAGTAAAGGTTCCGGCACTGCATCGACTACTTCTTGCAGCAGCCGCTCGGAGACAAACAGCCCTGCCTGCTGCCGCACAGTTTCACCGCTCTCTCTCTCCGGCGCCGCATAGTAGGTTGCGGCTCTTCCTTTCCGCTGCGCTATATCATGCTTCCTTTGCATCGTCCCTTTCCGCCTCTCTTAGATATATATCAAATGGTATCGGGCTGATACGATTGAGTAAATCGCTAAACTATAGCTCAGGGATGAAAACTTGTCAATTTTTTCGATCTCATTCGCTCTGCCGCCCATTCAGCTTGAACCCTCACAGCGGGATCCGGATCATGCTTACGCAGATGCCGCAGCTGCGGCAGGAGCTCCTCCGCGCCGCGGTTCGCCGCCACCACCGCCGCGTTCGCCGCCAGCCGCTCGCGGCTGGCTCGCATAATCGGGGAGCCGGCAAAGCGCTCTACCATCTCTTCCCGGCTCTTCATAGCCAGCAGGGGAGCCAGCTCCAGCTCCTGCCCGGCAATATCGCGCCGAAAATCCTCTTCCCCGGTCTCCTCCGCCTCGCGATTGAGGGGACAAACATCCTGGCAGGTATCGCAGCCAAAGAGACGGTCCCCCAGGGCCGGCCGCAGCTCCTCCGGCAGCTCCCCCCGGTGTTCGATCGTCAGATAGGAGAGACAGCGCCGTGCGTCAAAGCCGCCCTCCGGTTCCAGAGCGCCGGTGGGGCACGCTTCTATGCACCTGCTGCACTGTTCCGGGCACCCGGCGGCAAAGGAGGGCGACTCGGGCGGTACATCGATGCCCTCCCAATCGGCCGGCAGGGTGGTAAGAATCTCTCCCAGTACATACCAGCTGCCGCCGGGGAGAATAAGCGCATGATTGCGGCCTTGAAAACCGAGTCCCGCCCGGGCAGCATAGTACCGCTCATCCAGCGGGGAAGAGTCGACAAAAGCCCGGGCGGCACTGCCGGGGTATCGCTCGGTGAGTTCGGCGGCGATCCCGCGCAGCCGTTTCTTGAGCGGCTTGTGGTAGTCGCGTCCCCAGGCATAGCGAGCGACCCGCCCCCGGCCAGGCTTCGGCACAGAGCTGCTGCGTGGGCGATAGTAAGAGACGGCGGTGAGCAGCAGCGTCTGCGTTCCGGAGAGCACCTGCCGGGGACGATACTTCAGTTCGGTATGACGGGAGAGATACGTCATTCCGCCCTGACGTCCCTCCCGTATCCAGCGGCGATAGATCTCTTCGCGGCGATAGGTCTCTTCCAGGTGCGGCTCGCTCTCCGCCGGAACCGCGGCAATCCGGGACAGCCCATGCCGCCGAGCCATATCCTGCAACAGTGGAGCGGTCAGCAGCCCTTCACTCATTCGCTGTACTCCTCTGCATCTCCGCCGAGTAGATCGGACGAATTGCCGATATGTCGAGCGATAAGGCGATCGTAGTCGGCGATGCGGCTGAATACTTTCCGGGCCAACCGGCAACGCATGTCCGCAGAGACGCCCCCCTCCCGCCGGTACTCTTCCATAACCGCGGAATAATCCGCAGGATCGCAGAGCACTACTACATCGGGATAATTTTTGGCCGCCGCTCGTAGTAGGGTCGGCCCTCCTATATCTATGTACTCCCGCAGCGCCGCCTCGCCGAATCCCTCCTCGAGGGCTTGCTGAAAGGGATAGAGGTTTACTGCCACCCAATCGACGGGAACAATTCCGTGCCGCTCTAGATCTTCCAGATCCTTCTCCTGTCCCCGGCGAGCCAAAATGCCCGCATGCACGGCCGGATGAAGCGTTTTTACCCTTCCGTCCAACAACTCCGGGTATCCGCTCACCTGCTCCACGGGGATAATCTCCAGCCCCGCCGCCTGCAAATGCCGAGCGGTGCCGCCGGAGGAGAGGATTTCACAGCCCTGCTCTGCAAGAAAGCAGGCCAGATCGGCAGCCCCGGTTTTATCGAATACGCTAATGATCGCTCGTGAAGCTGCTCTGCTCATCTCCTTCTCTCTCCGCTCATCTCCTTCTCTACATGCCCGGTCATTGCCGGCCATCCTCCCCGATGCGCCGCACCGTCTCCTCCAGAAGCGCATCCACCGAGTCCACCGCCGGTATCGGCAGCTCCGCATCGCCGGGGCGCACCAGCAGCTGCAAATCTGTACAGCCCAGGATCACCGCCTCTGCTCCTCTCCCGGCAAGCACGGCGATACGTTCCAGAAACCGTTGGCGATCTCCCTCTTCTCCGCCTTTCTGCAGCAGCCGATAGATGAGCCCGGCACAGTCGTCTATCTCCCCCTGCTCAAGCGGTACCGGCCGAAGCCCGTGACGCTCCAGGGCGGGGGTATACAGACCGCTCTCCAGGGTACGCCGTGTGCCTAGCACCGCCACCTGCTTGAAGCCGTACGAGGCGCATCGCGCGGCGGTAATATCCAACAGGTTAAGCAGCGGAACGCTAAGCTCCCCCTGTAGCCGGCGATGAAACTGATGGACCGTATTGCAGGGCAGAGCGAGAAAATCGGCTCCCGAGGCCTGGAGGACCCCGGCGGCCTCCTCCAACAGCGGGTAGATCCGCTCCATTCCCCGGCCGTGCAGCACAATCTCCTGTTCCAGGTCAAAGGGAACAGGTACACTGTAGACGAGGATCCGCGGATAGGCGGCGGAGTAACGCCGGCGTGCCCTGCGGATCAGTTCCATGTAAAACTCGGCTGTTGTAGCGGGACCCAGCCCGCCGATGATGCCCGGGGTGTTCATAGAACCACGGTACGGCGATTTTCTTTCCGGGTCAAGCACGTTCGCAAAGCTCCCCCAATACACCGCCGGGAAGCCAATACACCGCCGGGAAGCCAATACACCGCCAAGA
>CAYFUX010000007.1:34282-62912 GCA_964346455.1 uncultured Spirochaetaceae bacterium
CCAATACACCGCCGGGAAGCCAATACACCGCCGGGAAGCCAATACACCGCCAAGAGGATCGCCCCTACGGCCATTACAACCGCTCAATATTTCAGCGTCTCGGTGTTTCGGCCTCTCAATGTTTCAGCGTCTCGGCCTGATCACCGCTTCTATCGACAATGACAATTCCCTATCAGTCAAAGAGATATCTCCCAGACAGCGGAAAATTTTCCAACTTTTTGACGAATCGGAGTGCAAAATTATTTTTCCCTATTTCTTAAGTAATGTTATAATACCATTGCAATGTACGCGCATAGCAATGCGCTGAACTTCCAAATTACATAAAGGAGGACACTGTGGACACAAACGCCTTATTGCTATTAGGCGACGAAGCAGTCGCACAGGGTGCTATAGACGCCGGAGTTTCCGGCTTTTACGCCTACCCGGGCACTCCCTCTACGGAGATTATGGAGTATGCCCAGCATTCCAAGGCCGCCGCAGAGGCGGGCATTCACCGCCGCTGGTCGGCTAACGAGAAGACCGCGGTCGAGACCGCCATCGGAATGAGCTACGCCGGCAAGCGGGTCATTACGATGATGAAACATGTGGGGCTCAATGTGGCCGCCGATCCGTTTATCAACGCCGGCATTACCGGTGCACATGGGGGACTCGTAGTCGCGGTCGCCGACGACCCCAGCATGCACAGTTCCCAGGACGAACAGGACAGCCGATTTTACGGCAAGTTTGCGATGATTCCCATCCTGGAGCCGAGCAACCAGCAGGAAGCCTACGATATGTGCTTCACCGCCTTCGAACTCTCGGAGCGACTGCAGGTGCCGGTAATGATTCGCCTCACTACCCGAATCGCCCACAGTCGCTCGGGCGTCGTGCGGCGGGATCTCCTCGCCGAGAATACGATGGGGCTTCCGGAGGACAAGCGGCAGTTTGTCCTGCTTCCCGCGATCGCCCGCAAACGTTACAAAATGCTGCTTGACAAGCAGGGGACGATGGAACAAGAGGCCGAACAGTCCCCCTACAACAGCTATACCGACGGCCAGGACAAACGTATGGGCATTATCGCCACCGGAATTGCCTACAACTATGTGATGGAAAACTATCCCGACGGCAACTGCCCCTATCCGCTGCTGAAGCTGAGCCAATATCCGATTCCGCGCACATTGGTAGCCCGAATGGTGGATGAGTGCGAGAGCGTGCTCGTGGCCGAAGAGGGGATGCCGGTGGTGGAAGAACAATTGCGGGGTCTGTTGGACCGCGGCGCGCATATCAAAGGACGCCTCAGCGGGGAGCTTCCCCGCGACGGAGAGCTCAACCCGGCTATCGTACGCGAGGCGCTGGGACTGCAATCGAAGACCGGTCCTGATGTCGCGGAGGTAGTGACGGCCCGGCCGCCGGCCCTCTGCCCCGGCTGCAGTCACATCGACACCTACAACGCGCTCAACGAAGCGCTCAAGGAGCCGTACGGCGACGGACACGTCTTCAGCGATATCGGCTGTTACACCCTCGGGGCACTGCCGCCTTTCGAGTCCATCAACAGCTGCGTGGATATGGGGGCCTCCATTACCATGGCGAAAGGTGCCGCGGACGCAGGCCTGTATCCCTCCGTAGCGGTCATCGGCGACTCCACTTTTACTCACAGCGGCCTTACCGGCCTGCTGGATGCAGTGCTGGAGGACACCAACATGGTGCTGATGATCCTGGACAACTCCACCACCGCCATGACCGGCGGTCAGGAGAGTCACGCCACCGGCCGTCTGCGAAGAGTGGTCGAAGGGCTCGGGGTCGATCCCGAACATGTGAGGGAAATCAAACCTCGTCGCAACGTCCACGATCAGTTTGTGCAGATTATCAAGGAAGAGATCGAACACGAGGGGATCTCGGTGATCATTCCCCAGCGCGAATGTGTACAGACGCAGCTGCGAAAGGCAAAGGCCAATAAAAAGGGGGGTAAATAAACGATGAAATACGATATAATCCTTGCCGGTGTCGGTGGACAGGGGATCCTCTCCATCGCCACAGTAATCGGCTACGCCGCCCTGGAAGAGGGGCTGGGCATCAAGCAGGCAGAAGTTCACGGAATGAGTCAACGCGGGGGGGACGTCCAGAGTCACCTCCGCATTGCCGACGGCAGAATCTACTCCGATTTGGTGCCCTACGGCGAGGCGGACCTGATTCTTTCGGTGGAGCCGATGGAGAGCCTACGCTACCTTCCCTACCTCAACGAGGAGAAAGGTTGGCTGGTGACCAACACCACCCCTTTCAAGAACATCCCGTACTATCCGGAAGAGAAAAATATCATGACGGAGATCGAAAAACTGCCCCGCCAGGTGGCCATCGACGCCGACGGAATTGCCAAAGAGCAGGGAAACAGCCGCGGCATGAACATGGTTATGGCCGGGGCGGCTTCGGTCTTCATGGAGCTCGATTTTGAAAAGCTGAAGGACGGCATACGCTACCTCTTCGAACGCAAAGGTGAAGAGATAGTGAACGCGAACATTAAAACCCTGGAAGCGGGGCGAGACTACGCCCGGGAGCAGAGCAAATGATCACGAAAGCATTAGTAGATCCTTCAAGCATCGTCGTTGTCGGCGCATCCCCGGAGACAAAAAAACCGGGGGGAAAAGTGCTGCAGAACATCCTCTCCGGGGATTTCAACGGACCGGTTTACGCGGTAAACCCGAAAGCGGATGAGGTGCAGGGGGTACCATCCTACCATGCGGTAGCGGATCTTCCCGAGGCGGACCTTGCCATTTTGGCCATTCCCGCCAAGCTCTGTACCGACACCATACGGACCCTGGCCGAGGAAAAGGGTACCAAAGGCTTCATCATTCTCTCCGCCGGTTTCAGCGAGGAGAGTGAAGAGGGAGCGAAAATCGAAGAGGAGATCGTCGACATCTGCGAGCGCAACGGGGCCGGATTGATAGGCCCCAACTGTATCGGAGTACTCTCCCCCTCGTACAACGGGGTCTTTACCACCCCTATTCCCACCCTGGACCCGAAAGGCTGCGACTTCATCTCCGGCAGCGGTGCTACCGCCGTCTTTATCATGGAGTCGGGCGTCCCGAAAGGACTCACCTTCAGCCGGGTTTTCTCGGTGGGCAACAGTGCGCAAAACGGCGTCGAGGAGACGCTGCAGTACCTTGACGAGAGTTTCGACCCGGAGACGAGCAGCCGTACGATCCTCCTCTACATCGAATCGATCAACAATCCCGGCAAGCTCCTGCGGCATGCCCGCTCGCTTATTCGCAAGGGATGCCGCATTGCGGCGGTCAAATCCGGATCCAGTTCCGCCGGTAGCCGAGCAGCCTCCAGTCATACCGGAGCTCTTGCCGGGAGCGATTCGGCGGTGGATGCACTCTTCCGTAAAGCGGGCATCGTCCGCTGTTACGGCCGCAACGAGCTGACTACCGTCGCCTCGGTTTTCCAGCATCCTCCCCTGCCGGGAGAGAATATTGCCATCATCACTCACGCCGGAGGGCCGGCGGTGATGCTCACCGACGCCCTCTCCCACGGCGGGCTAAAGATTCCTCCCATCGAAGGGCCGGCGGCCAAGGAGCTGCAGGACGAGCTCTTTCCGGGAAGCAGCACCGCCAACCCGATCGATTTTCTCGCCACCGGAACGGCGGAACAGTTAGGCACAATCATTGACTACTGCGACACCCGCTTTGACAACATCGACGCCATGGTGGTCATCTTCGGCAGCCCCGGCCTCTTCGAGGTCTTCGATGTCTACGATGTACTGCACGAGAAGATGCAGAGCTGCAGTAAGCCGATTTATCCGGTACTCCCGTCGATTGTCAATGTAAAGGACGAAATCGACTACTTTATCAGTAAAGGCCACATCAACTTTCCCGACGAAGTGGAACTGGGCCGCGCTCTGGCCCGGGTCCATCAAACACCGCCCCCCGCCGACGAGAGCGGCGATCTGCCGGAGATCGACGGCAATAAGGTGCGGGAAGTCATCGAGAAGGCCCCCGAGGGGTATCTGCCTCCGAACGAGGTGGCGGAGCTGCTGGACTTGGCCGGAATTCCGCGGGCAGGGGAAAAAACCGCCCGCAGTAAAGACGAGGCCGTCAAAGCCGCCACTGCCGTCGGGTATCCCGTAGTGCTGAAGGTCATCGGGCCGGTTCACAAGTCCGACGTCGGCGGTGTGGCCGTGGATGTTGGCAGCGAGAAGCAGGTCCGTTCCGAGTTTGACCGTATTATGGGTATCGAAGACGCCGAAGGGGTTCTGATTCAGCCTATGCTCAGCGGCACCGAGCTGTTTGCCGGCATGAAAGCCGAAGCGGGCTACGGACATCTGGTACTCAGCGGACTCGGCGGAGTCTTTGTAGAGATTCTCCAAGACGTTCAGAGCGGCCTTGCTCCCCTGTCGCAGCAGGAGGCGCTGGAGATGATCCGCGGTCTCAAAGGCTACGGAATGATAGCCGGCGTCCGCGGACAGGAGGGAGTCGATGAGAAACGCTTTGCCGACGTTCTGGTGCGCCTGTCGGCACTCTCTATTCACGCGCCGGAGATTGCCGAGTTGGACCTCAACCCGCTTCTGGGCACCACCCAGCACGTCACCGCCGTGGATGCCCGCATCCGAATAGAGCGCACTACCGCCCACGCCGAATAAGGAGGAACTATGAGCGAGAAACAGCATACTCCCATCGATCCAAAGGTAGTCTCCAGGAAGATTTCCGAATTCGGAATCGAGAATATGGGCCGCGCCACTATCCGCGAACTGGTTAAACTGGTAGCGGAGATCGAAGAGGAGACGGGAGAGAAGTTTATTCGTATGGAAATGGGCGTTCCCGGTCTTCCGGCTCCGAAAATCGGCATCGACGCACAGATCGAAGCCCTCAAGAGCGGAGTGGCCTCCAAGTACTCCCGGATCGAGGGACTTCCGGAGTTGAAGCAGGAGACCAGCCGCTTTGCCAAACTCTTCCTCGACATTGACGTTGATCCGGAATGCTGTCTTCCGACGGTGGGCAGCATGCAGGCCGGCTTCGCTACCTTCATGGTTGCCAACCGTACCGATCATACCCGCAGAGGCACCCTCTTTATCGATCCTGGATTTCCGGTCCAAAAGATCCAGTGCGATGTCATAGGCCATGGCTATGAATCCTTCGACGTCTACCACTATCGCGGCGAAAAACTGCGAGACAAGCTGGAGTCCTATCTGAAGTCCGGAAAAATCTCCACCATCCTCTATTCCAACCCCAACAACCCCACGTGGATCGCCTTTACCGAGGAGGAGCTGGAGATCATCGGGGAGATGAGTAAGAAGTACGACGTGACGGTTGTAGAGGACCTGGCGTACTTTGGCATGGACTTCCGCAAGGATATCTCGGAGCCCGGTAAGCCACCCTTCCAGCCGACGGTAGCCCACTACACCGACAACTACATTATCCTGCTCTCCACCAGCAAAGCCTTCAGCTACGCCGGCGAGCGCCTGGGAATGATGCTGGTCAGCAACACCCTCTACAACCGGCGCTATCCGGATTTGAAGCGCTACTTTGCCTCAGACAAGTTTGGCCACGCCATGATCTACGGCGCACTCTACACCCTCACCGCCGGCACCGGACATTCCGCCCAGTACGCCGTGACGCAGATGCTGAAAGCGGTCAACAACGGAGAGTACAATTTTGTAGAACAAGTGAGACCGTACGGCGACCGGGCGCGGATCATGAAAAAGCACCTGCAGGACAACGGTTTCCAACTCGTCTACGACAGGGACGAGGACGAACCCATTGCCGACGGTTTCTACTTTACGTTCTCTTATCCCGGTTTCGACGGCGGCCGGCTGGTGGAGGAACTGCTCTACTACGGCATCAGCGCCATCAGTTTGGAAGTCACCGGCAGCGAGCGTTTGGAGGGCCTGCGCGCCTGCGTTTCCCAATTTGACCCGGAGACCCAGGAGGCGGACCTTGCCGACCGGCTGCAGCGCTTCCGCAAAGATCATAGCTAAAGAGTTCATAGCGTCATAGATAGTTCATAGATAGAACAAAAGCAGCAACGATAAACGGCGTCCCTAAAAGTGCGGGACGCCGTCTTTTTAGTTTCCTCTGTCGTTTCCGCCGTTTCCGCCGTTTCAGCCACCGGGCTAATGTTAACTATTAGAAATAGACGCTGCTGCCTGCCTCGAAGCTCATTAGACGATATTTGCTGCGCTCCGTCTCCAGCACGTTCACTCCGCCAAAAAGTGTTACCGACCCGAGGTGAAGATTGAGTCGTCCCTCCACCTGTCCTATGGTGACATGAGGAAAGAAGACACCTCCCGCCCGCAGATAAAGTGAAAGAGGCCGAAAAAGATAGGAGCGGAAGGTAAAGCCCGAGGCGCCGCCGTCACGATTCAATGTACCTCGCCAGCCTACCCACTTGCCGTACACCGACCACGAGAAGGGATCGGTCTGCACCAGCGGAAGGTCCAGCCCCACTCCGGTGATATGCAGTTCCCCGCTGGCGTCGTAATAGGAACGATAGTCGATATCCGGTCCCAGGAATGGAAAGAAACGGCCCTGCAGAGAGGCGAAGCCGCCGTAGCCCTCCGGAGGAAACGGATCGTAACGATCGGCTGAAAAGCCTATTCCGCCGGCGGAGAGTTCAAACCAGTGGCTTTTGGCGGGTTCCGGAGTTGCACCCTTTTCTGTCCCCCCGGTTCCGGCCTCGCGGGTATCCCAATAGCTGCGACTGCGCTCCATATCGTGCCGAACAAGGGCATTCCCCCGTTCAGCGTACGGATAGGACTCGTAATGGGCCGACCCGTTGTGAGCCAGCCAGATGAAGAGCGTAATCTGGTAAATTAGCTCCAGGAACGGGTTCGCTTCGCCCGCTTCCTCCTCCTCGTTATCCTTATCTTCCTCTTTTTTTTCGCGGTTTTTCTCCTCCTCTTCAACCCCTTCTTTGAATTCCTCCAAATCCGCCCATACCGGAGCCGGAGCAGTGAGAAGAGAAAACACAAGAAGCATAGCAACAATCAACATTGGCTGTTTCATAGCTATCAATATCTAAGCTGATCACGCCTCCTTATAGGCGGCCACCAGCTCCTCCATCATTGTTTTTCCGTCGCCAAAGAGCATCAGGGTGTTGTCCGCGGCAAAAAGAGGATTGGGAATCCCGGCAAAGCCCGGGCTGAGGCTGCGCTTGATCACCACTACGGTCTTGGACTGATCGACATTGAGAATGGGCATGCCGGCGATCGGGCTGTCCGAAGCCTCCCGGGCGCGCGGATTGACTACGTCATTGGCCCCCAGCACGATCGTGATATCCGTCTGCGGAAAACTGGGATTGATTTGCTCCAGTTCGCGGAGCTTCTCGTAAGAGATGTTCTCCTCCGCAAGCAGCACGTTCATGTGGCCCGGCATACGGCCGGCTACCGGATGGATTCCGAACTCCACCTCTTTTCCGTCCGCCTCCAGCTGTTCGGTGAGCTGGCGCACCGGCGTCTGAGCCCGGGCCACCGCCATGCCGTAGCCCGGCACAAACACCACCCGCTGGGCGCTCTTGAGGATCATTGCCACCTCTTCGGCAGCCGTCTTCTTGATCTTGCCGGCGTAGATGTCACCCTCCTCGGCGACCTCCTGCACCGCCCCGACTCCGCCAAAGAGCACGTTGGCAAGCGATCGATTCATTGCCTTGCACATGATGGTAGTCAGGATTATACCCGAGGCACCGACGAGCGACCCGGCGATGATCAGGATATTGTTGGAAAGCACGAAACCGGTAGCGGCGGCGGCAATTCCTGAGTAGGAGTTGAGCAGGGCGATCACGATGGGCATATCCGCCCCGCCGATGGGCATGACCAGCAGGATTCCGAGCAGAGCACCCGCTCCCGCGAGATACCAGTAGAACTCGGTACGTTCGGGATTCAGTACCAGAAAGACTCCCACGGCGAGACTTCCCAGAAAGACCAAGGATTTTACGACCTGCTCACCGGGATACCGCAGCGGTTTTTCCGTCACCAAGCCCTGGAGCTTGGAGAAAGCGATGATACTTCCCAGGAATGTGACCGATCCTATGAGCCCGCTGGCGACACTGGCAATCAGCAGCTGCAGATTCCCGGCGGCACCGCTCTCCGGGCCGGCCATTACTTGGTAAAGTACCGCTCCGGCTACCATCGCCGAGGCCAGGCCTCCGAAACCGTTGAACATCCCTACCATCTGCGGCATGGCCGTCATTTTTATGGTGAGGGCAAAGATAGTGCCGATCAGCGCCCCGATGAGCAGCCCGGCCAAAATCAGTGGAAACGAGAGGATATCGTTGGCGGCCAGAGTCACGACGATGGCCAGCAGCATTCCGGTGGCGCCGAGCATGTTGCCCCTCACCGCAGTTTTAGGATGCCCCAGACCTTTCAGCCCGGCGATAAACAGCATGGCCGCCAGCAAGTATGCAAGGTTGACAATAATTGCGGAATCCATAACTACTCCTTACTGCGAAACTTTTTCAACATGCGGTGGGTCACCAAAAACCCGCCCACCACGTTGATAGTCGCTCCGACCAGGGCGATAAAGCCCAGCACCACAGTCGTGGTTTCGGCACCCGTACCGACCGCAAGAATCGCACCGATAACGGTGATTCCGGAGATTGCATTGGCCCCTGACATCAGAGGGGTGTGCAGAATAGGCGGTACCTTTGTAATTACTTCGAATCCGACGAAGATCGCCAGTACGAAGACGGTGAGTATTTGTACAAACGCGGCTCCTTCGGCCATACCGTTTCCTCCTTTACAGTTCTTTCAATTGAAGTTCTTTCACAATTAGCATGTTGAAAGAACTTCAGCATTCTCTACAATTCGAGACGGCTGCGCAGCTCTTCGTTGGGAACTTCGCCGCTTCGCAGCACCTGAGTGGCAGCCACGATTTCATCTTCCGGGTTTGCCTTCAGCTCACCCTCTTCCGCCATGTTGAGCAAGAAACTGGTGATATTCTTGGAGTACAAGCGGCTCGCATTGTAAGCAAGCGTCGACGGAATATTCTCCGGTCCGATTACCGTGACCCCGTGGACTTCCCGCACCTGTCCGAGTTCGGTAACCTCGCAGTTCCCGCCCCGTTCTGCGGCCAGGTCGACGATCACCGAGCCGGGGCTCATTCCTTTGACCATCTCCTCCGTTACCAGCGTCGGGGCTTTTTTTCCGGGGACCGCGGCGGTGGTTATCACCACATCGCTCTCGGCAACCACCTTGGTCATCATCTCCCGCTGCTTGCGGTAGAACTCCTCATCCATCTCTTTGGCGTAGCCGCCTTCCCCTTCAGCCGCTTCCGTCTCCAGCTCAACTTCGAGGAATTTGGCTCCCAGACTCTTTACCTGTTCCTTGACTTCCGGGCGTATGTCGTAAGCGCTCACCACCGCTCCCAGCCGCTTGGCGGTGGCAATAGCCTGCAGACCGGCTACTCCGACGCCCAAAATGAACACCTCCGACGGAAGGATTGTTCCTGCGGCGGTCATCATCATTGGAAACATTTTGGGCAAATAATCGGCCGCCAGCAGCACCCCTTTGTAGCCGCCCAAATTGGCCATCGAAGAGAGGGCGTCCATGCTCTGCGCTCGGGTGATGCGGGGCATCAGCTCCATGGCAAAAAGCGACTGTTTTCGGTCCCGTATACTGCGAAATCGTTCGTGAGGGGCATACGGGTTGGCAAATCCGATTACCGCAGCTCCTTCCCGCAGGATCTCCGCCGGATCTTCGGCCTCCTCCGGCAGCGCCGCCGCACTCCGAACGCACAACAGCACATCCGCCGCCTGGGCCGCTTCTTTTCTCGAGGCTATACCGGCTCCCTTTCCCCGGTACTCTTCATCACTGATGCCCGAGGATGTGCCGGCACCTTCTTCGACAAGGACTTCGAATCCTGCATTTGTCAGGTTGGGAACGTGAGCGGGAGCAAGCGCCACCCGTTTCTCATCTTCCGCCGTCTCCTTTAACACTGCTATTTTCATACGGTCTCTCCTTCTCTGTATGACCAGCACCCGTGCAAAATATCTAGTTTAAAGGTAGTGAAAGTTGCTCCGCAGTGCAAACCCAACCGACCGTGAGTACTCTGTAATGACGGAAGAAATCCCGCGATAAGGAGTAAAAGAGGTCTCTTATGTAATTTTTTGCATATTCTTTCTACCGCATACTAAAAAGCCCTCCTCCCAAAGGCGGGAAGAGGGCTATGTTCATCAACAGTATACCTGTAGCTCGTATTCTGTAGGTCGTGACTACTTATTCGTTTTCCAATATAGTGCGCCACCGGTGGCAGGAGACCATGTGCTCGCTGTCGCTGCCGGTGTACTCAAGCTCCGGCTCCTGCTCCCAGCAAATTTCTTTGGCATAGGGGCAGCGGGGATGGAAGCGGCAGCCCGACGGAGGCTCGATGGGGTTGGGCACATCGCCTTGCAGGATGATGCGCTCCCGCTTAGTCTCCGGGTTCGGGATAGGAATGGCCGACAGCAGCGCCTTGGTATACGGATGAAGCGGCTTATTGAAGATCTCGTCGGTCTCGGAGATCTCCACGATCTTGCCCAAATACATAACCGCGATCCGATCGCTGATGTATTTTACCACCAGCAAGTGGTGGGTCACGAAAAGATAGGTGAGTTGAAACTCATCCTGGAGCCGCTTCAGCAAATTGAGGATCTGAGCCTGAACGGAGACGTCCAGGGCGCTGGTAGGCTCGTCCATCAGGATAAAATTCGGGTTGGTGGCCAGCGCGCGGGCGACGGCGATTCGCTGCCGTTGACCGCCGGAGAACTCGTGGGGATACCGCATCAGATGCTCCTTGGAGAGCCCCACGTGATTGAGCAGCTCCAGAACCCGCTCTTCTTTCTCCTTGCTGTTGAGCTTGTGCTGATAGTCCAGCGGCTCGGCCACGATATTTTTGATCAGCATTCTGGGGTCCAAAGAGTTTGTGGGATCCTGAAACACGATCTGGATCTTCCGGCGCGTCGTTTTGAGGCTCCCCCGGTCCAACTTCGTGATGTCCATTTTCTTGAGCTTCTGTTTGCCTTCTGCCTGCTCGTTCGTATCCTCGGACTTGAGGAGCCGCTCCGTATTTTCGATCTCATCATGCTTCTGATCAAGATAGATACGGCCGTCGGTCGACTCGTGCAGTTTCATGATGGTCTTGCCCAGCGTGGATTTACCGCAGCCGGATTCTCCCACCAGACCGAGGCACTCACCCTTGCGGATTTTGAGGTCGATGCCGTCCACGGCCCGTACGTCCGCCACGTGCTTGCGGAATACCCCGCCTTTCACGGGATAATATTTCTTCAGCTCGCGTATATCGAGGATGTTATCCACCTCGCTGCGTTGTTGTGTTGCTCCTTTATCTGACATGTGCTCACTACTCTCCGTTTTTGGTTTCAACTCGAGGATACTGCTCCTCGGGATAGAGGTAACAGGCGACGGTGTGTCCCGGCTTATATTCGGTAACCGGCGGTTTCACCTCGCGGCAGATCCTCATTGCATGCGGGCAGCGGGGATGAAACCGGCAGCCCGTCGGCGGTGAGACTAGGTTGGGAACCGTGCCCGGGATGGTAGCCAACTCGCCGGTCTGCTCCTCTTTGGGAACCGACTCCAAAAGCGCCTGCGTGTACGGATGCAAAGGCTCTTTGAAGAGTTCGCTCACCGTCGAGGTTTCGCAGGTATCTCCGGCGTACATCACCGTCACCCGGTCGCATATTTCCGCCACAACTCCGAG
Source organism: uncultured Spirochaetaceae bacterium (assembly GCA_964346455.1). Classification (GTDB taxonomy): domain Bacteria; phylum Spirochaetota; class Spirochaetia; order DSM-16054; family Sediminispirochaetaceae; genus CAYFUX01. The sequence goes on from CAYFUX010000007.1 coordinate 45,943, forward strand.
GTCGTGGGTGATAAAGAGGACCGAAGTAATGGTGTTCTGCTTCAACCGCTTGATGAGGTCCAGGATCTGCGCCTGGATCGTGACGTCCAAATTGGAGGTAGGCTCGTCGGCTATCAGAAGAGTAGGATTGCATGCCAAGGCAATTGAAATCACGATGCGCTGTTGCATACCTCCTGATAGCTCATGCGGAAAACTCTCCACCGCATTCTCCGGATTGGGGACGCCGAGAAGTTTGAGCAGATCCACCGAGTGAGCGCGGATCGTCTTATGGACCCGCTTATAATAGGCCTTGAGCAAAGGAACTTTCTTTACCGTCTGGCAGAGGCGGTCATACCGGCGGACGTTGTCGCGTTGAACCTGCAGATGCCGTTTTTTTCGAAGCGACTGCGCATCCTCTTTCTCCTCGAGCAGCAGCAGCTCGTGGTCAATTTTGGCAATCTTTTCGTTCGCCCGCTGCACCACTTTCATCTCGCGGTCGAAGAGAGCGCGCTGGAACTTTTTCCACCCGGCGGCAATGAAGAAGGGATCGTTCTTCAGTTCTTCATCGATTTGAGAGATGGTTTTCTCCAGCATCTCACCCCGACGGTGAAAGTAGAAGCTCTCGCCTACCTGCTCTTTGATGGAGAGCACCGGATTGAGCGCGGTACTCGCCTCCTGGAAGATCATCGAGATGTCGTTCCCCCGGATCGACCGCATGTAGGATTCGCTCCGCCTCAGGATATCGATTCCTTTCCGCCGGTCTTCTTTATTGAGAAAAATTCGGATTTTGCCGTCCTCAATGTAGCCCGGGGCCTGGACGATCCGCATCATCGATCGGACCGTAACGCTTTTTCCGCATCCCGATTCCCCCACCAGTCCGTAGGTCTCACCGGGATACACGCCCACGCTCACCCCGTTGAGGGCTTTTACCACCCCCTCGTAGGTGTAAAAATTGGTATATAGATCTTCAGTCTGCAGGAGTTTATCCTGCTGCTCATGTTGTACTGTCTTTTCCATGGCTTATTTCCTCCGCATCCTCGGATCAAATACGTCGCGAGCCGCATCGCCTAGCAAGTTCCATCCGAGTACGAACAGTGCAATAGCGGCACCCGGTATGAAAACGACATACCAGTACTGCATCCTTGCTCCGGCGTCACCGATGATCCAGTTGCGGGCGGTGGACACCATCTGCCCCCAGTCGGCGTAGCCGACCTCAGCGCCGAGTCCGAGAAAGGAGAGCGCCGCAGCTGCCAGCACGGTCACACCGATCTGCATGGAGGCGACAATCAATACCGAGTAGATACTGTTGGGAAGAATATGTCTGAGGATGATCTGCAAGTGATTGGCCCCGCTCGCTTTAGCGGCCATCACATAATCGTTATCTCTAATCGCAAGAATCTCACTTCTCACCACACGCGTGTATTGAGGCCACAATAAGATAATCAATGTAATGATTATCGAATCCAACCCCCTTCCCATTGCAACGACTAAGGCCATCGCCATGACCAGATACGGTATGGAGAAGAAAATATCCGCCAGGCGCATTATCGCCTCATCCAACACTCCGCCAAAATAACCGGCCAGGGATCCGAGGATCAGCCCGGTCAGGAGGTTGATCGCCACGACAAAGATTCCGATTCGGAATGCACTGCGCGTTCCCCATATAATGCCGTAATAGATATCGTACTGCTGCTCGAGGGTCCCAAAGGGATGGTCGGCAGAGGGCGGGGAGGGAGCGGTGCTCCAGCCGTCGTGAGGCATGTTAAAGGGTTTAGCCGGATTCTCAGGGGGGGCGAGAATGGGGGCGAAAATCGCAATAAGCGCAAATCCCACGATAATCACCAAGCCGATGATCGTCAGAGGATTGCTCAAAAAGCGTTTCGCCGAAAATACAAACTCCCGCAACCGCGGATGTTCGCTAAACATCTGCTTCGTTTCCTCTTTTCGCGTTTCAGCGATTTCCTCTTTGGGAAGCGGGGCGTAAGGGTCTCGTATCGACCCGTTGTCTCTCTGTTCGCTGCTCTCGTATGCCATCTTTGTCCTCTTTAACTCAAACGAATTCGCGGATCGATATATGCGTAAAGGATATCGACGATCAAATTGACGATGACGAATACCACGCTCAGAAACAGTACGTTGAACATGATCGCCGGAATATCAAGCTGAATGGCCGCCTGGGCGACCCACCAGCCGAGGCCCTGTCGGTTAAACACCGTCTCGGTAATGATAAGGCCGGCCAGCAACCGGGCCACTAAGATGCCTGCCACCGTAATGACGGGAATAAGTCCGTTCCGGCGGGCATGTTTGCGGTGAATCGTATTCCGGTCGGCTCCTTTTGCCATAGCGGTTCTAATATAGTCCTGCCCTAGCGCTTCCAGCATGCTCGAGCGCATAAGACGCATGATAAGCGCCGAAGCAAGAATAACCAAGGTTATCGTAGGCAGTGCCAGATGGTATAGGGAGTCCAGAACCACCGACCAGTTCCAGTTGAGAATGCCGTCGATCAAATAGAGACCAGTTACTCGCTGGAACTCGGGGCCGAAAATGATATCCTTACTCGCATCCGAGAGAACCCCGGGAGGAAAGATTCCTCCGTAGCCGTAAAAGAGCATCATCAGCAAGAGTCCCAGCCAAAACGTCGGCAGTGAGTAGCCCACGATCGCCAGGACCCGCGTAGTGTGGTCAAGAGGTTTGTCTTTGTGCACCGCCCCCAATGTTCCGAGCCATATCCCCAGTAAAATTATGAACGGTGCGGCCACAAGGACCAATTCGACAGAGGCGGGAAAATAGCGCTGAAACGCTTCGGTTACCGGCGCCTGCGCCGTGACCGAATAGCCGAAATTCCCCTTGAAAACGCTCCCGACCCAGTCAAAATACTGTTCGTAGGCCGGATCGTTAAGCCCGTGCTTCTCGATGAGATGCTGCATGTCCTCCTGGGTGACCTTCTCGTTCTGGACATAGACCGCCACTCGCATTCCGGGCGGGATCAGCATCATCAGTCCAAACACGAGTACGGATACACCGAACATGACCAGAACCAGCAGCATCAGTCGTCGTATGATGTAGTTCAGTAGATTCACAACGCTCTCCGTTTAATAGTACTAATTACCTTAAAAATTGTTGTTGCAGTAGGGTGGCGCTACTTTAATATAAAAATTCGCCCTGTTAAACCCCTCTAGTATGATACAGAGCGAAAAAAAACAGCACTTGATGAAGTCACTGTTGTCTATACTGCCCTCCGTACAATCGTACTAAAGGTCGGCATAATAAAACGGCGCCTCCCGCAATGGAAGGCGCCGTAGATAATTGTATTTATTCGTAACTCTTTTCAACATCCGGCAGCAGGTCGAATACATCCGACTGCATGGGATTGAAATAGTTGCCCTGAACCCAGGTTCGGTAGAAGCGCCAATCTTCAGGCTGGTGCGTCATGACGCTGGCGACATCCTCGAGATAGATGTCCTGCAGCTGGTAGTACTTCTCACGCCGCTCTTCCGTATCCAGCGTAGTGGCCGCCTCTTCGATGAGAGTGTCGGCTTTCTGGTTTTCATAGTGAGCCCAAGCGGCAAAGGTTCCCTTCTCGGAGTGCATGAAGGGGGTGACAAAGTTATCAGCGTCCGGATAATCCGGCAGCCAGCCGATAATGAACGCCGGCATGGTGCTCTGCTGGATATTCTCCAGGTAATCGGGCCAGGGAACGGCTCGAGTGGTGATCTCGAACTTATCGTTCAGACCGGAGATGTTCTCCGCCATCATTTGGGCGGCTACCTGACGCTCGGTATTGCCCTCATTGTAGAGAACCTGCATCTTGAGGCCTTGCTCCCAGACCTCGCCGTCGTGGGCCTGCTTCATATACTCCTCGGCCTTATCCAGATTAAACTCGTAGCCTTCCAGATCCTCGTTCTTGAACGGGAGGCCGTAGGGGACCGGAGTGACCGGGTTCTGGCCGTAGCCTTTGAGCACCTCATCGACATAGGCCTGGTGATCGAATGCATGGGCAAAGGCGAGACGCACTTTCTTGTCGGTAAAGAAGTCGCCGGGAATGCCTTCGCCGTCCAACTTACCGGAGCCGACCAGCGGGTTGTCCTGAGTGCGAATGTCGTAGTTGAAGTGAAAGCCGGTGACGCTAAGGCCGGGGTTGTCTTTGGAAACCTTCACGTTGTCCTCTTGTGCCATCTGATCATAGTACTGACGTCCGACTTCGATCGCGTCGGCATCGCCCTGCATCAGCATCAGACGCCGGGTGGACCACTCGGCAACCTTCTTCAGAATGCCGCGCTCCATCGCCGGTTGCTCACCCCAGTAATCCTCGTAGCGCTCCAGGATCACCTGATTGTCCTGCTCCCAGCGACCGAGCTCGTAGGCGCCGGTGCCGTTGGCAATTTCACCCATGGTGTAGTTGCCTTCGCCGGGCTTGTTGTACTCTTTCCAGGTATCGGCGGTACCGGGCCAACCGCCATTTTCGATGACCCAGTCTTTATCAAAAATACCGGCCCAGGTGGAGGCTATGACACTCAGGAACGGAGGAAACGGCTTGGGCAGGTTAAAGACCACGTAATCGCCGTCTACCTCTACCGCTTCATCGATCTTGGAAAAGTCATCGACATCGCCGGAGCCGCCGGCGCCCTCTACCAGATAGGTAAACCAAACCCAGTTGGGTCCGCCGTCGGCGTCCACAACCATGTTCCGCTCAAAGGTGTACTCCACATCTTCCGGGGTCAACTCGTTGCCGTTGTGAAAGGTCACCCCGTCGCGGATCTTGAAGCGGTAAGTCGTCCCGTCCTCGGAGATACCGCCGTTCTCGCGGGTGGGCACCTCTTCGGCCAGAACCGGCACAAACTCGTCCGTTGCCGTTCTGTCGAAATCGATCAGAGTCTCATACACGTTCGTGAGTATGCTCCACGAGGCGTTGTCGTAGGCACGTGCCAAATCGAGACTCTGAGGATCGCTCAAGCTGGCATAGATAAAGGTATTGGGATTTTTGATCTCCGGCCGATCAGCTTCGGCCTCTTTCTGAGCTTCCTCTTCGGTCTTCTCCGCCTTCTCTTCCTGCCCGCAGGCGAGGAAAGAAAACGCCAGAAGTGCTACGAAAAGGACTGTTAGAAGTTTTCTCATATACTTCTCCTTTTTCTTTAGTTACAGTTTCACATAGTAAAACCCTTTCGGTGATCTATGCAAGTATTTTTTGCATTAAATCTTCTCTTCTATCCCCAGCACACGCCGCTGGGCCGCATAGACCTCTTCTATTCCCGCCTCAGCCGAATCGAGTAGTTGATTTAAAGTCTTCCGGGAAAAGGTGTTCTGCTCACCCGTCCCCTGCACTTCCACCAGTTCGGCTCCGCGCATCACCACATTCATATCCACCTCCGCACGCGAGTCGTGCTCGTAATCGAGGTCGCAGACCAGCTCGCCGCCGACTATCCCTACACTGACCGCTCCCACCTGCTCTTTCAGGTAACTAAAGGGGTTACTCTCACCCCGCTGTTCGGCAAGCCGTGCGAGGGCATCGTAGAGCGCCACCCAGCCTCCGGATACCGAAACGGTCCGGGTGCCGCCGTCGGCCTGGATCACGTCGCAGTCGATGGTGATAGTAAGCGGTCCCAGCAGTTCCATACGCACTGCCGCTCGCAGACTGCGACCGATCAGCCGCTGGATCTCCGTACTGCGGCCGTCCTTTTTCAGAAGCTCCCGCCGCTTGCGCCCTCCACCGGTGCTTCCGGGCAGCATGCCGTACTCGGCAGTTACCCAGCCACTTCCGGTGCCCTCGAGAAAAGGGGGGACTTTCTCCTCCACCGTGGCAGTACATATCACTTTTGTGTTGCCAAAGGCGGCCAGACATGAGCCGGCCGGATGCATAAGATAATCGCGTTCAAAGTGTATAGCTCTCATGGTTTCTCCTCGTTTCGTTGTGTGCCGTGCAGTGTATCCTCCCTGCGGCAGTTGTCAAGGCGGAGAAGAATGGGCTACGCTGCCGCCATGCTGCGCTTCACTACCAATCAAGGCTTCGAAGATATCGTAGTCAACGAGATCAACAGTTTTCTTGCCGCCCGCCGCATTCCCACCGGCACCTTCACCGTCAGCCCCTATGGGGTGCGGGGGAACGTTCTCTACGAACATCCCGGCAACGTGAAGGAGGTGCTGGAGCTGGTGCCGGAGCTGCACTCGATCTACCATGCGGTCCAGTACATCGGACACCGCAGCTTCACCGGGGAGGACTTTCTCGATCCTTTGATGGAATGGATCGAAGGACTCCCGGTACCCGAACTGGAACACACCTCCGGGTTTCGCGTCAGCTGCAACCGCCGTGGCAACCATCCCTTTCGCAGCCCGCAAGTGGAACGCAGCGCCGGGGCGGTGCTGCAGCGGCGCTACGGAGCCGCAGTCGACCTGGAACATTTTGAGACCGAAGTGCGAATCGATATCTTTGACTCGGATGTCTTTTTCGGCCTGCAGCTCACCCCTGAGAGCATGGACAAGCGCTACGATAAGCAGTTTCACCAGCGAGTGGCTACCCGTAGCGTAGTGGCGTACGGGATGCTCAATTTGGCGGGAGTCCTTTCCAAACCGGGTCCTATCGTGGATCCCTTCTGCGGCTCCGGCACCATTCTATTGGAGGCCGCCTCTTTGCTGCCGGAGACCCCCTTGATAGGCTGCGACATCAGCGAGGAAGCGGTGGAAGGCACCCGCCGTAATCTGGAGGCCGCCGGCGCCGGTGCACGCTCGCAGCTTTTTCAGGGGGATGCACGCGATCTCTCTCAGCATCTTCCGCCTTCCTCGGCGGATTATCTAATCGCCGACCCGCCTCTCGGCATTCGCATGGGCCGTCACATCAACTTCTACGCCCTCTTCTCCGCACTGCTTCGGGAAGCCGATACGGTGCTCTCCCACCGGGGACGCATTGTCCTGCTGACTATGCATCACCGCGCAATCCTCAACCGGGTGGTCAAAGCAAGCGAAGCGTTCCGCATTCTCCATGTACGGGTGATCGAGTACGGCGGGATTTATCCGGCTCTCTTCCTCCTTGGCCGGCGCTCTTCGGACGACACCTCCCGAACAACTTCGAATTCCTAAACACTGACAATGCTGCACTGTAGGTGGGGTTTATCCTCTGCTTCGCACATAGTACTATACCTGCACTTAGTACGATCTGAGGTTGTACAATCTTATTGAGGTTTAAGGCTGAAAAGAGAGCGACGATGTACTTTCAGAAAAGAGCTATATGAGCGCGGAACTATCGCAGGGCCACATGCATTCTCCTACACCGGAACCGCAGACCAATTCCTCTTCTTCCCATACTGAAAAGACGCCGCTGCGGGTGCTGGTTGCGGAGGACGACCCGATCAACCAAAAGCTCATGCAGATGATGATCGACCGCATGGGACACTACAACGAAGTTGCCGAAGACGGGCGGAGAGTGATCGAGAAACTGCAGTCCCGGCCTTTCGACGCTCTTCTACTGGACATGCATATGCCGGTGATGAACGGGTACGAAGTGCTCAAAGAACTCCGAAACGACCCTCGGCTCTCCTCTATTCTAGTCATTGCTTATACCGCCGGCTCCATTGAGGGTGAAGAGAGGCGCGTTCTCCAGGCCGGCTGCGACGACTACATCCCCAAACCGGTGGACCAGAGAGTACTCGCGGAAAAGCTGGAGAAAGCACGCCGAGACAGCTCACAGTAGATGCTGCTTGCAGACGCCGGCTCCTCCGCACTACACTGAATACATATGATTAACAGAGGAGAAGCACTGCGCCGGTTCGTCCTGGGACTGCAGTGGGTTATGTTTCACCTGGGCATTATCGTGTCGGTCCCCATCATCCTGGGCGGCGGTTTCGAACTCAACCAGGAGCAAGTAGGCCAACTCATGCGGCTCACCTTCTTTGTTACCGGCGCCGGCTCGCTCCTGCAGAGTTTTTTCGGTCATCGAAATATGCTCATTGAAGGTCCGGCCGGACCCTGGTGGTCCGCCTACCTGGTCATTGTCGGGGTCGCCGTCTCCGCCGGCACTCCGATTGGCCGGGTACGCACCGATATTCAGGGTGCCATGCTGGTTGCCGGTGCTGCGCTGTTCCTGTTGGGGATCACCGGACTGCTGCGCCGTCTTCGCCCTATTTTCACTCCCCGCGCAACCGGCGTATTCCTGCTGCTGATCGGCATGCAGATCGCTGTCCTCGGATTTCGGCGGATGCTCACCTCCGGACTGCCCCTTTTTCTCGTGGGTGTCGGCGTGCTCCTCTTTTCACTCTTCGTACTTACAAAAGGACGAGGGCTGCTGCAAAACGCGGCCATTCTGCTGGGGGTGATTGCGGGCTGGACGGGGGCGCTCGTCCTGGGGCTCACTCATTTGCCCGACCTCGCGGGACTTCCCCCGCTCGCCCCGCCGCCCCTCTTTCCCTGGGGCGCCCCCACCTTTGACGTCGGCACCGCCGTCACGTTGACGCTGATGGGACTGGTGCTGATTCCCAACCATATCGGCAGCCTTCGGGCGATGGAGGCGGCAACCGGCCGGCCGATCCCTGCCCGTCTCTACGACCGCGGAATGGCCGTCACCGGCCTCACCGGAATGCTTTCGGGTGCGGCGGGGGGAATCGGCACCATTCCCTTTGCCATCTCCGGCGGCTTGGTCTCCATGACCGGAGAACGGAGCAAGGAAGCATTCCATTTAGGGGCGCTGCTGTTTGTGATCATTGCGGTAGTTGCTCCGCTTGCGGCGGTCCTCAGCTCTATCCCAGAAGCGATCGCCGGGGCGATCCTGATGATCGCCATGGCTCGGGTAGCGGTGATCGGCATCACCGACATCACCCGGGAGGGGCCGGAGAAGCTGCCCGCTTTTGCCGTGGGCCTCGGGTTTTTGACCGGTGCGGGCATCATTTTTATGCCCGCGGAGTTCTGGAACACCCTTCCCTCCTGGGCGGCGAGCATCTTCAGCAACGGGGTCATCGTGGGTACCCTGATTACTATTCTATTGGAGCAGTTCCTGTACAGGCGGCTGGAATCCAATACCGGCTAAAGCGAGGCGCTTTTTTCGGGTCGTTTGGTTTATTGCCCCGCCTCTCATTGCCCCGCCTTTTATTGCCCCGCCTTTTATTGCCCCGCCTTTTATTGCCCCGCCTGCCGTTTTGCTTCCGCAATCTCCCGGTAGTAGCCGTCCGGAGTCAATTCCGCATACCCGCCGCGGCCGTGCAAGTGCAGCCTAATCTCTTCGCAGAGATGGCACTTGGAATAATAGCCTTCCGGAGCCGGTTCAAAGCCCTCTCCGCGCGCCAATTCCAACAGCCCGGTAAAATCATTCGCCGCTATGCGCGCCAGCACCGGCTTCTCTACCGGGTCCACCGGGCTGCCTACGAGATGCTCAAGGTCCTCTGCGCTTCCCCAGCTGAGCCCGCCGCAGTAGCCGGGCTGGTAATTGCCGTAGTTGTCCAGATGGTTGTGCCAGCTACGAACAAAGGCAGGGCGGCAAGGCTGGTCCAGCAGCTCCTCCGCCGGCCGCCGGGAAAAACTCTCCGGGGCATGCTGCGGCACCAGATAGGGAGCGCGACCGTTGAGGAAAAATTCGGTTCCCTCCACAAAACCGGATTCGAAATCATGCACATAGCGGGAGAACTCTATTGTCCCACTGATATCGTAGGCCGAGAAAAAGCGAAAGTATGCCGGCTGGTAGACCATAGTTCCCTCGTCAAAAACATCGGAGGCCACCTGCACCGCGCGTTTGGTCCGTTCAAACGGCACGTATTCGAGATAGAAGGGGTTAACGGAAATCAAAATTCCACGCATGCCCGCATCCCGCAGCCGTCGAAGCATCTCCTCCGCCTTGCGCTCATCAATTGCCCAGAAGCCGTTGGTCTCCACAAAAAGGGAAGGGATATGCAACGCTGATGCCCGCTCCGTTGCCTGCAGAAGCAGATCGAAGTGCAGAAACGGCTCTCCGCCGGTGAAATGGAGGCCGTAATTGAGATCCGCATCCTCCGGCCCGCCGGGAGCCGGTTCTATATAGGAGGAGATCTGCTGCAGCATGCGCTCCAGCCGCTTCCCTTCCAGCCAGTCCGCCTCCCAGCGCGGGGAGCATGCGTACATGCAGTGGAGGCAGGAGGCGTTGCAGCGATAGCTCAGCATCAGGCCCGCCGAACGGGGCGCCGGTACGTGGAGGGTTGGGATTTCACTCTTGTTGCTGCCTACTGTCATAGAGACAATTGTAGGTCATAGTGCCTCCTATTTAAAGTGCAGCAGATACGTTGCAATTTGTTGCGTCCCCGTATCGAACGTGGTACAATTCCCCGGCGCCGGCGGAAGGAGCACTGCGGAGGAACCGCTTACGAGAGCCGGCGCTCAATGAATCACAATGACGGAGGACAGTCATGCAGATACAGGACTACGTACGCCCCTCCTCGCTGGAGGAGGCGTACTCGCTGCTCAAGGAGCGCAAGGCCCTGGTTATAGGCGGAGGCGCCTGGACGCGGATGAACACCCGTTCGGTTGATCTTGCCGTAGACCTCAGCGGCCTCGACTTGCGCTACATCAAAGAAAAGGGCAAACGCTTCGAAATAGGCGCCATGACCACGGCACGGGATCTGGAAACCAATGCGGAGTTGGAGAAAGCCTTTGGCGGTATTATCGCCGAGGCGGTACGCCACATTGTCGGCGTGCAGCTGCGCAACATTATTACCGTCGGCGGAACGGTCTTTGGCCGCTACGGTTTTTCCGACTTGCTTACCGCCCTTTTGGCACTGGATGCCCGAGTGGTCTTCCATGACGGCTCAGACACAAGCATCGAAGAGTTCCTCAGCAGTCGCTCTTCAGAGCCGGTGCTGATTGAGAAAATCGTCATCGACAACGACGGCCGGAAGGGCGCCCACAGCGCAGTGCGCCACAACCGAACCGATTTCTCCATCCTCAACGCCGCGGCGGTGCAAATAGGCGATGACTGGCGTGTGGCCGTAGGAGCCCGCCCCGGCAGCGCCCGTCTCTCTGCTAAAGCGGCCGAGACGCTGAAGGGCACACAAAAGCCGGATGCGGATACCGCCCGGAAGGCAGGCGAAGCAGCCGCAGAGGAGCTCTCCTTCGGCGACGATCAACGCTCTACTGGCGATTACCGGGAGAGCATCTGCAGCGTGATCATCAAACGAGCAGTCGAGGAGGTAACGCGATGAAGATCAATATCACTATAAACGGACAAGCCCGCAGTCTGGAGATCGAGCCGGGCGCGATGCTGGTCGACGTCCTGCGCAGCGCAGGTCACACGGAAGTAAAGAAGGGCTGCGACACCGGCAGTTGCGGCGCCTGCTCGGTGCTCTTGGACGGTGAGCCGATACCCTCCTGTTCCTATTTCGCCGCGAAAGCGGACGGGGCGGAGATTACCACCGTCGCCGGTATTCGCGAGGAGGCGGAGAAGTTTGCCGAGCACCTCACCGCCGAAGGGGCGGATCAGTGCGGCTTCTGCGCCCCGGGATTCACTGTGGCCATCTATTCGATGATGAAGGAACTGGAGCAGCCGAGCGAAGACGAGATTCGCCACTATCTCTCCGGCAACCTTTGCCGCTGCAGCGGCTACGAGGGACAGATGAGAGCGATCAGGAACTATGTGGAGGCCCGCAATGGATAAGCAATTCACCCAGGTAAAACAACAGAGAGCTAAAATCGACGGCAAGGGTCTGGTCACCGGACGCCCCGCCTATACTGACGACCTTGCCCCCGCCGGTGCGCTGATTATCAAAGCACTGCGCAGCCCTCACGCCTTTGCCAAGATCACCAAGATCGACACCTCCAAAGCACAAGAGCTTCCCGGCGTTGAGTGCGTGCTGACCTGGGAGGATGTTCCGCGGGTGCCGATTACACGGGCCGGCCAAGGGCATCCCGAGCCGAGCCCCAAGGACAAGTTTATCCTGGATCAGTACGTACGCTACCCGGGAGACGAGGTGGCCCTGGTGGCTGCTGTGGACGAGAGCACCGCGGATGAAGCCCTCGCCCTCATCGAAGTCGAATATGAGAAGTACGAGCCGGTGCTCGATCTTGAAGAAGCCGAAGGACACCCATCGGTGATCCATCCCGAAGGCGAGTCCTACACGATGTTCCCGATGGGCTTTGAGCCGCAAAAGAACATCGCCGCCGCCTACGACATGCACCTAGGCGATGTCGATAAGACCCTCGGCGAATGCGACTATACGGTGGAAAGTCGCTACTACACCCAAGCCCAGGCCCACACGGCACTGGAGCCGCACACGGCTTTTGCCTACTACGACGTACAGCAGCGAATGAACGTCGTCACCTCCACGCAAAACCCCTTTCACACCCGCCGTATCCTCGCTGAAGTCTTCGACATGCCCCTGCGGAACATTCGGGTGTACAAGCCTCGCATCGGCGGCGGATTCGGCGGCAAGCAGCAGGTCCACGTGGACCTCTTTGCTATGCTGGTGGCAATGCGAACCGGAAAACCGGCTAAAATGGTGTTGACCCGCAAGGAGGTCTTCGAAGCTACCTTCTGCCGTCACAAAATGCGCCTGGACCTGCGGATCGGCGCGGATAAGGAGGGCAATATCAAGGCGATTGACCTGCAGGTGCTCTCCGACACCGGCGCCTACGGCGAACACGCCTTGACGGTCTTCACCAACTGCGGCTCCAAATCACTGCCGCTCTACAACAAGGTGAATTCGGTGCGCTTTGGCGGAAAGATCGTCTACACCAACCGCACACCCGCCGGCGCCTACCGCGGCTACGGTGCCATCCAGGGCGATTATGCGCTCGAGTCGGCGGTGAGCGAGTTGGCCCATAAGATGGGCAAGGATCCGGTGGAGCTGCGCACCCGCAATATGATGGCCGAGGGCGAAACGTCCGATATCTTTCGTGTCATGGGCGAAGGCGGCGAGGGCGTCGCCATGACCATCGAGAGCTGCAAGCTCGACTACTGCGTCTCCCGCGGAAAAGAGCTGATCGGCTGGGATCCAAAGAAGCTGCGTGAAGACGTGGGCGGCGGAAAGGTCCGCGGCAAAGGCATGGCCATCGCCATGCAGGGCTCGGGCATTCCCCACATCGACATGGGCTCGGCGACCCTGGAGCTGCAGGACGACGGTTTCTTCAAACTCCTGCTCGGCGCCACCGACTTGGGTACCGGCAGCGACACGATCCTGGCCCAGATTGCCGCCGAAGAGCTGGGCGTCAGCTCCGACGACATCATCGTGTACTCCTCCGACACCGACCGCACCCCGTATGACGTAGGCGCCTACGCCTCGAGCACCACCTACGTCACCGGCAACGCGGTGATTCGGGCGGCTCGGAAGATGATACAGCAGCTCAAAGAGGCGGCCTCGATAAAGTTCGATGTCCCCGCCGACCGTATAGAGTTCGACGGCAAGGAACTCCGTACCGCCGATATCAACCGTTCGATCAGCCTGAAGGAGTTCAGCTACGACACCCTTTACCACGACGGTCCGAACATGCACACCCTCTCCGCCACCGGCAGTTACAGCGGCGACGTCTCGCCTCCGCCCTATATGGCCGGCTTCTGCGAGGTAGAGGTGGATACCGAAACCGGCAAGGTGGATGTACTCGACTACGTCGCCATCACCGACTGCGGCACCCCCATCAACACCGGGCTGGCCAAGGTCCAGGTCGAAGGCGGCTTAATGCAGGGCATCGGCATGACGCTCTATGAGAACGTAGTGCTGGCGAAAAACGGAAAAATGCTGAGCAACAACTTCATGCACTACAAGATCCCCACCCGGGAGGACGTGAAACAGCTGCGGGTCGAACTGGCCGAGAGCTACGATCCTACCGGCCCCTTTGGGGCAAAATCTGTGGGCGAAATCGGCATCGACACCCCGCTGGCGGCGATCAGCAACGCCGTCTACAACGCCACCGGCGTGCGGGTTCGCGATCTGCCGCTGACTCCGGAGAAGATCCTGAAGGCGCTGCAGGAGCAGCAGTAATCGCGGCAGGGGGCCCTCCGAGGAAGACGCAGGTCCCTGACGCCGCAGGCACATAGACAACACCTATTGCAGCTGGTCCCTGTTTGTACGGGGGCCGGCTTTTTTTCCCCCACCCATTGCATTCTTTGCTTCGTATTGTTGGTGTTTACTTTTAAAACTTTTTAAATGAGGCACTTTCAAAAATCTCAGATTTTTGAAATGCCAGGGTTTTGAAAAAAGCATCCGAAACAGCTGGTCCCCTCTCCTCACGTTATGGTACCATAGCCCTCTCCCTGCATAGAGAGCAAATCACTGGGGTTCTCTTTCGATCAGTTCTTTCCCCCCGATGTCTATTCCGCTGGTGCCGTCAAGAATCCCCTCGGGACAGACGGTGGTGCATGTTAAACAGAAAATACATTCGGTTGAGAGCACTCGCTCGTCATTCCGCACATAGCCCATAACATCTATATCCATCGGGCATACTGCGGTACATGCTCCGCACCCCGTACACTTCTCTTTGTCCCCTTCTATTTTGAAGAGGGATACTCTGCTGGGAATTTTCAAGAGCACCGTAATCGGACAAAGATACTTGCAGAAAGCCCTATTGTCCTTCAGCGCAAAAGCCAGAGTAAGGGCGGCGGCAAAATACAAGGCATTCCCGCCTGCCAGCCACAACAGTTCTCCAGTGCCCGTAATAACCGGCCGGTGGTTGAGAAGATACCATGAAAGAAGCACGACGCCCACACTGACACCAAAATGGACACTCCGGAGCGATTCCCATTTAGCGGATAGCCTTCCGTGTTTCGTTTGTGTATACGGGAGCAGATCGAGCACCATGGAAGTCCAGCAGGCCCAGCCGCAAAACCCCCGCCCAAAAAGCAGGGGACCGAAGATCTTGGCGACACCATAATGGATCACCGATCCCTCGAATATTCCCCCCAGGACATAAAAGAAAAAACCTTCCAGCTGCATATTTTCGTGCATCAGCACCCCGAGAAACCCAAGCATGTAGATCCCTATGAGCAGCTGAGCAACTCGCCTTCCCAAGGATTTCTTATTGCGGGGAAGCACAATGTAGCAGCCGATGCCCACGCACAGCGCGGTTCCCAGATAACCAAAGTTGATTACATAAAAAATTGAACTCTCCCCTTGCCATAACCCGATGCCAATCCCCCAAAAGAGGATAAACAGAGCAAGCGGGGCAAGGAGGTGTTTTGCCGTTTGTTTCATTCTCTGTTGTTACATTCTCTGTGGATCAGCCGCCATTCGTATCCAGTGCTATCGTTTGAACGCGCTATCGCCTGAACTCGCTCGAGAAGGAGTCGTCCGGCGTCCAGGGGGGAGAGCACACCGCTAAGAATACGAGGTCCTCGCTTCCTTCGTTGGCGATTCGGTGCACTTCGCCGGGCTCGATTAAACACGCCTGTCCGGCTTGTAAGGTAAACCCTTTTTCATCGATTCTCATCGTTCCCGTCCCCGAGAGAATGTAGTAGGTCTCCTCGGAGATTTGGTGATAGTGCGTGTGGGAAGTATTCCCGGGCGGAATCACGATATGCGCCAGACTGTGACCCTGCGTTCCTCCGGAATCTTCGGCTTTACCGACCAGTTCGTAGACGCTCTCTCCGCTCGGATTGTGAAGGGGAGTTTTAATATCTTCTTTACTAATAATTCGCATACCCATCTCACCCGCTTTGCAATAGTTACCTCTTGTAATGCTGTATTTTCTATGGTGCGGCACCCGGAAAAATGCGTCAAGAAAAAAACGAAACAATGAGAGTAATTCACATTTCCAAGCGCCTGTCAGCCCCTAACCAGCCCCTAACGAAACAGTTCCCGAATGTCATCATTCGAGAGTTCCCGAAGAGCGCCGCTCTCTCCCCGAATAATATTTTCCGTAATGCACCGTTTTCTCTCCTGGAGGCGAAGCATCTTCTCTTCAATCGTGCCTCTGGTAACGAGCCGGTAAGCGAAAACCGAATTTACACGGCCTATCCGATGGGCCCGGTCTATCGCCTGGGTCTCCACCGCGGGATTCCACCACGGGTCCAGGAGAAAAACGTAATCGGCGGCGGTGAGATTAATTCCCACTCCACCGGCTTTCAAACTGATGAGAAAGAGCGCCGCTCCTTCGGCAGCTTGAAACGCCGCAATCCCTTCTTCTCGTAATTGCTGCGGGGTGGAGCCGTCCAGTCGAAACTGCCGGAAACCTCTCCCGGCAATGCGCAGTTCAACCTCATCGAGCACGCTGGTAAATTGAGAGAAAACAAGCGCTTTATTACCTTCATGCCGCAATTCCATAAGCCGGTCGTAAAGCACATCCATTTTCGCACTCGGAACTTCCAAGAACTGCGGGTCCACGAGGGCCGGAAGAATGGCCGCCTGCCGCAGTCTCAACATAGCCCGGAGGAGCTCTATATTCGACTCTTCTCCCTTCCCCATGTTCATGAGCTGTTCAATTTCCTCGGCAAAGTGGAGGCGCAGAGATTCGTAGACTTCCGCTTGCCGTTTTCCCGGGTCCGCGTAAAGAAAGCACTCCTCCTTAGAAGGTAGTTCGGGCGCAACCGCCTTTTTTGTCCGCCGGAGTATAAGGGGACGAATGAGCCGTCTCAGACGCTCTGTAGCTCTCTCCTCTCCTTCCGCATTTCCGACGGTGAGACTCCCCCTCTCTATCTCCATCCCAAAGTGCCTCTTAAATTCCGCCCGAGTTCCAAGGATTCCGGGCATCAGGATGTCGAAAAGCGACCAGAGCTCGAGGGTCGAGTTTTCCACCGGGGTTCCGGTGAGAGCCAGACGATGAGGCACATCGAAGGAAGCGATCGCCTTGCGGCGTTTGGCTTTCGGATTTTTGATTGCCTGCGCCTCGTCTAGCACGAGGTAGTCAAAGTCGAGCTTTCGCAGTAACTCCGCATCACGCAGCAGGATTGCATATCCGACCAAAACAATATCTTCATCTCCAAGCTCCGCAGCCTCCCGCCCCCGTCGATTCCCGGCGTGGACACGCTCGGAGAACTGCGGAGTGAAGCGTTCGATCTCGCGCATCCAATTACCGAGGGTGCTTACCGGACACACTACAAGGGCGCGTCGCAGCTCTCC
>CAYFUX010000007.1:63012-64537 GCA_964346455.1 uncultured Spirochaetaceae bacterium
TCCAATTACCGAGGGTGCTTACCGGACACACTACAAGGGCGCGTCGCAGCTCTCCGGCCTCCCGCGCTTTCGCAAAAAGGAATAAAGTCTGTATCGTTTTCCCAAGCCCCATGTCGTCGGCAAGACAACCGCCGAGTCCATAGGTGTGGAGAAACCAGAGCCATGCGAGGCCGCTTTTCTGATACGGCCGCAGCTCTCCCTTGAACGTTGCGGGGGATTCCACCTCTGCAAGCCCGGAGAAAGAAGCGAGCTTCTTACGAAGGGAAAAAAAGTCAACCAGACCGGGATGTTCCGGATTGCTCACCGTATCGGCGATGTTTCCCAGTGCACTCATATCGCGGCGCCCTATACGCCGTGTACTCAAGGCCGACCGAAGAGCTTCGGTATCCGTCCCCGGAGAAAGGAGGTATGTCGTTCCCCTCGCCTTTGCGATTCCCCGGCTATCCACGTGTTCTATGGGTACAAACCCCTCCTCCACTTCGAAACCCGGCTCTATCTCCAGCCAATCCTCCCCGCTCTTGATGACTCGAACGCTGCTTTTTCCGGGAGGCCGTTGAATTTTCTCCTTTCCCACCCGTATTTCGAATCCTCCCTCCCACAGTTCCTCGGCTGCGGCACTCACCACCTGATAAAGATCGCCCTCGATATAGAATTGCGGTAAAGGAGATTCATCGCGGGGAAGAACGTTACTGCTGCAGGTCTCGTCAAAAGGGAACTCCCATGCTTCTAGAGACATCGGATAGCCGTGCTTCGCCAAAGTCGAGCCGAGGAGTTTTATACAATGCAGCTCTACCTTCTCTTGTGGAGATAGATACCACACCGGCCGAGAAGCTTCCCTCTCTCCCGCCCCTCCCCCCGGGATTTTCCTCTCGGAGGAGTTTTCTCTTTGGCTGCGGTCAGCAATCGATTCTATAAGGCTCCGGGCCTCCTCCTCGCTAATCGGAATGAGCGCTTCGCTTCTCGGACCCCGCTCATGTTCTCTGCCATACCGGAAACTTACCCGCAGAGATATTGTCTGCTCATCGGAGCCGGCACTGTCCGTTGCCATGTATCCCTTGGTACTGAAATCGAGAATCGGCGTCGGGACTATCGCCACAACGTGAACGTTCGGCGGTACTTCATCTACTTCTATGAGACCGGAAAACCGGCTCCTGCATATATCGGCAAAGGTACGCACCTCTTCGGCCCCAAAGTCCTGGGGAATATTCAAGACCGAAGCCAGCGCTCGGATCTTGCCTGCATGCTCGCGTGGAAGATCCGTATCAAAGAGAAACCATAGGCTGCCCGTCTCCGGATTGGGTATGATGAGCAGCTCGCCGTCATGCTCGTAGAGCATATCCCGCCCGTTAAAACACTCAGCGTATCTCTCCGCATCAAAAAGCTTCAGTTCCGGCCGCCACTCTATACACCGCCTGTGCTGCCTTTCAGCCGTCCATTGTATAGTGATTGTGCGAATCCCTCTGACGATCGCCGCCCGTTCCCGCTCCAGGCGTCCGGCCCGCTCAAGAAAAAGATCTACCGGTAC
>CAYFUX010000007.1:64637-81021 GCA_964346455.1 uncultured Spirochaetaceae bacterium
CCGCCCGTTCCCGCTCCAGGCGTCCGGCCCGCTCAAGAAAAAGATCTACCGGTACTTCGAGCCTCCGGGCTCCTCGGCGTATTGAATCTCCGTACCAGATTTTAAGCAATTCGATCGCCCGTCTCGTTCTCCATTCGGCGTCAGTGCAGCTTCTCAGAAGCGCCTCCGTGGCCTCGTCACCGCTCCGGCGTTCTTTTTCGGGGTTGTATGCTTCGATCCGTCCGTCTGCCCCGTCCTTACGGATATAGACCAGAACCGGCTCAATCCCCAATACCGTATCTTCCGGCCAATCCGGGTCCCGTTCACCTACAAGGCGGAAAGCAGGACGAAACCGCGCCCTTTCAGAGATCCGGCCCACTTTTTCCTCACAAGCGCCTTCACCGAAACAGACATCCCCTTCGGAGATACGGTTTCTCCCGTCGGACACTGCCTCAACTACCTCGAGCACTACTCCGGGGGTATACTCCTTTTCACCGGCAGGGTAACTCCCCGGAGGAAGCTCGCTTCCCCGCGCCCTCGCCGGAGCTGCGGTCTTTTTTCCAGCTTCCTTCGGATTATCCTGCAGCGTAAAGAGCAGCGCCCCCACGTGTTTGCAGGGATAATAGCCTGAAGGGCAATCACAGTCGAAGAGCAGCCATCCAGCGCGGTGGTACAAGCGGACAGCATATACATCGCTTCTCCCAACGACCCGCGCTATCAGCCACTCCGGGGTGCTTTCCACTACCTGACACGCATGTTCCTCATACAGTGCACACGCTCTTCTGCGCAAAGCCGCATTAGCACACATCCCCTCGACATCCAGGCCGGAGATCCAACGATGCCACTCCTGCCGTATCCGCATCTCCTCGGGCGTACTCACTTATACTCCTTGGCACTTGCAAAGCTCGTCGATATGTAACAGTGCCCCTCTGAATATATAGCCTCCGCAAGGAGGAACTGCTTCAAAGAAGCGATACTTTTATGGGTGTCTATTTCTCTTTTCGACTCATACCTCTCAAACCAGCCCTTCCTCTCAACTCCGCGGCTGCTATAGGGAGGCTGCGATCTTGCACGTCCGGCTCCCATCACCTACTCTTAATCAAGGGCGCGTTGGTGCGGAACGAAATCCCGGCGGCGCTTCCGACTTTTTTCGCAAAGAGAGGACGTTACTATGGAATATCGAAGACTCGGCCGAGCAGGCCTGCAGGTGAGTGCGCTCTCCTTCGGCTCCTGGGTCACCTTTTCCAATCAGCTGCAGGTGGACAATGCTAAGCGCTGCATGTACGCCGCCTACGATGCAGGGGTGAACTTTTTCGACAATGCCGAAGCCTACGCCTCGGGCAAATCCGAGGAGATCATGGGAGAGGTACTCAAGGACTCCGGCTGGCGCCGGGACTCCTACATCGTCTCGAGCAAGGTCATGTTTGGCAGTGCTCCGGAACGCAAACCCACTCAGAAGGGGCTCAGCCGCAAGCACGTTGTCGAGGCGTGCCACCAGGCGCTCGAGCGGCTCCATGTCGACTACCTCGACCTCTACTTCTGCCACCGGCCGGACGAGGACACTCCCATTGAAGAGACCGTGCGCGCAATGAGCGATCTTATTAACCAGGGAAAGGTGCTCTACTGGGGCACATCCGAATGGTCGGCACAGCAGATTATGGAGGCGTATGCGGCCGCCCGGCAGTACAACCTGGTTCCGCCGACGATGGAACAGCCGGAGTACAACATGTTCCACCGCCGCCGTGTGGAGCAGGAGTACCGCCGGCTCTACTCGGAGATCGGTCTGGGAACCACCGTTTGGTCGCCCCTCTACTCCGGGATTCTCACCGGCAAGTATACCAAAGGCATCCCCGAGGATTCCCGCCTCAACCTCGAGGGCTACGAGTGGCTCCGCGAACGGATGATGAGCGAGGATCGGCAGCAACTGCTGGCGGCGGTGCCCAAACTCGGGGAAATTGCGGGGGACCTCGGAGGCTCGATGGCCCAACTGGCCCTCGCCTGGACGTTGAAAAATCCGAATGTCAGCACGGCGATCACCGGCGCCTCCCGTCCGCAGCAGGTCGAAGAGAACATGAAGGCCCTCGAGATGCTCGAAAAACTCGACGACGCGGCGATGGAACGGATCGAAGAGATCCTCGCCCCCCTCCCCGAGGGCTAATCACGGACGCGTAATGCTGGAAGGCTACTGGGAGCCGAGCTACCGGTCGGGCCGAGTCCCCTGGGACCCCGGTCCGTATGACCGGCACCTGCCGCGGGTGCTCGCCGACCACAGCATCACCCGGGGACCGGCACTCGACATCGGCTGCGGGGAGGGAAAAAGCGCGCTCTACCTCGCCCTCCAGGGCTACGAAGTGCTGGGTATCGCTCCCTTCCGTCGACCGTCAACCGGACATCAACCGGACGCCCGCTCCTCCCCGGAGGACTCCCGGTACGGCGCATCTTTGACCAACAGGCGAATCAGCAGCAGACTTATCAAGGCCGAAACAAGCGCTACCGGCCCCAGCCCCCACACGCCAAAGCGGAAAAATGCCGCCGGACCGGTGGTCGCCGCCACCGTAGTTCCTAACAGACCGGCAGCCAGGCTGAAGGAGAGCACCTTGCCCCGTTTTTCGGGGAACTGTTCGCTCAACAACGGGAAGTTGCTCACCGTGGCAAACTCAAAACTAAAGCGCACCAGCACCAGTCCCGCCAATGCCCCTACAAGGCTGACATCGAACAGCGGCAGCAGCCCGGAAAAAACGGCCAATCCGACGATTCCCAGCGTTACGCTGCGCCGCTTGCCGATCCAATCGCCTGCCACGCTCACCAGGATGCTCGCCGCCCAGTCGGCAAACCCCAGCAGAAGGGCTACTGCTCCCAGTTGCCCGGCCTTTAATCCGTAGTTTTGCTCCAGCCATCCGCCGTGAATAATCATAACGTGGATGCTGGCAAAAAAATTGAAAGCGTTTACCAGAACCGCCCCCCAGGCGGAGGCTTGGTGCTGGCCGAGATAAAAGAACTCCTTCAGCCGCTCCCCGAAGCTTTTTACAGCCCCAGCGGTGTCCGTCCCGTAATGTACAGCCCTGCCTTTATCAAGCTCAGCAGGAGACTGTCCCGTATACTCATGCCCGCCTGCGGCAGCCTCCTCAGAGGAAGGACTAAGCCCCTCCTCCGGATGATGCACCGTCTTCTCCGGCGGCTCACCAGCCGGCGGACGCTTCTGCGCTCCGATCAGCGGAAGAAACCGAAACCCTGCCGCGGAGACGAGCAGACCGCCGCCAAGGACAAAAAGCGGAACTCGCCAGTTGAACCATTCGATCAAAAGTCCCATGAACGAAAGCCCTAGGACCCCCGCCATTGCCCAGGAGTATTCGATGATGCCCAGATAGCGGGAACGTTTCTCGTAGGGCAGCATACTGCTGAGATAGGCCTGAATGTTCGGCGTATAGCCGGCCTGCCCGAGGCCGCAGACCACCATACCGACGATCAACGCCGTCATACCGGCCCCGGTGGCGAGGATCAGCATACCAATTCCCGTCAACAGGAGTCCGAGACGCATCACTGGCCGATAGCCGATTTTGTCCGCCGCCGTCCCTAAAAGCGGCGATGCGAGCCCCATAATATTGCGCAGGCTCACCAGCTGTCCCATGGTAACCGCGCTGATGCCCATACCGGCGGCATAGATAGTGAGAAAGGGATTGTAAAGTTGTACTGTGGTGTCGATGAAAAACTTCGCCACCAGCCCCATCCCAACGATGAGCCCGATGAAGCCTATGCGCTGTTTCTTCGCCATACCTCAACCCGGATCGAATGTGTTCGCGCGCCTGCGCTCGGCAGAGTGGGAGCGGAAGAGGTGAGCGCGTTGACTCCCGCCCCCTCCAGGCGGTCTCCCCGCTGTTCGCCCTCTTCGGCTCGCTCGAACCAACGTCCCTGCGTGCAGGAAACTGTTCCGGCTACTATAGCATCGGTCACCCGGGCGCTTCCATACAGCACCCCCTCCGGGCTTTCCACTGTTACCGGTGCCCCGTCGTTGATTCCCCGCACCGCGGCATCCCGGGGATGAATCCAGAGTGCATCGTCGCACCGCCGTTTGAACTCCGGAATATTGTCGAACTGGCTGTTATTGCGAAACTTCTCGTGGGGCGTGACCATCCGCAGAGGATAATCTCGCTCCTCCCCGCTCAGACGCTCTTTCCAGCACGGAACCCGCGGTCCGCCGGCGGCGGCGTAGTCCCGGGAGGCGAACTCGATTTTACCGCTCGCCGTCGGCAGCGAATACGCCTCCGGGTCGGCGGCAAAGTCGGCCAGTCCCACCCGCCGCTGCTCGGGGGCGGCGTAGATGCCCTCCCGCATGAAGGCGTGCGGATCCGGAACCTCACTGTGCCGCAAAAAATGGAATAGCCATTCGTCGGGCGACCGCCCCTCGGTAAAACGCTCGCCAAAGCCGAGCCGCTCGGCCAGCTCCGCGAAAATCGCGTAGTCGTCCCGAGCCTCCCCCGGCGGGTCCAGTACCTTCTCGCTGAAAAAGAGATAATTGGAATGACTAAAAAGGATATCCCGGCGCTCGAGAAAGGTAGTGACGGGAAGCACCACGTCGGCGTAGCGGCAGGTGTCGGTAAAAAAATAGTCGTGAGCCACGGTAAACTCCGCCGTCTCCAAGGCGGTGATGCTCTTTTTTGTATCCGGCCCCTGAACCGCATAGTTGCCTCCCACCGAGTAGAGCATGCGGATATCCGCTGGATACCCGCCGGATCTACCCTGCAGCACCGCATCGGCCCAGCGATACACCGGCACGCCGGCCGCCGCCGGGTTTGGCGGTACCGGCAGCATTCCACAGCGCGGCCCGGGCAGGCGGTTCCACTGCCCCGCCCCCGGGCTCCCGCCCGGCACTCCCAGGTTCCCGGCGGCCAGCTGCAACGCAGCCCCCAGGCGGTCCGCCTCCTCTCCGCCTAACGTGCGCTGAATGGAGAGTCCGGGAAGAAGCGCCGCCGGGGAGGCGGCGGCAAGACGCCGCGCCAGCTCCCTGATCCGCGCCGCCGGCACCCCGCTGATCCCGGCGGCCCACTCCGGCGTACGCACCGGCCCTCCGCCGTGCCCCCGCAGACTCGCCTCCAGCTCCTCGAAGCCGGTGCTGAACCGCTCTATTCCGCGGCGGTCCGCCAGCCCCTCCTCCAGCAGTACAAAGAGCATCCCCTCCATCAAGGCCGCGTCGGTTCCCGGATTGACGGGGACCCACTCGGCGTTCCAGCGCTTGACGCTGGCGGTACGGCGAGGGTCGATCACCACAAACGGCACTTCCCGACGGCGCAGCTCATCAAAGACCCCCTCATTCTCGGTGCCAAAGCGCGTGTCGGCGGCATTGAAGCCCCACAACAGCACCAGCTCACTGGCCAAAAGACTTTTTACATCCACCCCGATGTAGGGGGTACCGGAGAGATAAGGTTTGGTAAAATCCGTCGCAGCGCTGGAAAAGTTCCCCTGAGTCTCGGTGTAGCCGCCTCCGAGGGCGAGAAAGCGGCGTGTCAAAGAGGCGGTGTTGTGCAGCGCCCCGCGGCAGGAGCCGGAGCCGCCGATGCGCATAATCGAGCTGCGCCCCCAGCGCCCACCAATATTTTCCATCCGCTCCGCTATCAGCGAGAGCGCCCCATCCCAAGAAATTGGACGAAACGAAACGGAGCCTCGGGGGCCGGTGCGAAGCAGCGGCCTGGTCAGCCGCTCGGGGTGTGCGGCGACCCGGTGAAAGAGATAGCCCCGCGGACAGCCGCGCATGTACTCTCCGCGGCGGGAGCTGTTGGTAATCCGTACGAGCTGTCCTCCGTGCAGCACCGCTTCCAGGGGACAGCCGCTAAGGCAGTCGCGATTGCAGGAGACCGGAATGCGTTTTTCTTCCTTCATGCTTGCTACATAGAAGCAGAGAAGTCTATGCTTGTAAACAGAAGAGAAGCGGTTCCGCATGTTGATCGAAGCGGAGCGGTTCGAATATGCTCTAGTACATATGCTATGATGAGTGAACGGAGGGAGATGTGATGAAGGAGAGTTATCTGCGCTGGGGCGTTCTCGGAGCGGCAAAGATCGCCCGCAAAAAGGTCATTCCCGGCATGCGGCACTGTCGCTATGCCCGGGTCGAGGCAATTGCATCCCGAAACTCGGAGAGCGCAAAGTCGGCGGCTGCGGAGCTGGACATTTCGAAAAGCTACGGCAGCTACGAAGCGCTGCTGGACGATCCGGATATCGATGCCGTCTATATACCGCTTCCCAACCATCTCCACGTTGAGTGGAGCAAAAAGGCCCTGGAAGCGGGAAAGCATGTTCTCTGCGAAAAGCCTCTGGCCCTCTCCCTCGAGGAGGTGGACGAGCTGATCGAGGTTCGAGAACGCACCGGAGGCATGATCGGCGAGGCCTTTATGGTAGACACCCATCCTCAGTGGCAAAAAACGAAGGAGCTGATCGCCGCCCCCGAGTTTGGCACTCTCAAGGCGGCCCACTATTTTGTCAGCTACGACAAATCCGACCCTAAGAATGTCCGCAACGCCTACCCGTGGAACGAGGGCGGAGGCGGCCTCTGGGATATAGGCTGTTACGCGGTTCATCTATCGCGCTATATGTTCGGAGAGGAGCCGCAGCAGGTTACCGCCGCAATGGAGTGGGACGAGGAGCTGAAGATCGACCGGATCACCTCCGGAATGCTCGTCTTCCCCTCCGGTCAGAGCGTCTTCACCGTCTCCACCCGTCTTCTGCAGTGGCAGCGAATGAGTTTCTACGGCACCGGGCAGATGGCCGAGGTCGAAGTTCCCCTCAACCAGCCGCCTTCCGATCCATCTCGCATCTACCTTTCCGACGGCAGCGACCTGGGCCGAAGCAGGAAGATGGTGGAATTGCCGCCGACCGATCAATATGCCGCCCAGGCGGACGCCTTTAGCCGGGCCGTGATAGAAAGGCAGGAGGTGCCCGTTCCGCTGGAAAACACGCGACACAACACCGCTGCTCTCCTGGCCCTTTTTCGTGCCGCGCAGAATAGCCGTTGGGAAGCTCCGCAGCTCAGTTAAATACCGGATAAGGCTGTGATACCGGCTGATCCTCTGGTAAAGGATAAGGGAGAAGATGAAAAGCATTCGCGGAAACCTGAATGTCCTCACAAAGCTCAGTGTACTCTTTTTTATTATCGTGCTTGCAGCCTCGCTCATGTTTTTTTACCTCGGTTTTCACATACGTACGCAAACCGAGGACTACCGCACCGGGCTTTCCCGCATCAACGCGGCTATCTCCGCTTTGAACGCGGTAAACAGAGATTCTCAAGCACTCGCCCCTGCGCAGATAAAAGAGCTCCAAGGCCGCATGGAGGCGGTGAACGAATTTCTCGATTCCACCGGTTTTATCGAGCCGAATTCGGCGATTACCAAGATTCCGCAGCGGATGAAAAGAGGAGAGCTGAATACACAAAGTGCCATAGATATACTCGGGGCTACCGCCCGGAAGCTCTCTTCAGGCTATTACCAACAGCGCAGCCGCATCTCCGTGGGTACCACCGCCGCAATGGGCGTGCAGATCCTATTCCTCCTCTTCTTTATAGCTACCCTGTATCTAGTGCGCCGCTTCGTACGCCGCTTCTCCGCCACCGTCAACAGTGGGATCGACCAGCTCAGGAATCAATTTCACTCCGGAGACCAAGCACCGGACTTCGGCAGCATCCAGTGGGAAGAGGAGCGGGCGATTAAAAATGCCGTCGAGGAGCTCTCCGCAGAGATCGCCTACAATCAGGAGCTGGCAAGCTTTACCTCTCAGGGAACGCTGGAGGATCTTCTGCCGAAAATTTTTCCACTTATACGGCGCCACATTCCCTGCACCCGGATTGCGCTGGCATTTATCGATTCCACGGACAACGTGATCGCCGAAACCGCCTACTCCATGTATTTGCCCGTCCTCCTGGAGACCGGCTTCATCGAACCCATCGCCGAGACTAGCCTGGGAGCCGTACGGGATCAGGGGGAGCCTCGGCTCATCCACGACCTTGCCGCCCACTACGAGGAAGAACACAGCTCCAAAGCCACGGAACTGCTTCTACGAGAGGGAGTCAGAACCAGTATCACCGTACCGCTCTTCCTCGGTTCAAAGTGCATCGGCTTTTTCTTCATCTCCCACAACTCGCCTTACAGCTTCTCCGAGCGCCACTTGCGCTCTGCTCAACAGGCGGCGAACGCGCTGAAGCAGACGCTCTACTACCACTATCTTCTGCAGGAATTGTTGAGCCAGACCTCCTCCGCCTTCGTTGCCTTAACCGCTAAGCGCGACAATGAGACGGCGCTTCACATCCTGAGGATGAGCCGCTTCTCCCAAATTATCGCCAAGCGGCTCCTTGACACCGAGCGGGCGCCCATCACACCCCGGTTTGTCAGGGAAGTACAGTGGTTCGCTCAACTGCACGACATCGGGAAAATCGGCATCCCGGATGACATCCTGCTTAAGCCCGCTGCGCTCGACGAAGCGGAGTGGGCCGTCATGCGGTCGCATGTGACCATCGGAGAGGAGATCATCACCAACATGGATGAAAAGATTCGCAGTTCCACCGGTCTTTCCCTCCTCACCACCGCCCTGGACATCATTTCCGGGCATCACGAGAAGTACGACGGCAGCGGATACCCGCGGGGCCTCTCCGGGAACGATATTCCCCTCGCCGGTCGCATCGTGGCCCTGGCGGACGTCTTCGACGCCCTCATCTCCCGCAGACCGTACAAAACGGCCTTTTCCATAGAAAAAACACTCGATATCATGCGTGGAAACAACGGTAGCCACTTCGACCCCCATGTCTTTGAAGCCTTCGAGGAGAGCCTCGACCAGCTTCTCACGGTGTACGAGGAATACAAGGAAGTGTAGAATACAGCCACCTTGGGTTTTTCAACGCTAGAGTTAGGGAGGACGTTATGCAACAGATCGGAATTCTCGGAGCCGGCAATATGGGAGCCGCTCTCGCCGCCGGTATACGGCACAATCACCCGGAACTGAAACTGAAATTCTACGATATCAACCAGGAGAAGGCGCAGAATGCCGCCTCCGCCCATCACGCGCTCACTGCCTCTTCCCCGCTGGAGTTGGTAGGGGACAGCGACTGTGTGGTGATCGCGGTGAAGCCGCAGCATCTCGATTCCCTCTTTTCCGGGCTTTCTAAGGCTCCCGCCGAGAGCTGCTACATCTCCATCGCCGCAGGGATCCCCACCGAACGTTTTCGTACACAGCTCAACTCTTCCCAGGTGATCCGCTTCATGCCCAACTTAGCGGCCAATGTAGGAGCCTCCGCCGTGGCAGTAGCAATTCCCGAAGGAGTGGACGAGACGTTTCGTGAAGATGCACTAACTATCGCGCATGCACTCGGTTCGCCGGTAGAACTGCCGGAAGAGCTTCTGGCCGCGTTTACCGGTCTTTCCGGCTCGGGAATCGCCTATGTCTTCTCCTTTATCCACGCCCTCTCCCTTGGGGGGACGGAGGCGGGTATTCCCTACGACACCTCCCTCGACATCGCACTTTCCACGGTAGAGGGGGCCGCAAAACTGCTGCGCTCCACGGGAACTTCCCCTGCGGAATATCTTACCCGGGTCACTTCCGCCGGCGGAACTACCATCGCAGGCGTCCGCGCGCTCGAAGAGGGCGGAATGACACCGGCGGTGATGAATGCGGTGGCCCGAGCCAAAGAGCGGGCCCGGCAAATCGAACGGGGAGAGTAAGCAGTACGGCGACCCTTGTAACGGGGCGCCACAGCAGCTATGATGAATCCGTTATGCTGGATTTTAAATTTATCAGGGACCATGCGGAAGAGGTGAAGGCGAACATCCGTAATCGCTATATGGATGTCGATGTGGACAAAGTGGTGCAGTTTTATGAGGAGCGTAACCGCCTGCTTGCCGAACTCGAACAGGTGCGCGGAGCCCGCAACGAGAACGCCAAAAAAATGAAGGGCCCTATGCCCGACGAACAGCGGCAGGAGCTGATCGAAGAGGGGAAACGGCTCAAAGAAGAGGCCGGCAGGTTGGAAGAAAAACTCGAGGCAACCGGCAAAAGCCTCGAGCAAGAGGCGGCAAAAGTACCCAACATGGCCCACCCCGATGCGCCGGTGGGTAAAGAGGAGAAGGATAACCTGGAACTCAGGCGCTCCGGCGAGCCGACGCACTTCTCTTTTACCCCAAAGGATCACACCGAACTCGGCGCAGCGCTGGACCTCATCGATTTCGACACTGCCAGCGATGTCTCCGGCGCCAAGTTTTACTATCTGAAGAATGAAGCGGTCTTTTTGGAGCTGGCGCTGGTGCGCCTTGCCATGGATGTACTGCAGCGCCACGGCTACACGCCCACTATAACCCCTGACATCGCCAAAGAAGAGGTTGTCGAAGGCATCGGATTCAACCCCCGCGGAGCGGAAAGCAATATCTACAACCTGGAGGGAACCGGCACCAGCCTCATCGGCACCGCGGAAATCACGCTGGGTGGCTACCACCGCGGCAAAATGATGAGCCCTGAAGAGCTGCCGATCCGTTTGGCGGGCCTTTCTCACTGCTTCCGGCGGGAAGCGGGCGCCGCCGGCCAGTTCTCCAAAGGACTCTACCGCGTTCACCAGTTTACCAAGGTCGAGATGTTCGTCTACTGCCACCCGGAGGAGTCCGAACTGATGCATCAAGAGCTGCTGGGAATCGAAGAGGAGATTTTTGATAGCCTCGGCATCCCCTACCGCGTGGTGGACACCTGTACCGGCGACTTGGGCGCTCCCGCCTACCGCAAGTACGATCTGGAAGCGTGGATGCCCGGCCGCGGCGAATCCGGCGACTGGGGGGAGATTACCAGCGCCTCCAACTGCACCGACTATCAGGCCCGCCGCCTGCAGGTACGCTTTAAGGAGGAGGGGAAGAGCCGCCACGTCCACATGCTCAACGGCACCGCGGTGGCGGTCTCCCGCGCTCTCGTGGCACTGCTGGAAAACGGGCAGCGCGAGGACGGCTCGGTGGCAATTCCTGAGGCACTGCAGCCCTATACCGGTTTTTCCGAAATACCGAGTCGCCGTAAGCGCTCCGCCGTAAGGGCGTAGACTGTTCACAGAGCGTCAGCTTTCACCTATACTGAAGCGCGTGAGATCCGACGAGTACGTCCTCGAAGTCAACAAACTCAGTTTTTCCTATCCCGCTTACGGCGCCCGCCGGGAGGAGCTCTTCTCCGGGCTCTCTTTTGTGCTCCGCAAGGGGGAGTTCATGCTTGTCTCGGGGCCGCCAGAGTCGGGAAAGAGCAGCCTTGCGCGCATCCTCATCGGGCTGATACCCCGCTATACCGGCGGAGAACTGAGCGGAACCATACGATGCATGGGACGAAAGCTCGAGGAGATCACCCCTTCCGAGATGCTACCCCTCGCGGGGCTGGTCTTCCAGGATCCTCACGAACAGATCATCACCTCCCGCTGCGATACAGAGGTTGCCTTTCCGCTTGAGACCCTTGGGATAGAGCCCCGGGAGATGGAGCGGCGCATCGCCGATGCCCTCGACTTTTTCGGCCTCACCTCGTACGCCAACATAGATACTGCCGCCCTCAGCGGAGGAGAGAAGAAGAAACTTCTTCTGGCAGTGCAGTATGCCCTAGATCCGCAGGTATGGATTCTCGACGAGACCCCGGAAGAGCTCGACAGCGCCACCCGCCGCCGTCTTTTCACGTACCTGCGGAAGCGGGGCAAGAGCGTGCTCCTCTTCTCCGCCAAATTTGAGGCCTCCTATCAGCAAAGCGGAGCTACCGTCGCGCTGCTCCGCCGCGGCTCCCTGCGCTTTGGCAGTGCCGCCCCGGGAGCAGCCCTTTTTGAGGAAGCCCGCGAGGCGGGGCTTGTACCGGGGCTGTTGCCCGCCGGGGCGGAACGATCCCGGCCCGCTTCCGGAAAAGCAGCGGCAGGAGCAGATGCCGCCCCGCTGCTCACCGCCGAAAGGCTGCGCTTCTCCTATCCAGGCGGCGCGTTTCGTCTTGCAGTGGACTATGTTGATATCCGGCCGGGAGAAATACTCGCCCTCGTCGGGGCAAACGGCTGCGGAAAGTCGACTCTGGGAAGAATTCTCTGCGGTCTCACCGAACCGGCGGAGGGGAACATTACTCTCCGGGACGGCGAGGAGACGCGAAGCCTCTCAGGGGAAGAGCGGACCCGCCGTATCGCCTACATGTTTCAAAATCCCGACTACCAGATATTTCTCCCTACGGTGCAGGCGGAACTGGCGTTCGGCCTCGAGCAAGCCGGAACGCCGCAGGAGGACATTGAAGAGCTTACCGCCGACGCGATCGATCGCTTCGATCTTCCGGCAGGGGAGTTCCCTCCCACCCTTCTCAGCTACGGCGCCCGCAAACGGCTCCAGGCGGCCACCTACTACCTCTTGGAGCGCAAGGTTTACATTCTCGATGAGGTTGACTCGGGGCTCACCTATGCCAATGTGGTGCACATCATCGACAACCTCCTCCGCGACGATGCAGCCCTGCTGCTAATCACTCACGACGCCTTTCTCGCCTCCACCCTCTGTGACCGGGTGGTGTTGATGGAGCGCGGAGCGGTCCGGGAAGTGATCAGCGCCGACGACTATCGGCGACAAAATGAGCTTCAGGAGGAAGGGCCGTGATCGTAGGAACCTACTCTCCCGGCATGAGCCTGCTGCACCGTATGGATCCCCGAGTCAAACTGGTTCTGCTCCTGGCCGCGGCGCTCTCGTTCTTCATGCCGTATCGTCTGGAGGTACCGACCCTCTACCTTGCGTGCCTTCTGGCACTGATCACCGTGTCACTCGGTGTGCGGGCCTTGTGGATACCGGTACGGACGATCCTTCCCATTCTGATCCTCGTGGCCGTCCTCACCCCTCCGTTTCACGCCTCCGGAGTCACGCTGGCGGAGCCGCTTCCCTTTTACCGCTTGACCTCCGGCGGACTGCGGGAGACCGCCCGGCTGATTCTGCGCTTTACCGGCATAACCGCGGGATTCTTTCTCTACTTCCGAACCACCGAAGTAGACCGCTTCATCCTCGCCCTGCGCGGTTTCCGCCTGCCCTACACTGCGGCACTGGTCGTCTCTCTCGCCTTCCGCTTCATTCCCTATATGGTGGAACTCTACGGCAATATCAAGGCTGCCCATACCCTCCGGCAGCCGGCGGGGGCGCAGCACATGAGCCGCAGCCCGGTGCAGAGACTGCAAAGAGTCTTTCCCACCCTCGTGTCGGTGCTGATTCACGCCATCAAAACTATTCCGACCCTGGCGATGGCTCTCGAAACCCGGGGTATCCCCGGAGGAGAGCCCCGCAGTTCCTATCGTTCCCTTCCTCCGGCACGGGAGGTGGCGGGTCAGATCGCCGCTGCGCTGCTCGTGATTGTCCTTCTCTACTCTCCTCTGCTGCTTCTCGCTCTGTAGCTTCCCCTGCTATAGCGGCGTTGCCCCCCTGTACAAAAACAGGGATTTGAATAAGATAAAGAACCGGACATAAAAACTACATATAAGGAGCATATTCGATGAACGACCAGGAGAGAAGCGGCCGGGCCGCACTGCCAACCTACAGGATTGCAGCCTTCGCCATCCTCATCGCCGTCACGGCACTCTTCACCTATGTTATTCGCATCCCGATCGCTCCCACCCGCGGGTACATCAACTTCGGCGATGTGGCCATCTTCTTCTCAGCCCTCACCTTTGGCCCCATAACCGCTCTCGTGAGCGGCGGGGTGGGTACGGCAATTGCCGACATCATCGCCGGCTACGGCCAATGGGCGCCGTTCTCCTTTCTGGCCCACGGACTCCAGGGGCTCGTGATCGGGCTCATTGCCGGACACATGCGCTCACCGAACAATCGGCCCCGTTTAGTCGGCATCCTCATCGCCACGCTCGCCGGTACCGTCGTTATGGGCGGCATTTACTTTGTGACCGGCGGCATAATGGTGGGCTTTCCCGCCGCCGCAACGGAGATTCCGGGAAATATTCTCCAGAATGTGGTAGGAGTTGCCGTGGGAGCACCCTTGTCCGCAGCGGTCATCCGAGCCTATCCCCCCATCAATGAGCTGCGACGATAGAAAGGCAGGATAGAGAGGCAGAAAGGTAAGACTATGGAAGACGTATTCGTAACCGGACACCGCAATCCTGACATGGATTCGGTCTGCTCCGCTTGGGCCTACGCCAAACTCAAAAATACACTCGACCCCCACACCACCTACCACGCCATTCGCTGCGGTCACCTCAACACGCAGACCAAAGAGACCTTTAAGGAAATTGGCGTGGAACCGCCGGTACTCGAGAAAGATATCCATCCCCGAGTACGGGATATCCTCGGAAGGCCCAAAAAGATCATCTCCGAAGATGCCCCGATACAAGAGGCAATCCGGGCGCTACACGAGTATACCCTCAGTGTCCTCCCGGTCACCGGAACGGAAAAAGAGTACGCAGGGCTGGTCAGTGTCAATGAAGTCTCGGACTTCCTCATCAGCGAACACCTCGGAGGACGGCCGCACTACTACTTCCAGACAGACAATTTTGAGAAAGTGCTGCCCGGCTTCTGCTACCGCCAGGGCAAACAGCAGGAGTTTCAAGCGCCGATTATGATCGGCGCCATGCCCTACGAGGTGAGCATCCGCCGTATCGAATCGATTCGCCCCCACAAGCCGATTCTCATCGTCGGGCAGCGTATGGAGATTCTCAAATATGCTATCGAGCAGCAGTTTCCCGCCATTGTTCTCACAGGAGTGGACAGCTCCGAGGAGGTGAAGGCGGATTTCTCTTCCTACCGTGGCTCGGTCTTTATCAGCTACACCGACACTGCCGAGACGATTCGACTGCTGAGGCTCAGCTCTCCGGTCAAGGGTATCATGAGCCGTGAGTATCCGGAACTCTCTGAAGAAGACCACTTTGACGAAGCCAAGGAACAGCTGATCGGCTCAGAGTACCGCGGCCTGCCGGTCTTCACTGCCGATGAGGAGCGCTCCTTCCTGGGCGTCGTAACCCGGCGCTACTTTATCGATAAACCGCGCCGCAAAGTGATCCTCGTAGACCACAACGAGTCCGGTCAAAGTGTGAAGGGGATCGAACAGGCCGAAGTGACGGAGATTCTCGATCACCATCGCTTAGCCGCCGATAAGACCCGCATGCCGATATATGTGGCCGCCAAGCCGGTAGGCAGTACCTGTACCATCGTCTACCAGCACTACCTCCAGTTTGGAGTGGAGATCGACCGCGAAACCGCTCTGGTGCTCATATCCGGTCTCCTCTCCGACACAGTAATTCTAAAGTCTCCCACCACCACCGCTGAGGACCGGGCCGCCGCCCGCCATTTGGCCAAGATTGCCGGTGTGGATTACCTCAAGTACGGCGAGCAGCTGTTTCGCCACTCTGCAATTCTGAAGGAGCAGACTCCCGAGGATATTGTTGCGGGAGATTTCAAGACGTACGAGGAGCAAGGAGTCAGTTTCGGCATCGCTCAGGTGGAAGTGGTCACCTTCCAAAATCTGGAGGAGGTGCGGGAGGATCTTCTGAAGGCCCTCGAAGGGCTGCGAAAAGAACGCGGGCTCAACTGGACCATGCTGCTAGTCACCAACGTGCTCAAGGAACACAGCAAATTGCTCACCACCCCCTTCCCGGAGGCGGAACAACGACTGCTCTACTCCCGGGAACGGGAGCAGGTCTACGACCTGCCGGAGATCCTCAGTCGCAAGAAACAGCTCTTGCCCGAGGTAATCCGGGTCATAGAGGAGCTGAACGGTGAACGCTGATATCGGGCCCGTTGCCGCTACCTACCGGGCGGATCAGCTGCCGGAGCTTCTGCGGCGCTGCGGCCGGGGACCGGCGGTTGTCTTTGACCTCGAGACCAACGGCATTTCATCGCGCTACAGCGTCGTCTCCTGTGCGGCGATCAAGTTCGATATCGATCCTGCCGGCGGCTTTCTCACCGAACGGGAGCGGTTCCTGCGCTTCTACTTTCCCCAGGAGCCGCCCAATCCCCATGCGGAACGGGTTCACGGTCTCACCCTCGAGGAGATTGCACGGCGTCGTGCGGGGGCAGCCTATTCGCGCTACTTTGTCGACGACCAGGAATTTCCGGCGTTCTGTGAAGGGGTACCGCTGTTTGTAGCACACAACATCGACTTTGATGCCTCCTTCATCCCCTTTCTCCGCTTCCGGGACCGTTTCTGTACGATGAAGAGCAATACCCGCAGCAAATGGCCCAAGCTCCATGAGGCGGCCCGCCGCTACGGCCTGGCCCCCGACCCCGGGCGGCTCCACGACAGCCTCTACGATGCGGAACTCGCCGCCGGCATTTTCCAGCGTATGCTCGCCCAAGCCGGCACATCCTACTAATTTCGAGATCCCAAAATTCGTGCAAAGGGGGTCAACGTCTTGCCGCCCCCTCCCCCCTCACGGCTCGAAGAGGACTAGAGCTCGAGGAGGATTAGAGCTCGA
>CAYFUX010000007.1:81121-92609 GCA_964346455.1 uncultured Spirochaetaceae bacterium
TAGAGCTCGAGGAGGATTAGAGCTCGATCGTCCCCCGCATATACAACACCGCCTCGCCGTTGATCTCTATCCGCTCCCCTCTATCCCAGCAGAAGAGACGCCCGCCGCGGGCAGAGATCTGGTGCGCCCGGAAGTAGTCGCCGCCCAACCGCTCCCGCCAGTACGGAACCAAGGTGCAGTGTGCCGAACCGGTCACCGGATCCTCTGGAATGCCTTCCGCCGGTGCGAAGACACGGGAGACGAAATCACTCTCCCTCAGCGCCGCCGGCGCGGTGATAATTACCGCTCCCGGCAGCTCCGCCAGAGCACTCATCACGGGAGACAGTGAGGAGACTTGCTCTTGCCGCTCGTACACTGCCAGGTAGTCGTTGCCGGAACGTCGTACCTCCCGGGGAGGCGTACCGAGCCCTTCTAGAAGCGCCGCCGGGGGCTCGCAGGTTTCCGCTTCACGGCGGGGCAGGTACAGCGAGTATGTGTTGCCGCTCCGGACGGTGCGCAGTTCACCGGAGGCGGTGTGAAAGGTGGGCCCGTGCCGCTCCCTCGCCAGTACCTCACAGAGGACAAAAGCGGTCGCCAGCGTAGCGTGCCCGCAAAGGTCGATTTCCATTGTCGGAGAAAACCAGCGGAGGGTATATCCGCCGCTCCCTCTTACACAGAAGGCGGTTTCCGAGAGCTTGTTCTCCGCCGCAATGGCCAGCATTGTCTCTTCGGAAAGAGATGCTTCCGGGAGGCATACTGCTGCGGGATTGCCCCGAAAAAGTGTGTCGGTGAACGCATCGACTTGATATATAGGTATCTGCACTGGAGCCTCCTCATACACCGCCGTCGGCGGCTGCTGCCCGCAGTATAGCACGCCTACGGCAGAGTCAACCTGCCCCTCCCCGCCTTTTAGCAGGGCAAGTTTAAGACTGAAGCACGGCGGGGCCGGGACGAAAACACATCGAAACCGGGACGAAACGGCAAAGGGAACACGCTTTCCCCTTGAGCAAGTCCTCCGCTCCTGTCACCCTTCCCGCAGGAGGAGCCGTGGCCGCAGAGACCGATTTCCCCTACCTTCGCCATCTTGCCCGCAGCGAGAAAGATCGCCGCACCCTGGATTACATCGCCCGCATGCGAGAGCACATCCTCCGGGAAGAGAAGGCGCCTGGCGCGCCTCCTAAACCAAACTACTTCCTCCTGCGGCTGGGTGCCGATACTCTCGTGATGCAGGAGAACTTGGCCGCCGCTTCGGTGGACACCTACCTTGAGATTTTTCGCGATGAAGCTCATCAACGCCACCCCGCCTTCCATGCCCGGGAAAATCGCCGCATCGTCGATCTAGGAGCTAACGAGGGCTACTATACCTTAAAAATGAAGCGGGATAATCCGGAGGCGCAGATCCTGGCGATAGAGCCCTATCCCCCTGCCTTCCGACTGCTCGAGCGCATGATCGCAGCAAACGAACTGACCGGGGTCACCGCTCTCCCGGCTGCCGCTTGCGGACAGATGGAGGGAGTCTCCACAGCCAAACACCCCGACACGCAGGCCGGAAACACCGCCGGCGCTGGACCGCACAATGACAGTGACGATGCAGCAGACTTCAACTCCGCCAGCTGCTTCTCCCGCCGCATCACGCTGGAGAGCTATCCACATGTGAGTTCGGTCACGTCCCCGGACCTCCTCGCCTTTCCCCGGCCCTGGATCAAAAAGAAGCGCATCCGCCGGCTGGAGGTTCCGGCTGCCCCCCTGCCCGAACTTCTCCGCAAGGCAGGCGGCGACTGGACACATCCGAAGCTACCGATCGATCTGCTGAAGATCGACGCGGAAGGGGCGGAACTCGGCATCCTCTCCGGAGCCGAGGAAGTACTGGAGCGCGTGAGCCGTATCGTGGTGGAGTGTCACGGCCGGGAACTGCGACGGCGTTGTATCGACTATCTCATCGCCCGCGGATTCGACTGCGTTCTCGAGGAGGAGAAGCGCAGCGGGGACGCCTACTTCGTACGGACGTGAGCCGCCGGTGCTCCCGCCGGATTGCAAGGGTCCCGCAGAACGTGTAGGTTGGGAGACATGGACCGAGAGCATATCTATCAAGTCAACGAAATCACCAAAGAAATCAAAACGATTCTCGAGTCCTCCTTTCCTACCGTGGCAATCGAGGGCGAGATCAGCAATTTTCGTCCCGCCTCCTCCGGACACTGGTACTTTACGCTCAAAGACGACAATTCGATGATCCAGGCCGTCATGTTCAAGTACCGCAACACCCGCGTCCGCTTTAGCCCCCAGGACGGCCAGAAGGTAGTGGTACGGGGAAATATCGGCGTCTACGCCAAACGGGGCAACTACCAGATTATCTGCGAGACGATGGAGCAGGCGGGTGAGGGAGCGATCCTGGCAATGCTGGAGGAGCGCCGGCGCAAGCTCGCGGCAGAGGGGCTCTTTGCGGAGGAGCAAAAACGTCCTCTCCCCAGATTTCCCGCCAGAATCGCGGTGGTGACGTCCTCCACCGGCGCGGCTCTCCGCGATATTCTGCAGGTTCTCGGCCGGCGTTCTTCCGGCCTGGACGTGGCCATCCTGCCCGCCCCGGTGCAGGGCGAAGAAGCCGCTCCCAAAATTGCCGCCCGCATTCGCCAGGCAGAGCGCTTTGGACTGGGCGACGTGGTGATCGTAGGACGAGGGGGCGGCTCGCTCGAAGATCTGCTGCCTTTCTCAGAGGAGGAAGTTGTCCGGGCGGTGGCCGCCTGCGGGGTGCCAGTGATCTCCGCAGTGGGACACGAGACCGACACCGCCCTCACCGATTTCGCCGCCGATGTACGCGCCCCCACCCCGTCGGCAGCGGCGGAGCTGGTGAGCGCCAGTCGGGAAGAACTGGCCGACCGGGTTACACGGATAGAAGAGGAGATGCACTCCCGGCTGCAGGAGAAACTCGAGCGGGCCAAACTGCTGGTACGCCAGTTTACCCCCGAGAATCTGGAGCGCCATTTTCGTCAGCTCATCCAGCCCTCCCTGCTGCGGCTGGACGATGCCAAGGAAGAGCTGATCCGCAGCCTGAGTCAGCACGTCGAACGAAAACGCCACCGGGTGGAGCTGCTGAAGGCTTCCCTGGAAGCCAACTCGCCGATGGCGATCCTGGAGAAGGGCTACGCAGTGGTCACCCGAGCGGGTGAAGGAGACCTGCTCACCGACGCCGGCCAGGTGGAACGTGAAGAACAGCTCGATATTCGACTGAAGCGGGGCAGACTAGGGGCACAGGTGACCGAACACCTCCCCGACCCGCGTAGCGACGCGACAAAGGAGCAACAACAGTGAAGAGTTTTGAAGAGCGCCTGACACGACTGGAAACCCTCAACGAAAAGATGAAGGAGGGCGACGTGCCGCTGGACGAGGCGGTGCGCCTCTTTGAAGAGGGAATCAAATTGGCCCGGGGTCTGGAGAAGGAGCTCTCTAAGATAGAGCGAAGAATCGAAATTCTTACCAACGAGCCGGAGAGCAAAGAGCAGGAAGAGCCCAATCTGGAGCTCTTCTCCGACCTCGGCGCGGGGGAAGAGCAGCAGAAGTCCAGCACCACAGGGGAGAACGGCGGTGCAGATAATTCCCCGGAGCAAAGGTGAGACAATACCGCCCGCCGTGTCGTTCACGCCCGAGCCGTTCAACGCTCCCGTTTTAGCATAGAGTTTTAGCGTGGAGCTTCAGGGGGCAAAGTCATCGGGAAAACCGATCGTATCGCCTACCGTGGCGCCGGAACGTGTGAAGCCCCCCCGAGGAAGCTCCAGAGCGTAGCGCACTGCCCGGGAGGAGCTGACGGAACGCCGAGAGTGAGGCTCCAAGTCGTGGATGCTGCGAATCGTGCCGTCCGCCGAAATATAGGCAATACTCAACGGAATTGACGTATCTTTCATCCAGAAGCTGAGCTGCTGGTCCCGCTGAAAGACAAACAGCATCCCTTCAAAGCGCCCCAGGCTGTCGCGGCCCATTAATCCTTTACGCCGCTCCTCCTCGCTTCTGGCTACCTCCACCTGGTAAGTATCCTCTCCCACCTGCAGAGAGATCACCTCGTCGAGCTTCTCCTCCCCGCAACCGGTGAAGGCCGTAGTCCCCAGCAGGAGCGCGCAACACAGCAGCCTTCTCAATCGTCGACGTGAACCGCTCATCAAAACTGCTCCAAAAACTTATCTCGTGAGATCTCCTCCAAGGATTTTCTTCGGCGGGATTCCTCACGCAGCGTATCCAGCACCTCCCGCCGTAGGTACTTTACCCGCAGCGGCCGCTCGAGAGTGAGGAGTACCGCATTGGATTCCCACTCCATCTTATTCGGCGTTACCTGGTCGGGCCGGCCGTACTTCTCTTGCAGATTGGAAAACATCGTGTAAAAACCGAGGAGCTCGCGGTTCAAGATCAGAGTGATAGTATACAGCCCGTCCTCTACGAATTGAAAAGCTGCCCGTTCGATAAAATCGTAGCCCCGGCATTCGATCAAGGCGTTGTTCGGCTCCCGCAGCATACTAACATCCGGATCGCCGCGGAAGTTGAAGTTGGAATCGCTTTTGAGCCGCTCTTTGACCGTCTCCATTGCCATTCCAAGGCGGATCGAACCGAAGCCTGCGGGCAGCTCCCGCTCGTCTGCAGGCGCCTCTCCGGCCGCCTCTTCGCCGGAAGCCTCCTCCGCGGGCCCTTCAGCGGCCGCCTCTTCACTCGTCTCCTCCGCCTCCTGACCGACTGCCGAGGAGAGCGGCAGCAGAAGAAGACAGCACAGCGTCACTATTGTCATCACCGGATACTTCATCTCCACCTCTATTCTAGTATCGATTATTCTAGTATCGATATCTCGGCCCTACGGATTGATGTTTTATCCTCCCGGTCGATATAATAACTATATCGGAAGGAGCCGCCTGATGTCACCATTTCGCCCTCTTGTTCCGGCAGGAGTCTCCCTTCTTGCCGCAGCGCTGCTCATAGCCTGCACAACCGCCCCGGTTACTGACACCTCCGCTCCCGCCGCCGAGCCCGCCGAAGCTGAAACTCCAATTACCGTCCGACGGACGGACAATGAAGCTTCAGCGGAAGGCAACGTCAACATTACCGCCACTCCTCCCGAAACGCGGGTATTCATTCACGGAACCGAGCGCGGCACGACCCCGCTCACCCTCCATCTACCCCGCGGCTCGTATCGACTTGCTGCAGATAAGGAGCTTCATTACCGCACCTCCCGCTGGATCGACATACGCAGTCCGGAACAGGTGACGGAAATAGAGATACGCCTGTCTCCGAAACGCGGGACCTTCTCACCTCGGTTCGATCCCCCTGACAGCACGGTAACGGTAAACGGTACGCCCATTACAGCCCTGCCGACCGAGCTGCCGGCGGGCAGCTATACAGTCAAGGCCAAACGCTTCGGATACAGTCCCATAGAACGCACGGTGCACATCCGCCCCGGCTCCGAGAGCAGCCCGGTCTTCGAACTCGAGCCGGCCCCCTTCAGCCTGGAGGAGCTGCGCACCGAGCCCCCAGTCGTTTTCCCCCACGACCCCGGCTCTCTCGGCGAGGCCCGCTTTCGCTTCACCCTCTCCGGCCCCGCACGGGTAGAGGCGCTCCTGCGCAGCCCCGAGGGGGAGACAGTGTTCCGCATGCAGCGGACCTTCCTCCGCCGCAGCGGCCAATATATTCGCTGGTCTCCCGCCTCCTCCCGCACGGCTTCCCTCCCGGAGGGGCGCTACAGGCTCGAACTTTCTGCCAAGAGCCTCGCCGACGGAGAACGGCGGACGGCAGCTACGCACTTTGACATCCGCCACGCTCCGCGCGAGACGCTGCGGAGCGGTCTTGTCGGTGGCTCACCGGGCGGGGCCCTCCTCTCGCCCACCGCACTCCTGCCTCACGGCGGCTCGGGACGGCTCAACCTGGTGACCATCGCAGGAGCGTTTGACGGCGGGATAAGCTCGGAAGGTCGCAGCTTTCCGCAGCTTATAGGCGCCGCCTGGTCAATCGACGACCGCCATCATCTAGGGCTCACCGGCGGGCTGCGGCTCCACGAGTCCGCCTCTCCCGCCCCCCGCGGTGCTATCTCGTATTCGGGAGCGCTTCTCCGCGGCGGTACCGGCGCCGACGCCAAGGGGCTCTCCATTTCTGCAGCACTGAACGCTCGCTACGCCCACCGGCCAGGCACTGCCTCCCTTCCGGGGCTGTACCACGGTTTCGGAGCCGGCTGTGCCGTCACTCTGCACAGCGGTCTGCGCCGTCCGCTGCTTCTGTCGCTCTCGCTTGCACCGGAACTGCAGTTCGACCCCTGGGCCGCAACGCCCGAAGCCCGCACAGCCCTGCGAGGTGCCCTTGCCCTGGAAACTCCCCGTTGGCAGGCGGCCCTCTCAGCGGCGTTGAAGAGCAGCCCTTTTGGAACTCCCTTTGAGGCCGAGTTGCCGATCGCAGCGGCGGCGGAGCTCCGCGCAATGCTGCCCGACTCTCCTGCAGCGTTTTCACTACTGATGCTCGCGAAGGCGGGCCCCGGGGGAATCGCAGCGCATGCAGGCGTCTCCCTGCACTATTACTTTTCCCTGCCCTCTCTGTCGCTCGCTGCTCCCCCGCACAACGCAGCGAAGGCTACTCCGCAGGAGCACCCGCAGAAGCACCAGTCAGGGGTAAGAGGGCCGTAAGCGGTGGAGTCCCTTGATCGTCAGCTGCTGCGTTACATGCGCACGCTCACCGGCACAGAGATTCAGAACCGCCTCATGCGGCTCGCGGACCGCGACATTGCCCTCTCCGTACTCCACCTTGAGGAGGAGGAGCAGAGTTTCGTGATCTCCTTCCTGGGGAAAACGAAACGCGAACGGGTACAGCAGGAGCTGTCGTATATACGGAGAATGCGCATTCAGTACGATCAGTACCGCAGTGCAATGCAGCGGGTTCTTGATACTTTCCGCAAAGGCGGCGGTAGCAGCCGCCGAAGCTATATTCGCCCTATTCGTTGAGCAACCGCAGGAACTCCTCCTCCTCGACGATGGTCACCCCGAGCTCTTGAGCCTTGCGCAGTTTGCTCCCGCCCCCGCTTCCTGCGAGCAGGTGCGTGGTGCTGCCCGTCACCTGGCTGGTGGTGCGACCGCCCCGTTTCTTCACTTCCTCCATCGCCTTTGACCGCGGCTGGAAATGATCGAACCTCCCGGTAACGCACCAGGTCTGTCCGGTAAACATCGCCTTTTCCTCTGCGGGCTGCTCCCGAGGAACAGCGCGAAAGTTGAGGCCCGCCCGGCGCAACTGCCAAATGCGCTCTTGTATCTCCCGGCGGGAAAACTCCTCCACGATGGTCCGAGCCGTCTTCTCGCCGATTCCCTTTATAGCGGTCAGCTCCTCCACCCGCTCATGTTCGGCCACTTCGATGATATCCTCTACATCGGTGTAACCGGCATCGACCAGCAGCTCGGTCACATGGGGGCCCACTTCGGGAATTCCCAGTGAACGCAGTACGACCTCAAAGGGACGCGTCTTGCTCTTCTCCACTCCCTCCCGGATAAGCTTCACCTTCCTGGGGCCGTAACCCGGGTACTCCGATAGTTTCGCATAGTCGAGGGAGTAGAGATCGGGCACATCACGGACGAAACCTTCCGAAATGAGGAGTTCCGCCGTCTCCGGGCCCATGTTCTCGATATCCATTTGATTGGAGCCTATGAAAAAGTGTATACGTCCCCGTACTTGTGCCGGACAGCTCTGATTTCGGCAGAAGTGATGAGCGCCGTAAAGCTCCAGCTCATGTCCACAGGAGGGGCATTCTCCGGGCATCTTCCAAATCGGGTTGCCTTCCTCGTTTTTTTGCACCACCCGCTCAACCGCCGGGATCACATCCCCCCGGCGCGAGACGGTGACGGTATCGCCTACGGAGACCTCCAGCAGCTCGACGTAATCCTGGTTATGCAGAGTAACGTTGCTAATAGTAGAGCCGCCTATGGAGACCGGCTCCACCCGTGCTACCGGAGTGATGCGGCCGGTACGCCCCACCTGTACATCGATCGCCTTGATCGTGGTAGTCCCCTCGGGAGATTCGAACTTGAAGGCAATTGCCCAGCGGGGGTGATGTCCGGTGTAGCCCAGTTTGTCGCGAACGTCGAGCTCGTTCACCTTCACTACCAGTCCGTCGATTTCATAGTTGAGCGCATTCCGCTCGGCGGTGGCACGGTCGATATACGCATCGATCTCCCCCAGGGTGCCGAAGCTCCACTGTTCGGGATAACGGCTGCGCAGCTCCTCCACCGACTTCAGACTGGAAAAGACGCCGATCCTCGAGGAAACCCGAAAGCCCAGTTGCCGCAGGTAGCGCAGGACCTCGGTATGACTCAGCCTCGATTCGGGGAAAAAACCTTCGTAACAGAATATGTCCAGCGGTAGGCCGGCCACCTGACTGCTTTTGATACGCCGCAGCGTGCCGGCAGCCAGATTGCGGGGATTCGCATAGGGGGTCTCCAACGTCTTGTTGATCTTGTCGAAACGGTCGAGCGGGAGAAAAATCTCCCCCCGTACGGCAGCGTCCACCTCCTCGGTGAGCCGTAGGGGCACCGCGCCGATAGTCTTTACGTTGGCGGTGATATCATTTCCCACATAACCGTTACCCCGTGTGACCGCTCTGCTGAGCAGCCCCCGCTCATAGTACAGCACAATGGAGACGCCGTCGATCTTCTCCTCGATCACAAAGGTCAACGGCCGCCCCGCACGCGTACCGGTGCGTTCGATCCATGTGTGCACCTCTTCGGCTGAATAGGCTTTGTCCAAACTCAGCACCGGCACGGTGTGTTCCACCTCCGGCAGTTCGTGGGATAGGTCCGAACCTACACGCTGGGTGGGCGAGTCGGACCGCCGTAGCTCTGGATGCTGCTGTTCGAACTCCCGCAGGTTCTCGAACAGACGATCATATTCCCGGTCACTAACCGACGGCCGGTTCAGCACGTAGTATTCATAATCGTAGCGGGTAAGCCGCTCCACAAGCTCATCGATCTGACGTTGCGCCTCGTCTCTTTCCATATTCGAGAGAGTACACCGTCTAGCGGCCTTTTCTCAAGAACGCATCTCGATATCCGCGGTTGCGAAAGGAAAATAGGACCGCTCCGCTCTCGTCTTCATTGAGGGGGCCGACCATGACCTTGTAGGGGTAATCGCCGCTCTCTTCGCCGGTGTACACCGCGACCGGGTAGTCGGCTGCAAGCCGCTGTGCAAGCTTCCCCGCGTTTTGAGCTTCCCGGTATGCCCCCACCTGCAAATAATACCCCGACTCTTTCAGCCGCTCCGTCAGGAGGGACTCGAGGCCGGCCGGCCGGGTTTCCTCAGGCTCTTCGGCTTGCTTCGCTTTTTCAACCTCCGGCTTTTCGGCAGTATCGCTCTTTCCTTCTTCTTCTGACGGTGACGCTTTCTCGCGCTGTTTCTCTTCCTTGGGGGACTGAGGCTCCGCCGTCGGTTGCTCGGGAGGACGCTCTTCCGCGGGCCGAAGCGTCAGCTCGGCGCCTTCCGGGATCGGCTCCTGCTCGGCAGGCTTCTCCGTCGGCTCCCTCTCCTCCCGTTTTTCCTCGGGCAAACCGGGCTCCGCTACGGTACGGATTTCGGCCTCCTCCGCCAAGGGGCCTTCGACCTTCGGGAGCGATGAACGTCCCTGAGGTGCGTAGGGGAGAGTCTCCTCCAGGGTAAGCCGCTCCTCTTTGGCTGGCAGCACGTGCTGCAATGAAAGCACCGGAGCAGCGCGATCGGTCGTTGCCTCAGTTGGCTCCTTTGGCGGGGCAGGGGCCCAGCTCTTCGTTGTGCGCCTCGGGAAGAGGGGCTCGGGAGAAGCCGGAATAGGTCCCTCCGCTACCGTCGGCCTGGCGGCCGTTTCGCTCTCTTCCTCCCGCCGGGGCTCTTCCGAAGGCTCGCTAGGCTCCGCCGTACGAACCTGCGGCACCGACATCTCCGGTTCAACCGGCTTCTGCGCCGGTTCAGGGCGAAATATCGCCAGACCGGCAACGGAAGGCTCTGCGGAAGGAGCGGCTGTTTCGGGCTGTTCTTGCTCCGGCTCCT
The DNA here is from genome assembly GCA_964346455.1 of uncultured Spirochaetaceae bacterium. Taxonomy (GTDB): domain Bacteria; phylum Spirochaetota; class Spirochaetia; order DSM-16054; family Sediminispirochaetaceae; genus CAYFUX01. The sequence continues at coordinate 91,118 of CAYFUX010000007.1, forward strand.
GCGTTTCGCCGGCTTCCCGGTCAGCTTCAGGCTCCTGCGCTTCGACATCGGCCAGCGCATCGCTCTCCTCAGGAAACACATCCGCCACTTTATCGACTGTCGGTTCTTCGACGTCCGGCTCCCTTACCGCTTCTTCGGAGGGAGGACGCTCTTTTACTGTCGGTGCTACCGCGTTAGGCCCTTCCGCCTGTGCCTCGGGCGTCTGGGAGGGAGCCGGCGCTTCCTGCTCCTGCAGCGCCTCGCTTATCTCTGTCTCCTGCTCTGTTGTCTCCCGGGGCTCCGCTCCGGCCGGCTCTTCAGCGTCGGCGGGCCGTTGACGAGGGGCTTCTTCCGGAGAAGCTTCCGCTACCTCCGCCGAGGGATTGAGATCGGAGTCGAGAGTGTAGGCCCGTTCCTGCACCACTCCGTCAGCAACTGAAGGTCTGCTTGGTTCCGCAGGACGCACCTTGGCCTGAGCTACCTCATCGGAAGCAATACCGAGTTCTTCGGCGGCCGAGGGAGAAACGAGAATAAACACCCGGGAATCGTCGAGTCGCTCTACAACTCGCACTTCAACCGTACGCCCGTTCTCTTCATTGCGCACCGTAACCTTCGTATCAAGCGGAAATGCATCGGAAGCAGCATACATCCCGGTATTTGGTAGTCTTCCGTACACACTTACCCCCACACTTCCCTCCCAGTAGGTCTCCTGGGCAGTGAGGGAAAAGGCAGCAGCCCCGAAAAGTAGGACCGCAGCGCACAACATCACCGTCGTGCGGGCCGTACGAATTGACATGTCGGACATATTTCGTTTCATACTACACTCCCATCTCTATTTTCGGGGCAAATGTGGAGGCTGTTTAGAATAAAGTGGTCTCAGAGCCTCGAAAGAGCGTCTTTGGCAAGATTGTGTCCCATATTTTTGAGCAGCTCCTCATCACTCAGCTCATCCTCATCACCGGCATTCCGCAGGTGGACACTCCCTTTCCCAAGAAGCGAGTCCTCTTTCAGCAAATACACACGGTATTCGACCGACTGCGGCAGCGGTTCATCCTCATCTTCGGTGAACTTCATCATAATCTCCAGCAGATACCCTGCTCCGCCGGCTTTGGCAATCCGAAATGCCTTGCGGTCTTCAAACGGACCATCTTTTCCGGAGGTATCCTCAGTGGAGGAGCCAGCCGCGGCATGGGTATTGAAGATTATATGGCCGGCATCGAAGAAAGCCCCCATGATACCGTCCTCCATATAGCCTCGCGCTATATCGTACTCACCCTTGCCTTCCGGTTTTTCGGTGTACAGCATAACGGTCTCCGCTGCGGCTCCGAGCGGAATCAGTAGCAATATGAGCATCGCAAGCACGGATAGGTTTCTCATTCCAGTTCCCCTTCTATTAAAATTCTATGTTGTAAATATCGGCACTGCAATCACCGATTTGAAGAGAAGAAGGCACGCTTTTCTGCTCTTCTCCTCCTCTGCATTCGGGATCAGCTTCTGGGCCGCAGAAAGTGAA
>CAYFUX010000007.1:92709-111506 GCA_964346455.1 uncultured Spirochaetaceae bacterium
GGGCCGCAGAAAGTGAAATCCGAGACTCCTCCAGACGGTGTTTCCTCCAAAGGGTAGTTACTCCAGACGGTTGCAGCTTCCCCCTTTCCATGGTATTTTTCTTCCAGATTGTGGAAAGCGGTGCGGACGCACAGCTCCTGCGAAGCACCGGGGAATACAGTACCCAAATGAATTATTACGCTTTTCAAGTATTAACCCGCAAAGAAGATCGATTTTTGCGTCTTGCACGGGTCTACCTCAATATAGAAGTTCCCGAATGGGAGCGAGTTGGTCGGCTGCTTTGGCCTCGGAGAACTCTGACGGTTCGCCGACGTGGCAAAAACTTCACAGAAAGAGCGCCGGTTTTCCCGGGGTATCTGTTTTTTGAAGCTGAAGAACTCCCGATCGACATTTATTGGACCCTCCGCAGAACCGGCGGTTTTGTCCGTTTTCTCAAGAGCAACCAACAAGTCGAACCGCTGGAGGGGAGCGACCGGAATCTTCTACTCCATTTCCTACAACACGGGGAAGTGGTACAGAAGTCCACCGTATCGTTCGATAAAAATAATAGGATCCAAGTGCTGGAGGGTCCTATGAAAGGACTGGAAGGGAGAATCGTCAAAGTCGATCGCAGAAAACAACGCGCCAAGATCAAACTCCACCTCTACGACGATTCTTTCCTGGTCGATTTTGGATTCGAATATTTGCAAAAAATGAAAGAAGACGATGCGAACGAGTAAAAGGAACAACATATACGTCATCGGAGCGGGGTTCGCCGGTCGGGAGATTGCCTCAGAGATCTCCTCCAAAGGCGTACTGGGTACTGTAGTGGCCTTCCTCGACGACGATCCCGGCAAAATCGGCAGTTCCATCGACGGTATTCCCGTCTACGGCCCCATCAACGAAATCGATCGCATCTTGGAGGAGGTTCCGGCCGAGGAGGCGCTCATTGCCATGCCCGGCGCCACCGCCGAACAACTGCGCCGGATTCACACCCTGCTGCGCGGCACCTCCTTGAACCGGATCCGTATATTGCCACGCCTCAGCCAGATCATCGACGGGGATGCCCACCTCATTCAGGCGCGGGAAATCAGTGCCCAGGACCTCCTGGGCCGCAGCCAAGTGAGGATCAATTTGAAGGAGAGTCTCGATTATCTCCGCGGAAAACGCGTGCTTATCACCGGCGCCGGAGGCAGTATCGGCAGCGAAATTGCCCGGCAGCTGCTTTCCGGCGGGGCACAACGCATCTACCTTTTTGATCACGGAGAAAACAGTGTCTACGAGATAGAAAAGGAACTGCGTATTCTCCAGGAGGAAGGGGTAGGAGAGAAGGCCACCATTGTTCCCATTGTGGGGGAGATGCAGGATCCCCATTACATGGAGTTTATCCTGGCCCGACTCAAAGCCGATGCGATCTTCCACTGCGCCGCGTACAAGCACGTGCCGATGATGGAGGCCAACCCGGTGGAGGCGATCAAAAACAACGTCTTTGGTACCCGCAATGTGGTGCAGGCAGCCCGCAAAATGGGAATTCCCCGTTTTGTGCTGGTCTCCACGGACAAAGCGGTGGAGCCGTCGAGCATCTATGGGGCCAGCAAAACAATTGCCGAAAAAATTGTCCTCAATTACAACGGCGGCGGAGGCTCCTACATGGTAGTCCGTTTCGGCAATGTCATCGGCAGCCGCGGCAGCATCGTACCGCTGTTCACTACCCAGATTCTCAAGGGAGGGCCGGTGACGGTCACCCATCCCGATACGACCCGCTTCTTTATGACCATCCCCGAGGCGGTGAGCCTGGTTCTCAAGGCCGGCGGCGTAGGCACCGGCGGCCACCTCTATATTCTGGATATGGGCGAACCCCTTTCCATTCGTGAACTGGCCGAACAGATGATCAAGTTCTACGGATTCACCCCCTACGACGAGATACCGATCAAGTACATCGGCCTGCGCCCCGGGGAGAAACTGCACGAGGCACTGTGGGGTAGTGACGAAACCCTTATCAAGACCGAACACCCCGGCATCAACCGTCTCGAACTGCCCCAACACGCCAACGGGGCTATATGGAAGCTCATAGACGAACTTACAGATATCTGTTTTTACAACGAAACCCGACCCGAGCGTTATCGCAACCGCCGGGCCCTGCGTGCGGTGGTCAGGGACTACTTTCCCACCGTTGAGAAGGTACACAATGAACCGGAATACTGAAGCCATCCCTTTCGCCCGCCCTTCCCTGGGCTCCGAGGAAGAAGAGGCCGTGCTGGCGGTGCTACGCAGTGGCTGGCTTACCACCGCCGGCGAGGCTCGGGCATTTGAAGAGGAGTTTGCCGCGGCGATAGGTTCGCCCCGCGCCCTGGCGGTAAACTCCGCCACCGCAGGACTCCATCTTGCTCTGGAGAGTCTCGGCGTGGGCCCCGGAGATCGTGTACTGACCACCCCTTACACCTTTACCGCTACTGCAGAAACCGCCCGCTATCTGGGAGCCGAACCGGTGTTTGCCGATATCGCCCCTGACACGCTAAATCTGGATCCGGCAGAAGTCGAACGCGCCCTGGCACGCGACCCCGGGATAAAGGCGATGGTACCGGTGCACCTGGGCGGGCTCCCCTGCGACATGCACAGCCTCTGTGACCTCGCACATCGCTACGACGTCTCCATTGTCGAAGACGCAGCCCACGCCTTCCCCGCACGGCTGGAGGGACGTCACCTCGGCCTCTGGGGCGATGTCGGCGTATTCTCCTTCTACGCGACTAAAACCATCACCACCGGCGAAGGCGGGATGGTAGTAACTGAGAGCGAAGAGCTCGCAGAACGCATATCCGTCATGCGCCTCCACGGGATCGACAGGGAGGTCTGGAACCGCTACCGCTCGGTCGGCGCCTCCTGGCGCTATTCCGTTGTGGAGGCGGGCTACAAGTACAATCTCCCCGATCTTGCCGCAGCTATCGGGCGGGAACAGCTGAAAAAGGCGGACCGCTTTCTTCGGCGCCGCCGCGAGATCGCTGCACGTTATATAGAAGCCTTTGAACCCTACGACTTTCTGGTAGCCCCGGCACAGGGGCCCGAACACGCATGGCACCTCTTTATTATGCGCCTTGCCCCCGGGTGGAGTTCCAACGAGCGGGACAGCTTTTTAGAGCGCCTCGGGGAAGCCGGGATAGGAACCTCCGTCCACTACATTCCCCTCCACTTGATGCCGTACTATCGCCGGCGCTACGCTCTCTCCCCGGAGGACTTTCCCCGAGCTCTCGATGCCTATAACCGGGCCTTCAGCCTTCCCCTTTATCCCGACCTGAGCAACGAACAGGTGGAGCGCATCATCGAAGAGGTTGTTGCCGCCGGCAAAGCCCTCGTGAAGGGAGGGCGTACATGATGGATGATTATCGGTTTATCGACGAAATTTCCCGTCCGGGAATGCTCCACGTAGGCATTGTCCGTTCCGACATTCCCCGCGGAGCGGTGGAGGCAGTCAGAATCCCAGATGCGATGTCGGAAAACGCCCTGGTTATCTCCGCCCGGGATATTCCCGGGAAGAACAGCCTGCAGGTCTTCGACGAATCCATGCCCCTACTCGCCTCCTCACAGGTGGAATACATCGGCGAGCCGATTCTCTTGGTGGCATCTCCCGAGGAGGGAGATCTTGCCCCCCTTATCCGGGATATTCGGCTCAGTTATACCACCAATTACACGGTGCTCGCCTTCGATCCCTATGACGAAGAGCAAATAGCGGATCAAGTTTCCTTTAGCCAGGGGACCATAGAGGAAAACCCCGACTACCAGCATCAGATTGTAGAAGCCGAATACGCAACCAGCCCCGAGTCTCACATGAATCGCGCTCCGGTGGGGGCCTTTGCCTATCACGAAGAGGATCGAATCGTGGTCTACGCCCCTACCCACTGGCCTTTTCACGTGCGGGCCAGCGTCGCAGGAGCGCTGGGCATCGAACAGCAGAAGGTGCGGGTCGTACAGTGCTATGCCTCCCCCGCCTACGGGGAGAAAGTCTTGTTTCCCTCCCTCATGGCAGTCTACGCCGCCCTGGCCTCCCATTTTTCCGGCCAACCGGCGCGAATACTTCTCTCCCCTTCCGAGACCCGCAGTTATACCACGAAAAAGGCGCCGATGTTCATCAAGCGCTCCACCGTCATCGGAGAGGAGGGCTCGGTGGAAGCCGAACAGGTGCACATCCGGGTAGACGTGGGAGCTTATGCCCTCTTCACCCGTGAGCTGCTCAAACGGGCAGTTATCTCCGCCGCTAGTTACTACAATCTTCCCAATCTGGAAGTGACCGCCACGGCGATTCGGACCAGCAGCCCCCCTATGAATCTCTACCGTGGGCTCAGCTTTGGTCAGTGCATGTTCTCCGCCGAAACCCACTTTTCCCGGCTCGCCGAGCTGTCCCAACGCAACCCGGGAGAGTGGAAAAAAGAGTTTGCCGCCGCGCATTCCATGCCCACCGGAGCGCAGCCCCGCTCCCGCCCCCTCCCGGAACTTTTGCAGCAGGTGATGGAGGCCTCCGATTTTCACCGCAAACACGCCGCCTACGAACAGCTCAAAAAGCGCCGCAGTAGCCTCAAGGCCGCCCGCCGCTATCTACGCGGCGTTGGAATCGCCGGAGGATTTGTCGGCAACGGCTTTACCGGAAAACCCGACCCGCGCAGCTCCTGGACGGTACAGGTAAAGCTGGATAGCAATGATCAGCTCTCCATTATGGTCGGCGATGTGATGGTACCCTATGGAATACGTATTCTCTGGATCAGGAGGGCGGAGGAAATACTGGGCATCAGCGGTGACAAAATCGAGATCCAGCGGGGTGACACCGATACCTTGCCCAATTCCGGTCCTATGATGCTCTCCATTCCCATCACCGTCTATACCAACCTCGTAGAGCGCTGCTGTATGCAGATAAAAAAAGAGCGTTTTAACCGGCCCTTGCCAATCGAGGTAAAACGAAGTGTTTTAACCCCCAAGAAGAGTGTGTGGAATCCGCAGACCATGCGAGGAACTCCTTTTCAGAGTTTATCCTGGGGAGCGGTGGTGGTCGAAGTAGAACTTGACCCGCTGACCATGTATCCGGAGACCCGCGGTGTATGGAGCTGCTTTGACTGCGGCCACATTCACAACCCCCGCTATCTCTCTTCCGTCGCCCAGACGAGTATCTACGAGGCGCTGGCATGGACGATGGGCCAGGAGCGGCTGCAGCCCCATTACCATCAGGAGTATCGCCTCGAGTCCGACGAACAGCTCTCGCTTCGCATGCCGCCGGTACACGTCTACTTCGAAGACAAGCCCAAAGGGCCTCCCGGCGGCATCACCGCCGTCCCGGAGGCCCTCGTACCCTCTGCCTTTGCCTCCGCCCTCACCCAGGCGACCGGCTTCTACTTTGACCGCATCCCCATTACCCCCGAGCTCATCCACAGCTATATGGAGGAAACATGAAAATCAGTTTTATCCTCAACGGCCGGGATATCGCTAAAGAGGTCGACCCCGCAGCTCGGCTTGTGGATGTCCTCCACGAAGATTTTGGCATCACCAGCCTGCATCCCTCATGCTACGAGGGGCACTGCGGTAATTGTGCCATTCTCTTCAACGATACTCTGGTCCACTCCTGCATCATCCCGACGTTTGCAGCAGCAAACGCCTCTATCCACACATACGAAGGCATCATCCGGTCCAAGGAATACCACGATATCGAGGAGGGCTATTCCGAGGCGGAGTACACCCCCTGTCCGTTCTGTCTCCCCTCCAAAACGGTCATCACCCAGTCCATCTTGGAGCGCAGTTTGGATCCGACCCGGCAGTCGATACTGGACTCCTTCTCCGGCAGCTTTTGCCCCTGTACCAACCTCGACGGCCTGGTGATGGCCATCCAGGCTGCAGCCCGCTACCGACGGAGGCGCCTGAATGTATTCTAGCCGCGCACAGATAAACATTTTTCGTCCGGAAAACTTGAATGACCTCTTGAAACTCTACCAGGAGTACCCCGACGCGCTCATTTGGGCCGGCGGCACTGCACTGGTGCGCGAACAGGAAAGCCGACGTATTCCACTCCCTAAAAAAGTCATTCATATTACCGGGGTGGAGGAGCTCCAGCGAATCAGCCGCAACGAGCGCTTTCTGGAGATCGGCGCCTGCGTGCCGATAAGCAGGATTATTAAGGTCGGCCAGCACGTACTGCCGAAGGCGTTTGAACACGCTCTTCGGAAAATCGGCCCCCCGGCCCTGCGCAACATGGCCACTATAGGGGGAAACATCTGCCACCGGCAGCGGAGGCTCAACACCTTCGGCATTCTTTCTCTGCTGGACACCAGGCTGGAGGTGCGCCGAGCGGGCGGCTCTCGCTGGATTCCCCTGCCTAGGCTCTTCTCCAAAACCGGCACTTCGACCCTGGAAAAGGGGGAGATAGTGACCAGGCTGAGGATTCCCTTCGTCGACTGGAACCTCCAGTTTTACCAAAAAATCGGCAACCCCTTCTCCAGCCCCAAACGTTCCCTCACCTTTACCGCACTCACGGAGGTAAAGAAAGGCGAAGTGACCGATTTTCGCATGGCCATCACCTTTCTCGGCACCTCGATGATCCGGGATCGTGAGCTGGAGGCCTTTATTACCAGCAAGAAGGTGCCGCTGATCGATAAACGCCGCAACGAAGCACGAGAGATGTTCCGCGGCACCCTCGCAGGCACCTCGGGAGAGGTAACGCTCTTCCAGAAACAGCGCGCCCTCCGACTGCTGCAGTGGTACCTGAGTGCCCTGCACGAACCCAAATCGGAACTCGCCCCCTAAGTCCCCGAAGCTTCCTAAGTCTCGTGGTACGCGCTTTACAGAGCGGCGTTCCTTTGAGTATAGTTTCTCTAAGATAAGGAGCACACAGAATGGCGGAGTTTGTCCACCTTCATAATCATACCGACTTTTCCCTGCTCGACGGGGCGGCCAACATCGAAAAACTGGTGAAGACCGCCGCCGATTACGGCATGCAGCACCTCGCGATTACCGACCACGGCAACATGTTTGGGGTGCTGAAGTTCTACAAGACCTGCAAGAAGTACGAGATCAATCCGATAATCGGCTGCGAGTTCTACGTGGCCCCGGAGTCCCGCTTTGACAAGCAGGGCGGGGAGAACAAAAACCGCTACTACCACCTGCTGGTGCTGGCCCGCAACCACCAGGGCTACAAGAATCTGATGCAGCTCTCCAGCCGCGCCTACACCGAAGGCTTCTATTACAAGCCCCGGATCGACGACGAACTGCTCGAGCAGTACAGCGAAGGGCTGATCGGAGCCAGCGCCTGCATTGCCGGAGAAATTCCCCGGGCGCTCATAGACGGCCGGGACCAAGATGCCGAGAAAAAGGCACGCTACTACCGGGAGCTCTTTGGAGAGGGCAACTTCTACCTGGAGCTGCAGTACCACGGCATCCCCGAACAAAAGCAAGCCAACGAAAGGCTTCGTCGCCTTGCCGCCGACACCGGCATCCCGATGATCGTCACCAACGATATCCACTACATCAACAAAGACGATGCGGAGGCGCAGGATGTGCTGATCTGCATCGGCACTAACAAGAAGAAGTACGACGAGAACCGGCTGCGCTTCGAGTCCGATCAGTTCTACCTAAAGAGTCCGCAGGAGATGGCCGAACTCTTCCCCGAGGACCGGGAGGCGCTGAGCAACACGGTGCGGGTAGCCGAGAAGTGCGACCTGGAGATTCCGCTGCCGGGCCCGCTGCTGCCCAATTACGACATACCGCCCGCGTACAACTCTCTGGAGGAGTACCTGCGCGCCCTTACCTGGCAAGGACTCGAGGAGCGCTACGAGACAGTCACCGAAGAGATCGAACAGCGGGCGGAGAAGGAGCTGGGCATCATCGAATCGATGGGTTTTCCCGGCTACTTTCTGATCGTATGGGACTTTATCGACTACGCCAAGCAGCATGACATCCCGGTGGGACCCGGCCGCGGTTCGGGGGCCGGATCGATCGTTGCGTACGCCCTTGGCATCACCGACATCGACCCTCTCAAATACAACCTCCTCTTCGAGCGTTTTCTCAACCCGGAACGGGTTTCCATGCCGGACTTCGACGTCGATTTCTGCTTCGAGCGTCGGGGGGAGGTGATCGACTACGTCATCGACAAGTACGGGAAGGACAAGGTCGGTCAGATCATCACCTTCGGGACCCTGGGCGCCAAGGCGGTGCTGCGGGATGTGGCGCGGGTGCTGGACATCCCCTACGCCGAGGCGGACAAGATCAGCAAGCTCGTCCCGGGGGATCTAAAGATCACCATAGACAAGGCGCTGGAGTCCGAACCGCGGCTGAAGGAAATGCAGCAGCACGGCGGTACGTACGGGGAGCTGATCAATACCGCCCGCAAGCTCGAAGGACTCAGCCGCCACGCCTCTACGCATGCGGCTGGAGTGGTCATCGGCAGAGAGCCGTTAACCGAATACGTGCCCCTCTATGTGGACCCCAAGACCGGCTCGGTCTCCACTCAGTTCACCATGGATCAACTGGAGGAGTGCGGCCTGGTGAAGATGGACTTCCTGGGCCTGAAGACCCTCACCCTTATTAAAAACACCGAAAAACTGATACAGCAGCGGGGCATCGACTTCAGCACCGAGAATCTTCCGGAAGACGACGGCCCCACCTTTCGCCTCCTCACCGAAGGACGGAGCATGTGCGTATTTCAGTTCGAAAGTTCGGGCATGCAGAATATCCTCAAACAAGCAGAGCCCAACTCCCTCGAGGACTTGATAGCCTTGAACGCACTCTACCGCCCCGGGCCGATGCAGTATATACCGCAGTTTATCGACAGCAAGCACGGCCGGCAGGAGATAACCTACCCCGACCCAAGTCTCAAGGAGATTCTCGAGCCCACCTACGGAGTGATCGTCTACCAGGAGCAGGTTATGCAGGTGGCTCAGATCATCGGCGGCTTCACCCTGGGCAAAGCGGATATTTTGCGCCGGGCGATGAGTAAGAAAAAGTTCAAGGAGATGGAGAAACTCAAGAAGGAGTTTATTCAGGGCGCTCAGGAGAAGGGGCACAGTAAGCAGCATGCCGAATCCATCTTCGAGATGCTCAAACCCTTCGCCGACTACGGATTCAATAAATCCCACGCCGCCGCCTACTCGGTAGTCGCCTACAAAACCGCCTATCTAAAGGCCAATTATCCGGCGGAATTCATGGCCGCCAACCTCACCAACGAAATCAACGACCAGGACAAACTGGCACAGTATATCGGCGAGGCTGCCAATCTGGGCATCGAGATACTTCCTCCCGACGTCAACCTCTCCGAGCAGGTCTTCTCCGTCTCCGGCGGGCAGATAGTCTACGGTCTGGTGGGCATTAAAAACGTCGGAACTGCCGCGGTGGATGAAATCCTCCGCGCCCGCAGGGAAGAAGGAGCGTATGAGTCGCTCATCGACTTCCTCGATAAAGTGGACCTGCGGCAGGTCAACCGCAAGGTGATCGAGACCCTGATACAGTGCGGCGCGTTTGACTCTCTGGGAACAGGCCGCGCAACCCTGATGCACAATCTTGAGCAGGCCATCGACTACATGGCCGGGAAAAAAGAGGCGGAACGCTACGGACAAACAAGTCTCTTCGAAGCTGAACCGCAGGAAGAACTGAATGCGTTCGAGTTCGAGGAGGAGGAGGAGTGGTCCCAGCAGGAGCGGCTGCAGTTCGAGAGGAGCCTTCTCGGCTTCTACGTCTCCGGTCATCCCCTCGACCCCCACAAGGAGATCTGGAAACGCAGCGTCAACATCGACCTCTCCCGGGAAGACCGCTTCATGCACGATCACAAGTACACCCTGCTCGGAATCATCACCTCGGTGCGCAGCATCCAGACCAAAAAGGGCCGCCCTATGGCCTTCCTGCAGCTGGAAGATTTCAACGGCAGCATCGAACTGGTGCTTTTCAGCGATGTGTGGGAACAGGAGCGGGAACGCCTGACTGAAGACCGCACCATGGGCTTCGTGGGACGCATCGACACCAGCCGCGGGGATCCCAAGTTCATCGTGGAGCAGGTTCAGAGCCCGGAAGAGATGCGTGAGGCGGAGGTCCGGGAAGTGCATATTCGCCTTCAGCGCGCCCACTTGACCGAGCAGGAGCTCTACAATCTGCGTTCCCATCTCTTCGACCACAAGGGCAGCTGCCCTCTCTATCTGCACATTGCCGGAAAAAACGGGGAGCACGATACGGTCATTCAAGCCTCCGGCCAGATCACCCTCACATCTTCCGGCAATGTGCTGCAGCAACTGCGAAAATATCCGACCATCGAAGATATATGGACGGCTTGAGACCAAGCGGCTTAAAATCGAAAGGTTAAACGGCTTAAGGCCGAAAAAGGCGGTGAAACGTACAAAAACCCGCCGCCCGGAAGAAAGGAGCACCTATGGAAACTGTCGCCAACATTATTAGCGGTGCCGCGAGCATCTATCTCATTCTCATTTTCTTTCGTATTCTCATCAGCTGGTTCAGCGGAGTCGAGTTCGGTAAACCCTTCCGGATGCTGGCCTCGGTAACCGATCCTTATCTCAACTACTTTCGCCGCTTCCGCTTTATGCGGTTCGGAGCGATCGACCTCTCCCCTCTCGCCGGGATGTTGGTGCTGGTAGTGGTGGCGGACATCTTCTCCACCCTGGCCCGCACCGGTTCCATCAGCGTGGGCCTAATTCTGGGCATCATTCTCCAGTCGTTGTGGGGCGTCATCGGCTTTATACTGACGCTCTTCACGATTCTGATTGTGATACGTTTTGTCGCCGCCCTGATGAACGCCAGCACGGTTCATCCGTTCCTGCGCACCCTGGACAGCATCATCACACCACTGATGAACCTGGTACACCGCAGCTTTTTCAGAGGCCGCTTTATCACCTTCCGTACCGGCTTGGCCATCACCGGAGCGCTCCTGATCGTCGCCAATATCCTTGGCAGCGTGTTGATCAATCAGGTGGTGCTGTTGCTGCGCTCGCTGCCCGTATAGCGTGCTACCTGTATGTACCTGTGCGAGCTCACCCACTCTGTCACCGAGTTAAAAGGGGTCGGCTCCCGTACAGCGGAAGATCTCGTCAAGCTCGGAGTCCGCACGGTAGCCGATCTCCTCACCCTCGCACCGCGGGATTGGGAGGACCGGAAAACGCAGGTCCCTCTTTCGGCCGGCTATGAAGGGGCGCAGGTAAATACCGTCGCCGTGGTTGCCGCTCACGACTACTTTGGCCCGCCCCACAACCCTACTTTGAAGATCATCGTGCGTGACGAAAGCGCTGTAGGAGCGCTCGTCTGCTTCAACCGCAACTTTTTGGCACGCAAGCTGCCAGTAGGCGCCCGTATTCGACTATACGGGGGCTTTCAGTACCGCTACGGAGAACTGCAGGCCTCCGCCTTCGAGACCGAACCGGCGGATGCGCCGCCGCAAAACTTTGATATAATCCTTCCGGTCTACCCCCTTTCAGGAAATCTGCAGCAGGGGGTGCTGCGGAAAGCCGTCCGGGCTGCGCTCTCCGGGTACGGGCGCTTCGTACGCCGCGAGCTGCCCGCTGAAATGGAGCAGCAGCACGGGCTGCTGCCCAAACCGGAGGCCCTCGGGCAGCTCCATTTTCCCGAACAGCCGGAAAACGCGTCCGAGGCACGCCGCGCCCTCGCCTTCGAGGAGCTCTTCTATCTGCAGCTTACCGCCGCGCGGCGCCGCACACGTCTCGCCGCCCCCGTCCGCGAGGAAAAGCAACTCCCCGGGGGACTGCGGAAGCGGTGTCTCGCCTCACTGCCCTTTGAGCTTACCGAGGATCAGCATACGGTGGTAGAGGAGATCGTCCGGGACCTTGCCGGTGCAGCCCCGATGAACCGGCTCCTGCAGGGCGAAGTCGGCTCCGGTAAGACCCTGGTAGCCCTTCTCTCGGCGCTGCCGCTCATTGAAGCAGGCTACCAGGTGGCATTTCTCGCCCCCACAGAACTGCTCGCCCGCCAGCATGCCGACAATGCCGCACAGCTCCTCGAGCCTCTGGGGCTGCACATCGCATTTTTAAGCGGAGGCTTACAGGCTTCGGGACGTACTCCGCTGCTTGAGGCACTGGAGGCGGGAGAGATCGATCTGGCGGTGGGCACCCACGCCCTCTTTACCGAGGACGTGCGCTTTCGCGCGCTGCAGCTGGTAATTATCGACGAGCAGCACAAGTTTGGGGTAAAACAGCGCGCCCGGATGGTGGCCAAGGGGGAAAACCCAGACCTGCTGCTGATGACCGCCACCCCCATTCCCCGAACCCTTACCCTCACCCTTTTTGGCGATCTGGCCGTCTCTACTATCCGCAGCCTTCCGCCGGGCCGCAAGCCGGTGATCACCCACCTCGCCCGGCAATCCAACCAGGATAAAGTCTACGAGGCAATCCGTACGGAACTCCAACGGGGACACCAGGCCTATTTTGTCTATCCCCGCATAGAGGAGGGTAACGACAGCCTCAAAGATGCAGAGCGGATGAGCCACATGCTGCAGGAGGAGGTCTATCCCGAGTTCTCAGTGGCTCTAATCCACTCCCGGGTGGGAGAGGAGGAGAAAAAGCGCCGCATGGAGGCCTTTACCCGCGGAGAGGTTCAAACACTCGTCTCCACCAGCGTCGTAGAGGTAGGCGTCGACGTATCTAACGCCACCTGCATGGTAATCGAACACGCCGAGCGCTTTGGACTGGCCGGACTGCACCAGTTGCGGGGACGAGTCGGCCGCGGGACGGCGCAGTCCTACGCCTTCCTCGTCTACGGGGACGAACTCTCCGAGGAGGGCAAGCAGCGGCTTCTTACTATGAAGAACACCGCCGACGGCTTTCGGATAGCAGAAGAGGATTTGAAGTTACGGGGCCCGGGGGAACTCGCCGGAACCCGCCAGTCGGGCTTTCTTCGCTTCAACTTTGCCGACCTGACGGTGGACACCAAACTGGTGGAGCAGGCGCGCCGGGACGCTTTCCGCATTGCCGAGGAGGATCCCGGCCTGCTGCAACCGGAACACCGCGGTCTGCGGGAAATATTCGAACTGTGCCCCCCTTTTCCCGAAGAGCTTTTTGCAGGAGGATAACTATGCGGATTACCGGCGGAATCTACGGAGGAAGACGAGTGACCTGCCCGAAGGGCGTGATTAGACCGGCGATGGACCGGATGCGCGAATCCCTCTTTTCCATCCTCGGCGACATCTCCGGCGACTCCTTTTTAGATCTCTTTTCAGGCTCCGGCGTAGTAGGCATCGAGGCGGCCAGTCGCGGTGCCGAACCGGTGGTGCTGGTGGAGAAAGACGGGCGTAAGCGCCGTACTATAGAGGAAAACATCGCCTTCGTAGAGTCTCAGATAGAGGTGGTCACCATGGCTGCCGAACAGTACCTCTCTCGTCTTCATCGCAGCTTCGACCTCGTCTATCTGGACCCGCCTTTCAAATACAACGACAAGGCGGCGCTTCTGCAGCGAGTGGACACTGCCGAGTCTCTTATTGCCGGCGGACTCTGTCTACTTCATTTGCCGAGCCAGGAACAACTTCCGGAGTTGATTGGGGAACTCGAACTTGCCGATCGGCGAAGCTACGGAGGCTCCACCCTCCTCTTCTATCGGGACCGCCGCAGCCCCAAACAGAGCGGCTCACCCTAAATGCCGCTACTTCCCGCGTAGTTTTTTCTCTGCTATAGTGGGCGTAAGGAGTTATCCGTGACAGAGATGAACAAACGCTATCTGCAGGTTCCCCAGGGAACCGAAGGTGTCCATTTGGAGGAGGCGTACCGCCATCGCCAGGTCACCTATCGGCTTTTTCGCCTTTTTTCTCTTTGGGGGTACTGGCCGGTAGAAACGCCGGTCTTTGATTTTTACGACATTTATAGACCGTTGCTGGGTGATGAGCACAAGGACGTCTACCGCCTTATAGACCGTGAAGGTGATCTACTGATGCTCCGCTCGGACATTACCCTTTTCCTGGCCAAACAGATGGGGCTGTGGCTGCGCGACGAGGATCTGCCCACCCGGGTCTGCTACTCTGATACCATCCTGCGTCATCAGCACGCGGAAGATATTTCTAAGAATGAGTTTTTCCAGACCGGCGCGGAGCTGATCGGGAAAGCCGGCGAAAAGGCTGACATCGAGATTTTGCTTCTTTTGCGCCGAATTTTTGAGGAACTCGGCCTCACTCCGGCGCTCCACCTCGGCTCGCACCTCTTCTTGACGACCGCCCTTGCGGAATGCACGGAGGATGAACAAGCATCTGCGGTAGAGGCGATTCGCGGACGCGACCGCGAACGTCTGCGAGCGGTCTTAAACGCTCGTTTCTCCGCTCAACGCGTGGATCTATTAGAGGAGCTCTTCTCTTTCATCGGCGAGCGGGAAGAGTTTCACGAGCTACTAACGGCAAGATCTGATGTGCTTCGCAGCCACGAGTTGGAGGAACTCCACTACTTGGACAGGCTCGTATCCCGGCTGGAGGAAGCAGGTTACGGAAAGGGAGTGCGCATCGACCTCTCGGAGGTGGGAGCGCAGCCCTACTACACGGGTATCGTGTTTCAGTGCTACCTTACGGGGCTCGATGCGGCGGTTGCCTCCGGCGGGCGTTACGACAAGCTGTTGAGTTCCTTTGGCCGGGAATGCCCCTCAGTGGGGTTTTCCTTTCTGCAGCGAAAAGTGGAGCACCTGCTCGACGACGGACGCTTCGACCCTCGGGACTCGGCTGAAGAGACCGGTCAGGAAGATGTTATTGCCGCCTTCCGGGAGGCAGAAAAACAACGGTCCCAAGGAAAGGCGGTGATCCTATGAGTGAGGTTTCTTCAGAACAGAGCCGCAAAGATTTCCCACTGACCCTCGCACTCCCCAAAGGGCGCCTCTTCGATGAAGTGGGAGAGTATTTTGCCGCCCGGGGAATCGAGTTCCGTTTTGAGAAACGGAAGCTGGTTGCCCACGACACCCAGGGCTTCCTGAAGATTTTTCTGGTAAAAAACTCCGATCTCCCCACTTACGTGGGGCATGGTATCGCCGGGCTCGGTATCTCGGGCGAGGATGTGCTGTACGAGTCGGACTTTCCCTTCTTCCGGCTGCACTACTTCGATTTCGGGGCTACCACGATGTGTCTTGCCGGACGGAAGGACTATACCCCCGAGGAAATAGAACGGGGATTGAAGATCGCCACTAAATTCCCCCGTTTTGCACGAGACTTTTTCCATTCCCGCGGCATACCGGTAGAGTTGGTCAAACTGAACGGTTCGGTAGAGCTGGCCCCGCTGCTAGGCCTCTGCCCTTATATTGTGGACCTGGTAGAGACGGGGAACACTCTCAGAGCAAATAATCTGGAAGTCTTCGAGGAGCTAAAGCGGATCGGTGTCTACTTGATCGCCAATCCTTCATATTATAAGTTGCATTATCGAGGAATAAACCGGTTTCTCTCGCTGATCGAGCGGGAGGGCACACCTTCGGGAGATAATAATGGCCAGATCGGTTGAAATCGAACGCATTACCAAAGAGACCGAGATACACCTCAAGCTGGATATGAACGGCGGAGAGAGGAACATAGCCACAGGAGTCCCATTCTTCGACCACCTCTTGGAGTCGATGTCGTTTCACGGCACGATGGGGCTCATACTTTCCGCCTCCGGAGATTTGGAACGCGATCCTCATCACCTCGTAGAGGATGTGGGTATCTCCCTGGGGCTGGCCCTCAACAAAACAGTCAGGGAGTATGGCCATGTGGCCAGGTTTGCCCGTGAGGCGATTCCGATGGACGATGCCCTCGGAGAGGCTATTATAGACGCCGGGGGGCGCCCGTATTTTGTCTATCGTGCCGAGTTTCCTCAACCTTACTGCGGCACCTTCCAGACCGCCCTGCTCCATGAGTTTTTCCAGGGGGTGGTGAACGGTGGCCGGATTACCCTGCATCTTCACGGCCATTACGGGGAGAACAGTCATCATCTTGCCGAAGCGCTCTGTAAGGCCTTTGGAAGAGCCTTGCGAGAAGCTTACCGCGTACGGACAGACGCGCTGCCCGCCTCCACCAAAGGATCTATCGAAGAAATTGATCAATAAGCTCTAATATCTATGGATTTCTG
The DNA here is from genome assembly GCA_964346455.1 of uncultured Spirochaetaceae bacterium. Taxonomy (GTDB): domain Bacteria; phylum Spirochaetota; class Spirochaetia; order DSM-16054; family Sediminispirochaetaceae; genus CAYFUX01. The sequence continues at coordinate 108,729 of CAYFUX010000007.1, forward strand.
AAGAAAAATGTAGTATTTTTTAGGGGAGGATAAAGCCTGAAGCAATGTGTTTAATCTATTGCAAATCTCAAATTTTTGGGATACAATAAGGCTTTTAGTGGAATCTTGAGTAAGAAAGACAAACTAATCAAGTCGCTGCCGTCCGAGGGTTTTCTGAAAGTTGCTCGGGCAGATCAAAGTTCCATCGACTCGAAGCAGCGGGCTGCGCTCATACGTAAAGGCAACAAACTGCTGAATGAGGGCGATGTACACACAGCTAAACGTATATTTCTCACCACCGGCTACACCGCCGGTATTGAGTACATTGCCGATCAGCACTACAAAGACGGCGACCTGTACGAGGCGCTGCGATTGTATTGGCTCGCTCCTTCACAGCACAAAAAAGAGCAGATCGTGGAGCGCATGGCGGTGGCGCTCAAGAAAATGTTACATGAGGAAGAGGGGAACGAATGATTATGAATAGTACCTTTGGAAACGAATCACAGAATCAAACTCCGTCCAGTGAGCAGGCAACCGATAAGTTGGTCCCCGAAGGCCTTACTGAAGAGCAGCTTAATAATATTTCCGAACTTTCAAAACGCGGATACCAACTGCTGAAGGAAAATATGATCGGCGACGCCGAGGCGTGTTTCCGCGAGATCCTCGAACTCGATCCGGTTAACAATTACGCCCTCGTCGGTCTGGGTGACGCCGCGCGGAAGAAGAACGAATACCGGAAAGCAATCTCCTTCTACCAGCGCTGTTTGGAGAATCACGAAGGGAATAACTACGCCCTGTTCGGCCTCGCCGACTGCTACAAGGCCCTCAACCGCTACAACGACGCCATCAAGATTTGGGAACAGTACCTGCGGTACGACGACAATAACGTCACCGTCCTCACGCGGGTGGCGGATGCATACCGCAAAGTGAAGGATTTCCGCCGTTCAAAGGAGATTTATCAGCAGGTTCTCGAGATCGAGCCGGAGAATCCGTATGCACTCATCGGCCTCGGACATCTCCACTACGATTTCCGTGAGTACGAGGAAGCGCTGCGGTACTGGGAAAAAATGCTGGAGAGCAAGAACGAGAACGTCGACATTCGCGTTCTCACCAGCCTCGGTAACTGCCACCGCAAACTGAAAACCTACGAGCATGGACTAGAGTACTTTCGGCAGGCATTGGCGCTTGAGCCCAACAATTTCTATGCCCTCTTTGGCATGGCGGACTGCTACCGTGGAATGGACTACCACAAGGAGTCGCTCGAGTTCTGGCACCGCATTCTTAAACTGGATCCGCATAACAAGGTAATTCTCACCCGCGCCGGCGACGCCTACCGCAACATGCAGGAGTTCGATCAGGCGGAGGAGTACTATCGCAGTGCTCTCAATATCGAGTTTGACATGTATGCCATCCTCGGACTGGCCCTGATCAACAAAGAGCGCGGCAACTACGAGGAGGCCATCGACAGTCTCTACGGGCTGCTGCGGGGGGATCCCAAGAACCACCGCCTTTACACTGAAATTGCCGAATGCTACATGGCCCTCGGTCAGCGCCAAAAGGCGATCGAAATTCTGAGCGAATTTCAGAAGCAGGGAATCCGCAACAGCTACGTCTCCAAGCTCCTGCAGCGCCTCCAGAACAACTCCTGAATATGAGCCGGGAAGAAACCCGCTACGACTCGCTCCCCTTCTCCCCGGCAGGTCTGCTCCCTGAAGAACTTGCCGAGCAGCTGAACCTTACTCCCGCGTTTCGCGGTACCCAGCTGTTTGAGTGGATTCATCTGCAGGGAGCAACCTCCTTTGAGGAGATGAGCAACCTTTCCAAGGATCTGCGCGCCGAACTTGCGAGCAAGCACGGTGCCCCCCTCTCATCCAAAATCTTTTCCGAACAGATAGACGAGGACGGCACCGCTAAACTCGGCATCACCCTTGCGGACGGGACGGTCGTTGAATCCGTTCTCCTACACGATGAGCACGAGCGGCAAACCGCCTGCCTCTCGAGTCAGGTGGGTTGTGCAATGGGCTGCACCTTCTGCCGTACCGCAACGATGGGACTGGTCCGCAACCTCAGCGGCGGGGAGATCGTAGAACAACTCCTCCACCTCCGCCGGTACTACGGAGACCTGGACAATATCGTCTTTATGGGAATGGGCGAGCCGCTGGCCAACCTGCAGGCTCTGCGCCGTTCGGTTTCCGTTTTCACCCACCCCAAAGGGCTCGGCATGAGCCCCAGACGCATCACCGTCTCAACCTGCGGTCTGAGTGCGGGTATCCGCAGTCTGGCCGCCGAGGGACCGCCGGTGCGCCTTGCCCTCAGCCTGGTCTCCGCTCGGGCGGAGCTGCGGGAGAGGCTTATGCCGATCACCCGCAGCAATCCGATAGAGGATCTCAAAGAGGCTCTGCAGGAGTGGCACCGGCAGTACGGCAAGCGGATAACCCTTGAGTATGTGGCAATCGGAGGAGAGAACACCACCGCCGATGACGCCCGCCGTCTGGCGCGCTTTTCCGAAGGACTCGAGGTACTGGTAAATGTGATTCCCTGGAATCCCGCCGCCGAACTCCCCTTCCGGGAGCCCGATCAGCAGGAACTGGAACGCTTCATGACGGAACTTGAGAAGCAAGGTCTTCCCCTCACCCGCCGTTATCGGCGCGGGCGAGGAGTCAACGGGGCCTGCGGCCAGCTCGCGGTCTTAAAGCGAGACTTAAAGCGGGAAGAGTAAGCCCCCACTCAGGCGCTCTTACTCTCCACCCCTTCAAGCACGGCGCGAATACGCCGTACCCCCGCCGAGGAAGACTGTTC
>CAYFUX010000007.1:111606-116743 GCA_964346455.1 uncultured Spirochaetaceae bacterium
GCGGTGGTCATCTCCGAGTGATCCGCAAGTCCTCCCTTGAAAGTCTTGTCGGCCCCCTTCTTAGAAAGCTCCTGATGCTTCTCAAAAGCTTTTTGAAAGCCTTCACGGTCTACCGTCAGGCCATGCTCCCCGGCCAGCTCTTCGGTAATTTCCAAAGGAAAGCCGTAGGTATCATAGAGCTTGAACGCCACCCGTCCGGGAATCACCTTGTCGGGATTCCGCAGCAGATTCGGGAGCATTTTTTCGAACTCATGCTCACCTTTCTGCAGGGTAGCGAAAAAGCGCTCTTCCTCAGTCTCCAGCTCTTCGATCACGAAGGAACGGTTTTCCTCCAGCTCGGGGAACGGCTCGCCGTACATCTCCAGGACAATCTGCGCCAGCTTCTCCAGGAACTTTCCGTTCAGTCCCAGCTTGCGACCGTGCCGGACCGCTCTGCGAATAAGCCGCCGTAGGATGTAGCCCTGTCCTACGTTCGAGGGTTTGACCCCCCGCTCGTCGCCCAGGATGAAGACCGCCGTCTTGCAGTGGTCGGCGATGATGCGCATGGAGGCGCCGGTTTCCTGGCTCTCCCCGTAGGAGAGGCCCGTAAGCCGTTCTATGCCCTCGAGAATCGGCGTGAAGGCCTCCGTATCGTAGACCGAGCCTTTGCCCTGCAGGATCGCAGCAGTGCGCTCGATCCCCATCCCGGTGTCGACACACTTGCGGGCAAGGGGTTCGAAGTTCCCCTCGGAGGTTTTGTTGTACTGCATGAACACGTCGTTCCATATCTCAAAGTACTTGCCGCAGGAACAGCCGGGCTTGCAGTCGGGGCCGCAGGGCTCCTTGCCGGTGTCGATAAACATCTCCGTATCCGGACCGCAGGGTCCGGTGGCTCCGGCGGGCCCCCACCAGTTGTCGCTGCGGGGCATGAAATAGATCCGCTCCTCCGGCACTCCTTGAGAACGCCAGATCTCCGCCGACTCCGTATCCGCAGGGACCTCTTCGTCCCCTTCAAAGACCGTCACGGAGAGATGTTCGGGATCAAGCCCCAGCCACTCCTCGCTGGTGAGAAATTCCCAGCTCATCTCAATGGCGCCCTGTTTGAAGTAGTCCCCCAGGGACCAATTGCCGAGCATCTCAAAGAAGGTAAGATGGGTGGTATCCCCCACCGACTCGATGTCGCCGGTGCGAATACACTTTTGGTAGTTGACCAGCCGCGGCCCCTCGGGATGCTCCTGCCCGAGAAGGTAGGGAACCAGCGGATGCATACCGGCGGTGGTAAAGAGCACCGTAGGGTCGTTCTCCGGTATGAGCGATTTGCCCGAAATCTGGACGTGATCTTTGGATTTAAAAAATTCGATATATTTCTTGCGTAGTTCTTGTACCGTCATGGTGCCAAATAGTAGGAAGGGCGGCTGGAAATGTCAATAACCGTGCGGCCGAGGCTTAAAATCCTGAACTAGAAATCTTCCAGTCCCGGGTCTTCGCCGTTCTTGGCAAAATCCCGGAAAAAATAGACGATGCCGCCGTTCTTACGCACCCGCACCTCGGTATACCCCTTCTTTGCCAGGGTATCAAGGACCGACTTGGCTTCGTCGATATTGCGCCCGCTCTCCAGCGCTACCTCCGAAGGGGTGCAAATTCCGTTGTTGTGCTTGGCCGTGCGCAGGATCACCTGCTCGAGAGTCTCCCTGCGCCGTTCCCCCTCCCCGCTGCGGGAAGAGTTCGGATTTTGCAGGGGCTGATTCTGATAGTGCTGCAGGAGGGCGTTCCGGTAGCCGATCTGAAGGTTCTGCTCCCGCACCTGCAGCGGCAGGGTAATGAGGTCATACAGGCTTCCGAGGCCGAATACCCCTCCGGTAATGAGAAATATCAGCCCGGTGCCCACCTTTCCCAAATAGAAGCGGTGAAACCCGAGCACTCCAAAACCGGATATAAGCCATAGAAGATAGGCAAGGCCTGTCGAATACACGTCTACTGTCGCTCCTTTACCAAAGTACCACCAAAGGCTAACGCTTTTTCTGCAAATACTCAAGCCTGGAGAACAGGGAACCAAGTACCGCGTGCTTAGAGGTACTCGTCTTCCCGCAGTACGATTTCCCCCCGTTCGGCCATCTCACGCACATAGCGGAGGAACTCGCCGGTGGTCTCCTCCACCTCGGAGCGTTTCATACGGCCAAGGTACTGCCGCTCGTAAGAGATCAGCTCCTGTCTCCGGGAGGAGAGGTTGCGCATGATCTTCTCTTCCACCTCTTGCGATTTGCCTTTTAGCAGGACCGCCAGCTCGCGGTCCTCGAAATCGCGCAGTATTTTCTGGAGTTCCAGATCCGGAATCTCGGGAATCGCATCCACGGTAAAGAGGCGCTCACGTACCGACTCGGCCAAGTCCGCATTTTGCGACTGGAGGTTTCCCAGAATGCGCTCTTCATCGCTCACATTCATATTGCGAAGGATCTCCGCCAATACCCGCTCGCCTTCTACCTCCTCGGTGACAACTTTGCCTTGCGTACGGAGCCGCTCCTTGAGTTTCTCCTCAATGGAGTTAAGTGCCTCCGGGGCTACGCGACCCATTTTGGCGAGCCGCTTCACGATCTCCTTCTGTTTCTCCAGAGGAAAAGACTCGAGCACCTCCGAAGACTTTTTCGGTTTGAGCTGCGCAAGAATGATGCTCACCACATGGGGAGGCTCCTTGCGAATCAGCATCATAATCTGTTGATTATCGAGGTCTTCCAGAAATGCAAAGGGGCGGTCCTCCTCGTCGGGGCTTACCTTGCGCAGTATGGATTGGCCTTTCTCCTCACCAACGCTCGCGTAGAGGATCTCCCGGGCCATATCTTTTCCGCCGCGTATCTCTCGGGCGCCTCTGGAAAGGCTGCCGAACTCTTCGAGTATCTTTGTGGCTTCCTCCTTCTGGATACGCTTGATCTTGGCAATTTCTGCGGTGATCTGCTCTATTTCCTCCCGGGTAAGGTGGCGCATCACCTCCGCCGCCTGCTCTTTCCCCAGGAGCAACAGCAGTTTCGCCCCCTTCTTGGGGCCAAAGCCGCTGCGGAAAAACCCCGAAGAGCTCTCCGCACTCCCCACTCTCCTCGCAGCAGACGTCGCCTCATCGGGCTGTGCTTCACGAGCTTCCCCGGAAGCCGGCTCCTGCGGCGATGCAGAACGTGGGTCTCGCTTTTGCCTTCCGAATACGGGGCCGTCTTGGGATGCATCTCCCCGGCGCTTAGGGGAGGCTCCCTTTCCTGCGCCGTGTTTCCCGGTCTTCTTCTTTTTGTCGTCCTTTTTGTCGCGCTCGGAAAATGCTCCGTACGCGTCGGCGGCTCGTTTACGCGGATCCATAATGATATAGTAGCAACGGGAGCGCGTGCGGGTCAATCTTCCACAGCGGCAGACATTCCGGCCCTTGCCGATTATTTCTTGGCAAATATTTACGTCCCTGTGGTTTCGATTCCACACATATGTTATTATACTATTACCAATATGAAGAAAGGAAGGAGCATAATGAATAGAAAACGAGCACGTATGCACAGGTTATTGACCATCCTTGCAGCATTGCTGACGCTGTTCTTCTTCTCCTGTCAGACCGCACCTGAAGAAGAAGCGGTGGAGGAAGAGCCGGCAGAGGAAATGCCGGCAGAGGAAGAGCCGGCTCCTGAAGAAGAGGTCGAGCCGCCGCAAGAGGCCCGCAGTGAAGCTGAAAACCTGCAATCGTATATTACCGAACACGAACTCGCACAGTATGCAGAGGCCTCTTTTTCCACCGCCGAGGAGCGGCATCAGGAAGCCGAATCCGCCTACGGCAGCGACAACGAGCGTTCTGCTCAGCTTTTTGAAGATGCAATCGAACTCTACCGGGATGTACTGGAGAAGAGCGTAAAAAGCCTCCGTACCGACTACAAGGAGCGAGTTGCCGAGTTGCGCAGTGAGGCCGAATCGCTGAAAGCCTCCTCCGCTCTGCCGGAAGAGTATGAGGCGTCAATGGATCTGCTGGAACAGACAGAAAATGCCTTTGAGGAAGGTAATTACCGCCAAGCCCATGAGTCCTCCCTCCAAGCTCTCGAACAGCTCGAGCGCACGGTAGCGCGAGCGAAAGAGAAGCGTCAAAAAGCGGTCGAGGCGCTGCAGAAAAGTCAAACCTCCCTGGAGGAGGTAGAGCAGCAAATTCAGCAGTATGAGGAAGAGGCTGCGTTAGAAGATGAGTCCGAAGGCGACACGGAAGAGTAGGAGGTAGAGCGATGAAAGTGGTTAAAATACTAGGTATCGCAGTCATAGCGGCGCTTATTGCGGCTCCCGCTCTGTTCTCCCAGAACTTTCTCAAGGAGAATCAGTATTACGAGCGCGCTCAGGAACTGCAGCGTCAGGCCCAAGAGGCCCTCGATGCGGGGAATTACGATAAAGCAGTGGAGCTTTCCAACCAGGCTGAAACACAGATACAGAAGGCTCGTGAATACGCCGATACACAAGTTCTCAAATACCGTGCCAACAGCTGGAGAAAGCGGGCGAAAAAGCGCATCGATTATGTGAAGACTCTCGATGCGGAGGAGCACTTTCCTGAGAAGTTCAACACTGCCCAACAGGCCTATAAAGAGGCGGTGAGTTTTTTCGAGGAAGAAGAGTATCAGGACAGTATCCACGCCTCGCAAGAGGCAATCAATGCACTGGTGGAGATACGTCCGCAGGAGGATGCGAAGCCGAAGTACTATACCGTCCGGGAAATACCAGAGAAGCGGGACTGCTTCTGGCGCATCGCCGGCTACGACTTCATCTACGACAACCCCTGGCAGTGGAGAAAGATCTACGAGGCCAACAAGGAAAAGCTACCCGAACCCGACAACCCCGATTGGATCGAGCCGGGCATCGTCCTTGAAATCCCCAGCATCTCAGGCGAGGAGCGCGCGGGAATGTACGACCCGCAAAACCAGTAGCTTACTCTCGGCGCGTACTATAGAGTACGGCACGTATAGGTAATACTCTATTTGGGGCCTGCGGTATAATCCGCAGGCCCCGTTTTCTCCCCCCTGTGAGCCGGGGAGTTCTCCGCAAAAATTTTACCCCCCTCCTTGACACTTTTTAATTAAATCGCTATTAATAGCAACTGTAGCGTGCCGCTGTAGCTCAGTCGGTAGAGCAGGGGACTGAAAATCCCCGTGTCATCAGT
>CAYFUX010000008.1:0-46907 GCA_964346455.1 uncultured Spirochaetaceae bacterium
CCTCGGACTTTTTTTTCTGCTTCTGCGGTTGATCGTCCTTTTGGGACGCCTCCGGCCTGCTCTGACGACGTTTTTTACCGCCGCCCTTTTTACCGGATTGGTTTCGGGTGGAGGAGCCCTGTTTCGACTCCGTCGCTGAGCTACCGGAGCTAGTTTTCGTCGAGGTTTTTTTCGTCGAGCTGTTTTTAGAGGAACTTGTATCGTTTTTGTGGGTTGAATCTTCCCGGGATTTATCTGAGCTGTTCATACGTGCATAATACGGAAAGTGGCAATAATGAACAAGGGGATAGAGCTCAGCGCACTTCTTCTTTGCTGCGTTTGAGGTACGTGGCCGGCACGTATTTGGTTAACCAGATCCCCTCTCCCGCATGGTAGAACGCATGTCCTGCGGCGTGCAGATCTCCGGCTCGTACGGTCAGCAGTACCGGTAGGCCGTGGCGTCGGCCTACCGCGCGGGCCTCCTTCGAATCCTCATAAAGATGGACAAACTGCCGCCGCATGGATACGAGCCCCTCCTTTATAATGTTCTGGATAAACTGTCGGGCGGTGCCGTGAAAGAGCTGTGCCGGCGGAGGTTCCGGACTGAAGTCCAGGTCCACCGGAATAGAGTGGCCGTAGTTAGCTCTGATACGCAGGCGATCCGGTTCGATGCGCCGCAGTAGATCGGGATCATGGTGAGGGCTGCGTTCCGGGAAGCGGGTGTCGTTGACGGTAGCTGCGGAAGTGTCGATGAGTTCGATGGAGAAGCGCGGCTTTTCCTGTTGAAGGGCCGTATCGATGATTTCCGCTCTGGAATATCGTACTCCGTGCCGCTCGAAAGCCCGGAGAAGCTCTCCAAGGTTGAGCCAGCCTCCAGGTTCGAGGACAAGCCCGAGCCGTGCCGGATCGTGGCGTAAAAGCTTAGAGAGGTATTTGCTGAGCTTTTTTCGTCGTTTCTCTTCCATCGTAACGTGCTCGAGCGCGTGTTGACAGTACCGAGGAAATAACGCCCTATCTCCGGGCCGGAGCGCGAAGATAGGGCAAGTACGCAGACAGGCGGAGCAGTGCGATAGATTCAGCATAGGCCGCATTGGCCAAGGGCCAAGAGAGGGCGCACTGCCCCGCTATGCGATACCGTTTAGGTAATATCGGTCTGCAGATTCTCGTGCACCTGCTGCTCCCGGTAGGAGCGCGGCAGGATTACGTTGAGCAGAATTGCGCTCACACCGCCGGTGGTGATGGGCGAACCAAAGATAGACTGGAGGACGTCGGGAAAGTGCTGCAAAGCATCCGGAACCATCATGACACCGAGGCCGAGGCCAAAGGAAATGGCCATGATCAGGATGCCGCGGCGGTTGATGATGCTGCTGGCGATCAGTTTGATGCCCGAAGCGGCGACAGTACCAAACATGATCACCGTAGCTCCGCCGAGTACCGGAGAAGGAATGATGGAGAAGAGTCCGCCGATGAGCGGAAAGATACCAAAAAGTGCGAGGAGACCGGCGACGAAGAAACCGATGTAGCGGCTGGCTACTCCGGTCATCTGGATGATGCCGTTGTTCTGGCTGAAGGTGGTGTTGGGGAAGGTATTGAAGACGGCTGCAATAGTCGAATTGACACCGTCGCCAAGAACTCCGCCGGAGACGGTTTTGATGTATTTATCGCCCTTTACCGGTTGACCGGAGACAAGACTCGTAGCGGTGAGGTCGCCGATGGACTCCACAGTGGTGATGAGAAAAAGGAGGGCGATATTGATGAAGGCGGAGATCTCGAACTGGAAGAAGCCGTATTTGAACGGCACCGGAATGTTGAAGAGGTTCAGTTCACTGAGTTGCGAGAAATCGACCCGGCCCATGAAGGCGGCCACTATATAGCCGACTGCCAGGCCGATGAGGATGGCGCTCATCCGCAGCATGGGTCTTTTACTGCGGTTGAAGATTACGATTACCACCAGGACCAAACCCGCGAGCATGAGATTTTCAAAGCTGCCAAAGGCGTCACTGCCCTGGGCGGAGGCGCCGCCGGCGATATCTCTGAAGCCGACTTCGACCAGAGAAAAGCCGATCAGGGTGACGATAATACCGCTGACAAGAGGCGTGATGACTTTTCGAAGCAGAGGTAGAAAGCGGCTCAAGATGATCTGAACAAAGGAGCCGACAAAACAGACGCCGAAGATAGTGGTCAGCGCTGTTGCGGGAGAACTTCCGGAGTCAATTAATCCGGTACCGATGGCGATAATGGCACCAAGGAAGGTAAAGCTGGTACCCTGGATGCTAAGAAGGCCGGAGCCCACCGGACCGATTCTTTTTGCCTGAATAAAGGTGGCCAGACCGGAGACGAAGAGCGACATACTGATGATGTAGGATGTCATTCCTACGGACAAACCCATTGCCGATGCAATGATCGCCGGCGGCGTTACGATGCTCACGAAAATAGCGAGAAGGTGCTGCAGTGCTGCGAAAAGCGATTCAAAAAATGGCGGCCGATCGCCGAGCTGATAGATTAGCTCGATTCCCTGGGATTGATCGGCTTGCCCCGATGAAGCGTGTGCCTCTGAAGACATGGTAACCCCCTTGAAGGTTTCAGATTGTGATGCGCTCATCCGGATGCGACGGCTATCGCCAGTTTGTTGCGCATTGTTGCAGGAAAGTATATAGTAAAAATGGTAGTTGTCCAGAGAAAAATCACTTTTTTTCATTCTTTTGCTTTTCCCTGATGCTCGAACAGAACTGGAAGCCTGCAGTGGTTCTTTTCCCTCATTTTAATCTTTCCACTCGTCATTCTTTCGTGTAAAATCGTTGTAAGCTGTTGCAATATTTCGGTGAGAGAGGTGTGCAGCTGAGTTTTCTAGGGGGTGGATATGGAAAGTTCACAAAAGAGTGCTTTTCGTCACGATGCAGTTGCCAAAGTGACCGGCAGGGCGAAATATACGGACGATTACGCTTTTCACCGGATGCTGCACGCCGTACCGGTCTATTCGAATTACATTCATGCGGAAAACCTGCAGGTGGATGTGACTTCGGCAGCTCGGATGCCGGGTATTGTGCGGGTGCTTACCTCGGTGGATGTGCCGGGCAGTGTTCGCTACGGGCAGATAGAACAGGACTACTGCATGTTCGCTGAGAAAAAGATCATGTGGATGGGGGATGTCACGGCGCTGGTAGTGGCGGAAACGAGGGCCCAGGCGCTTGCAGGGGCGGAGCAGGTAAAGGTGACCGCAGATCCACTGCCGGCGGTCACTGATCCGGAAACCGCGCTTGCAGAAGGCACACCTGTGGTTCGTGAGGTCTCCGATTCTAATCTGGTCAATCACCACCGGGTGCGCCGGGGGAACGCTCGGGAGGCGATGGACCGCTGTGATCTCGTAATAGAGGAGGAGTTTTCCACCCAGTGGGTCGAGCATGCTTATATGGAGCCGGAAAGCGCCGTCTGCGTGCCCCGGGATGACGGGGTGATCGAGGTCTACGGAAGCATGCAGCACCCTTTCAGCACTCGCCGGTTTACTGCAGCGTTGCTCGGGGAACCGCTGGCAAACATTGAAGTGTATCAGCCGCCGATGGGCGGCGGTTTCGGAGGAAAAGATGATACCGCTGCAGTGGTATGCGCTCGGGCGGCTATGGCGGCCAGGCTGACCGGCAGGCCAGTGAAGCTCACGTATACCCGGGAGTGGTCCATGCGGGAGAGCTATAAACGGCATCCTTACCGGATGCGGTATCGCCTCGGCTACGAGCGCAGCGGACGGCTGCGGGCGGCGGAGGTGGATATTCTGGGCGACTCCGGTGCCTACCTCTCGGTAACTCCTTGGGTAAACTGGCGCTCCACTGCCCAGTGCTGCGGTCCTTATTCAGTTGATCATGTCCATACCGATGTCCGCAGTGCCGCCACCAACAACCCGATCGGCGGCGCGATGCGCGGTTTCGGGGCGCCGCAGGTGAACTTTGCTGTGGAACAGCTATCGGATATAGCCGCGGAGAAGCTGGGGATGGACCCCCTGGAGTACCGGCGTCTGAATATGGTGAAGCAGGGCGGGGAGACAGTTACCGGGCAAGTGCTGGATACCCACACGGTGAGTATGGAAGAGGTGATGAATCGGGTTGCGGAGGAAATCGGTTATACCGAGAAGCTCGGCCGCTGTAGCCATGGGAAGAGTACGGATGAGGAACTCTACGGCATCGGACTGGCTATCAGTTATCGCGGCTCGAGCCTCGGGGCGGAGGGCATGGACTTTTGCTCGGCGGTGATCAACGGTCAATTCGACGGTTCGATCCTCTTGGAGACAGCGATTCACGAAAACGGTCAGGGTGCCGAATCGGTGATGATGCTGATCCTCTGCGAAGAACTGGGCGTCGGGGTGGAGCGCATCCGCTACAAACGCCCCTCGACCAGCAATATCCCCGACGGCGGAACCACCGTTGCCACCCGAGGCACGATCATGGGCGGCGGGGCGGTGACAAGCGCCGCAAGACAGTTGAAGGAGCTGTTGGCGGTAAACCTGGCGGATGATTTGGGCTGCACCGCCGGAGACGTGGCCTTTCATGACGACTGCATCTGGGGGAAACACGATGAAGCCAAGTTGACTTGGGACGAGGCGATGAAGCGTCTCTACTTCAAGCGGGTCTACCCTTACGCCTTTGGAGCCTTTCAGGCTCCTGAGGTCTCCTGGGACGAGGAAAACGGACAGGGAGACGCTTATTTTACTTACGTCTACAGTTGCCAGGCGGTGGAGTTGACGGTCAACAAAAAGAGCGGAGCAGTGACGCTGAAGAATATTGTCGCCGCCCACGATATCGGACGGGCGATCAATAAAGCGATGGTACTGGGGCAGATGTACGGGGGGATCGTTCAAGGAGCCGGGATGGCACTGATGGAGAACTTTCAAGTGGAAGCGGGAAAGATCAAAAGTCTTAACCTCAACAGCTATACTATTCCAAAGGCGAAGGATGCGCCGGAGATAACCGGTATCATTGTGGAGAACTCGGACCCGCAGAGTCCTTCCGGTGCCAAAGGTATCGGTGAGCCGGCGCTCGAACTGATCTCACCGGCCATCGCTAACGCGGTCTACAACGCAACCAACATTCGGTGCCGCAGCCTACCCATCACGATCGACCCGGAGGAACTGCAATGAGCGATAGCATTACGGTAAACGGAACAACGTATTCACTTGAGGAGGAGGAGCTTGAACTGACGCTGCTCGAATATATCCGCGGGCGGCGGGAGTTGACCGGGACCAAATACGGCTGCGGCATCGGAATATGCGGCTCCTGTACCGTTTTGATCGACGGGACGGCGCGCAAGGCTTGCGTCATGAAGGTCCGCAAGGCTGCCGGCCGGGAGGTGACCACGATCGAGGGCCTACAGGGAGAGGCGGAAACGCTCCATCCGGTGCAGCAGGCCTTCATAGATACCGGGGCGGTGCAGTGCGGATACTGTACTCCTGGAATGGTGCTTGCCGCTGTTAGTCTGCTGCAGCGCAAACCCGCTCCCAAGCGGGAGGAGATAAGAAAGGCGCTCTCCGGCAATTTGTGCCGCTGTACCGGCTATCAGCAAATCGTGGATGCGGTTCAACTCGCCGCCGGTCGAATGCGCAGGGACTAATAGCTCCGGACCACGCAAACAACCTAGAAGGGAGTGGAAGGAATGTAAAAAGCCGCCGGGGTATACCCGGCGGCTTATTGCGGCTTGATGCCGGAGACCGAAGACGTTCGGTTAACCGACAACCCATTTGATAATGAAAATTACCCCGATAATGTAGGTGAGGATGGTAACCTCTTTGCCGCGGCCGCTGAAGAGTTTCAGCAGGACGTAGCCGAGAATACCGAACATGATGCCGTCGGCGATGCTGTAGGCGAGGGGCATCATAATGACCGCCAAGAAGGCGGGGATCGATTCGGTGTAGTCCTCGAAGTCCACATCCTTGATGGGAGTCATCATAAAGAGACCGACCAGGACAAGTGCCGGCGCAGTTGCCGCGCTCGGGACCATCAGAAAGAGCGGGCTGACAAAGAGAGCCAGCAGAAAGAGGATGGCTACCGTAAAGGCGGTCATTCCGGTGCGGCCGCCTTCGGCGACGCCGGAGGCGCTCTCTACGTAGGTAGTTACTGTGCTGGTACCCAATACGGCGCCAGCGGTGGTTCCGATGGCGTCGGCAAACAGTGCCGGCTTGGCACGGGGAAGTCTGCCTTCGCTGTCCAGAAATCCGGCTTTGGTGGAGACGCCGATCAGGGTGCCGATGGTGTCAAACATATCCACGAAGAGGAAGGTAAAAAGCACCACCAGCATATCCAGGGTGAATACCTGGGAAAAATCAAACTGAGCAAAAACCGGTGCGAGAGAAGGGGGTGCCCAGCCGCCGGAAGGGGCGGAGGTAATGCCGAGGGGCAGTCCGATGAGGGTAGCGGCTACGATGCCGATTAGCAGCGACCCCTTGACTCTGAAGGCCAACAGCACGCCAATGACAACGAGGCCTATTACGGCAAGCACTACGCTCGAACTGGTCAAATCGCCGATCTGCACCAGCGTTGCATCGCTGTTGACGACGATACCGGCATTCTGCAGTCCGATAAAAGCGATGAACAGGCCGATACCCACGGAGATCGCCCGCTTCACATTCTTTGGAATGGCGTTGACGATTGCCTCACGCACGTTGAAGAGGGTGAGGATCAGGAAGATGATACCTTCCAGAAATACCGCCGTGAGGGCGAACTGCCAAGAGTAGCCCATCGTAATCACGACGGTAAAGGCAAAAAAGGCGTTCAGCCCCATACCGGGTGCCAGAGCAAAGGGATAGTTGGCACCAAAGGCCATCACTAAGGTACCGATTGCTGCGGCGATAGCGGTTGCCGTAAACACACCACCCTGGTCCATTCCGGTGTTGGAAAGGATCTGAGGATTGACCACGAGAATGTAGGCCATCGTCAGAAAGGTGGTTAGGCCGGCAACAACTTCCGTTTTTACGGTGGTGTTGTTCTCCTTGAGCCCGAAAAGTTTTTCCATACTAAAAGCTCCTGCTATAGTGAGTATTGTGAACAGCCCGATTGTAACGCGGCCTGTTCAATTTTACAAGAAAAAATTGTTGCACCCTGTTGCATTCGAGAAAAAAGCAACGCTACGTCTCAGCCCCTCAATACCGGGCAGCCCGGCGTTTACGGAACGCCGCCGGGCCGTGAACCAGTGAGCACTCCCTGCCGAAGTACCGGCTCCCCGCCGACAAACAACCACTCAACGCCCTGCGCCTCTGCCGTCGGCTGCTCCGGGGAGGAGCGTGCCCGTATTGTGGGGGAGAAGAGAAGCACGTCTGCACGCCGCCCCGCTTCGAGGCGGCCCCGATCGTGAAGGTTGAAGATCCGGGCGGTGGAAGAACTCATTTTGGCTACCGCTTCCTCGATTGTGAGTATCCCGCGTTCAAACACGTAGCGCTGCACAATGCGCGGAAAGGCGCCGGCAGTGCGGGGATGAAGCCGGCTCCCGAGCAGAGTGTCGGTGGAAAAAACCCCGTCCGGGTGGCGCAGGGCCTGCAGCATAGTCTCTTCGTCTGTGTAGCGGTCGATAATTTTCACCGTTGCTCCGCAGCAGGAGAGGATGCGAAGCGCCGCCTCTTCCGGCGGCAGGCCGAGCCGGCGCCCCGCCTCTGTGAGACTCAAGCCCTCCAGTTCGGCATAGGCTTCGGAGGGAATATCGGTGAGTTCGATCCCGTTCCACTCTACCAGCCGTGACAAGTTGTCCCATGACTCGCCCGGTGCAGGGCGCACTTCCCCCCGGAGATAGGGAAGAACAGCTCCACGCATTTCTGTTGTCTCCAGTTCCGCCAGCAGCTGTTCGGTAGACTTCCGGCGCAGCAGTGCCGGAGGAAGGAGGGTCAGCAGAGATGTGCTGCCGTAGGTGTAGGGGTAGGTGTCGAAACTGAGCCCCTCGGAGGCAATGATCCGCAGTGCCTCCTTCATTTTATACCGGTTGCGCATACCGATGCATTTAAGGTGAGCGATGTGGAGTCGAACTCCATGAGTTCGCGCGAGCCGCGCCATTTCGGTGATAGCCTGTAGCAGTTCGTCGCTTTCGCTGCGGAGGTGGACAGAGACGGGCAGGCCGAGCCGGCCGGCGGCGGCGAAGAGCACCGCTATTTCCCGGTCTCCCGCAAACAGCGCCGGCACATAGATCAGCCCCAGAGAGAGCCCCCGAGCGCCTTGTGACGCCGCCTCTTCCAGGAGAGCGGCCATATGCCGGCGTTCGGCAGCGGTCGCGGGAGACGGGTCGTCAGCCTTCACTGCATAGCGCAGCGTGCCGTGGCCTACAAATGGCTGCACATTGATGGGGCTTCCGCGCCGCTTTAGTGCCGCGATGTAGTCTTCGAAATGTCTCCAACTCGCAGGAGAGGAGGGAGGGGCAATGATGGAATAGCGCTGCCAGCCCGCTTGGCGTTCCTGTGGCATCGGAGCCGGGGAGAAGCCGCATTGGCCAACCACTGCGGTGGTGATGCCCTGACGCAGTGTGAGTTCCAGGCCTCCCTCCCGGAACGGGGCAAGGTCAAGGTGGCTGTGGGCGTCGATGAAACCCGGTGCGGCATAGAGTCCCTTGGCCTCTATGTGTTCGGCCTTCGCAGGTGCCTCTACCCGCGGACCGGCCGCAACGATCCACTTCCCCTGCAGCAGCAGCTCGCCCCGGTATGGCGGATTCCCGTTTCCGTCTACGATGCGTGCTCCGGTGATGTGGATTATACGCACAGGCGTCTCCTCTCCTTTGCTGCTCAATTAGTATGTTGCAGTTTGTTGTAGAAAAATCCGGCAACTGCTACTATACTGTAACGCACACTTCTCCCGGTGGGAACCTGCGGTTCTGCGCCGCGCCGAAGAAGGGAGCATCAATTATCGACAAATGGAGCGTACTATGTCTACAGATAGCAAGCAAAAAAAACTGAGCCGCGAGACTCTTGCACATCGCATCAAAGTGGCTACCGGTAAGAAAAAAGCGGAGCTGGTCTTGAAGAACGCCCGGATCGTCAACGTTCACTCGCACGAAGTGATCGACGGAAGTTTAGCGATCGACGGAGGAGTGATCATCGGCATAGGAGCTTACGAAGGACATGAAGAGATCGACATGGAGCGCTGCTATCTGCTGCCGGGGCTAATCGACAGTCATGTTCACATCGAATCTTCCTTTAGTACCCCCGGTCAGTTTGCGCGTGCGGTGTTGCCGCACGGTACGACATCGGTGATCACCGACCCGCATGAGATTGCCAATGTCTGTGGATTGGACGGCATCCGCTTTATGCTGGAGGCGAGCCGGGATTTGCCGATGACCGCCTACTATATGCTCCCAAGCTGTGTGCCGGCTACGGAGTTTGAAAATGCCGGAGCAGTTTTGGACGCAGAGAAGCTCGAAAGCTTGATCGATGACGAACAGGTGCTCGGCCTCGGAGAGATGATGGATTATCCCGCTGTGTTTGCCGCCAAGGAAGAGGTGCTGGACAAGCTTCTGATGGCTACGAATCGCGGTAAGATGATAGACGGTCACAGCCCTATGGTGGAAGGGAAAGAGCTGAATGCCTATTCCGTAGCGGGGATCCGCAGCGATCATGAATCTTCGACTTTGGAGGAGATGCGTGAACGGCTGCGGACCGGCATGTACTGCCTCATACGTCAGGGCTCGGCGGCGCAAAATCTGCCGGCATTGATCAGCGGCGTCACCGGGGAGAACAGTCGTCGCTGCCTCTTCTGCACCGACGACCGGCAGCCTGAGGACATTCTGCGGGAGGGCCATATTGACAACCACCTGCGCCTTGCAGTTTCCCGCGGCATTGATCCGGTGACGGCGGTGCAGATGGCCACTCTCAATGCCGCCGAGGCCTACGGATTGCCTGATCGCGGCGCCCTCGCCCCGGGCTACAGAGCGGATGTTGTGGTAGTGGACGATCTTAGCGGCTTCAACGTACGCAGCGTATATGTGGCTGGTGAGAAGATGGCTGAGGAGGGGCGGCCGCTCTTCAGTGTCCCCACCCCGGATATCGCCGCGGTGACCGGTACGGTGAACGTGGCGGAATTTAGTAAGGAGAAGCTTGCTCTTGCGTTGCCCTCGGATATCGCAAAAGTAATTCGCGTTCATCCCAACAGCCTCCTCACTGAGGAGGTGGCCCGCAAGATCAATCGCGACGAGGAGGGAAACTTTAGTCACCACCCCAAGCTCGACGTACTAAAGCTCGCGGTGGTGGAGCGCCACAAGTCGACCGGCAACATAGGATTGGCTCTGCTGGAAAATTACAAGCTGCAGCGGGGTGCAGTAGCTAGCACGATTGCCCATGACTCCCACAACATCATTGCAGTCGGGCAGAACGACGAGGATCTGTATGCGGCGATCGGCGAGTTGATTAGGGCCGGCGGCGGGCTGACTATGGTCGCCGACGGTGAAGTGCTCGAGACCCTGGAGTTGCCTATCGCAGGGCTGATGACCGACCGTTCGCTGGACGAGCTCCACAAAAAGCTGGAGCGGATGTACCGAGTAGCCTTCGAAGAGCTGGAGGTAAACCCACAGCTCGATCCCTTTATGACTCTCAGCTTTTTGGCTCTGCCGGTTATCCCGGAGCTGAAGCTGACCGATATGGGGCTTTTCGACACCCGGACCTTCAACTTTACCGGGATTGCTGCGGAATAGGGGAGAGCACCACCGGCCGGTCTTCGATACGTCGTACTTCCATAGGAACACCGTAGAGCTCGGAAAGGTTGTTGCCGTTGAGCACTTCTACCTCAGAACCGGCCTTCAGGATATGCCCATCCTTGATCAGCACCGCATCGCTGGCGCACTCGGCCGCCAAGTTGGGGTCGTGGGTTGTAAAGAGGAGGGTGGCCCCCTGTTCCTGCAGAGAGTGAAGCAGCCGAACGATGCCAAGCCGGTTGCCGGGGTCCAGCTGACTGGTCGGTTCATCCAGTACGAGAATACTCGGTTCCTGGACCAGGGCCCTGGCAATCATCATCAGCTGGTGCTCGCCACCGGAGAGAGCGGTCACGGACCGTTCGGCAAGCTCCGGAATGCCGACGGTAGCAAGGGCATCGCGGGCGACGGCCATGTCCGGGGTGCCGGGCATCTCCAATTGCCCCAGGTAAGGGGTCCGTCCAAGCAGTAGATATTCGAGTACCGTGTAGTCAAAACGGACGCGTTCGTTTTGCGGAACAAGACTGATCCATGCGCCCATCTCACGCCGGCTGTAGGTGCGTATATCGCGGCCGGCCAGCAGCACGTGACCGGACTCGGGGCGTTTCCAGCCCAGGCAGATATCCAAGAGTGTCGACTTCCCCGCTCCGTTAGGCCCCAGCAGCGCAACCGAAGCTCCTTCCCGCAGCTTTAGGGAGACACCATGAAGGACCGGCGGTGTATCCCTCCGGTAGCGGTAACGGACATCGAGAAGCTGCAGCAGTTTATCGTGTACCACGTGTGCCATAGGGTCCCTGCTTTACATGAGGTTTAGAAAGAAGTATCACAAATAATCCCGCTCCGAGCATGCTGGTCAGTACTCCCAGGGGAATTTCCCCCTCCATCACCGTGCGGGCGGCCGTGTCGCAGAGGATGATATAGATACCGCCGATTAGCATCCCCGCCGGAAGCGCGTGGCGGGCGTCGGAGCCGAAAATCCGGCGGGCAATGTGGGGTACGATGAGTCCCACCCAGCCTACAATGCCGCTGACGGAAATAACCGCCGCGGTTACAGCGGTGGCGGCCGTCAACAACAACAGCCGCTCCCTCACCGGTGCCATACCCACGGAAAAAGCGGTTCGGTCGTCCATAGAGAGCAGATTGAGACGCCATCGAAAGCTGAAGAGCAGCGCAGTTCCTACGATGAAGACCGGCAGAATTACCTGGACCTGGCTCCAGGTGACGCTCCAAAGGCCGCCGAGCATCCAGAATGTAATCTCCGGTAGTTCGCTCATAGGATCCGCCACAAACTTGAGTACACCTATACCGGAGGAAAACAGAGCGCTGACGGCGATCCCCGCCAAAATCAGGCGCAGTATCCAGCCGCCAAAATGAAAGTGGCGTGCCAGGGTGTAGCTCACCGCCAGTCCGGCAAGGGCGCAGAGGGCTGCGGAAAGCTGTATCAGAACGAAGGAGGCGGGAAACACAATGATGGAGAGAGCGGCGCCAAACGCCGCCCCTTGGCTGACCCCGAGGAAGCCTGGTTCCACCAGCGGGTTGGCAAAGATCATTTGAAATACACTGCCGGCGGCACCTAGGCTGACCCCCAGCATCAGACCTGCCAGCACCCGCGGGGCTCGCAGATTCAGCAGCAGCGTCTTTGCCATCGGGTCGCTCTGCAGCAGCGTCGGCGACATCAGCCCTGGCCGAGGATAGCGGCCGGTTATCAGAGAGAGTGCGGTGACTGCTATCAGAAGGAGTCCGAGGAGAAGTAATTTACGGCGGCGGCGAGTGTGCAGTTCAGTCAGAGAGAGCTCCTTCCACTCGGGGGAAAATCAGGGAACGGATGCGCTGCTCTTCGAGGCCGTAGAGGCGGCGGTAAAACTCGATGATCCTGCGTCGCATGTCCATCTCTTCAAAGCGCTCAGGGTGCAGTTGACCGGCAAGCCACTGGATGCCCAGGATCCACCGCGCCTCGGGTTGTGCCCAGCTGTAGAAGTCGGCCGGGAAGGCCTTCACATTGCCTTGTTTCACTGCACGTAATTTCTGCCACTGCGGATTCCGGAGGATTCGCTCCATAAAGTTGTCTGGAGCCAAGTTGTAGCTGGTTATATAGATGCGGTCCGGGTCCCAGGCGGCAATCTGTTCGAAGCTCACCGTTTTCCAGCCTCCTCCTGAGTGACTCCCGGTCCAGACCGGCCGGCCACCGGCGGCTTTTACCTGGTAGGTTTGAATCCACTCGGCGGGGGGGATGTTAAAAGCGGTCTCGCCGCCGCGAGTGGAATAGTAGAGCACTAGTGTGCGCGGTTTCTGTGTCTCGGGGACCTGCTCCGTTACTGAGGTGACGTTCTCGAGCCGGCTCGAGTAATAATTCCAGATCTCCTGCGCACGCTCTTCGCTGTTTAAGACTTTCCCCAGAAGCTTTATATCCCGGCGGTAATCCTCGGGAGACTCCAGGCTTAAGGGCAGCACAGGGATTCCGAGCCGTTCCACCTGTTTGCCCAAATTGCGGTAGACGAAATCTTTGACGATTACAAGGTCCGGGCGTTCGGCGGCAATTTGTTCGGGCCCTACTTCTGAAGGAAGCTTACGCACGTCCTCAAAGGAGGAATCGAGGCGGGAGATAAAGTTCCCCAGACCCTGGTCTGTTTTGCCGACAGCCGTCACTTTCTCCCGTGCCTCAGGAAAGAGGTAGAAGGCGCTGGCGGGGATAAGTGTCGCCTTCCCAGCCAACACGATGCGTTGCGGCTCCTCCTCCAGGGTGAATGAATTACCGAGACTGTCGGTTACGGTAACCGGATACTCGGCGGCAACGGGGAGGGTGTAGAGAAGGAGAAAAGTGAGGATGCCTAGGAGTGCGAGAGTGCGATGTACATGAGTTTTGCTGCGTTTTGACATATAAAACCTCCTTGCCTGAGCGGGCACAATAGTCCGCGCGGTAGTAAAGCCGGAGACGATTTTTTTAGAAGCATCTTCCTCGGCGATCATTATATACGGAAGAATATAATGGCGGCCACTATGTATGCAAGGGGGTGGGGGCGTTTAGGGGCCTTGCTTCCTGTACAGCTAAATGAGTGGCACGAAGCTTCTTGTTTTTGCTCCTCCCAGGTAACAGGCCGCCTCTTACGGCTGGAGCGGCGGCGATGGCAATATGAAGAGAACATCCAATAAGCTGCGTAGCAGTTGCTATAGGCAGTTGCTATAGAGTGAGCACAGGAGCGTAACGGAGCAGCTTCTGGGTGAGGCTTTCGGCGTCGATCAGGGTGACCACCTCCGGGGAAGGAGCAGCTTCCCACTCTTCGCAGCTCTCCTGGTCACAGTAAATCTGAACTCCCTGGCGCCGGAGTGTTTTTAGCAGCGGCAAATAATCGGATTGGGAACTCCCCAGCAAGGCGGCTCCGTCGGTGAGAATGATCTGCTGCAGATCACCATAGATTTTGGGGAGAGCGCGCAAAAAACGCTGGAGAAACGGGCTAATCACAAGATTTCTGTGCTCGTCGCGGAACACCGACCGGCCGGCTCCTATCAGTAGGGTTTTTACCGTTTCATTGTGCTGCCGGAGGGAGAGACTGTCGGCGGAGGCTTCCTCGCTGTTTTCCGCGACGCTAGGGGCTGCAAAGGCGGGTGAGTCTGATCTATCGTTCGTGGAGGTGCTGGGCTCGGGGGTTTGCCGCTCAGAACCTGCATTCTCCCTGGAGGGGCGGGGACGTGCAGTCTCTTTGGCCCAGTGCTTCTCTGGAGAAGCGGTTCCCGACTCCTGCGGCTTTGGATCAACGGTGGACGAGAGCTCTTCGGTGTTGGCAATGGTAATGAAGAACTCGCCCTCCCGTTCCTCAGTCTTTTCCACGGGGAATCCGGCGTGCCGAGCAAAACGAATGACATTTTCGCGGGCCGTCGCATTATTAACGTGGACGATGAGGTAGGAAAACTCGCCGTCCGCGAGGGCTCGTTTGGTATACACTAAAGGCTGAGGATTAGGCAGATTACGCGCATCGATATATTTTTTCATAGTATCCGTTCCGCAAGCAGGGTGGGACCATTGTACTGCGCCGTGGCGAGGAAATCAAGCAAAGCGTGAGTAAAGCAAAACCGGACCACAGCTCATGTGGCTGTCTTGTCACGTCTTCCGGCTGAGGATACAATACGGTTTGACCACGCATGGGAAACGAGAGAAAGCAAATATACGGTATATACGAGGGGGAGCGCGTGCAGGTAGCAGAACGGGCCGCAGCAGCCAAAAACGCACAGCTGCAGCTTGCGGCATTCGACACTCAGATAAAAAATAGTGCTCTCAGGATTATCTCTGCAAAGCTTGGCGAGCGGGAAGAGGAGATAATCGACGCCAATCGCCGCGATGTAGAGCGGGCGGAACGCGACGGGCTTGCCGCCCCGTTGCTCAAGCGTTTGAAATTTGGTCGGAAGAAACTTGCCGGCAGCAGGGCGGGGGTCGAATCGGTTGCCGCATTGCCGGACCCCGCCGGCCGTGTGTTGGAAGCGCGTCGTCTCGATGAAGGACTTGATCTGTATCGGGTGAGCTGTTCCATCGGAGTGATCGGCATGATTTTCGAATCTCGACCGGACGCCCTGCTGCAGATGGCCGCCCTCTGCTTGAAGAGCGGTAACGCAGTGCTCCTGAAAGGCGGACGAGAGGCGGCGGAAACCAATGCAGTGTTGGCCCGGGTCGTGGCCGAGGCGGCGGCGGAAGCGGGCCTGCCCGACGGATGGATACAGTTGCTCGAGAGCCGTGAAGAGGTGAGCGAGATGCTCGCTCTTGAACAAAACCTCGACCTTATTATCCCTCGGGGATCGAAAGAGTTTGTGAGCTACATTATGGCCCACACCTCGGTGCCGGTGCTCGGCCATGCCGACGGGGTAACGCACATCTTTGTGGATGCCGCGGCGGATGTGGAAATGGCGGTGGAGGTGGCAGTTGACTCCAAGACTCAGTATACTGCCGTCTGCAATGCCTTGGAGACGCTGCTGGTGGATCGGAATATTGCCTCCCGCCTGTTACCGGCCGTTGCCGAGCGCATGGCGGAGAAAGGGGTCGAGCTGCGCGGCTGCCGGGAGACCCGGCGGTATATTGAAGCTGAGGAAGCGGATGAAGAGGACTGGCGTAGCGAGTATCTGGCACCGGTGTTGGCGATCAAGGTGGTAGACGGACTCGAGGCGGCGATAGAGCACATCAACACCTACGGCAGCGGTCACACCGATGCAATCGTTACTTCAGACGGTGCCAAGGCTGAGCGATTTCTCGGGGCTGTGGATGCGGCAGACGTGATGTGGAACTGCAGCACTCGCTTTTCCGACGGCTACCGCTACGGACTTGGAGCAGAGGTGGGAATCAGTACCAACAAAATCCACGCCCGCGGGCCGGTAGGACTCGACGGGCTGGTAATCTACAAGTGGAAACTCTACGGCAGCGGCCAAACGGTGGACTCCTACGAACGGGGGGAACGACGCTTTCTGCACCAGCCTCTGGACGTCTCCGATGGCCAAGCCGGTGACGATGAAACTGGAGACAGACGGGAATGAGCGGCGAGCGAAACGGAGTTCGGTCGGCAAAGAGGGTGGTGGTGAAAATCGGCACCAATCTCCTCACCTGCAAGGCGGGTATCGACGGCGAATATATCGATTCCGTGGGAGAGCAGTTCGCCCGTCTTATCGGTGAGGGGCGTCAGCTGCTGATGGTCAGCTCCGGGGCGATTGGTTTTGGTGCGGGAGAGCTGGGCTTTACCAGTCGGGTAAGCGATATCCGTATGCGCCAGGCCTGCGCCGCCATCGGTCAGCCGCTGCTGATGGACAGCTATCGCAGTGCTTTTTCCCGCCACGGGGCGATTATTGCCCAGGTGCTGCTTACTCGGGAGGTCCTCAACAATCGCCGATCCTACCTCAATCTGCGTAATTCCGTGGAGCAGCTGCTGTCGCTTGGGGCGGTCCCCATTTTTAATGAGAACGACAGCATCTCTACCGAGGAAATCGGCACCGCCTTTGGGGATAACGACCGCCTGAGTGCGCTGGTGGCCAGTAAAATCGACGCCGATCTGCTGGTGTTGCTCAGCGATATCGACGGGCTGTACGACGGCGACCCTAAGCATAATCCGAACGCGCGACGCATCAGCCGGGTTGAACAGGTGGACGAGCGTATCATGTCCTACGCCGGTTCGGCGGGAAGCGAGTTCTCCACCGGCGGAATGGAGACCAAACTGAAGGCGGTCCGCATAGCCGCCGCTGCCGGCTGTGCCACCGTGCTTGCCCACGGACGGGAAGAAGATATCCTGGCCAGGATTCTCGCCGGCGAGGACATCGGGACGCTCTTCCTCTCCGGGGATAAACTCAGCAACCGCAGCCGCTGGATTCTCAATTCAGCTCCGCAGGGTTCGATCGTAGTGGACGAGGGGGCGTTAGAAGCGCTGCGCCGTAACAAGAGCCTGCTTGCCTCCGGAGTTCACCGTGTAGAGGGGGTCTTCGAAGCGGGCGAGGTGGTGCAGATCAACGATGCGGCCAAAGCAGTTCCGGCGTATAACAGCCGGGAGCTCGAGCAGCTCATCGGTAAGCATACTTCGGAGGTAAACCGGATATATGGCGATAAGCGGCGGGAAGAGATTGCCCGGCCGGAGGATATCGTCTTTCTGCAGTAGTATCGCCGTGAAGGAGGGGATCGGTCCAAAGGAGGCGTTTAGGGCTCCGGAGAACTTGTCGATATTCGTACTATGGGAAATGTCCTCTTTATTGATGCCGTCCGGCTTTCACAGTACGCATTGAACGAACTCCTCCCCTTTCCGGAGGAGGAGGCTATCGCCTTCACACGAGTGACAGAGTTGATGAACTTGCTGCCGGAGGTGGAACGGAGCGTGCTGTTGACCGACCGTCCGGCGGAAGATTTTACCGGGCTCTGGAGTGAGTCTATGGGGCCGGTGGTGCGCCGGGACCATTGGAGCGGAGCCGATATTTTTCGGGAGATAGACGCTCACCGCGGTGCGGCGGAAAATATCTTCTACCTCTATGCTGACGAGCCGCTCATTGACCTCGAGCTGGCGGAGAAAATGTACGCCAGTCACCGCAGCTATTTTGCCGACTATACGTTTGTCGACGGCTACCCCGAAGGGGTGGCTCCTGATATTCTGCGCGGAGAAACAGTTCCGCAATTGGTCCAGCTGGCGGAGAAGCACGCCCTTTCCCCCTCCCGCAGTCTCTGTTTCGATACAGTGGAGAAAGACATCAACGCCTTTGATTTGGAGACGGAGATAAGCCCCGTAGACCGTAGAATGCTCCGGGTGGTGCTTGCGGCGGATACTTTCCGCACGACCCTGCAACTTTCTGCAATTATCAAGGCAGGAGGTAGGGACGCGGCATCGATCGGAGAGGTGCTGGACACCCGCCAGGAATTACTGCGCACTCGGCCGGCTTATCTGCAGGTTCAGGTAACGGCCGCCTGCCCGCAGAGCTGCAGCTACTGCCCTTACCCACAGGTGGAAGGCGATCCTCGCGACCGCCAGGGAGAACTCGAGCTCGAGCGCTGGCGAGTTCTACTGGAGGAGATTCGCGATTTTTGCGGAGAGGCAACGGTGGGAATCTCTCTATGGGGAGAACCGGCTCTCCACTCCCGGATCGACGAACTCTGCCGCAGCGCCTTCGAAATCGAAGGGATCGACCTGCTGATCGAGACCAGCGGCGTCGGCTGGCGGGCGGAGACGCTTCAGAAGATCGCCGAAACCTCTCAAGGAGATATTAACTGGATCGTCAGCCTGGATGCGGTGGAGCGGGAGAGCTACAGCCGGCTCCGAGGGGAGGGCTACGAGGAGGCGCATGCCGCGGTTCGGATGCTGTACCGCCTCTTTCCAGGACGGGTCTATGTGCAGGCAGTCAGGATGAAGGAGAACGAAGAGGAACTTGACCGCTTTTACCGCAGTTGGAAAGGCGAGGAGGCTCCGTTGATCATTCAAAAGTACGACCACTTTTGCGGACTGCTTCCGGAGCGGAAAATTAGCGATCTCTCTCCGATAGACAGGATTCCCTGCTGGCATTTGAAGCGCGACCTTTCCGTGCGGCTGGACGGAACAGTGCCGCTGTGCCGCGAGGACCTGTCCGGCGATTACCCGCTGGGCAATATTTTCGAGGAGGGGCTTGCCGCGGTGTGGGAACGGGGTAAGCCTTACTATGAGCGGCACCTGGAGGATAATCTGCCCGAGATCTGCAGGAGATGCGATGAGTACTATACCTTCAACTTCTGACGACTATGGCGTACCCTATACCATTGTCGGGGGGGAGAAGAACGACCGGACGCTGAAAACGGCTCCGCTGATAAGCCTACTGCTGCTCAATCGCGGAGGTAAACCTTTTCGTTACGAATATTTCAAGGAACTCGAACAACTGGGCGACTTGGAAATTATCTCGATCGAACCCGGCGATACGACCTACGACATTGAGGCTCTCAGCCATAAATTTCCCCGGATTCGTTTTCTCATTATGCGCCGGGAGTCGAACTGCGGAGAGCAGATCAACATCGGAATGAAAGAGGCCGCCGGGGCAAATGTGTTTGTCTTTTGGAATGACATGAAGATTTCCTCCCCGTTGACCGAGGCGCTGGTGCGTCGGCTGACCGAGCCGGGACGGCTCTGTACGGTCCCCATTATTCAGAACACTCGGATGGAAACGGTGCCCTCGATGATGGTCCCGGCGTTCTATAAGAAAAATTTGAAGGTTTTGCCCATGCTGCCTCATCAAAGCGAGGTAAAAAGTCTCTATCCTTTCGACTTTTGTGGCCTCTACAACCGCAAGCGCTTTCTTTTGACCGGTGGCTACGATCACACTCTCACGAGCAGCTATTGGCAGAAGATAGATTTCGGCCTTCGAGCACATATGTGGGGGGAAGAGATCGAATGCGACACGTCCTTGCGGGTTCGATATCTCGCCGAGCCGCCGGCGGAAGACACCACCCCAAACGAGAGCTACAAGCGCTTCTTCCTGAAAAATCTCTCTATCCGCTGGGCAGGCGATTGCGGGGTACTGCCCTGGGGACGCTTTTTTCCCTACTACACACGTTCGGGAAGTTCAATCTTCACCGCCCTGCGGGAGTTTCGGGAGGTTCGCCGCTGGGTGAAGCTGAATAAATTCCGTTTTGTCAGAGATGCGCGCAGCGTTACCGAGTTGTGGGAGGCGCCGGAATGAGTACGGGAGTATTCCTGCAGGCGCGGATCAACTCCACGAGGCTGCCCGGAAAGGCTTTGTTGCCGCTGGAGGGCAAGAGCGTGCTCGCCCATGCGATGGAGTCGCTGCGCTGGATTCCTGCAGAGGCGTATGTCCTGCTAACCGATAAGGACAGCGCCCCCCGGCTGCGGGAGACGGCTCGTGCGGAAGGATTCGAGCTCTTTGTAGGCCCCCGGGAGGATGTGCTGCGACGCTATGAGCTTGCCGCACGAGAGTATTTGGTGGAGACTGTCGTCCGGGCTACCGGCGATAACCCCCTGGTCAGCAGCGAGGCCGCCAGGCTGCTGCTGAAGCTGCACCGGAAGGAGGGAGCCGACTACAGTACCTTTGAAGGGCTGCCGGTGGGGACCGGGGTGCAGTGCGTACAGCGCTCCGCTCTCCTGGAGGCGGCGCGGCTGGCAGAGGAGCGTTACGACCGGGAACACGTCTGCCCATATATCTATCGCCACCCTCAGCGCTTTACTGTCGTACATCCTCCGCTGCCGGCGGAGTATCGCTTTCCCGGGGGGCGGGTTACCCTGGACACGCGGGAGGATTACCGTTTTCTCCAGCAGGTGTATGCCGGACTCTATGCGGGTGAGCCGGTGGCGCTGGCGGCCTTGGTGACATATTTACGCAGACGCGAGCAGGCGGCGGGATAAGGGTCGTGCGGGAAAGCTTTCTCTTTCTGCCTGCATCGAAGCACGGAAGCGGGACCGGTCATCTCCGACGCGCCTTGCGGCTTGCCGGCAGGATCGGGGGGCTGCGGAGGACGGCGGTCTATCTTCCTCCGGAGGCGGAGGAAGCGGCCCGTTTTGCCAAAGCCCGGCTTCCGAAGAAGGTAAGCCTGTTACGGGAGGAGCCGGCCGCCGGGGAGTGGGATTTTCTGGTGTTTGATCGCCGTGCCACCGCCGAAGCAGAGTACACCGCCTTTCTGCGCTTAGGGGTGCCCCTCGGAATAGACGAAGGCGGGCCGCTACGCGAGCTCTTTCCCTACCTTATCGACACGTTGCCGATGCTGCAGGGCACTCCATCGGCAAATGCGGCGAGTACCGGGTATCTCGAGGTCCCGCCCCAGCTGCGGCAGCGACCGGAACGGATAGAGCGGGTGCTCATCAGCTTTGGCGGTGAGGACCCGGCGGGGCTGAGTGGCCCCTGCCTCGACGCCCTGCTGGAAGCCGGCTTTTCACCCCGGTCGCTGACGGTTGTGAAGGGGGCATTGTTCGGGCCGCGCAGATTTCCGCCGGGTGTGCGTGTGCTCGATGCACCGGAGAGTCTCGAAGAGCATTACGTGCTTCATGATCTAGTATGCACCTCCTTCGGCATGACCGCTTTTGAGGCCGCCGCCGCGGGCTGCCTGGTACTGCTGATCCATCCGGAACGGTACCACCGGAAGTTGGCGGATGCGGCCGGTTTCGTGAGCGCCGGTGTGGGCGGAGTAGACCGGCGCCGGTTTTTTTCCGCTCTCTCACGGCCGGAGCGCCTGCGGGGGGCCACAGAAATTGCCGCCCCGCCGCAGGAGAGCGAGTCCATTGAAGGACTGCTCCTTTCTCTACGGAGACCCATACCGGAAGCCTGTCCTGTCTGCGGCCGCCGGCTAAACACTCCCCTGCGGCGGGAAGAGCAGCGAAGTTTCTTCTACTGCAGAGACTGTGCCGCAGTGTATCAGGCCGATTTTGGCGAGCGGGGAACGCGGTATGCGGAACGGTACTTCTTCGAGGAGTACCGGCGTCAGTACGGCCGAACTTACCTTGAGGATGCCGATCACATTAGGGCCGTGAGCGTCCCCCGGGTTGGCCGAATTCAACGGCTGCTGCAGCCTGCGGACGGAGCGGAAAGGGTGAGAAGTCCGCGGCTTCTCGATGTGGGCTGCGCCTACGGGCCCTTCTTGGAGGCTGCCGCGGCGGGCGGCTTCCGAGCGGAAGGGGTGGAGATCGCCTCCGCGGCGGCAGAGTATGTACGCAGGGACCTCGGATTTACCGTGCATACCGGGGCTTTCGAAGAGTATTCCGTGGAGGAGGGCGGGATTTTTGACGCAGTGACGATGTGGTTCGTGATCGAGCATTTTCGCGATCTCGATATGGTCCTGCGCAGGGCCGGCAGGCTGCTGCGATCCGGCGGAGTGTTTGCCTTTTCTACTCCTAACTTGAAAGGGGGAAGCGGCCGGTTATACCCGCAGCATTTTCTCGCCGGTAGCCCCTGCGACCATTTTTCGTTATGGTATCCGCGTATGGCGCGGCGAGTGCTAAAACGCTATGGGTTTACGGTGCGCAAGATAGTGGTGACCGGCCACCACCCGGAGCGGCTGCCGGGCGGGTGTGAACGTATGGGGTTGCTCAGGCGAGGGCTGCTGACGTTCATCAGCAGGCTCGCCCGACTGGGCGACACCTTCGAAGTCTATGCATGCAAAACTGGAGAACCTCGATGAATGAAAGCGAAGCACAGGTGACGAAACCTATAAAGAGGGAAAACACAACCCATGTCCTGATTCTGGGTGCAGGCGTCATGCAGCAGCCGGCGATCGACGCCGCCCGCAGGATGGGATGGCAGGTGACGGTGGCCGACGGGAGCGATTCAGCTTCGGGAATTACTTGGGCAGACCGTTTTCTTCATGTAGACCTCGCCGATGCGGAGGGTATGAGCGCCGCCGCAGCGGAGCTTCATGCGCGCGAGCAGCTGGACGGGGTGTTTACCGCCGGGACGGATTTTTCGTATACCGTGGCGCGGGTAGCCAAGCGGCTCGGGCTGCCGGGCGTCGATCCCGAAGCGGCTCTGCGGGCCAGCGACAAGGTGCGTATGCGGGAGGCTTTTGCCGAGGCGGGGGTTCCCTCCCCGCGTTTTGTCATGTATACGGCTGAGCCGACTGGTGACGAGGCGACGAAAGGCCCCGCAGGCAGCATCCTGGAAGCGATGACTGCGGGCGGGGTCGGTTTCCCGGTGGTGGTGAAGCCGGTGGACAACATGGGCGCCCGCGGGGTACGCCGGGCCGATTCGACGGAGGAACTCGCAGAGGCCCTCCCGGCGGCGGTAGCCGATTCCCGGAGCGGCAGGGCGATCGTTGAGGAGTTTATTCCCGGACAAGAGTTCAGCCTTGATGCCCTTGTGCAGGAGGGGCGGGTGACGGTCTGCGGTTTTGCCGATCGCCACATCCGTTTTCCCCCCTACTTTGTAGAAATGGGCCATACCATGCCCACTGCCGCGGAAACGCATGTTTGCCGGCAAGTCGAAGAGGTCTTCTCCCGCGCTGTCCGGGCCCTGGGAATTCGCAACGGCCAAGCGAAAGGGGATATCAAATGGGACGGAGAGAAGGCGGTGGTCGGCGAGGTGGCTGCCAGACTTTCCGGAGGCTACATGTCCGGCTGGACCTACCCCTACGCCAGCGGAATAGATCTCACCGCCGCCGCCCTCCGGCAGGCGGTAGGCCTGCCGCCCGGAGATCTTGCCCCCGCCCGCAATCATGTGACGGCCGAACGGGCCTTTATTTCCATCCCCGGTCGGGTTGCGGCGTTGGAAGAGTTTGAAGCCGCCCGTGCAGGGCTCCATGTTAAAGAGGCGTTTACCCGAATTGCCCCCGGCAGTGAGGTGCGCTTTCCGAGCAACAACGTGGAGAAGTGCGGAAACTTTATCGCTTCCGCTCCCGCACGGTCTGAAGCGATGGAGGCGGCCGAGGAGGCGTGCCGAAGTGTCTTCGTGCGTCTTGTCCCGGGAGACCCGCGCACCTTTGCGTTCCTCTTTGGCGGGGATATCGCCTGGGCTCCGGATGCGTTTCCTTTACGCAGTGAGGTCAATCGTCGTCGTTTAAAAGGCATGTATGGTATCCGCCTTTCCGAAACGCGCGACGGAACCTGCGAAGATCATCGTCAGTTGAGGGTGGGGGTACTTGCCTTTCCGGAGCGAGTAGAGGCGGTCGATTGGCACGGAACTTCTTGGGAACGTGCTCTCAGGGAGGTGCAACGTCGCAGTACGGCTCGGGTAGAGTTTGTCGCCCGGGAGCTGGCAGACTTTTCCGGTGAGGAGCCCCCGCAGCTGCTCCTCGGCAGGACTTTTTGGCGGGCGTTGATTCGCGGCGGAGTTCAGGGGGCGGTATGGACGATAGATACGCTTTGCGAAGAATTTTGTAGAGGAAAGCTCCATTCGCGCTGGGAGGAACTGCGGTGATGCATCTTCTTTTCCCCCGGATGTACCGCTGGGTGGGCTGGTGCGTACTGCTTCTCTTCCTCGGAGCGCTCACTTTCGCATGGGCTGAGGAGAAAGAGAACACACTCTCAGCGCTCCGAGAAGAGACGGGAGCAAGGCTGGAGTGGGATCCTTTCCGCGAGCGGGGGGTGCTGCAGAAAGGAGATACTGCAATTGTGTTCGGAGAGGGATGGCCTTTTCTGCTGATCAACTATCGCCGCTCTTACTTTATCGAGCCGCCCAGCCGGGGAAAAGCTGGAGAGCTCCTCTTTTCCGAGGAAGGGAGCCGACGAATAAGGGAAATCCTGGGTGTGCGTGGTCCTGGGGACGGAAGCATCTTTATCTCAACGGTGATCATCGATCCGGGCCACGGCGGTAAGGACCCGGGGGCGGTAGGAAATTTTACCGTGGACGGCGAACGCAGGACCATACGGGAGAAGAATGTGGTCCTCGATATCGCTCTGCGGCTGGAGGAGCGGCTGAAGAAACGGTATCCGGAGAAACGCATCATCATGACCCGTAACGACGACACCTATTTGACCCTCGAGGAACGAACCGAGTTTGCCAACAAGGTTCAACTCGACGAGCGGGAGGCGATGATTTTCATATCCATTCATGCAAACGCCTCACTGGATCCTAAATCCACGGGCTATGAGGTATGGTACTTGCCCCCCGACTACCGCCGTGAACTGGTCGACCCGCAAAGCCTCGATAAAGAGGCTCGGGAGGTGGCACCGATTCTCAATACTATGCTCGAGGAGGAATATACCGTAGAGAGCGTGTTGCTGGCGCGTAATATCCTCTCCGGATTCGAGAGGAATTTAGGGGAAGCGTATGTCAATCGCGGTTTGAAAGAGGAGAGTTGGTTTGTCGTACGGAACGCAAAAATGCCCTCTGTTTTAGTGGAGGTGGGGTTTGTCACCAATCGCCGGGAGGCGATGAAGCTGAGGGAACCCACGCACTTGAAGAACATCACCGAAGGCATCTATAATGGCGTTCACAATTTTATCGCTCATTTCGAACGACCGATTACCACGGAGTAGTCAAGTGAAGCAGAAACTCAATACCGTAACCGTATCACTTCTCGGAGCCTTGGCGGCGGCACTGTTCCTCAGTGTGCTCCTCTTTAGCCTGAGTGGAGAAAGCCGCAGTACAGAACGTGTACTCTTTTTCCAAGAGTATCGGAGTGCCGATTTCACGGGAGAAGTACGGGAACTGCCGAAAAAGGCCTCAAAGGAAGCGGATATCGAACTGCTGGTGAGGGAGATCATACTTGGCCCGATCGACATTCACAACGACCCGCTTCTCCCCGAGGATGCGGATGTTCGGAGTGTTATGCTGCGAGATAAAACCCTGTATGTAGATTTCTCCATCGATGTGATCTTTCAGCGGCAGGATTCGGTGCTCTCTTTTTCCGAGGTACTTGACGGGGTGCGTCGGACTATCACCTTTAATTTCCCCTCTGTAGAGCGTATAGTTTTCACTATTCGGGGCGAGATTCCCGACGCAGAGGTCTCGAAGAGGGGCGGGAGTTTATAAAAACGCCCGATGGGGCCATAAAAAACAAAAAAAAAGAAAAATCGTTGACAAACGAAATTGGTTCCGTATAATTTTCAGTGCAATAGGTAAACTGTTTTAAAAGGAGCACTGGATGAAACGGTTCGGTATTCTACTTGGTTTTGTTTTTTTGATGGTAAGTGTTTCGGTAAGCGCCGAAACAACTACTCTTATCGACTTCTCTGAACTTACTGCGGACACGGAAGATGGGAACAACGAGGCTACCCTCGTAGACTTCTCCGATAAAGCCGGTCCCGGGTATACTGAAGAGGAACGGGAATTGATGGTAACGTCCCTTGCAATTGAGAATTGGGATGTTCAGCTCGCCTCTTCGGCACAGACGACGCAAAATATGCGGCTGTCGTATACTCTGGAGGCCCCGGTACGAGAAGAC
This sequence comes from uncultured Spirochaetaceae bacterium, assembly GCA_964346455.1. Taxonomy (GTDB): domain Bacteria; phylum Spirochaetota; class Spirochaetia; order DSM-16054; family Sediminispirochaetaceae; genus CAYFUX01. Next base: position 25,913 of record CAYFUX010000008.1, read on the forward strand.
GCCCAGCGTTTTGCCGGTCAGACGGTAATGGGAATTCGGGTTCATTTCCCGGATATGCCCTTCAATAGTTATGCGAAGGTGTTTCCCCCATTCGAGATCCCTGCTTATGCACGGGAGAACGAACAGGATCGTGAAGGAGGCAAGTATGACGGCTATGGCGTGGTGAAAAACGTTGGCTCCCTCAAACAGGTTTCCGTGAATGTCTACGGCTCTAATTATCCCAACGGATTTGGCGTCATTCTTCAGGACGAAGAGGGCCGCGAGCGTACGCTTTTCCTCGATTATATGGATTTCAACGGCTGGAGAGAGCTCGGTTGGGTGAATCCTAATTACATAGAGGATGTCCAAAATCGGGAACTGACGAAACGGCCTCTCTATCCGCGGCTTACCCCCTATAGGAAGCTGATTGGCTTTGTCGTCTACAAGGATTCTCAACAGGAGGGCGGCGACGTCATCACCTACGTAAAGGATGTGAACCTGACCTACGACCTTGCTCAACTGCCCAGCGCGGGTGCTTTTGACAATGAAGAAATCTGGGGTATCCTGGAAGAGCGTGAAGCATCCCGACGGAACGCAGAGTGGAGCCGCCTTGGAGAGCTGCAGGTCCTTCGTGCACTGGAGAGGCGGAAGCTTCATCAGGATGAAGAAGAGCAGGCACAGAACGGCGGTGCGAACGGCGGCGGCGAGTAGTAGAAACACCCGAAACCGTGATACTGTAACGCATCAGTACATGTAAAGAATTGAGCTCACATCAGGCCCGTCTTCTTCTACAGAAGACGGGCCTGTTTGTGTACCCCTCTGCTCTCTTTCCCCCATACTGCTCCGGGTCGAACCCTGTACTGGGCCGGTACTGTACTGCGCCGGTAGTAGTCTCAAGCCACAGGTGATCCTGCTACAGTTCCATTCGCATCCCGATGCTTCCCTGGAAGAGGTACATCCCGAGGCCGGAGTCGGGGAGGTCGAGGGCGCCGGAAGAGCTCCCGTCGTCGTACTTCCCGAAAGAGTAGATGTTGTGGTCTATGTCGGCAATCAACGCGATGGAAGGGCTTACGTCCACCGTAAGGCGAGTGCCGAAGACGAGGGAGTTGAGGGAGTTGGATTCATCGGGGGAGGAGTCGAAGTCGTAGGTACGGCTCCGTTGCTGGTAGGCAAAGGAGAGCAGTACCCGCACCGGCACATTCTTCTGGTGGATGTCTACATCGAAGGAGTATTCGGTAAAACTGTCATCGGTCTCCAGGGTGGCGCTTTGCTGGGCTACGTAGCGCTTTGTGGTCAAATTGAGAGTGCAAATCGCATTGGGGATGTAGTAGCCAAAGGTGATTTCGTTGCGCTCCTGCATGTAGTCGCCCGCTTTTATGAAGCGGGCGGCGATGGAACTGTCGGAGCGCAGGGAGGCAAAAAGCAGCCCGGGGAACTCAACCCGTACGGAGGTGGAGATGCCGCTTTTGAGTATAGAACTCCAGGAGTTGAAAGTGCCAAAGAAGGGGCCCACGCCGATGCGGAAGAACTCATCCTCGTATTCGAAGCGGGTGTAGGTAGTGTTGCGCAGAATCGGATCGTAGAAAAAGCCCGCCTCGAGCGAGAGGTCTTTGCTGATCTCGTGCTCTCCGAAGAGACTCAGGCCCCAGGGGTAGTTCACTCCGCTTAAGGAAGTCTGGGCACTTTCCGAACTGCGGTCGAAGGCGAGGTTGCCCATGTGGTACATGGTCGTCAATTCGAGGGCACCGGCCGATCCGACGCAGATTCCCAGAAGGAGAACTGTGAGCATGATTGTTCGAGTGTATACGCTTCGCATTTTAAAACTCCGCTTTTACGCCGATAACCCCTTCAAACATCGAGGGGATCGAATAGGGGACCAGCTGAACGTTGATCATAAAATTCCATATTAAACCGCTCGTGACCGCACTCAGATACGGAGTGGACACGATTTCGAAATCTTGAGCAAAAGAGGAGGTGGTGTTGACGGTAAAGTTGGTCTCCACACCGCCGGTCACACGTGATTCCGTAGGGTCTCCAAGCCGGAAATTGAGGTGGATATCGGCCGAGCCCAGGTCGCCGGTATTGTCCATGAGGTAATACTCGGGATGCCAGAAAAGGGTCAGGATGACAGAGAGCGGGTCGAAATGAACGCGCGGCTCGAAGAGAAAGTAGATGTTGTCGATGCTGAACTGCTGCGGCGGGGCCCAGTACGGGACTCCCACCTGTGCAAAGAACTCGCCCCGCTGCCCAGTCAGATAGTGAAACAGGAGTCCGCCGCGATAGACGCCGTAGGTTTCTACTGGAAAGGAGCCGCCGAGGAAGGCTTCCAGCTTCAGCTGCCCCAAGTCGAAGGCCGAACGGAGGTCGCTCGAGTAACTGCCTCTCCCCAGGAGAGCGTCCTGGTAAAAGTAGAGCGAACTGCGGTGCCAGTCGGTGTCAAAGGTGCTGGAAAGCTCAACTCCGGTGCCGTTTACGGCGTGAATGCCGCGGTACTCGTTGTCGGGGAAATAGAGAAAGCCCTGAAAGCGGGTGGTGAGCGGTGCAGAGCCAAAGTGCCGGGGAAATATTTCACCCGTAGCAAAGCGGTCATTCAAACCAATGAAGTAGGTGAGGTTGGTGGAGGGAAAAAGATCCCGGTACACGATTTTTGCCCCGTGGAACTGCAGGTAGGAGTTTTTTCCCATATAGACGGAATTGGCGATAGCGTAATCTGTAGTGGTGGCGTAGTCCTCCGGATCAGGGGCGGAAAAGCCGCTGTAGAAGAGGTCGTCGCTTATAAAGCCAAAGGAAAGGTTGCCGCCAAACTTGTAGCCGCCGGAGATCTCCACCTCCCCCCGTCCGCGGGTTACGAGCCCCACGGAAGAGCCGTCCCAGGCTCCCCGAGTGATGAGTTCGAGCTCCGGAATTGAAAGATCTGCGGCGGGAATCGCCGCAGCAACTGCAAGAAAAACCGTTAGAATGCACAAGAGCCTGTGTACACGCTTCATTCGTCTATTCCCCCACTTGGTAGTGTATCGTGTTCTGCTGAAAAATCAAACGCATATTCTCTATTATAGGTATCGACAATTTCTCCAAGAGATAAAGTTTATGCTTGACTTAAAAGGGGTTATATATAAAGATTAGAATTGCAATGAGTGATTATCTTGATCCACATAACGAAGAGTTGCTGAAGGACTTCTTTATAGAAGCGGAACTTCAGATTGAGACTCTTGAACAGAATATTCTGGTTCTGGAGAATGATCCGGACGACGATGATGCGGTGAACGAAATCTTTCGTGCCGCGCACACCCTCAAAGGAGCTGCGGGGACCGTGCAAATGACCCAGCTCTCCGAGTTCACCCATTTGGTGGAGGACGTGCTGGATGTGCTGCGGAGCAAAAAGGTCTCGGCTAGTGGCGATGTGGTGGATTGTCTTCTCCAAGCGATCGACGTGATCAAGGAGATGCTCCAGACCGCTAAGGACGGCACCTCCTATGAGAAAGATATCTCGGAGCTGAAGGAGAACCTGCGGGGGATCCTCGAATATAAGAGGCCGGACGAACACCAGCAGGAAAAGCCTGGGACGAAAGCTGCCAAAGAAGAAACGGTGCAGAATCAGAGTGCTGAGCAGAGCGCTGAAGAGAATCAGCAGGAATCTGCCGACGGCGGGGCTCTGTCGGAGTACGATATGCTCGAGCTCCGGGAGGCTGCCGGAGAAAACGAGGCGGTGTATCGCGTCAGGGTAGAGTTCAACGAAAATCACCCGATGAACAGCATTGGCGGGGTTCAAGTGTTTGCCGCCCTCAAGGATCTGGGAACCGTCCTGAAAACGTATCCGGACTTCGAAACCCTTTACGACGACAATTTTCAGCGTCACGTGACCTACTTTGTCGCCACCGAAGCGGAGGAGCCGAAAATCCGAAAAAAACTCGACATGCCGGATGTGGTGCTGAACACCCGTATCCTGCCCCTCGAAAAGATCGGGGATGAGTCAGCGCGGGAGAGCAGCGGTGTTCCGGCTTCAAAGGGAGCGGCTGAAGAGGGGAAGACGGTCCCCAGGGAGGCGCCGCAGAAGGCGGCAGCCGGAAGCTCCAAAGGCGGTACTGTAGAAACCGCCGGCGGTGCGGCACAAAAGAGTGCTTCCGCGGCTTCCACGGAAAAGGCGAGCACCGGGGCCTCTCAACAGCAACAGGAGCCCGCAGCGGCAAGTGCAGAACAGAAAGAGAGCGCCGAGGAGGGGCAGAAGGCACCCCAGCCTTCCCAGGGCAAGAGTCAGGGGGGCGGCAGCAGCTCTATTCTTCGAGTCGATTCCGCCCGGATCGACAACCTGTTGAACATGGTCAGTGAAGCCGTAATCACGAAGGCGCGCTTCAACCAAATCAGCAACAAATTTTTCTCTGTGCATAACGATCTGACCTCTGCCAGGGAGAAGTATTACGAGCAGCTCAAGGAGCTGTTCGATTCCCTCCCGGAGTATCTCGGCCGTATCCAGAACGGAGAGCCGGTTAAGAAAATCAAGAGCGAGATGATCGAGCGTTTCGGCGAGATGTACAATCTCTTTGACAACGTCGAGACGCGTTTGAAGGCTACCGCCAACGAGTTCAACAATAGCGCGCAAAATCTCTCCCGCACTACCAGCGATCTGCAGGAGGGGGTCATGCAGATACGTATGGTCCCTATCAGCCAGATTTTCAACCGCTTCCCTCGGCTTGTGCGTGATGTCTCAAAGGATCTCCAGAAGAAGGTCAAGCTTGAAATACAAGGAGAAGAGACGGAACTCGACAAATCGGTTATCGATGATCTCCTTGACCCGCTAATCCACTGTGTTCGAAACTCCATCGATCACGGGCTTGAAAGCCCGGCAGAGCGTGAGGAGGCGGGCAAGCCGCCCGAGGGCCACGTGCAGTTGCGGGCGAGCAACGAAGGTAACATGATCATCATCGAGGTCGAAGACGACGGCCGGGGCATTGATGTAGATTCGGTGTACCGGAAAGCGGTGGACAACGGATTGATACATCCCAACAAGAAGCTCTCTGACGTGGAGGCCTTCAATCTCATCTTTGAACCCGGTTTTTCTACCTCTAAAGAGGTGACCAACCTTTCAGGTCGCGGTGTCGGGCTCGATGTGGTCAAGCGGCAGATCGAGAAGTTAAACGGAAGCGTGAGCGTGTGGTCGCAAAAGGGCGAGGGCAGCCGCATCACCATCAAAATCCCGCTGACCCTGGCGATTATCCAGGGACTGCTGATCAGAATCGGCAAAGAGGTGTACGCCATTCCCATTACCTCAGTCATTGACAGTCACCGCATCAAGGCGGAAGACATCCGGATGATCGACAATTACGAGGTTTTTAACGTACGCGAGGATGTGGTCAGCCTCATGCGGCTGAGCAGGCTCTTCAATATCCCCACCGATGAAAACCGCGAATACCACTATGTGGTTGTGGTAGGAAGCGGTGAAAAACGTATGGGTCTGATGGTTGACTCACTGATTGGCGAGGAAGATGTGGTGATAAAGCCGTTGAAGGACAAGTATACCAACTCTCCCGGTATAGCCGGCGCTACCATTCTTGGCGATGGAACGGTCTCTCTCATCATCGACGTCAGTCAGCTGCTCGATCTCGGACTGCGCAGGGAGATTGAAAACCGGAAGCAGCGGGCCACGCAAATCACCTAGGCGGGAACGGAGCAAGCGTATGAGTACAATAAGCGAAGATATCAAAGATCAGGAAGAAAAAGAACGCATCGAGAATATAGACTATAAAATGGTCACTTTCTCCCTCGCAGGAAAGGACTACGGGATCGATATCATGAAGGTGAAGGAGATCTCCAAAGCGAGCCGCTTTACCTTCGTACCCAATTCGGCCCCCTATGTGAGGGGGGTTTACAATTTACGAGGTGATATTATCTCGGTGCTCGATTTCCGCATCATGTTCAACCTTCCCGCCCCAAAACGCTCGGAAGAGGAGCTGGAGAACATGATCATTCTACGGCTCAACGATTACCACATCGGGATCATCGTCGATTCGATTGACAAGGTAGTCGGCATTAATTCAGATACGATTCAGCCGCCGCATCCCATTTTTGGCGATATTAACATTCGTTATATTAGCGGGGTGGTGGAAAACGACGAGCGGCTGTATCTAATATTGGATGTGGAACGTATTCTGGGAAAAGAGACCGAAGAGGAACAGAGTCGGCAGGCACAGGCTCCTCTCTCGAAGGTCGAGGAGAAGTCTCAAGCAGCGCAAAGCGAAGCCGCGGTCGAGGAAGAGGGGGAGAAGACGGAATTCCCCTTTGTGGTGGAGAATCTTCAGTATTTGAAGCATTTTTACGTCACTTCCCACAATCGGAATTACCTCAGGAAACGCTACGACGAATGGAAACAGCAGCGTACGCAGCAGAAGAAAGATGTACAACTGCAGGACGAAGCTGAGGCGGATGAGTTCCTCGCGCCGTTTTATTCGCCGCACACCGGAGAGTTCTGGTCGGACGAGTATCGCGAAAAGGTAAAAGAGATCTGCCGCTCGATACAGCCGGAAGGCGCTCTGTATGTCTGGAATCCAGGTTGTGGATCGGGATACGAAACCTACTCGCTTACTGCTGCACTGCGGGAATTGTTCCCTCAAAAACAGATCAAGGTGTGGGCTCATGATCAGGACCTGTTAAGCATATCCACTGCTCCGAACCTGATTTTTCAGGAGGAAGCGCTGCCGGAAGGCCTGCAGCAGTATACCAGCGAGGGAAAGGATGGCCTGCAATTTGCGCGCGAGATTCGCGACCTTATCCTCTTTGAATACCACAACGTGCTGCATACCAACCCCTTTCCGGATGTTGACATTGTGCTGGCACGCGATATCATATCGTTTCAGAGCGAAAACGAGCAGGAGAATCTTATTAACGAGATCGATGAGAAGCTCAAGCCGGGCGGAATTGTGATCCTTGGTGCGAACGAGAAACTCGAGTTAGGTGAATACGAGGATATTTCGAAAGAGAATATTCGAGCGTATAAGAAAGTGGCACGGTAAATACTATTGAGCTTACCTTTGAAAAGCGGAGGAACGGGAGCATGAGAGTTGAATATATCAATCCCTTTGTAGAGGCGGCATTTAATGTACTGAAAGAGGTGCTCGGTCAAGAAATACAAAGGGGTGAACTCTACTTGAAATCAACGTCACAGCCGGTGCTCGGCGTGGCTGCTATTGTGGGGCTTGCAGGCGACGTCGAGGGACGTGTTCTTTTCGACATGGCCGAGGAGACGGGACTTGAAATCGCCTCAGCTATGAACGGTGAGGAACTGAAAGAGATGGACGAGCTTGCAAAGGCAACCATTACTGAGTTGGCCAACATGATTACCGCCCAGGCGGTAACCAAACTGCAGGAGCTCGGCTTCAAGTTCGATCTAACCCCCCCGGCAATCATTACCGGCCAGAATATGGAGGTCTCCGATTCAGGGGTGGAGGCTCTCATTGTGCCCGTGCAGTTGGATCAGGGCAAGATCGAAATCAACGTAGCCGTACGAGAGCGTGCATAGGGAGGTTCACAAAATGAAGACTAAAGCCGATTTTCCCAGCATTAACGAGCGGGATCCCCAAGGAAAGAAAGAGGACGGCAGTTCATATAGAGTGCTGGTAGTAGACGACTCGATGTTTGTGACCAAGCAGATTAGCCAAATTCTCACCTCCGAGGGCTTTGATGTGGTGGGAACCGCTGAGGATGGCGAAGTAGGGGTGGAGAAGTATAAAGAACTGTACCCGAATGTGGATATTGTGACGATGGACATCACTATGCCCAAGATGGATGGTGTTACCGCCCTGGAGAAGATCCTGGAGTTTGACAAAGAGGCACGCATTGTCATGATCAGTGCTCTGGGTAAGCAAGATCTGGTGAAGAAGTCTCTGATGCTTGGGGCGAAAAATTATATCGTCAAACCCCTTGACAGAAGCAAGGTTCTTGAGCGAATATTGCAGAGTCTTCAGTGAGGCTGTCGCCCCGCTGAGGACGATTGGGGCGGATAGCTCAGTTGGTTAGAGCGCATGCTCGACACGCATGAGGTCGCAGGTTCGAATCCCGCTCCGCCCATCCAACAAGCCTTTTTGAGATAATGAAGTAAGCCCTTGTGGTCACAGCCGCAGGGGCCGTTTTTTTTTGTGGGTTTGACGCGGTGCAGTCCTTGGTGGCGTATGGATTCCACTGCTTCTTGCGCCGGCTGTGAGATATTCGGTTTTCTGGCACGTCATAATCTGCTAGATACCAGCGACTGCCCCAACTGTGTCTATTGAGATTCCGTATCGTAGTTGCGAGCAAGGCAAATATGCGTACGGAGCCCGTCCTGGGACGCAGCTCCAAGTCGAATCCAAAAGCCGTGTTCGCGCCGTGTTCGCGGTCTACAATGTCTCAGGCCACCATCAGAAGGTTCGACCGGGGGGCAGTGTGACGAGAGCGGCGGCTGTTGTATCTACAAAATAGTATATCGGAAAATAGTTTCTCAGTCAGCAGAATGCTGTGAAAGGAGAAAAATGATAAAAACCCAAAAACCTTGGTTGCGGGAAGGGGGGATAAAAAACTATACTAGCATTACTTGCAGATAGCTTTATTATCATCAATACTGAGTTGAGACAGATTAAAAAAAGAGGAGATACTTTGATCGGGATAGCGCTTTTCACTTTCACTTTTGTGCTCATAGTTTTGAGCATTTTCTTTCAGCTTCCCGGATTACTATATGCCGCAGCATTGAGTGCTGCCGTCGGTACCGTATATACCGCTGTGCTGCATGCCCGGGGCGGGCTGGGCATGGAACGGTCGGAAAGTGCTGCCAAATTTGCAGGCGGCACCGCCGCAGCGGCGACAGAAGGCGGAGGGCAAGAGGCGGAGTCTGTACAACTGCGCCGCAGGGTCGCGGAGCAGGAGCGGGAGCTCGAGCAGCTGCGCCAGGAACGCTCGCGGCAGCATGAACAGGTACGATGGTTTGCCGAGCGCAGTCTCTACCTCAATGAGGCTACCGAGGCAGAGGAAAAGCTGTCGAAAGTTGTGGTTGAAAAAACGGAAAACGCGACGGTGGAGCTCACCAATCATGTGTACAGCATAGGAGAGTCGAGCAAACGGGTGGGGTCGCTTATCGACGATGTGCTCGGCCAACTTACCCGGGAGGAAGGCGGCCTTGGTGACAATGTACGGCAAATCCAGGAAGAGCTGGAAACCATTAAATCGCTGATTACGACCTTTGGATCGATACGCGACGGGTATCGCCGGGAGTTCGAGGAAGTAAAAGAGACGCTGAATTCGGTCGACACGTTTACCGATACCATTAGCGACCTTGCCGAGCGCACCAATATCCTCGCGATCAACGCCTCTATAGAGGCAGCCCGGGCAGGACAAGCCGGAGAAGGCTTTGCCGTAATCGCCAGTGAAGTACAAAAACTGGCCCGCAACAGTCAGGAGATTGCCGAGGAGATAAACCGTTCCGTGAATGATGCGGTGCACGCGGTGTCCGAAGCGGTGGAGAAATACGGCAGCCAAATACAGGATGCGGTCGGACGTTTAGAGAAGACAGGTGAAAATCACTCCGCACTGATTGACAATTTGAGTCCAGAGGTGGAACGGCTTTCCGGGATTGCTCAAGAGTCCCAGAATCTTTCAGAGTCGGTTACAAAGGATCTCAACGAAGTGACCGTTAACCTTCAGTATCAAGATACAGTGCGACAGATTCTCGAGCACATGATCTCTTTTCTCACTACTCTCGTCACCCCGGGTAAGGAACAGGCGGAGCAGTTGGAACTCTATACAGAACAAGATCGCGAACGAGTTAGGGAGGAGCTGCGTAACGTGCTCAAGGAGCTCTTTACTACCCGTGAAGAGTGGAATGCCTTCGGTTATGTGCTGGAGGAGGAGCTGAACGATACCGATACATACACCTATAAGGAATCACTGGAAGGGGATATCACCCTTTTCTGATGGAGGAGATGGCATGGGTAAGAAGGTACTTTGCGTGGATGACTCGTCAACAATCCGTATGCTGGTAAAAAAAGCGTTGGAGCCGGAGGGCTATACCGTGATAGAGGCGGAAAATGGCCAGGTTGCTTTGGATAAAAGCAGCGAGGAGTCGGTAGATCTGTGTATCGTTGACGTCAACATGCCGGTGATGGACGGATTTACGTTTGTGAAAGAAATAAAAAAGATGGATGCGTATACAAATGTACCCATCATTTTTTTGACCACCGAAAGTGCGGCGCAGAAAAAGGAAGTGGGGAAGGATCTCGGAGTGAACGGATGGTTTGTCAAACCCTTTGAAGCTCCGTCGCTGGTAAAGATTGTGAATATGCTGGTGGGGAAATAATCTATGGAAGGTCTTGAAGAACTTCTCAATGCGATCGGCCAATATGAAGAGGGCGATATTCTTTCGGCCGCCGATATTCGCGAGCGGGCGGAGGCACTGCAGGAGAAGACTGAAGACGAGCAGATCAGCAGCACTCTCACCTCTCTCATCGCTGTGGTGGACGAAATTATTTTCAACGGCGCATCCTCGGAAAACACCGCCAAATTGGCGGAGTTCGAAATAGAGCTCCGGGCGGATGAATCCGGCGGCGAAGAGAGTGCGAGGCAAATAGAGCTTGAGAGTTCGGAAGAGGACGAGGGGAAAGAGACCGGCGAGACAGAAGTGGCCGCTGGTGCTGAAGAAGCCGGTGAGGCGCAGTTGGAGCCTATCGAAATTGAGGACCCGGAGATTCTCTTCTCCTTTTTGATGGAAGCGCGGGACCACCTGGAAGACATCGAGGGGCGTATACTGGAACTGGAGAAGAGCCCCGACAGTCAAACAGTGCACGATATATTTCGCTCCATGCACACCATCAAAGGTGTATCTTCATTTATCGGTCTCAACGACATCAAAGGACTGAGCCACCGGCTAGAGACGGTGTTGAACGCGATGCGCACCGAGGAGCTGGAGATCAATGACGAGATCATCGATTTTCTACTCGAAGGTGGCGACACGCTGGTGAAGATGGTGTATGACCTCGACGAGCAGGCGCAAAAACTCGAAAAAAATAAAGCGGCAACAGTCTATGAAGGGCGGATCGATATAAGTGAACTTATCCAAAAACTCCAGCCCTATTTGGATCGAATAGAAGGCGCTCCTGGAGCCTCCGACGCAGAAAAAGAAAGCAGCAAAGCTTCTGAGCCGGAATCAAAGGAAGCGGGAATCTCTTCCGCGGAAGAGAGCAAAGCTTCCGCGGAGGATAAGGACCAGCAGCCGGCGGTCACCCCGCCAAAATCGAGCGGAGGCCTTGAGGATCTTATTACCGGCGACATGGTGAGGAAATTCGTCGAAGAGTCCTCCGATCTGGTAGATACCGCGGAGAATGCCATGTTGGCGCTTGAGAAGGATCCCACATACATGGAGGGAGTGGAGGAGGCTTTTCGGGCAATTCACACGGTGAAAGGCAACGCCGGCTTCTTCGGTTTCGGGGTCATAGAAAAAATGTGTATGGGCATCGAGGGCGTTCTTGATACGCTGCGACGGGGGAGCAAGAAAGCTGATTCCAATGTTGCCAACCTCCTTCTCCAGAGCATCGACGGACTCAATGAGAGTCTGCGTATGGTGCAGAAAGGAGAGATCAAGCCGGGAGAGCCGGAGGATGTCTCCTTCTCGGCGGAAGAAGCCATCGACCGAAAAGATGCCGGCGATTACAAGCCTCTCGGAGATATGCTGGTGGAAATGGGAATCGCATCCCGCCAGGCGGTCGACCAAGCCCTTGATGTTCAGCAGATGAAGCTGGGCGAAATTCTGGTAAATCGGGGTGAAGCAGAGCCGGAGGAAGTACAGGAGGCGGTCCAAAAGCAGGGCAAGACAGCGCCCGAGAAGCAGGATCAGTTTTCCAGCTATCGGATGAAGCGGAAGGATATCCGGGTAGACACGGAGCGCCTCGACTCTCTCTTCGATTTAGTGGGAGAGTTGATCACCGCCGAGGCAATGGTCATCAACAGCAATGATCTTGAAAATGTAGATACTCCCAATTTCGACCGTTCAGCAAGCTACCTCTCCAAGATCTCCCGGGAGCTGCAGGAAGTGACGATGTCCATGCGCATGATACCGCTGGAGGGACTATTTAGTAAAATGCGGCGTCTAGTGCGGGATTTATCCAAGAAATTCGACAAACCGATCAACTTAACTGTCAGCGGTGAAGATACGGAGATGGACCGCAATGTAATGGAGGAGATTTCCGATCCGCTGGTGCATATTATTCGCAATGCAGTGGACCACGGAGTGGAACCCAAGCAGGTGCGGCAGAAGCGTGGAAAACCCGAGGAGGGGCAGGTGCACCTTGCCGCCGGCTATGAAGGCAACGAGATCTGGATTACCGTCAACGACGACGGCGGAGGGCTGGATCGAGAGAATATTCTCAAACAGGCCCGCACTCGGGAAGTGATTCAGGGAACCGGGGAAGAGATGAGCGATGAAGATGTCTATAAGCTGATTTTTGAACCCGGTTTTTCCACTGCCGAACAGGTATCCGAAATCTCCGGACGCGGGGTCGGAATGGATGTGGTGAAGAAGAATCTCGAGAAGCTCCGGGGCAGGGTAGATATTCGTAGTGAACTCGAAGTAGGCACTACCTTCATACTGCGTATTCCTCTGACACTGGCCATCATCGATGCCGTCAACCTTCGAGTAGGTCCGCAGCTCTACTCGCTGCCCATCACCGATGTGCTTCAGTTCCACAAGGCCCAAAAAGAGGAAATTACTCAGACCGAAACGGGCCGCTACGTGATCAATATCCGCGGTGAAATGCTGCCGGTGATAAAGCTATCCGAATTTTTCGATGTTGATGGTGCAGAGACCAATATTGAAGAGGGGATTACCATCGTGATTCAGGGACGGGATAAACGTCTGGCAGCGGTGGTGGATGAAGTGCTCGGTTATCGGCAAGTGGTCATTAAGGCACTTCCCGCTTATATGGAAAATATCCGTGCTCTTTCGGGATGCAGCATTCTCTCCGATGGAAGTGTGAGCCTCATCATTGACTCCGGGGCTCTTATTTCGTACGTACTTGAGTAGTAGCAATGGAAGGCATTATAGATCTCAGCGACAAAGAGTTCCAATATATCTCCAAACTCGTCTACGAGAAGTTTGGAATAAACCTGACGGATAAGAAGAAAACCTTGGTCAGGGGCCGGCTAAACAAACTGCTGCGAGAGTTGGGTTTCAGTGATTTCGACAGTTACTATCACCACATTATGAATGATAAAAGCGGTCGAAGTTTGCTGCAGTTGGTGGATAAAGTCTCCACGAATCACACGTTTTTCTTCCGAGAAAATGATCACTTCGAGTTTCTGCGCGAGCGGGTGCTGCCGGAGATGAGCCGGCAGCTCGAAACCGGGAAAACTCGTGACCTGCGGATATGGTGTGCCGGATGTGCCACCGGGGAGGAGGCCTATACCCTCGCCATCGTTCTCACTGAGTTTTTTGGCTCCGGGTTTTTTACCTCCGGCCCTCCTATCCTTGCCACGGATATCTCGCTCACTGCTTTGGAAAAAGCAGCGCTGGGAGTCTACGGATTAGAGCGCCTGCAAACTCTTCCTCCGCAGCTCTTACGTAAATATTTCACACCCAATGAAGAAAACAGCTACACCGTCAGTGACGAGTTGAAGAAAATGGTGCTCTTCAAACGGCTCAACTTCAAGCGCAGCGAGTTTCCGTTTCGGGGGAAGTTTCACAGTATTTTTTGCCGCAACGTCATGATTTACTTTGATCAGCCGACAAAAGTGGATTTAGTGCGCAAGTTTGGCCGTCATATCGTAGACGGAGGCTACCTTTTTATTGGTCATTCGGAGACGCTGGGAAGAACAAATGAAAACTTCACTTACATGCAGCCGGCAGTTTATATAAAGAGAGAGAGCTAATGCATACGATAAAAGTGCTCGTCGTTGATGATTCGGCCTTGGTCCGCAAAATCCTCACCGAAGGATTGGCACGGGACCCGGAAATCGAGGTAGTGGGAGCGGCTCAGGATGTCTACGTAGCAAGAGACAAGATCGTCTACAATAAACCGGATGTCATCACCCTTGACGTCGAGATGCCGCGGATGGACGGGGTGGAATTTTTGCGGCGGCTGATGCCGCAATATCCTCTGCCGGTAGTAATGGTATCCGCGCTGACTGGGCCGGGGGCTTCAACGACGCTTCAAGCCCTGGAGTACGGAGCGGTGGATTTCGTGCTCAAACCATCATCCAGTTTTGGCAACAAGCTCGAAGATATGATGGAGACGCTCATAGAAAAGATCAAGGCTGCCAGTACGGTGAACGTGGCAAAATGGAAAAACCAGCGGAAGCAGATGGAGATCAAGCGGCCGGAAAGCGCCGTTTTGGCGGGCAGTACCAACAAAATTATCGCCATTGGTGCTTCTACCGGCGGGACGGTTGCGCTGCGGCAGATGATTGAAGTCTTCCCGGCGGACATGCCGGGCACGGTGGTTGTGCAGCATATGCCAATAAAGTTTACCAAGATGTTTGCGGATAAGCTCAACGATATTGCAAAAGTAGAAGTAAAGGAGGCTGCCGACGGGGATCGGATTATTACGGGTAGAGTCTTGATTGCCCCCGGCGGGAAGCATATGGAGGTCGTCCGCTCAGGCGGACGTTACCTGGTGCGCTGCAGAGAGGGGGAGAAAGTCAACGGACACGTGCCTTCGGTGGAGGTGCTCTTTGACTCGGTAGCTAAGTATGTCGGTGGAAATGCCGTGGGCGTGCTGCTGACCGGAATGGGACGCGACGGGGCGGATGCGATGGTGCGGATGCGCCAAGCAGGGGCCCGCACACTTGCTCAGGACCAGCGAACTTCGGTTGTCTGGGGTATGCCTAAGGAGGCGTATGAAGCAGGCGGGGCGGAGCGGCTGGTTGGAATAGGAGAGATGAGCCAGACGGTAGTACAGCTTTTGAAGGAGATGCAGTAATGCGGCTGGATGTGGGAATCGGGGAATGGAATGTGAGCAACAAACCGGAGGATATATTAAAGACGTACGCACTCGGTAGTTGCGTGGCAGTCTGCGCCTATGACGAAGAGAACGGGGTAGCCGGCTTGCTACATGTGGCGCTTCCGGAGTCAAAGGTGAATCCCCAGAAGGCGGAACATCTTCCGGGCTATTTTGCCGACACCGGTCTCCCGCTGATGCTGAATCAGATGCTGAAGCAGGGGGCAAAGCGGAAGAATATCCGGGTAAAACTTGCCGGGGGATCGAGCATTATGGATCAAAACCGCAACTTCGATATCGGCAGACGCAACACGATAGCCGTGAAGCGGTATCTCTGGAAAAATGGGTTGGGTGTGATAAAGGAAGATACAGGGGGAAATGCCAGCCGAACGGTTACCTTCAACCTAGCCGACGGTACGATTACCATCTCCAACGCCGGAAAAGTGTGGAGTTTGTGACTGAGGAGCGAGTATGGAATATCAAGTAGTGTTACTGGTCGATGATTCGGCCACCTCGCGGAT
This sequence comes from uncultured Spirochaetaceae bacterium, assembly GCA_964346455.1. GTDB lineage: Bacteria > Spirochaetota > Spirochaetia > DSM-16054 > Sediminispirochaetaceae > CAYFUX01. The sequence goes on from CAYFUX010000008.1 coordinate 41,355, forward strand.
GATCATCAAGCGTTGCTTCGAGATGTCCGGTTTTCAGGATAGCACCTTTTTAGAGGCGGAAGATGGTCTCCGCGCGTTGTCGTTTTTGAAGCGGGAGAAGGTCGATTTAGTGGTAACCGATCTGAATATGCCGAAAATGGACGGTCATACCTTTATCAAAAAGATCAAACTTCTCGAGGAGACAAAAACCCTGCCGGTGGTCGTGATCTCGAGCATGGGAAACGAGCAAATGGAGCGGGATTTACAAAGCGTGGGAGTAATGGGAATTATTCACAAACCCATATCCCCTGAGAAAGTGATCGAAGTGTTTGGAGGTTGAAATGAAGCTGAGTGAGGAAGCAATAGGGAAGGCTGCGCTGCAGGCAGTGAGCGAAACCTTTGCCGAGATGACCTTTTTGGATGTTCTGCCGGATGAAGAAGAGACCTCCTTTGAGCCGGGGCAGCTCCTTGGCATAGAGGTGTACGAGCCGCTGAAGGGGCGTATCGTACTGGCATTGTCAACCGAACTAAAACAAAGTATTGTGGAGAATATCCATGCTAAGGATTGGGAAGAGCTGAGTGTCAGTGAAATCGACGATTGTCTTCTCGAGGTACTGAATGTATATGCGGGAGATTTTCTTCGTGCCATATTAGGGCCGGATGCAAAAGTCAGGCTCTCGTTCCCAGCAGTTATGATTAGCTTGGATGAAGTGCCGCAGGAGGAGACGTTCTACACGTTCCACTTTCATGCCGAGGGTATGCCGTTGCGCGTGTATATTCATCTTGAAGCGGAGGTAAGCGAGTGATGAAGACGCTCATTGTCGAGGACGATTTTGCAAGCCGTAAATTGATGCAAAAATATCTCTCCCCCTATGGAGAAACCGATATTGTAGTCGACGGTGAAGAAGCTATCGAGGCCTTTACACTTGCTCTCAATGAGGAGAAGCCCTACGATCTGGTGTGCCTTGATATCATGCTGCCCAAAAAGGATGGCCAGGAGGTGCTTGAGGAGTTCCGTTCTATAGAAAGCGAGTACGGGATTCTCGGGAATGATGCGGTCAAAGTATTGATGACCACCGCTCTCGGGGATGCAAAAAACGTACTGAAGGCCTTTCGCAGTCAGTGCGAAGGCTATTTACAAAAGCCGATAAGTAAAGAGGCGATTGAACGGGAATTGCGGGAGCTCAATCTGATTGAAGAAGATGAGTCCAACTAAGCCCTTCCCCGCCCTCGACAGGTTTGACTAGTCGGGACCCGCGGGCCACGGGCCATTCGGAAGGGCGAAGCCCTGGAGAACGGTTCTGTTCCGCCCGTAAGAAGGCGCAGTTTTCTTCACTCAGACGCTCGCCCGCCACCATCGCTCTGCGGGCCACCAGGCTGCGGTTGGTAGTCCCATAGAACGGCTGTTCAGCCGGCGCCAGAGTTTTCTTTCCGTTGCCCAGGACCTTTTCCACCCGTTCCGCAGAATAACGCTTGGCGAGCCGCCCCCGGATCTCTTCCCGTGACAGCCCGCTGTTCTCCCGCACCTCACGGCACATCTGTGTGAACCCTTCCGGGGTAAGAGCGATGGGATCGTCGAGACCATCGCCCCGTTCCGGAAAGGTAAGATGTTTTTCGATCACCGCCGCCCCCTCGGAGACCGCAAGCAGCGGTACCAGGACCGGGTCGCGAGAGTGGTCGGACACACCTGTGGGGAGGCCAAAGAGGCGGTGTAGCAGCGGGAGCACCGAGAGATTGTACTCTTCCTCCGGAGCCGGGTAGGCGGTGATACAGTGCAGAAGGACAGCCTCTGTTGAACGTGCCTCGAGAAAACGGCAGGTCTCTTCGATGTCGCCGAGCAAAGAAACTCCTGTGGACAGCAGCAGCGGCACCTCCGCCGCCCGCTCCAACATGGGGTAGTGATTTAGCTCGGGGCTAGCGACTTTGATCGCTGCCACCCCCAGAGAAAGGAGCATGGCGGCGCTCTCCCGTCCAAAGGGGGAACAGAGAAAAAGCAGCCCCTGCTGCTCGCTCGCCTCCTTTAGGGCGACGTAGAAATCCCGGGATTGCTCGAGCGCACGAAACCGCTCCCAGATGGGAACCTCCCCTCCCGGCAGGCGTATCGAACCTGCGGCGGGATGGACGATTTCGTCTGCAATGATGGCCTGGAACTTTATGCAGTCCGCCCCTGCGTCCCGAGCATAACGAATGAGCTCTCGAGCCCGTTCGAGCTTCCCGCCGTGTGCCGAGCCTGCCTCCGCGATGATCAGCGGCGGCAGGCCGTTCCCTATGAGATGGGAGTTGATGCGTACAGCCGCGTTCTCTTCGGAACGATACGGCGGCTTTGGAGAGTCAGTATTTTTGCTCATCCATCATCCTCAACTTGAGGTTCTTCAGTGCGGTGGAGAGCGAGATCTTGTAGAGATGGGGATTGATAATGCGCTTGTAGGAGCGGTCGAAGGTGTGCAGTTGCGAGATGGTGTGTTCCCTTATCTTCTCGAGGGGCGGACGCGAGGAGACGATCTGACCCTTGGCAACTCGTTGTTTGAGCAGAGGAACTGCCGATCCGAATGAAGAGAGGGTAAAATGGCTGCTGTCCGGATATTTGGGATGATAAAAGACGTGCGGTCGGTGCGGGTTGAAATTCTCCTCTTCGAGGGTGACAAGATCGGCAATGGCGTGGTTCTCCTTGTCGTAGAAACGGTACACCTGCTTGATGCCAGGCTCGGTGGTTTTTTCGATGGTATTAGAGACTTTTATGGTGGGGACCATAAGCCCATTGCGTCCTTTAGCCGCCAGCTTGTAGACCCCGCTGAAACTTGCGCTGTTGCCGCCGGTTACGAGGTGGGTGCCTACCCCCCACATATCGATGGGGGCGCCGTCGGTAACCAGCTGATGCACGATCTCTTCGGTCAGGTCGTTAGAGGCGGTAATCACTGCATCCTCGAGCCCGGCCCGGTCTAATCGTTTACGGACTTTTCCGCTCAGGTAGGAGAGATCGCCGCTGTCCAATCGCACTCCAATGGAGTGTCCCTGCTCCTTCAGTTTCTTTCCCACCGTGATGGCGTTGTCGATACCGCTGCCCAGGGTATCGTAGGTGTCGATAAGGAAAATTGATTTATTCGGGTAGAGTTCGGCAAACTTTTCGAACGACTCCAGTTCGGAGTCGAATGCCATCACCCAGGAGTGTGCCATGGTACCGCTTACCGGAATGCCGTAGGTTTTGCCGGCAAGGGTGTTGCTGGTTGCTGCAGCACCACCGACATATGCTGCACGTGAGGCGGAGAGGGCTCCGTTCCAGCCCTGCGCTCGACGAAGACCGAACTCCAGCAGTTTACCTTCCTCGGCGGCATGGTAGATTCGCGCTGCTTTGGTAGCGACTAAACATTGGAAATTGATGATGTTCAACAGCATGCTTTCGATCAATTGAGCCTCAATAAGGTTGCTGTGGACCCGCAGCAGCGGTTCTCCAGGAAAGATGATCGTTCCCTCATCCATGGCGTATACGCTGCCGGTGAAGCGGAAGTCCCGCAGGAAGTCGAGAAAGTCTTCGGAGAAGTAGCCCTGGGAATGCAAATACTCGAGATCCTCATCGAAGAAGCGGAAGTTGACAAGTGCCTCCAAAAAGGAGTCTAAGCCGGCAAAAATGGAAAAACCGCTGCCAAAGGGATGATTGCGGAAGAACATATCGAAAACCACCTGGGGGTTTTGCTTGGTGTGATAATAGCCCTGCGTCATGGTCAGTTCGTAGAGATCGGTGAGTAGTGCTGAGTGTTTCATAGCGATAATAAGTACCTTCCTTTACAGTAAGAAGATATAAGCATACATTAATACTATACAATATTATGAGGGAGGAAGAAAGGCACCCCTGCGCTTCTCTTTACATCCCTTCTGTTTTCGGACAGTGCACTCCAATTGACTAGGGCTGATCCGCCGGCCGGGCAGCGAAGCCTTCTCGATGAAAGGGAAATCCACGGAAAATGGCAATTTTTTTGCTCGACATACGCTTTATCTTTGGATAAGATATACGTGAGGAAGCAAAACTTAAAGAAAGGAGTACCCTCTATGGTCAATGTGATATGCGATTCTTGTAAAAAATCTGTTTCCGACGCAAAACCCGGAATCAATGTCTTCTTTGTCCTTGATAAGACGCTCTGCAAACCTTGTGAGGAGCAGATAGACAGTGCGGTGAGAGAGCAGATGAAGAAGGAAAAAGAGTTTACATTAAAAGATTTCAAGAATAAGTTTACTAAAGAGATGGAAAAACAGTGTAAGTAAACTGCTGTCGGCCGAATCGGCGGGGCCGGTTCGGCCGCTGACTTTCGGAAGACCTGTAGCAATGCGGTCCTTTATCCTTTACAATTTCCAACAAAAGTAAGGGAGAAAGGAGGGCCGCAATGCAGCACCAGGCCTCTACGCTTCAGAAAGAGATAGACCCGTCCGTCGTGGACCTCGCGGTAGGACATCCCGATCCCGATCTACTTCCCATTGGTATGCTGCGTGACGCCTCCCGCGCCGCTTTGGAGCATGCATCGCCGGAGATACTGCAGTATACCTATGAACAAGGTGACAAGGGCTTTCGAGACGCTTTGGCGGCGTTTCTCTCCGCCCGCTACGGCTGCAGGGTGAGTTCGGAGTCACTCTTTGTCGATACGGGTGTCAGTCAGGGGCTCGATCTCTTTTGCAGTTATTTTACCCGACCCGGCGATACGATAGTGGTGGAGGACCCCACCTACTTTCTCTCCCTGAAGATATTCCATGATTACGGGCTGCGGGTGGTGAGTGTGCCGGCGACTAAAGGCGGGGTGGATACGGCTGCGCTCGAGCGGGTAGCTGCCGAAGAGCGGCCGGTATTCTTCTATACCATCCCCGTACATCAAAATCCTTCCGGGGCCGTTCAGCCGGAGAGCACGCGCACTGAGGTGATCCGACTCGCCGAGCGCTACGGTTTTACGATACTGGCCGACGAGGTCTACCATCTGCTTACCTACGAGGGGCAGGTACCGCCTCCCTATGCGGCGCGCCTCGCTTCGGAACGGGTAGTGTCGCTGGGGTCGTTCTCAAAAATTGCGGCTCCCGGTTTACGGCTCGGGTGGTTTCAGGCTCCGCCCCACATGCGGGAGCGTATATTTACCGCCGGGCTATTTGACAGCGGAGGCTGTATCAATCCCTTTACCGCGGCGATCATGCGGAGGGCACTGGAAGACGGCACTGCCGGGCAGCATCTGGAGTATCTGCGCCGAATGTACGATGCTCGTCGCAAGGAAATGGATTCAGTTTTGACGGAGCTGGCGAACGATCTTCTGGAATGGGAGCGCCCACAGGGAGGATTTTTCTTTTGGCTGCGTTTGAAAAGGGGATCCGTCAGAGAGCTGTACGGGCGTGCGGAAGCCCAGAAGGTGAAGTTCCTTTCGGGCGAGGGCTTCTCACCCTCCGGCGGTTGTGAGGAGTATATTCGCCTCTGTTTTGCCCACTATCCGGAAGAGCGGCTGCGCGAAGGTGTGCGGCGCCTGTCGGCGGCTATACGAGAGCTGCCCGCCAGATAAGGAATCGGCGGGCAGGGTGCTTCGCATTGTATCTCTTAGAATGTCCCGG
>CAYFUX010000008.1:47007-116344 GCA_964346455.1 uncultured Spirochaetaceae bacterium
TAGGAAAGCCTCCAGGAGCGCAGATACGCTTCTTGCTCGGAGGTAAGGCTATCGATTTCCACCCCAAGAGATTTCATCAACATAGTCGCCACCTTCTCATCGATGTCTGCAGGGACCGGATAGACCCGGGAGTCCAGCTCGGAGGAAGAGGCTATGCGTAGGAGTGAGGAAACCTGCAGGGCAAAGGTCATGTCCATGATCTCTGCCGGGTGCCCGTCGGCGGCGGCTAAGTTTACGAGGCGGCCGTCGGCCAGCAGGTAGAGGCTGCGGCCGTCTGCCATGCGATAGCCCCGAATGTTGGTGCGGACTTCTTTGACCTCAGTTGAAAGGCTTTCCAAATCCGGCTTACTGATTTCGACGTCAAAATGGCCGGCGTTCGCCAGTACGGCCCCGTCCTTCATTCTCTCCATATGCTCTTTCCGGATTACATGTGTGCAGCCGGTGACGGTGATAAAGAAGTCACCGTCTTCCGCCGCTTGGGTCATGGAGGTGACTTCAAAGCCATCCATCCAGGCTTCAGCCGCCTTGATGGGATCGATTTCACAGATCGTCACTTTTGCACCCAGGCCGGCGGCACGCATGGCGACTCCTTTTCCGCACCATCCGTAGCCGATTACTACCGCCCGTTTACCGCTGACGACGAGGTTCGTAGTGCGCATGATGCCGTCCCACACTGATTGTCCGGTCCCGTAGCGATTATCGAACAGGTGTTTGCAGTATGCGTCGTTGACGGCAAACATGGGAAAGCCGAGCTCTCCGGTGGTCTCCATTGACCGGAGCCGGTGAATTCCAGTGGTGGTCTCTTCGGCACCGCCGAGTATATTCTCGAGCGCATCGCGCCGCTCGGTGTGGAGCCGTTCTACCAAATCACCGCCGTCGTCGATAATAAGATGCGGCTTGAAATCAATTACCTTGTCGAGGAAGCTGAGATACTCCTCGCCGCTCGCGCCGTACCAACTGTGCACTTCCACCCCGAGGGAGGCCAGGCCTGCGGCTACATCATCCTGGGTGGAGAGGGGATTGCTGCCGCATATGACGACCTGTGCGCCGAGGTCCCGAATTACGGTTGCCATATAGGCGGTCTTTGCCTCCAAATGGAGACAGATGGCCACTCGCTTACCGTTTAGTGGTTTAGCTGACCCTTCTTCGTCTTTGATTTCTCCGAGAATCGGCATCCGCTTTCCGACCCATTCGATTTTTTTTACTCCCTCCGGAGCTAGGTCCGGATTGCGGAGAGAGGATGTTGTGCGCATGTCGTCGTGCTGTGTACTCATTGCTGAACTCCTATTTATTCGCTTTGTTTATTCGCTTACGAACTTCACTGCGAAGCCCGGAAAATGGTGCTCAAGTTCCTCTCGGATCCTGCGATTGGTACTATGTTCGATTGCAGCTGAAATTCCTGCACAGGCAAGACACCCCGGCCGGTGACTGCCGTAGGTGGTAAACACGTAGATGATGTGCTGTTCTTCGTTGTAGCGAAACCGCTCTACAATGCCGAGCTGCCAGATGGGGAGATTGCTCTCCGGATCTTTTATCTCCTCGAGAATCTTTTCAAACGTATCGGCTACCGCCTGTTTCATAACGCCCTCCCAAAGGCGCGGTCATGTACCGCTTTTCTGTTTCTCTTTTTCCTTGTAGCGCGTCTCGAGAAGTCGGTCAAGCCAGCGGTAAATTACCGGAAATATCTCCGTTACATGGCCATGCCGAGGCACCATGAACATGAAGGCTTGCTCTTTGTCGGGCACCAACGCAATGTGGCGCAGCTCCCCTGGGGACTCGAGTGTATCCTTCAAGCTCAGTAGATGGCGCCGCTCTTCATCGCTTGCGTAGTAGAGATGAAAGCTGGTGTTACCCCACCGTATCTGTTCGTGTTGCAGGGACTCTTCGTTGGTAATTTTGGGGCCGCGAAAGCGGGAGTAGTGGTTTTCGATCAAATGACCTTCCCGCAGCAGATTTTTTGCTTTGGGAGAATAGAAAAAGGTAATAAAGAGGCGGTCGTATTTACGGGTCATTTTGCTGAAGGGGTAGTAGAGCCATGATTGGCGAGGCAGGAGAGTAATGGTAGCGTCTACGCGGCGAATAAACTTGTTGTGATACGGAATGAGGTTGGCGTGATACCCGGTGAGTCCTCCAATAGTGGTGAAATTTTGATCCTTGGGGCTGAGGGTATCTACTAAAGCGGTGAAGGCGGAAAGATATATTCGTTTGTTGCGGCGTCTTCCCCAGCTGTAGCCAAGGGTCAGCAGTATGGTGATGGCGATGAAGAGATAGAAAACGGGTTGTTGTGTAACGTCAGCTGCTCCCACTGTGTATACTCCTTTTTGTGCTCACTCAGGCACTTCTATATAAATGCACCGGTGAGATCCTTATCCATAATATAGCAGGCAGGCTGAGAGTCGTCGATGAGTTCGATGCGCTGCACTTGAATATCGGGTTGTTCCTCGAGAAGGTCGTGCTCCACGCGGTTGGCGTTTTCCCGGAGTTCCGGGGTCACTTTGTTGTTCAGAAGCACCCGCAGCGGGAGGTTAAGTTCTAAGAGCCCCTTCACAAGACGTTCCGACTCCCGAAAAGAGAGGTAGTCCGGATTGCAGATCACGGCGATTGAGGTGGAAGGGTTCTCCAGGGTTTCGCGCACACGGGTATACCGTTTTTCCATCTCGTAGAGTTTACGGATAACCGTGTCGTCCTCTTCTTTATACGCAAGGCGCGTGCCTTCCTCGTCATATTTACCGGTGATATTGTGGATTGTATAGCGCTTTTCCAGGATCTCCTTCCGGATTTTGATAAGCCGCTCGAGCCAGTTAAGAGTGATTTTGGGAAGCGCCATAATCCTGAGGGTGAGGCCGGTAGGGGGAGTATCAAAGATGATATAATCGAAGTTCTCTTCCTCTCTCCGGAGGATCGTCTCCAAACTGGTGAGGGCGGCATATTCCTCCACCCCGGGGGAGTACTTGAGGAGCTTGAAGTACCGGTCCATATTGAAGGCACGGGTATAACTGTACACCTCCTCCAGCAGCCCCGTATTCGACTCAAGGTACTCTTCCGCCGCCTTCTCCAAATCGGTCTCCTGAAGCCAGAGCGAGCTTTTTTTGTAGCGCTTTTTTTTATGAGTGAGTTTCATGGCAAAAATGTCGCCGAGGTTATGGGCGGGGTCGAAAGAGGTTGCCAGGACGCGGTACCCCTTTTCGGCCAATTGCCACGCAACAGTGGCGGAGAGGGTAGATTTACCTACACCCCCCTTGCCGGTGAAAAAGATGCTCTTCATGCTATCTGTCCTTATTGAACCATTCAGTCGATATCGAGAATCCCTACTACTTCTGCCAAGCTGTCGGAGGCGCTCTCAGCTCTCCGGTTGAGTACTTTGATCTCGTGTTCCAGATGCGGAAGCAGTTCTGCAGAGACAAACGATGGCGGTGAGGGCACTCCGGTAAAGGAACCCACCAGCAAGAGGACGAACGTATTCTCGAGCTCTTTTACTTCAAACTCGGTTAGTTCTGTCACCTTGCTCCGGTGGGCTTGGTCCATGGTGGAGAAAAAGGCTTTGATGAAATTGAACAAGTTCTTCATGACCTTTTTACTCCACCACTTCTCATCTGTTTTGTCAAACCGTCCTTACGATTGATCCGGGGCCGCTTTGTTTTTGCTCTTCTGGAAATCGATGATGAAGATGAAATTCATCACGAGCATTATAAGTTCGATAACCAGGATGGTATAGCCGGTACCCGGATTGCTCTGGATAGAGTCGGGAACGACCATAACGGTGAACCAAATAATAGCCGCTGTGACGGTAATCCAGAGTAGATAGGCCGGAATGAGTGCTATGTTGACATTCTTGGCCTTCAGCCGCTTGGTGACCCAGGCGGTTCCGGTCAACAGGGCAATAGAGGCAATCAACTGGTTAGCAGAGCCGAAGGAGGGCCACAGAATAGTGAAGTTGCCACTCCAGGCCAGATAGATACCGATAGCAGCCGGAACGATGGAAGCAATCCATCGATTGGTGATGAAATAGTAGAATCCGGGGCTCTTCTCTTTCATCGGCAGTACGAGTTCAGAGAGAGTATAGCGGCCGAGCCGGTTTGTTGTGTCCAAGGTGGTCATCGCAAAGGATGCGACCCACATACCGGCGATCAGTTTTACGATTCCCGTGGGAATAAACTGCATCCACGTAGAATCAACCATTGCCGCGTACGCATTGGTAAACATTTGCGCCTCTCCGGCAAACACTGCACCCATAGCTGAGATGTACTGCTGGCCCCAGTTGGCGACTGAGATACTTTCTCCTGCATTTTGCAGCAGGCCCAGTCCAAAGCCGGAGATAGAGATGATGACGATAGTGGAAAGGAAGCCTTCGGTCAGCATTGCTCCGTATCCGACCGGCAGTCCTGAACTCTCCTTTTCGAGCTGCTTGGAGCTGGTTCCAGAAGCTACAAGGCTGTGGAAACCGGATAGACTTCCGCAGGCGATGATCAATGGAATAACCGGCCAGAAAGGCGTCGGATTACCGCCCGAGACGATAGGGGAGAACGAGGTAAAAGCCGGGGCGGAGAAACCGGAGAAACTGAAGAGGGCTGCAATTCCACCAATGGCGAGGCCCAAGTAGAGCAGCCAGGAGTTGAGATAGTCGCGGGGCTGCAGAAGAATATTCACCGGAATTGCCGAGGCAATGATGATATACACAAACATCACTGCCATCCAGGTATCGTAGCTCGCTTTGATGGGCAGCACACTGCCGCCGTAGATCGCCAGTGCCAAGAGTACAATTCCGATGATCGTAGCCAGGGTGAAGTTCATCTTTACCCTGTACATCAGAATACCCAAGATAAGCGCCGCTATGAGCTTCAGAAGGTAGGCGGACGGTACGGAGGGGTCTCCGGTAAACATACCGCCCAGCACCGCTCCGAAAGCGCCGATTACCAGGATCAACAAAAAGAGCACCAGCCAATAGAAAAGTTTACCCGATCGATTGGTGATTAAATCCTGAGCTACAAACTGTATCGATTTGCCGTCGTAGCGAATCGATGCCATGAGCGATAGGTAGTCATGAACGGCACCGATAAAGATGTTGCCGAACCAGACCCAAAGCAGCGCAGGTACCCAGCCCCACGCCATCGCTACAACCGGTCCGATAATCGGGGCGGCTCCGGCGATGGAGGCAAAATGGTGTCCAAACAGTACCGGGGTCCTTGCCGGCACGTAGTCAACACCATCGTACATGCGCTTCGAGGGGGCTTCGGTTGCGTCCGAAGCCTTTACTACGTCTCGCTCCAATTTGCGCCCATATGTGAGGTAGAGGATCACATACACGGCTAAACCGAGAACGACTATAAGTGTAGTCATACGAACCTCCTAATAAATTATATATTTATTAAAAACCTATTTGCAGTTCACGTCAAGTTTTTTTAGACTAGTTTGTTAGCTTCTCTCGTAGAGGTGTAGAGGTGTTGTACCGGTGCTATAGGAAAGTGCACATATAGGCAAAGTCAGGAAAATTTCACATTGACAGGATGGCTGCATGCAATAAAATATGGATCACGGAAAGGAGGGGGTATGAGCGGAAAGTACGCGCTGTTTGCTTTCAACGGCCAGAAGATGTGTTTCGTGCACGTGTTGCTGAACGCACTCGACCTGCAGGAGAAAGGCTATGAGACGGCGATCATTGTTGAGGGCGAAGCAACGGGCCTTCTGAATGATTTCGAGGACCCGAATGCGGCCTTTGCCGGCCTGTTCAAGAACTGTGTGGATGAGGGGTTGCTGTCGTGTGTATGCCGTGCCTGCTCGCAGCAGATGGGAGCTCTCGAGACGGCAAAAAAGCGGGGTTATCCCCTCTGTGACGATATGTCGGGGCATCCGTCGATGGAACGGTACATCAAAGCGGGATATGAAATTATCAACTTTTGAGGAGCGGAACGCGGAATGCATGTTGAAGACGTAGTGCGGTTGCCGCTCGGAGGCTCGAACGCTTACCTCATTATCACTGATCACGGCGCACTGCTCGTCGATGCCGGAATGCCGGGGTACCACGTTCGGGTGGTTGATGCCCTTGCACGGCATGACCTCACGCTGAAGGATCTGCAGCTGATTATCATCACTCACGCCCACTACGATCATGTAGGAGGTGCTGCAGAGTTGCGGCGCAGAAGCGGTGCGGCACTGATTATTCAAGAGCAAGAGGCTGAGATTCTACGGAGCGGCAGTTCGGATATGCCTGCGGGGGCGACACCGTTGGGAAAAATGGCAGTTTCCATGTCCGCCCTACTTGGGAAGACGAAAGGAGCGTTCGAGCCGCTAGAACCGGATATGACCTTTGCCGAAGAGTTGGATTTGGTCACCTACGGTTTTCCGGGAAAACTGTTTCACACCCCGGGCCATTCTTTGGGGTCGGCGTGTCTCGTGGGGGAGGAAAACGGTTACAGCTTTGTCGGCGATACGCTGTTCGGCATTCTGCCTCGAAAGCTTGATCCCCCCTTCGCGGACCGTCCAGAGCAGCTCCTCAAGTCGTGGCGGCTGCTGCTCGAGCATGGAGCGCAGCACTTTTATCCCGGCCACGGGCGGCCTTTTGGACGGGATCGGCTTGTGCGGGCGATTTGGCGCTTCGAGCGGACGTAGCCTATAGCAGTTTGCGCCCGTTTTCGATCTCTCGCTCGGGAACGGCAATGACTACCACTCCGTCCGAACGGTGAAAGCCGGTTATGAGACACTCCGATCTAATCGGTCCTATCTGTTTTGGGGGGAAGTTGACGACCGCAATGACCTGTCTGCCAATCAACTCTTCCGGACTGTAGAGTTTCGTAATCTGCGCACTGCTCTTCTTAATTCCTATTTCCTCGCCGAAATCGACGTGTACTTTGTAGGCCGGAGTACGGGCCTCTTTGAAAGGTTCCGCGTGCACAACGGTGCCCACTCGCAATTCAACCCGTTCGAAATCGCTCCAAGTTATTTCTTCCATGATCACCTCCCCATTAAATCGTTGTAGGTGTGTGAGCTTCCCTTTTGGATTTTTACTCTATTATTACTATACTATTTTATACATCCGTACCCAAGGAAGCGTAAGAAGAACGTTCCGCCCAACCATTGCTACGGATGCTATAGATACAAGGAGGCATATATGTCTGAACATGAAGTACATCACGATACGGAGGGTCGTAAGTTTTATACGAAGCTCGAAGAACACGAGGCGTATATGACGTACAAGCAGGTGGACGATACAACCCTGGTCTACGATCACACCTTTGTGCCGCAGGAGCTGCGGGGAAAGGGAGTGGCAGGAGCTGTGGTGCATCATGCGCTGGAGTATGCGCGGCAGCAGGGCTATATGGTGGTCCCTGGCTGCTCGTATGTACGCAACTATCTTCAGCGGCACCCAGAGTTCGAAGATATTGTGGATACAAACGGATAGATAGGCGGGGCCGCCCCTTGCTCGTGGGCCCATGTTTGCTCGTACAGAAGAGCGGTGCAAAGCAGCCGAGGGTATAACAACGAGGGCTGCCGGAGTAAAAACCGGCAGCCCCGTATTATATGTAGGATGCGCATATGCGCTCGTAACTGCGCTATGAGCGTTCTATGCTCGCTTAACGGCGGTTCCGGCTGACGTGCCCGGCGGGTACAGCGGGTACGGAGGGCCCGGCGGGTACCGGAAAACACGGCCGCTTAGGCACCGGCCATCATTGCCTCTACATCGCTCTTTGCCTCGTCGATAGGCTTGAGGTCAAAGCTGTTCACCAGCACTTCCGCCACGTTCTCGGTGAGAAAAGCCGGGAGTGTGGGACCGAGACGTATGCCTTTGAAACCGAGGGCCAGCAGAGCCAGCAGGACAGCCACCGCTTTCTGTTCGTACCAGGCGAGGTCAAAGGAGATCGGCAGTTCGTTGATATCCGCCACGCCAAAGGCTTCCTTTAGCTTCATCGCAATGATTGCCAGAGAGTAGGAGTCGTTGCACTGTCCGGCATCCAGAACTCTTGGAATCCCGTCGATACTGCCCAAATTGAGCTTGTTATAGCGGTACTTGGCGCAGCCGGCGGTAAGGATGATCGCGTCCTTCGGAAGCTCTTCGGCTACCTCAGTAAAGTAACTGCGCGAACCATGCCGGCCGTCGCAGCCCGCCATCACGACAAAGCGGCGTATGGAGCCTGATTTCACTGCGTCAACGATCTTATCGGCCAGCGCCTCCACCTGCTTGTGGGCAAAGCCGCCGGTGAGTTCGCCGGTTTCGAGTTCTGTGGGCGGATCGCAGCGCTTGGCCATTTCAATTACTTCGGAAAAGTCCTTTTCGCCTCCTGCACTGCGTTCCGGGATATGCGTCAAACCGGGATATCCTACAACGTGGGTAGTGAAGACCCGCTCCTTGTAGGATTCCTTTACCGGGGTAATGCAGTTAGTGGTCATCACCACCGGTCCGTTAAAGGCCTCAAACTCCTTGTTCTGTTTCCACCATGAGTTTCCGTAGTTACCGACGAAGTGCTCGTACTTCTTGAAAACCGGGTAATAGTTGGCCGGCAGCATTTCGCTGTGTGTGTAGACGTCTACGCCGGTGCCTTCGGTCTGCCGCAGGAGCTCCTCCATATCCTTCAGATCATGCCCGGAGATCAAGATGCCGGGATTGGAGCGGACGCCAAGGTTGACCTGGGTGATTTCGGGGGTGCCGTAGGCGGAGGTGTTGGCGGTGTCCAGCAGCTCCATCGCCTTTACGGCGGTGTTCCCGGTCTCTAAGACTAAAGAGGTCAACTCGTCGGAGGATAGCTCCTTTGTGGTGGCGGCTAAGTTGTTCAGGACGGCGCGATAAATATTGCGATTTTCATGGCCGAGTATTCGAGCGTGGCTGGTGTAGGCCGCCAGCCCCTTGAGGCCGTAGAGTATCAGCTCCCGGAGTGAACGAATGTCGGCATTTTCTGTGACTTGGGTAGGATCTAGCTCTGCAGCCTTGGCTCGGTACGCTTCGCTCCCGGTGCCGCTCCAGACGGCCGCATCGGGAAGGTCTTCGTCGCTGAGCCCCGCCTCGCGCTTCAGCCGGTCCCGGAGTACGAGAGCAGAGTCGATATAGTCTTCGATTCTCTTCGGGTCAAAATTGGTGTTGGTGATAGTGGCAAAGAGGGCGTCGGTAATAAAACGGCCCGCTTCGTCCACCTGGGTATCGCTCAAGGAAACCCGGTCGTACATGACACCGATCCCTCTGAGCGTGTGGACGAGAAGATCCATGAGATTCGCGGTGGGCTCGTCCTTGCCGCAGACTCCTTTAACGGTGCAGCCGGTGTTGCCAGCTGCTTCCTGACATTGATAGCAGAACATACTATGTTCCTCCTTATACGGTATTTAGCGTAAATGTATGCTTCACCCGCATAGTAGCGCGGGAGAGGCGCAGGTGTACGTATCATATGTTACACTGTACGAACAAACTTGACGCAACCGCTTGGAGATAGGCACAATGCGCCCATGTTAAACGACCATGATTTTCAATGCCTGCAGGCCGCGTATCTCTTTCAAGGAATTGGAGCAGAGGAACTTTTCTCTATGCTGCAGAATCGTGAGGGGAGTGTGCTCGCTTATCACAGCGGGGCGATTATCGGCTTTCGGGGAGACCGCTACGACCGACTGCTGATCGTGCTGGAGGGGGAAGTCTCCGCCGAATTTCAGGATTACGACGGGCGGGTTTTGAAAGTGGAGACCCTCCGCTCCTCAGAAGCGCTGGCTTCGGCAATCCTCTTTTCCTCCAGTCCCTTTCTTCCTGTCAACATACACGCTGCGACGGATGTCAGGATCTTTGCTTTACCCCGCCGAGAGGTGCTGCGACTCTGCGGAGAGGACGAGCGGATACTGAAAAATCTCTTAGAGGATAATGGAAACAAAGTCGTGGTGCTGGCGGAGAAGCTGCGGCTCATTCAGTTTGCTTCGATCCGGGAGAAAATTGCCAGTTACTTGCTTGATAAGGCTGATACAGGGGGAAGCGACAACATCAAGCTCAGTTACTCAAAGGAACAGTTGGCGGAGCTCTTCGGAGTGACCCGGCCCTCTCTCTCGCGCGAGTTCTCTTCACTTTGTAGCGAAGGGATTCTGCGGCAGGAGGGAAGAAGGGTTCACATACTCGACCGTGCGGCGTTGATGGAGATATTGAGTGAAGACTAATACATGCCCGGCATCGCGGCGATACCGGGCGGGAGCGTGCGTATACTAAACGGATACTAGAAAGGAAGTGCTTATTCCTGGGGTGTATCTTCGCCATCTTTCTTGCGAGGCCAGCCGAGAACATAGAGCATCGGCGGGTTGGGTACCCCCGCCTCCATCTCGCCTGCCACATGGGTAGAGAGGAGTACCCAGCCTTTACTCAGATACTCGTTCGCTTTTTTGTATCCCACTACTTCCTTTACTTCCTGGATTTCATCATATCGTGCTCTAGCCATAGTGACCTCCTAATTAAAAGATAGTGCAGTGGAGCTACCGGGGTCAAATGATATGCCCCGATTTTCCACCTTTAGCAGGCCTTAGTGAGCTCTTTGGTGAAAGAGAAAAAGTGCGTTGACCGCCGGGAGGGGAGGGGATAGACTGGTTGCGGAAGGAGTTGCGATGGATAGTCCGGTACGAAAGACACGAGCGGTGATCGATTTGGATGCTGTGGAAGAGAACATTCGGCTACTTTGGGAAAGGGCGGGTGAGACGGTCGACTTTCTTGTTCTATTGAAGGCCGATAGTTACGGACACGGAAGCGTCGCCGTAGCCGAGCTGGCGGAAGAGCTGGGCGCCTATGCGGGAGGAGTTGCGGCGCTCGAGGAGGCGGTGTACCTGCGTAACCGGGGAGTAACGCTGCCTCTCTTTATGCTGGAGGACCTCTTTGCCGATGAGGTGGAGCCGGCGCTGGAGCTGAACGTCATCTTTACCGTATCTACTCGCGCGTATGCCGATACGCTGAATGAGGCGGCACGAGGGCTGAATACTACCGCCAGAGTCCACGTGAATGTGGACACCGGTATGGGACGCCTCGGGGTGCGGAGCGAAGAGGCGATGCAGCTTATTGAATATATCGCTGCGCTGCCGGCGCTGAGTTTCGAGGGCATCTATACCCATTTTCCCATTTCCGATACCAAGGATAAAAAGTTCAGTTACCGGCAGCTCGCCCATTTTGAATCGCTGGTGAAGGAGTTGGAGGATGCTCAAATGCGTCCTCTGCATATTCATACGGCTAACAGCGGGGCGGTGCTGGATTTTCCCGGAAAGGCAGCTTTTTCCTTGATTCGCCCGGGGGTGGCGGCGTTTGGCATGTATCCCAGCCCTGAGGTGGATCACCGGGCCGGTCTACAAGAGGCGATGACGTTGAAAAGTGCATTTATCAAGGTCGCCAGATATCCTGCGGGAGCGAGTATTGGCTACGGCAGAACGTTTGTAACCAGTCGATCCACCCTAGTGGGAGTGCTTCCGATCGGCTACGGCGACGGCTACGTACGGGACTACTCCAACACTGCTGAGGTGGTGGTCCACGGCCGGCGTGTGCCGGTGATCGGCAGAGTCAGTATGGACATGATTACCGTGGACTTGACCGACCTTCCCGAACGGGTGGAGGTAGGCGATGAGGCGGTGCTTTTGGGCTGCCAGGAGTGGAATGGAAAGAAAGCGGCGGTGAGCAGTGAAGAGCTCGCCGAGTGGGCCGGAACCATCACGTACGAGGTAACCTGCCTCTTCGGCTCCCGCGTCCCCCGGGTCTTTATGCGCAGAGGCGAGGTGATCGGGGTAGAATCGCTCAACAGTGAATATTATGTAAGAAAAAGAGCTCCAAATGTTGAAAAAGCGCTACGGGAGGAGTAATATTTAGCAGTGTATAATCATATCAAGGATATTGCGAGGAGATCCAAATGAAAAAGAGTATTGTAATTCTTTCACTGCTTGTGGCGGGGGCGTTTCTCTTCTCCTGTGCTTCGGAGCCTGAACCAGAGCAGAAGCCTGAAAAGAAGTCGAATCTGCCCGAGTTCGTGCAGAATCCGCCTCTCGCGGACGATGCAATCTACGGGGTCGGCTACGGCGATCAATCCACCCCCTCTCTCTCCATCAAGGTGGCGGAAGCCAATGCACGGGCGGATATTGCCAACCAGATGGAGGCACAGATCAAATCCGCCGTCACCTCCTATACGCAGGAGGCGGGCGTTGACGACGAGACGCAGGTGGTCAACTTTGCGGAACAGGTGACCCGGCAGGTGACCGACACCACCCTCGAAGGAGCGCGGACCAAACAGCGCGCGATCATGGACGACGGCAGCGTCTGGGTCCTGATGCAGTATAGCAAGAACTCCTTTATTCAGGCCTTCGAAAAAGCTGCGGACGAGACGGCCAAAGAGTTTCAGCGTAACGAAAGCGCCGCCTTTGCAGATTTCAAGACTCAGCAGGCGTTGGAACGACTCGAGCAAGAAACCGAGAACAATCCCACCCGCTCCGAGCCTGTAGAGGATTAATTTGCGCTGAAAGCAGACCTGTGAAAGGCGGGGACCTGTGAAAGGTCCTGCGCTGCACGATGTTAGTAATGGAGCTGTCTATTCGAGGTATCGATTAGACAGCTCTTTTTTTAGGGGGAAGGTAAGCCGTGCACGTTGATGCGCCTGGTAACTTTGTGATAGACAGTAATGCGAATCATGCGGGGAGAGGTGTGCGGCGTGGAGCATAAGGCGAATACGTATAGGATGTCAGTTGCCCGAGGCGGCGCTTTTGGGCGGCGCTTTTGGCGGAGCGTCTGGCGGAGCCACTCTTCCCGGCTGCTTTGGGGCGGCACGGGAGCGGTCCTGCTGCTTTTTGTTGTCGGCTGCGCTTCCTCCGGCGTCTCCGAAGGGGCACGTAGAGCTTCTGCTGAAGAGCCGGAAAAAGCCGAAGAAACGACACGTATTACGGTAAAAGGAGATATCGATTTCACTGCAGCTCCCTACCGAAACCTGCTTTCCACTCCGCCCCGCGGCGGTCAGCCTTGCTTTTTTGCCTCTGTACCCCGCAAGGCGGACCGTGAAGAGGAGTATGAGGCGGGCCTTACTGCGTTAGCCTATCAGGCGGCTCGCTGGCGCAAAGCGGAGGTTACGGCTAAGTATTTGACCAAAAAGGAAGGCCGTGAAATGGGGTATCTGGAAGAGGTGGAGGTCGAGGTTCCGCCGGAACTCGTCCGGGACATGCGGGAGGAGATCGAAGTGCTCACCTCGTATGCCGACCGCAGCGGGAGCTACTTGCAGGGGACCCTCGCCGGGGAGCTTCCCGGCGATATGGCCCTTCCCTCCGAGGACGCCGCCGGCGGTACTATGGGCCAAGGCGAGCAGCAGAACGGCCGGCCGGAGTGGGTTTTATCTCCTCCGGAGTTGGCCGGATACCTTACCGCCGTAGGGGCCGGCAACCGCCACATGTACTTTGCGGATTCCATCCGTTCCGCCGATGAACAGGCACTGGCCAATTTAGCCCGCCAAGTCAGTGTGGAGGTAGAACGCAAGCGCTTGGATCTGGAGCGGGGCGGCGGCACGCTGTATACGCAATACACCATTCAAATCAGCGAAGCTGTTCTGCGGGGGGCGTATATTCTGGAGCGCTGGATTTCTCCCGACGGCAGCGACTACTACTCTCTCGCGGTAGCCCCGCGGCAGCAGTAAAAGCGGCGCTTCCGTCTGCGTGAAGCCGGCAGCGCCGGTAAAATAGAGAACTTGTCACTTCTCAGTCATCATATATATACGATATACAATATCCAAGGAGCGCATGCATGATCAACGAACTGTGGTGGATAGTACTTCTGCTCGTCAACTTTCTCGCCATCCTGCTCTCTTATCGGTTATGGGGCAAAATGGGCCTCTTTGTATGGGTCCCCATCACCGTCATCACTGCCAATATACAAGTCACTAAAACGATCGAGCTTTTCGGCATCACCGCCACCCTCGGCAATATCGTCTATGCGGCGAGCTTTCTGGTGACGGATATTCTCAACGAGAACTACGGAGTAAAGTCGGCCCGCAGGGCGGTGGCGATCGGGTTTTTTTCGCTGATCCTTTTCACGCTCATGATGAACCTTGCACTGCTGTTTCAGCCGGCCCCGGATGATTTTGCCCATGAGAGTCTTAAAACGATTTTCGGCTTTCTCCCGCGCATCGCCGGAGCCAGTTTGCTGGCCTACGGAGCGAGTCAACTCCACGATGTATGGGCGTATAATCGCTGGAGAAAACGGCTGCCGGGGGTGAAGTATATCTGGGTGCGTAACAATCTCAGCACCATGGTAAGCCAGTTCATCGATTCGGTGGTCTTTACTCTGGTGGCGTTTGCCGGAGTATTCACTTGGCCGGTACTGCTGGAGATTTTTCTCACCACCTACGTGTTGAAATGGATCGTGGCTGCCGCCGATACCCCCTTTGTCTATCTTTCGAAGGCTGTGAAGAGACGCTATCTGGACATAGAGAGCGGGGCCGACCGGGAGCAGGAGGAAATGGGCCCCGGCGTTCAAGCGGGAGATACAGGCGGTGAGGAGTAGCGACAGCGCTGCTCTCAGCTCCTCCCTAAACGGGAGAGTACTTCCTGACGCTTGATTTTCTGCGTCGTGGTCGTTTCCATCGGCTCGTCGAGCAGCGTGACCGTGTCAATTCTTTTGTAGGGCAGCTGCCGAGCGTTGACCTCGCCCACCGCAGTATGGATACGCTCCTCGAGCGCCTCCCTCCCTATTTCCGCGAGGAGTTCCTGATTCGGATAAATAAGCGCCTCGATATGTTCCGTGCGGGTCTCCGGGTCGCGGATATAGCCGGTGATCAGAATTTGATTGATCTCTTGGTAGAGTTGAAACCGGTCTTCCAACTCCTCTGGGTACACATTTTTTCCGCCCTCGGTAATGATACGTGATGTTTTACGGCCGGATAAGTACAAGTAATTGTCCCGGTCCAAATATCCTACATCGCCGGTACGCAGGTATCCGTCCGCGGTGAAGAGTTGCGCACTTTCTTCGGGGGCGCGGTAGTAGCCGGCGGTTACATTGGGGCCCTTCACAGCTATCTCTCCGTTCCCCTCCTTGTCCGGGTTCAGTATCCGCATATTGACCAGAGGGAAAATGCGGCCGACGGAGGTGAGTTTGAACTTGCGTACCGGATTGAGCGTTACAATGGGGGCGGTCTCGGTGAGGCCGTAGCCCTGAACAAAGTTCAAGCCCAGTTCGTTGTAGCGGCGAAACGTCTCCGGTGCAAGCGGTCCGCCGCCGCAGATGAGCAGGCGGACGGTGTCCAGCCCGGTTTTGCGGAGGAGTGGCCTAAAAAAGAGGGGGGCGATATTGATCTGCAAAAAGCGCTTGGTAACCCCGTTGATCCGCATCAGCAGGCCTACCAGGAGCTGAACAGCGGTGCTTTGTGAACGCAGCTCTTTCATCATTCTCTTCATAAGCTTGTTAAACAGGAGGGGAATTCCCATCAGAATCGTGACTCCTCCCTGCCTAAGATCTCGTAGCATCTCTTTGGAGGCCATTCGCCGTGCAAACACTAACTCGCTGCCGTGCTTGACTGACTCCAAGAAAACGGCGGTCATCGTGTAGCAGTGGTGCAGGGGAAGGAGGGCGTACCACACGTCCTCGTAGTCGGCGCTCATCAGAGAAGGGTCGCAGGCCTGAAAAACATCGGAGGTGATATTGGCGTGGGTGAGCACCACGCCTTTCTCCTTACCGGTGGTTCCGGAAGTGAAGATAATGGCGGCGGTATCGTGCTCTTGCGGTAGTGCGTAGTTCTGTTCCTCTTTGGCAGCGGCGGAGAGATGGTTTGGCTCGTGCTCATCGGAGAGACTGATCACCGTCTCCAGTTCTCCCTCGAGCAGAGACGGGAGAGAGGTAAATTTCTCCCGGTCGATAAAGGCCGCTTTGGCGCCGGCGTAGCGGGCGAGATGCGCAATCCGTTCGTCGGAGAGCTGATAGTCAACGGGGACGATCACGGCCCCGATCATCTGCACCGCAAGATAGCCGAAAGCCCAGGCCGGAGAATTCTTTCCGGTGAGGAGCACGCGGTCGCCTTTTTCGATTCCACGGGATGCGAGGTACTGAGCCAGCCGCTCAATGTGTGCTTCCGCCTCCCGATAGGTATAGCGGGTGAACTCGGGAGTATATTCGGTAAAGCAGGGCCGGGAGCCGTAGAGGCGGCAGCTGAGGCGAAACATCTCCGGTATTGTGGGCCAGAAGCCTGTGATGAGCGTTCCGCGGTAGTGGTCGAGTATATCCCATGAGCGTTGTAATGACTTCACAATGCGGTCCTTTCCTGGTGAATAGTGTGGGTAGATATGGTGCGGAACCTGCGGGGATTACTTCTCCCGGGGAAGAAAGTACGAGCGGATGTTTTCGATACCCTCTTCAGTACCTACAATGAGATGGTGCGCCGCAGGCTGACGATGGACCATGGTCGTATACGTGAGCGGATCGCCGTTGTAGTATTCCACCTCCAGTCCTCGCCGTTGGACGATACTGTGAGCGGCGGCGATGTCCCAGATATGGCACGGCGGAAGGAAGGCGCCATAGATGGCCGGGTGAATGAGCGGGGCCACGGCGTGAAGGACCGTACTTCCGATGCTGCGGATTTTTCCGGGAAAAGAGGAAAAATCGTAACGCCGGTGTGCCTTTGAGCTGATCATCAGCTGAGTCCCTTCTCCCGGGGAGACGGAGAGGGTTTGTTCGGGAATTCCTTCGATACTGAGATCCTTGCGACCCGGAAGGGCGGAGATAAAGAGCCCTCCGTTGGGAACATGGCCCCAATGGGGGGCGTAGACGATACCTCCGGCAGGATTGAGCTCTCGGTCCAGAATACCTACCGCTACGCACCACCCCGCCATTCCCTGGCTGTAGGAATCGGTTCCGTCGATCGGATCTATGGTAAAGGTCCACTCCCGTTCGGCCATGAACTGGGCGGCGTGTTCTTCCGCTATGATATTGGCATCCGGAAACTCCTCCCGAATGGCATCTCCGAGGGTACGGTCGAGCTCCACATCGATCTCGGTGAGGATAGATCCGTCCTCTTTCGTATTCCGCAGTACTTCGCTTTGCCGGGCGGCGGCGGTTTCCCCGGCGGTGCGGAGCGTTGTTTCGATCGCTTCGAAATTATTCACGGCGCTGCTCCTTCCTCGATTCCCGCTTCAGACGCCAGGCATCGAGCAGTTTGTTGAACATCAGCATGGTGTGTTCGGTGTACATAAGAGCGATTCCTCCAATGATCGTAAAAAGGCCGATCATCTGCATAACGGTCAATTCATAGCCGGGAAGAGAAAGCTGCAGAATGGCGACCGGAACGAGGATAATAGCGGCGTTGTGAAAAATCAAAATTGTGGAAGCCCGGGCGTGTTTATAGAAACCCAACTGAGTAAAGGAGAAGGCAAAGAATCCGAAGAGAAAACTTCCGCCAAAATAGACCCAGCCGCCGGAACTGTACGGAAGCAGTTGTACTGTATCTCCGTAGCCCTGTCCGATGCCCTTGAAAATGGGATCCATGGCCGCCGAACCGCCGGTAAAAAGGCCGGTGAAGATGCCGACCAAGCGCTTGATGTCCAATTTCATGGAGAGGAGAAGTATTACCAGCACTATGCAAAAGTAAACTCCGCCGTACAACAGGACCTCTTCCGGATTGAGGTTCTGGATGGGAGGCGGCTCTCCGCGGCCTTTTCCAAACCCGAAAAACGCGGTGCCGAGAGCAATGACCACTGCCCCGAGATGCTGAAGCTTGGTTATTTGCTCATGGAGGACCATTTCCGAGAAGAGCATCAGTACGATCAGGCCGAAGCCGAACATGCTGGTGTAATAGGCGGTGGGTGCGTAGGTGTTGGCAAGCAGCGCCCATAAGAAGGCGAGATTATTCAGGATGATTCCAATGAAATAGACCATCCGGCGGTGTTTTTTCTTCTTCGGGGTATCGAGACAGTGCTTGCGAAAGCCTTCCATCCCGTAGCGTTGCATCCCCTTGGAAAGATGGATTTGTGTTGTAGCGACAATACCGATTATCAGAGCTAAGTAGGTAGTATCCATCATGTCTCCCGCGATGGCGATAACTATAGCCTTTTTGGGGAGTGTTGTAAATCCGTTCTATGTGATAGAGTTGCTGCGCGTATATCATCCCGAGGTGAAAAGATGAAGCTATCATACACGATTCGAACGCTTTGCTGTGCCCTCTCTCTATTCAGTGCCGCCTTGGCGCTTGTTCCGTCTCTTGCTGCCGGGGAGGTAAACGACTATCTGCGGGAGCATGCCTATCCAAAACCGGCGTTGCGCAGCCGTGCTGCCGCCCTCTATGACGCTGGAAACGACACTCTTCTCTACAGTAAGAACGGAGGGGAGGTAATTTCCCCCGCTTCGATGACAAAACTGGTGACACTGCATCTGGTGTACCGGGCTATTGAAGCGGGAGAGTTCAGCCGGAGCAGCGAAGTGGTGGTCAATAAAGCAGCGGATTTCCATTCCTTGCCTCCTCGCTCGTCACTGATGTTTTTAGAGGAAGGGCAGCGTGTCACCGTACTCGAACTGATGCAGGGACTTGCGGTGCCTTCCGGCAACGATGCCGCTCTGCTGCTTGCACAGCAAGTAGCTGGGTCGGTGGAGGCGTTTGTGGAGCGAATGAACCGGGAAATGAGAAGACTCGGTCTTTCCGAAACAAGGTTTGCCGATCCAAACGGACTCAGTGAGGGTAATCGCACCACCGCGGAGGAGTTTGCGCGCTTCTGCATGGTCTATATCAAAGCCCATCCGCGTTCGCTTGAGGAACTGCACGAGCGCTACACCTTCACTTACCCTAAACGGCAAAATATACCCGCCGGTGAAAGCTCTACCTACGGCCCGATTACTCAGTACAATCACAACAAGCTCGTATGGGGGCATCCTTGGGTCGACGGGCTAAAGACCGGCTATATCGACGAATCGGGCTACAACGTGGCTTTGACCGGCAGCAACGGAGAACGGCGCCTGGTGGCGGTGCTGCTGGGAGGTCCCGGGAAGAATAGTGAGGAGGGCACCCTCACGCGCGCCATCGACGGAGCGAATCTCCTCTCCTATGGTTTTTATTCCTTCACCCGGGTCACACCCCGGCTTAAAGTGCCGGAGACCATGCGGGTGTGGAAGGGACTGCGCCGGCGCGTGGCGCTGCAGGCAGCGTCGGCTCAACCGCTCACGATTCCGAAAGAGGTGGCGGATGATGTGACGGTGGAGGTCGAACTGAAGCGGCCGCTGGTTGCGCCGGTGCACAAGGGTGAGCAGCTTGGAGAAGCGGTGGTACGGGTAGCGGGGAAGGAAGCGGCCAGATATCCGCTTACCGCCGCGGAGGCGGTGCCGCAAGGCGGCATCCTGCGTCGCATGTGGGACGGTGTGCGGCTCGAAATGTACATCCCCGAGCAGTGAAACAGCTTTTTCAGAATTAGTAGGGGAAGAACTCCTCCGGCCGCCGCTCGGGTATTTGTGTGGGTTCGGGATCGTTCAGTGCAGCTTCAGGGCTGAGGAAGAGGTTGCAGTAGCAGCGCCCATAATCCAGAATATCCTGTCGGGCGTAGATGCAGGGGCAGGCGATATCCCGATCCTTTTCCCGCTCTCCCCAACTGTCGCGACACGGGCATTGAAAAAAGCCGTAGCGCCGGTAATTTTCCTGCAGCCCCTCCAGGAGATAACTGAGAAACTCTTCGTCCGGCATCAGCGACCAGCCGTAGCGGCGGGCCGCATTTTCCGCAAAGCTGCGTACCTCTTCGATGCTCTTCTCCCGCGGCAGCACTTAGGACTCCTGTTCCTCAGAGATCCCCAGGGCCTCTTTCCATTTTTTCTTAACAAAGCCGGTTTCCGCTGTCTCATCGTTGATGATGAGGGTGGGAAAGAGGGGCTTGTCGCCGAAATGGGATGTATATTCTTCCGTCAGACGACGTTTATCCTCTCGGGAGAGCTTGTCTGCATAGGCGTAGCGGTAGGGGATCCCGTGTTCTTTGAGAAAATCCATTGCTTTTTTACAGAACGCACAGGTTGTAAGGGCAAGCACCTTTACGTCCTTATCGCTCTCATCGGGTATGCCAGCTTTGCTGAACTCCATCCAGTCAAACATGTAAGCCTCCTTTATATAGTTATTATACTACAGGATGAGGAAGTCAATACCCAACTCCGCTCCGTTTTACCGCTGTTTGTCTATCTTAGCGCGGGAGGTGCGCAATAATGCGAAAGGGCAGAGGAACCACGAGGGCGTTTACCAGTCAGGGTGCAGAAGAGTCTCTTCGGAAAGTTCGTCGAGACTGCCGCTGCCGGTCATTACCATGGTGTGGATGAGTTGCGTCCGCCACTGCTCAACCTTTTGTTGCACCGCCTCTTTACCGCCGCCGATAGCCGCTTGGGCAAAGGGTCTGCCGGCGAGTACAGCATCGGCTCCCAGGGCGAGCATTTTGAAGACGTCGATGCCGCTGCGCACTCCCCCGTCCACCAGGACGGCGATGCGGCCCTTCACTGCAGCGGCGATCTCCGGCAGTACCTCCGCAGTGGCCGGGGTGTGATCGAGCACCCGGCCTCCGTGATTGGATACCACGATGCCGTCGGCGCCGGCATCCGTTGCAACTCTTGCCTCTTCGGCGCTCATGACTCCTTTGACGATAAAGGCGAGAGCGCTGCGTTCGGCGATATCCTTGAGCATCTCCGCGGTTTTGGGGTAGACCGGATGGCCCATGGAGCTGAGAGTGACGAGTCCGGCCGCATCGATGTCTATACCAAAGGAGGTGGCTCCTGAGGAGGCGATGCGGTCGATTCGGTCAAAGAGACGCTCCTCTTCCCAGGGTTTGATGAAAGGGATTGCCTTCCCTTCCATTCGAGTGAGCACCCGTTCGGCGCTTTCGAAAATCTCATCCAGCTCGCCGTCCCCGGTGCATCCGAGTGTGCCGGCGGCGGCGCAGCCGCGGAGGACGGCGTCGATGTACGTTTCCTCCTGTACGGAAGTGCTCATGTTGAACACCACCCCGCCTACCGGAGCGCAGAGGATCGGTGCGCTCAGACGCAGCCCGAATAGCTCGCAGCTGGTCTCCGGCTGCTTGATAGTGTGGATGGTGCGCATGGGGAGCTTGATCCGCTCGAGGGCCGCGACGTTGCGCATAAAGGAGGCGCCGCTGCCGGCGCCTCCCATCCCGGGAACTTCACCGCGACAGGCACGTCCGTCGCAGACGGGACAAAGCCGGCAGAAGCCCTTCATCTGTTCGCGGGCGTGGTTTTGCGTCTTCTTATCCATGACGGTAGGCTTGCCAGCTTGTGCTCAGGATCTCTTCCGCAGAACTGTGGTGAGTGCGCCAACCTAGCGTTTCAGCCGCTCGACGGGCGGAGGCGACCAGACGAGCGGGGTCTCCGGCCCGGCGGTCGGTAACCCGGGCCGGTATCTCCCTGCCCGTGACTTTTCGGGCGGTTTCCAGAATCTCCTGGACGCTCAGCCCCTGCTCACTGCCTAAGTTGACGGTAAGGCTGCGGTTTTCGCGAACCACGTACTCCAGGGCGGAAACATGGGCTTCCGCCAGGTCGGTGACATGAATGTAGTCGCGGATGCCGGTTCCGTCCGGGGTGGGATAGTCGTCCCCAAAAATTAACAGCTCTTTGCGGTGCCCCAGTGCGGTCTCCATCACCAGGGGAATGAGGTTGGCCGGCTTGCGTTCCAAGCCGGTAATGCGGCCGTCGGGATCGTAGCCGGCGGCGTTGAAGTAACGCAGGGAGGCGTACGGCAGTCTGCGGAGCGTCTCGAACCACGCAAGATTCCGTTCGATCTCCAGTTTGGTAAAACCGTAGTAGTTAGTGGGAACGGTGGGGTGCTCCTCGTCCACCGGCAGGTACTTCGGTTCCCCATAGACGGCGGCGGAGGAGGAGAGGAGGAAGCCCGCCGCCCCCCTGCCGACCGCTTCGGTGATCAGGTTGAGGGAACCGCCGATATTGTTGCGGGCATATTTCTCCGGTTCCACCATCGACTCTCCGGCCGCTTTGAAGGCGGCCAGATGGACGATCCCCTCCCAGCCCTCGGAGAGGGCATGGGAGACCTCTGCAGAATCGTTGATATCTCCCCGGTAGAAGGTGCAGCCGGAGGGAACGTTCTCCTGCAGGCCGGTGGAAAGATCGTCGAAGATTCCGATTTCGTGGCCACGGTCGCGGAAGGCGAGGGCCACATGGCTGCCGATATAGCCGGCTCCGCCGAACAGCAGTACCTTCATCCTCTTACTCCTGGTAGGCTTTCAGGACGTCGTTGATCTCGTCCATCCGCTGCTGCAGCTCTTCATCACTTTTCGCCTCAACGACAAGTCGCAGGTAGGGCTCGGTATTTGAGGGGCGGACGTTGAACCACCAGGTCGGGTATTCGATGCGGTAGCCGTCAAAATCGAGGAGGGCGGTGGGCTCTTCCCGGGAGGTAAAGTGCTCTTTGAGCGCCTCCATCGCCGCGCTCTTCTCCTCGATACGGTAGTTCACTTCACCGCTGTTGGCGTAGACTTTGATCTCGTCGATCAACTCGCTGACCTTTTTACCCTGCCGCTTTTGCTCTATCAGCACGTTCAGTACCAGCAGGCTTGCGAGGATACCGGAGTCGCAGTTGTGGAAGTCGCGAAAGTAGTAGTGTCCGGCCAATTCGCCGCCGAAAATAGCTCCGATTTCGCGCAGCTTCAGTTTTGCGTAGGCGTGGCCCACTTTCCATGTGTGGGGCGTGCCGCCGAGACGCTCGATATACTCGGAGACGGAGCGGCTTGTACGTATGTCCTGTAGGACGTTGCCCTTCTCGCGGCGCAGGTAGTAGAGGCCGAGAACACCGATGATCAGATCGGGGGGAATGAAGTGTCCCTTCTCATCCACAAACATGACGCGGTCCGCATCGCCGTCAAAAATGATGCCTAAGTCTTCGCCCCGCTGCAGCACGGTTTTTTTGAGGTCGGCCACGTTCTCTTCCTCCAGCGGATTCGGCTCGTGGTTGGGAAAGGTGCCGTCCATGGTGTCGTAGATATAATGGGGCTTTTCGCCCAAGAGATCTTTGATGAGCAGGCTGGCCATCCCGTTTGAACAGTCGACGGTGCAGTTAAGCTCCTCCAGCCCTTCGGGGGCAAACTGAGAGAGATATTCGATATAGTCTTCCTTTACCTTGTAGGGCTTGACGGAGCCTTTTTGCGCTACCGGCTTTACTTCACCTTCTTGGATGAGTTTCTCGAGCTCAGCGAGGCCGGATTCGTAGCCTACCGGAAGGGCGCCGGTTTTGGAGACTTTCAGTCCGTTGTACTCTTTGGGATTGTGACTGGCGGTAATCTGCACGGAGGCGTTGAAGTTGTAGTGGGCGGTGCCGAAGTAGACCATCGGGGTGGTGGCCAACCCCATATCCGCTACATCCGCTCCCGCGTCGTTGATGCCCCGGCAGAGAGCCTCGAAAATCTCTTCCGTACTGCTGCGCACGTCCTTGCCAATTAAAATCTCTTTGGCATTGAGAAGACCGGGAAGAAAAAAACCGATCTTGTAGACGTCGTCTTTGTCGAAATCTTTGTTGTACACGCCGCGTATGTCGTACGCCTTGAACGCTTTCATATGCTACCTCTCTATTTGTTGTAAATTGTATGTATAATATTCAAATCGTATTTCATAACCGCTCTCAAAGCGGTTATTGTCGCTCGGGGAGAAAACCCGTATTGTCTCTCTGAAAGCCCGTTTTCAGAGAGCGTCGATGTGTATAATCGCCTCGTTATACGCCGAGCTCACGGGCGAGGCCCTCACGGTCGTAGAGTTCAAAGAAGTAAGCTTCCCCCTCCTCGGTAATGACTGCATTTACCCGTTTGAACAAGAACCGTTCGAGGCCGGTAAGCGGGGAGGCCGACTCGAGCAACTTCGCACCGCGTATCAGTTTTTTTGCGACCCCGGCGGATAGCGGACGGATTTCGCGGATAGAAGAGAGGGGAATGAAAAAACGGGTTTTTTCATAGGGCTTGGGTTTAGAAAGTTTGAGCAAGGGTCTGCTCGATTCGAAATCTTCGAAAATGAGAGAGTCTCCCACACGGTACAGCAGTCCCCCGAGGCTCTCCGGGGAGCCCCCGGTCTTGCCCATATAGAACGCGTACGTCTTCCACTCTATCGTTCCGCCGCTCTTGCGCTCAAGATTGGCAAGAAACTCCTGCGGCGACAGTTCCTTTTTCGGCATGCTGGCTCACCTCCGTGATCGCTGTTCCTCGCCTCACCACCATTGCAGAAAACGGCCGTTCCGGCAAGTGCGATACGGAGGTGCAGCACTTTAAAGATAGCGAATCTCGTAGTCGAGGGTGCTCGAGTGGCGCAGAAGCGCACTTACCCCGCAGTACTTTTCCTGAGAAAGTTTGACCGCCCGCTCTACCTTTCCGGTGTCCAGGCCGTCGTCTTCTTTGAACTCGTAGACCAGTTTTATGTTCTGGTAGTATTTGGGGTGTTCGTCGTTCAAGGCCCCTTCTACTTTGATGTTGAAATAACTGGGGCTTTGGTTCATTTTCTTTAGAATCGCGATCACGTCCATTCCGGTGCAACCGGCTAAAGAGGCGAGGAGCATCGGTTTGGGGCGCGGTCCCCGGTCCTCTCCGCCGGCGGAATCGTCGGCGTCCATAGTGATAGTGTGCCCGTTGACGTGAGTGTCAAACGACATACCGTCGTTCCACGTGCAGGAAATAGCGTGACTCATACATCCTCCTCATAGCGTGTGCACTGTCCACTGTATATATTGTGACTACAATATAGCAAGAGCTTTTGAAAAAGAAAAGCAGGTGGTTTCATTTTCCGGGGCGCGGGAGCCCGGGAACCCGGGAGCAAAGCCTCAGGAGCAAAGTCTCGGGAGCAAAGCCTCGGGAGCTTAGAGGATGTAGCGAACTTCAGGAAGTGCGTCCAGCTTCTCGTAGAGAATATAGAGTTGATCGCTGCTTTGCACCATCACTTCGGTAGTGAAACTGATGTAGCTGCTTTTTTTACTGTACGTACTGCTCCACTCCGACGGTTCGAGGAGCAGTTCTCTGAAGACGGCCTCAAGACGTTCAAGCGTGGCTTTTTCCTGTTCTTTTTGAGCATCGGTTATTATTTTCATCACAGTTCTGGCGGGAAAACTGGGATGTTGATTTTTCATCGAGCTTGGCATACCATATTCTCCTTCGAAGACTAGCATAGTATAACAAGGTCGCTGTAATGGATACAAGACAACTACTGAAAGACTTTGGAAAATTGCTCAAGCGTAATCACGAGGAGATGCGTTCCCTCTTTGGCGGCACAGAAACCGATGCGTTCCGGGTGTACAACTGGAATATCGAAGATATTCCCTGGCTCATCGATTTTTATGGAGTCTATCTCCATATCTCTTCCCTCGCGGATGAGCAGCGCCCTTTTGCTTTGGAGGTGGAGGATGAGCTTCTGGAGGCCGCCTCGCGCATGCTCTACGTGCCGATGGAACGAATTTTCTTCAAACGCAAAGGGCGGCAGGGTAAGGAAGAGCAGCATGAGAAGCAGGCTGAGGCGGCACGAACCCTGGAGATCAAGGAAAACGGTCTCCGGTTACTCGTGAACCTTTCGGACTATGTGGATACCGGTCTTTTTCTCGATCACCGCGACAGCCGGCTCTTTGTCCGCGATGCGGCTCCAGGGATGCGGGTACTGAATCTCTTTTGCTATACAGGCGGTTTTACCGTCAATGCCGCGGCCGGAGGTGCGGCCCGGACCGTCAGTGTGGACCTCTCCAACACCTACCTCCGCTGGTCACAGGAGAATATGCGGCTGAACGGATTCGAAGTGGGACCCCATGAATACATCGCTGACGATGCGATGCAGTGGCTTAAGAAGGCAAAGGGCGAAGGGCCTTTCGATCTGATAATCGTCGATCCCCCCACCTTTTCAAATAGCCGTAAAATGGAAGGTACCTTTGACGTACAGCGCGATCACCCGATCTTGTTGCAGAGATGTTTGGATCTGCTCAGCGGATCGGGAGCAATCTTTTTCTCCACCAATTTCTCCGAGTTCCGCTTCGACGGGGGACGACTGAAGAAAAAGGCGCGGGTGGACGAGACAAGCAAGCAGACGATCCCGGCCGATTTTACCGGCAAGAAGCGCCCGCACCGCAGCTGGACGATCCGCCGTAAATAAGCTATTTCCCGCCCTTTTCGAGCTTCTTCTTCAGTTTTGCCCAGGTGTCACGCAGTGATACGGAGCGGTTGAACACCGGAGTTCCCTCTTGGGAGTGTTTGGTGTCTACACAGAAGTAGCCTTTGCGAAGAAACTGGAAAATCTGTCCCGGCTGCGCCTCCCGCAGGCTGGGCTCGAGCTGCGCGTCGGAGAGTATCTCCAGCGAATCGGGGTTGAGGTCGTCCAGAATATTGCCGCTCTCTTCACCCGGATGTTCTGCGGTAAAGAGGTGATCGTAGAGGCGCACCTCGGCGCTGAAGGCGTGATGTGCGGAGACCCAGTGACCCGTGCCCTTTACCTTGCGGCCGTCGTCGGTCCAGCCGCCGCAGGATTCGGGGTCGTAGGTGCAGTGCACTTCCACAATGTTGCCGGCTTCGTCCTTCACGACATCAACACAGGTGATGTAGTAGGCGTGTTTTAGGCGAAACTCCCGGCCGGGGGCCAGTCGGAAGAACTTCTTGGGTGGATTTTCCATGAAGTCATCCTGCTCGATGTAGAGCTCTCGCGTAAAAGGGAGCTTACGGGTGCCGGCGTCCGGGTCTTCCGGATTGTTCTCCGCATCAAACCACTCTACCTCGTTCTCGGGGTAATTGTCGATTACCACTTTCAGCGGCCGGAGCACACCCATGACCCGCGGGGCCCGGGTGTTGAGATCCTCCCGCAGGCAATGTTCGAGGAGGGCGATATCGATAGTGCTGTTGGATTTAGCTACCCCGATCCGTTCGGCGAAATCGCGAATGGCCTCGGGAGTGTAGCCTCGGCGCCGATAACCGCTGATGGTGGGCATGCGAGGATCGTCCCAGCCGTCCACGTAGCCGTCCCGGACCAGGGTAAGGAGGATCCGCTTGCTCATTACGGTATAGTTTAGGTTGAGCCGGGCAAACTCGTACTGCCGGGGACTGTGAGGCGCAGTGGTATTCTCCACCACCCAGTCGTAGAGCGGTCGGTGATCTTCAAACTCTAATGTACAGATAGAGTGGGTAATCCCTTCGATCGCGTCGGAGAGGGGATGAGTGAAGTCGTACATGGGGTAGATCATCCAGGTGTCGCCGGTGCGGTGGTGTTTGATTTTTTTAATGCGGTAGAGTACCGGATCACGCATATTGAGGTTGCCGGAGGCCATGTCGATCTTGGCTCGGAGCACATACTCGCCTTCGGCAAACTCACCCGCCCGCATGCGGGCAAAAAGGTCCAGGTTATCTTCGATGTTGCGGCCCCGGTCGGGGCTTTCGATGCCCGGTTCGGTGAGTGTGCCTCGATACTCGCGAATCTTCTCGGTATCCAGCGAATCGACGTAAGCAAGTCCTTTTTGTATCAGCTCCACTGCGTAGTCATACAGCTGATCAAAATAGTCGGATGCGTAGTATTCGTGCTCTCCCCAGTCGAAACCGAGCCAGTTTACATCCCGTTTGATGGATTCGATATATTCGATCTCTTCTTTAGCGGGGTTGGTGTCGTCAAAACGCAGGTGACAGCGTCCGCCGTATTTTTCTGCTAATCCAAAGTTGAGGCAGATCGATTTTGCATGGCCGATATGCAGATAGCCGTTCGGTTCCGGCGGAAAACGAGTGACGACGGCTCCGCCGTGGGAACCTTTTTCAAGATCGTCTTCAATAATTCGTTCGATAAAGTTCAATCCGCCCTCGTCATCGGCGGAAAAATCCTTGCGCCGCATATCTGGTTCGTTTTTCATCCTCGGTGCCTCTCTTTTCAGTCTTCTTTTTCCTTGAGGTCCTTTCAACAGGATCACAGTATCATGGTGAAAGAACCTTTCTGTTTAGTTATTCCAGCTCGCAGAGCGGCGTGCACTCGGCGGCAGTCTCCGCAACCGGCGGAGGAACGGGGATGAGCATAGCATATTTTCCCCGCGCTGTGGAAGCGAAGCAGCGGAGGGGCGCAGCATACCCGGTGCAGCATACCCGGTGCAGCACCCCCTTTGGGGACACGAAAATTGGGCTGTTTGCACCGAGTCCCTAAAGATTAGTGCTCTTCTTCGAGACGCTGGGCCGCGCGATGAAGAAGGCCTGAGCGGTGGAGGCGCACGCAGTTGCGGCCTTCCACTTTCGCTTGATAAAGTGCTTTGTCGGCACGCTCGATATGAAATTGCACTCCGCCGAGCGGCCGGTCCGGATTGATGGACTCCACTCCGATGCTGACGGTGACGGTGAGAATGGTCTCGAGATGGGGAATCTCCATGGCCGATACTGCTTCACGCAGCCGCTCAGCTACTTGTACCGCCGTGGCGGAGGAACTGGAAGGCAGAAGTATACTAAACTCTTCTCCGCCAAAGCGGGCAATGACATCCTCTTTGCGAAGCGTCTCCTCTATAATGCGGGCGAGCTCGTAAAGAGCTTTATCGCCTGCAAGATGGCCGTGTCGGTCATTGAGCTGCTTGAAGTAATCGATGTCGAGCATCAACAGGGCGATAGAACGGTTGTAGCGGCGGACTCGGGCCAGTTCCTCCTCCAGCCGCTTAATAAAAAATGAGTGGTTATAAAGACCCGTTTTGTAATCTGTGACGCTGCCGGTGTAGTGAATCGCGTTTTGCAGACTCAGAGAGGCAAACTTCATGAGCCGATCGATGTAAACGATCTCCTCACGAGTGTACTCCTTGTCGACGATCTTCGAGCCGACGACAATGATACCGTAGAGGTCTTGCGGACCCACAACCGGGATGATGATCTCCGGCGTGAGCGGCCGGAGCTGATCCGTGATGACAGGATCGTTCATATAGTACTCGAGGAGGTTAAAGCTGATTGTACCGGGATAACGCCGAAAAAAGCGGCGGAAAGGAGCTATATCGGTGATCGGGGCCTGGCTCTCTGCGGGCTTCAAGTTGTGAAAGCAGAGATTGCGCAGTTTCTCCCGGTGACCGTCCGCCTTAAATGTGAACTGCAGGTACTCCGGAATAAAACGATTGACCAAATTGCCGGTAATGTAATCGACAAGCTCTTCCGTTGAGTGCTGATTGAAGATTTCGATGGCATCGCTGATAACTTCTTCAAGATTGTGGACCCTCTGAGAACAGGCGGAGAGCTCGTCAAGAATCCCGAGGGATTTCAGCAAATCGTAGTGTTTGATAAATTCCGGATTTTTTAGAAAACGATCCAAGGCTGCATTCCTCCGAATGGCTTCAGATTAAAAGAAAACGAACAAATAGACAAGAAGACCGCCGAGCTCACGGCAGCAGGAGCCGTAAATCGGGAAAATGCGGAGAAAAGGCCTTGTTCAGCGTCTCCTGGGCTGCATCAAAGACCGGCAGCGGGGAACGGTCTATGATTCCGGAGTCGGAGCCGGCCAAGGCCCCCTCTCGGAGAGAAATCAAGTCCCGGTCCACTCGGGAGCTTGGATAGAGGGCGAAGCCGGGATAGCCTGCGAAACGTGCACGTACAGTCGCTTCCAGTTCCGCAAGGGGAGCAAGGGAAGGTGCGGAGGATATGTCAAGATAGAGGCGGATACGGGAGGGTAGCTCCTCGGCAAGCAGCTCGGCAAGAAGGTCGGCAGCCCGGCGAAGGGTGGAGGAATCCGCCCCGGCGGTGTAATTTTCCCCGTCGTCCCGCAGAAAACCGTCGGTGGCGATGAAGAGGGTCCGACCATACAGGTAGTTGCATATGGTGGACAACACGTTTGTCCCGTCTACTGCGAGAAGGGTATGTGCTGCGGCGGAGGAGAGCCGCCGGGCGCTGCGCCGGGTATTTACCTCCTGGGAAAAAACTCCCCGTAACAGAGCGCTGCGCTGCGGGCGGGAAAGCCCGTAGCGGTCGCCAACAAAAACTCGGCTTCGCTTTTCCGGGTAGCCGCGACCGAGGAGCCATACATAATCGGCCACTGCCCGTTGAAAGAGCGGGCTGTTGAGCGGGGACGCAAGGGGCATCGGTGCTACTCCTCTGCTATGGCGTTCAGGACTCCTCGGTTTCTATCCCCGTAATTTTGTTCACCCGCCGCTGATGGCGGTCGCCGGCAAACTCGGCAGCCAGGTACGCATCCAGAATATCTTCGATGGGTTCCGGGTAGTCCACACGACCGCCAAAGGCGATAAAATTGGCATTGTTGTGCTCTGTCGACAACCGGGCAGCAAAGCTGTTCTGCGGCAAAGCGCAGCGAATACCGTGGAATTTGTTGGCACTTATGGAGATGCCGATGCCCGTGCCGCAGCAAAGAATGCCAAAGTCGTAGCCGCCATTGCGGTATTCTTCGACCACCTTGCGAGCTATGTCAGGGTAGTCCACCGATTCGGCGGAGTGAACCCCCATGTCATGGAGTTCAATATTTTTCCCCTCGAGGTGATTCACAATACGCTGCTTGAGTTCTAGCGCTCCATGGTCAACTCCGATAATCGCTGTATGTTGCATAGTATCTGCCTCGCTTTTTTCTCGTGTCGAGAATCGTCGTGTTGAGGACCCTCGTGTTGCGGATCGCCGTGTTAAAACTCCTTAACACAATGATTTTGATAGATCCTTATCTCAATGTAATTTCCTTTCGCGAGGAAATCAAGCCGGCGCTTTAGGCACTTCCACAGCTTGACACCTAAGGGGGAATCTACGATGTTTTGTAGTACTATGTAATAGGCCTAAGCAATCCACATTTCGAAGATTGTGTGAACGTGCCTCCAGTTAGAAGGAAATATAAGGAAAAACGTATGACTCAACGCAAGTACGACCGAGAGCAGCCTCAGCATCTGTCATCTTCCCCGCAGCAGGAATCTTCGCAGGAGCATTTCCGGGATGCAGAACGGGATTCGGAGCCAACGCAGGAGCAAGTGGGCAAAAGAGACATGCGCATTGTCGGTATCGGTGCCTCGGCAGGAGGGCTGGAAGCCCTGGAGCAGTTCTTTAGGAGTATGTCCGAGACGGAAGAACTTGCCTTTGTGGTGGTGCAGCATCTCTCTCCGGACTATAAGAGTGTGATGGTCGAACTGCTGTCAAAATACACGGAGATGAAGGTCGAGCGGGTATCGGACGGAATGGAGATTGAGCCTCGTCACGTATACCTCATTCCGCCGCGGAAGCTTCTCACCGTAAAGGACGGAAGACTCTATCTTGCCGAGCAGGACCCTGAACAGGGACTGCATTTGCCGATCGATATTTTTTTCCGTTCTCTATCCGAAGAACAGGCCGAACGGGCGATTGCCGTTATTGTTTCCGGTACGGGCAGCGACGGAACCCTGGGAATTAGGGCCATAAAGGGAGCCGGTGGGCTGGTTTTTGTACAAGATAACCTCACGGCCAAATTTGACGGTATGCCCCGCAGCGCGAGTGCTACCGGATTGGTGGATTACATACTATCTCCGGAGAAGATCGCGGAGGAATTGAGCAGAATTGTTCGCACTCCCATACCTCAATATCGGGAAAGCGGTGACGAAGTCCAGGGTAAAGAGGCGGCGGAGGGCATTGGTTCAATTATCTCCCTTTTGCGCGAGCGGGGCGGGATCGATTTTTCACGATATAAAGAGGGGACTCTCGCGCGGCGGATAGAGCGCCGCATCGGTATGAATCAGCTCGATTCCATGGGAGCATATGCGGAGTATCTTCGCACTTCCCCTACGGAGCTTCACATACTTCAAAAAGATCTACTGATAGGCGTTACGAGATTTTTTCGCGATCCCGAGGCCTTCGAAGAGGTCAAGAAAAATGTTGTTCCCAGACTGCTCGGCGGCATGAAAGAGAAGAGGCCGCTGCGTGTCTGGTCGCTGGGGTGTTCCACCGGAGAAGAGGCGTATTCTATAGCGATCCTCTTTCATGAAGCTCTTCGCGAGATGCAGACGCCGGTAGAGGTGAAAATATTTGCCACAGACATCGACCCGGAGAATATCCAATTTGCCAGTGCGGGGGTTTATCCGGAGAGTATAGTAACTGACATCAACAAAGAACGTCTTCACCGCTATTTCACCAAGAAAGACAACGTCTATCACGTTCACCCCGATATCCGGAGAATGGTGGTGTTTGCCAACCACGATGTTATCCAGGAGCCGCCTTTCTCCTCTATTGACATGGTGAGCTGCCGTAATATGCTCATTTATCTCAAGTCCGACCTCCAGCAGCAGGTTCTCAACACGCTTCAGCATGCCCTGACTATCGGCGGGTACTTATTTCTGGGACCCAGCGAAGTGGTGGGAGACATGCACCCTGCCTATGAACTGCTGCATCCTAAATGGAAAATTTATCGTTGCACGCAAAAACCGCAGGGAAGTTTGGGAAGAGACTACAACTTTATCCCCCCGGTACAGCGGCAAGGAACGGAGACCAGCGCGGATCCCGTGGGTCGAGGGACACGCGCGGTCTCGAAAAGGGCAGCCAAGGAGAGCGAGAGTCTGCTGGCGACTGTCTATGAGGCGCTCCTAGAAGAGTATGTCCCCCCGGCGGTGGTGATAGACCGTAATCTTGATCTGATTCATGTCTGCCGGGAGGCGGATCATTTTCTGAAGTTTCCCGCCGGACGACGCGCCTCACTCAACTTGATAGATATGCTTCCGGAAGGCTTGAGGGCGATGGTCAGTACGGCGGTGCATCGAACGATACGAGAGCATACTGCGGTAAGCTATCGGGACATCCCGTACCGGCGGGGAAGTGCAACCGAATCCGTGACTCTTACCGTGAAACCCGTGGAGGAGATTGCCCGGGATGCAACCGGCCATTTTTTGCTAGTTTTCGATTCCACCGTTTTAGGGCGAGAGCAGCCAGCTCCTGAGAGGAACGAGGGACAGCTGCAGGCGGACCAGGGCACGATGATCGCCGATCTCGAGCGGGAACTGCAGTATACCAAAGAGAATCTTCAGGCGACGATCGAAGAGCTGGAGACGAGCAACGAAGAACTGCAGGCCACCAATGAAGAGCTGCTTGCCAGCAATGAAGAGCTGCAGAGCACCAACGAGGAGCTCCAGGCGGTGAACGAAGAGCTTTACACAGTGAATGCCGAATACCAAAAGAAGATCGAGGAGCTGCGGCAGGCCAATAACGATATGAAAAACTTTCTTGATAACACTGACATCGGGATGATCTTTCTCGACAATGAGCTGTGTATACGAAAATACACTCAGTCGGCCGTGGATGCAGTCAACATTACGAAAATGGACATCGGCTATCCCATCCGCCACCTCAGTCGCTCCTTCAAGGATTCCCGCTTCATAGAAGATCTGGAGAAGGTGCGGGAGAACCAGCGACCGGTGACAAAAGAGGTTCAAACCACCGGCGGAAACTGGAAGCTGTTGAAGATTCTTCCGTATCTAACCATGCAGGAGCATGCGGAAGGGATTGTTGTCACCTTTTTAGACATCACCGAAAATAAACGTTCTGAAAAACGGCTCCGACAAGAGCGGGATCTGCTCATGCGGGTACTCGAACACAGCCCTGAGGGGAAGACCATGGTTAACGAAGCTGGCCGTTTGGTCTTTGCGAATCAGCGGGCGGCGGAGCTCTTCGGGATCAGTAGAGAGGAATTGCTGAACTACACCTTCGACGATCGGGGGTGGAAAATGACCGATCGCGAGGGCCGGGAACTCCCCGCTGAGCAGCTGCCCTTCAATCAGATCCGAGAAAGTGGTAGAGCGGTATACAATTTCGCTCATGCAGTGGAAAAGCCGAATGGTGAACGGATCGTACTGCGGATCAACGGTTCCCCCTCCTACAACGACAAGGGAGTGTTGAGCGGGGCGGTCTTCAGTATGGAGGAGCTCGAGGCCGGGGAGTGGGAATGAACGCCAAGAAGAGTTGAAGAACAGCGGAGTCCGGGCTATAATTACTCCCGGATTTCGGTGGCTGAACACCGCCTCAAAGCGGCAAACAATCCGCGTGTCGTGCAGCGGGAACGTTCCCTTTGAGCACTCAATGGGGCCGAGCCTTTACGGCTACGAAATTTGAATCGGCTACGAAATTTGAATCGGCTACGAAATTTGAACCAAAAAGACGCAGCGAGGGAGGCGATATGGAGATGGATGCTTCACTAAAGGCGCGGATTGAAGATATTCGAGGACGAATCAGCGAAGCGGGTATGGTGCCGGTAGTAAAGATTGAAAAGTCCGACTATGCAGTACCACTCGCACAGGCGCTCAAGCGGGGTGGAATACCGGTTGCGGAGATAACGTTCAGAACTTCCTCAGCGGCCGAGGCAATATCCCGTATTAAAAGCGAAGTGCCTGGCATGTTGCTGGGTGCAGGGACGCTGCGCAGCGGCGAACAAGTCGATACAGCACGAGAGGCGGGCGCCCTCTTTGGGGTCACTCCGGGGCTTAATGAGACGGTGATCGAACGTGCTCTCGAGATCGGTTTTCCCCTTTTCCCGGGGATCCAGACGGCCACCGAGCTGGAGAGGGCGCTGGCCTATGGGTATACAGCAGTGAAGTTTTTTCCAGCCGAGCCCTCCGGGGGAGTCAAAACCCTCAAGGCGCTCTCCGGTCCGTACGGAGAGGCGAAGTTTATTCCCACCGGCGGAATCAACGAAGACAACATGGAAGCGTATCTCCAGCTCGACAGCGTCATCGCCGTCGGAGGGTCCTGGCTTGTAAAGCCGGTCTTCATGGACGAAGGAAAGTGGGATACGATAGAACGACTGGCGGCGGAGGCAAAAAGAGTTATTGACCGGGTTGCCGAGTGAATATGGCAGCCGCTGCCCGAGGAGGCTCTCTCTTCGGAAGCGAATAGCCCGAGGACAAAGGAAGCACAATGAGTACTGAATTATACCGCGATATTATCATGCAGTATTACCGGGATACCACGCATGCCTCCGTTCCCGAGACGTATACGCACTCTCAGGAGGCGAAAAATCCGCTCTGCGGCGATGATATTACCCTCTATGCCTCCCTGGAGGAGGGGAAAGTGCGGCGTATAGGCTATGAGGGGAAAGGCTGCTCCATTTCACTTGCCGCCAGCAGTATGCTCTGTACGGCGGTGGAGGGGCTGCCGCTTGACAAGGCCAAAGAGCTCGTAGAGGCGTATCTGGGGATGCTGGAGGAAGAAGCGAAAGAGGCGGAGTTTCCAAACTACCCCTACCTCGAAGCCATGCGGGCGGTGAAAAAGTATCCGGGCCGTCTTGCCTGTGCTAGACTCGCCTGGGAGACCTTCGCCGGCATCCTCAAAGAGTACACTTCCGCAAACGCGGAATCCTAACGAGGGTTTGCCCCTCGGCTGCCCCAACTGTGCGGAGTACGCCGGCTTGACAAAGCTCGCGGTACGCTTACACTGTGAAGCGAATCCTGCGGCTTCCCTGCGGCAAAGTGTTCTCACTCGCACGGCAATATTAAGAACCTCACTGGAGTAGTAGATTATGGCGGAAGACAGCAATAAAGTTATCTTTTCAATGGTTGACGTCAGTAAACGCTACGGGAAGAAGCCCGTGTTGCGCAATATTTCTCTCTCGTACTATTACGGGGCGAAGATCGGAGTGATCGGGCTCAACGGATCCGGTAAAAGTACCCTCCTGCACATCATGGCGGGCAACGACAAAGATTTTGAGGGGAAGGCAGTCCTCTCTCCCGGCTATACCGTGGGACTGCTCGAACAAGAGCCCCATTTGCAGGCGGGAAAAACCGTCCGTCAGGTAGTGGAAGAAGGGGTTCAAGAGTCTATTGACCTTCTCAACGAGTACGAAGAGATCAACGCCAAGTTTTCCGAACCGATGGATGGCGACGAGATGGAGAAACTCCTGCAGCGTCAGGGTGAGGTGCAGGAGAAGTTAGAGGAGCTCGATGCGTGGAATCTGGACTCCCGGCTGCAGCTTGCCATGGACGCCCTGCGATGTCCGCCTGAGGATCAGACGGTGGATGAACTCTCCGGCGGAGAACGGCGGCGGGTGGCTCTGGTGCGACTTCTGCTGCGGCGCCCCGACGTGCTGCTGCTGGACGAACCCACGAATCACTTGGATGCTGAATCCGTCGAGTGGCTCGAGCATCACCTGCAGGAGTACAAGGGAACGGTTATCGCCGTCACTCACGACCGTTACTTTCTGGACAATGCGGCCGGGTGGATTTTAGAACTTGACCAAGGCTACGGTATTCCCTATCGGGGCAACTATAGCAGCTGGCTGGAGCAGAAGCGGCAGCGTCTGGCTCTGGAGGAGAAACGGGAAACAGAGCGGCAGAAGACCCTTGAGCACGAGCTGGAGTGGATCAACATGTCGCCGAAGGGGCGGCAGTCGAAAAACAAGGCGCGCATTAACGCCTATGAAGAGCTGTTGAATCAAGATCAGGAGAAGCGGCAGAAGGAGCTGCAGATCTTTATTCCCCCCGGTCCCCGCCTCGGCGATGTTGTCGTAGAGGCGGAGGAGGTGCGCAAAGGCTACGACGATCGGCTTCTCATGGAAGATATGAGTTTCTCTGTGCCTCCCGGTGCGATCGTCGGCATAATCGGGGCTAACGGAGCGGGAAAAACCACTTTGTTCAGAATGATAACCGGGAAGGAAACGCCGGACGCCGGCAGTCTTACAGTCGGGGAGACGGTAAAGCTGGCTTATATGGAGCAGATGAGGAATGTGCTGGAGCCCGAAAAGACGGTATGGGAGATGATTTCCGACGGGAAGGACGAGATTAACCTCGGAAAACAGACGGTAAACTCCCGCGCCTATGTAGCCCAGTTCAACTTTCTCGGTTCCGATCAGCAAAAGAAAGTGGGAACTCTTTCCGGAGGAGAGCGAAATCGCGTCCAGTTGGCGCTGATGCTCAAGAGCGGTGCCAACGTGTTGCTGCTCGACGAACCCACGAACGACCTGGATGTGAATACAATGCGGGCTCTTGAAGATGGGCTGGCCAACTTTGCGGGGACGGTACTGGTCATCAGCCACGACCGCTGGTTTCTCGATCGTTTGGCTACCCATATTCTTGCTTTCGAGGGAGAGAGCTCTACGTTCTGGTACCACGGCAACTACAGCGAGTATGAGGAACATAGGCGAGAGCGTCTCGGAGCTGAGGCTGCCCGTCCGCATCGGATAAAATATCGAAAACTGACCCGCGATTGACCGGTCCGGGCGAAACGGAGGAGTTATGAACGCTATTTCCTTTGGCGAAGTACTATGGGATGTAATCGAAAACGAGGAGTATATCGGCGGGGCGCCTTTTAATCTTGCCGGCCATCTTGCACAGATGGGAGCCGATGCGGCGCTGGTCTCTGCGGTAGGAATGGACGAGCGGGGACGCAAAGCAGTGGAAAAGGCGCGCGGCTACGGACTTCATACCGAGTTCATCTCCGAACACAGCGAAGCGCCCACTGGCGTCGTGCACGTAACGGTGGATGAAAAGGGAAGCCCCTCGTACGATATACAGGAAGGAGCCGCCTGGGACGACATCCGGCTTACCGAGGAACAGGAACGGCGTCTCAGTGAGACCTCGTGGGATGTGCTCACCTTTGGTACGCTTGCCCAGCGCACTCCGGAAAATCGTACAACTCTTGCCAGAGTCATTGAAGCCTCGGGAGCGAAAGAGGTATTTTACGATGTAAATCTGCGGCTAGATTACTATAATGAACGGGTCCTGCGGCAGTCCCTTGAATACGCCACTATACTCAAATTGAATAATGAAGAGGTGGCGGAGGTTGGCCGTCTTGTGCTCGGCGAAACTCCGGAGGGGGAAGAGTTTTGTCGTCGCATGGAAAAGGAGTGGGATCTGAAGGTTGTGATTATTACCCGCGGAGGACGAGGCGCCTCGATATACCACCGGGGAGAATATTTTCATGTACCGGTGGTCGATGTCTCGGTCCGCGATACCGTCGGAGCGGGCGACAGTTTTTCCGCCGCCTTTCTCTACGGATTTTTTGTTGCGGAGAACTTGCATATTGCCGCCAATCTGGCGGCTCTGGTCAGCTCGTATGTCGCCTCCTCGAGCGGAGCGGTGCCCGCTTACGATGAACCGGTCCGGAAA
Source organism: uncultured Spirochaetaceae bacterium (assembly GCA_964346455.1). Classification (GTDB taxonomy): domain Bacteria; phylum Spirochaetota; class Spirochaetia; order DSM-16054; family Sediminispirochaetaceae; genus CAYFUX01. Next base: position 84,924 of record CAYFUX010000008.1, read on the forward strand.
GCCATTGAACGAGTGCGCCGGGAGGCGATGGATGAAGTTCCCGAAGAGAGAGAAGGAGACGCGGGGGAGGCGGAAGAATAACTTCAGCCTCGCCCCGCGGGAAATAAGCAGCGGCCGGTTTAGTCGTTGATGATGATTGCCGCCATAGTGAGAGGACGGGAGCCGGTATTGCGAATACTGTGGGATTCACCGTCACCGGTAACCACAATATCTCCTACACCGACCGATTTCTCTTCATCTTGTTGGCGCACTTTTCCCTGGCCTTCCAAGATAATGTAATACTCGGTTTCCAGTTCGTGCTGATGCTCGCCGATGCTGCCTCCGGCTGGAATCTCCACCGTCGACATGAGGCGTCCGTTCTTCAGCTGATCGGGTTCAACGAGATGGGTTACAAATACACTGCCTTCGCCGCCGTGCATGTTCTCCCGCATCTCTTCTCTCATACTGCTGCGCTTGATTACCATTCATCCTCCTTTTCTAGGGGGGAAATCAAAGTGGCGTGAAAACAGTTCCGCCATTTTTTCGGCTTCCTCTTCTTCCTTAGGTCCCTCCACTCGAATCGTCACTTCACTTCCTTGTACGAGTCCGAGCGAGAGGAGTGCCATTACATTGTTGAGCTCGAGGGCAGTGCCGTTTACCTCCACTTCTATCCGGCCGGAGTAGTTTTTTGCCTCTTCGAGTATAACTCCGGACGGACGAACGTGAATACCGGCTTTGTTGCGGACCACTGTTTTCGTTTCCACCATACCTTGTATCCTTCGTGACAACATGAATTGTAGTATATCCCAACGGATAAATCGAGGGGGAAATAGACACGCCCGGGGGCTGCTCCACGGATATGTTGACTTTCCGGCGTTTATATTCAAAGCTCTTAGACGATGAACTACGTGTTGCGCTCTTTGTTCGGTTTGCTTCCGCTCCCCCTCGCACTCCCCGGCGCAATCCTTGTGCCGCTGCTTTTGCCGAGCTGCGGTGCGGGGAGTGAAGTTTCCCGGGCTGTGCGAGAACTCCAGGGCTACGAAATCGAGTTGATCGCCCGGAACGAATTGTCCGGCTCTGAGCGAGAGCAGCTCTTTGACAATCTGGAAGAGGCTTTGAAGGCTGTACGTCCCGATGCAAAAGACTCCGAGATAGGCACACTGAATCGGCGGGCCGGCGAAAAGGCCGTAGAGGTCTCGCCGCAGGTCTACCGTCTTTTGGAGAAAGGCCGGCTCTTTTCGGAGCTGACCGACGGTGTCTACGATATTACCGCCGGACCGGTCCGCGCTTTATGGCGGGAAAGCCGGGGCAGCGGGAACCGGCCCCCGCGGGAGGCGGTTTTTGAGGCGGTGGAACTGATCGATTACCGGCAGCTGGAGCTTTCAGAAGAAGAGCACCGTGCGTACTTGAAGAGAGAGGGGATGAAAATAGACCCGGAACCTTTGATCAGGGGATGGGCTGCCGATCTCGCAGTTGCCCGTATGCAAGAAATGGGCGCCTTCGCCGGTGCGGTGCGGGTGGATTCGGTGTATCGCTGTTTCGGCAGCACCGAACGGACGTACCATTTTCCTCCGGAAGAAGTCGATACGGGGGTCACGGGAGAGTTCCGGCTTGAGGATGGTGCTTGCGTCACTGTCCTTCCGGCGGAAGCTGCAGAGACCTCCTCTCCCGGTGTACGGCGTCTGTACGACACGACTACAGGAGTGCCTCTGCGCAGCGGTGTACGTCTTGCCCTTGTAGCCGGTCCGGATGCCATCAGCACGGATGCACTGGCCCAGATTATGGTGCTGTACGGGACTGAGCGGGGAATGCAGCTGATAGGTGAGACGCCGTTCTTCCACGGGCTGGTTGTCGAACAGGACGGTGATGCGTATTTTTCACCCCAGATAGGGAACCGTTTTGATCTTTCGGGGGAGAATGTTGGAAAGCCTGTTCTCTGGGGCAACACGAAGGAGGAGCAATGAAACAGCAGTATGAAAAAGGACAGTGGTACCGGCTTATCTTGCCTATGAACCGAGAGTTTCTGGCCGAATACCGGGAGGAACAGTCAAGCGGCGGAACAGTCCGCTGGTTCTACTTTAGTGACGGATCTCGCAAAAAAGTGGAGGAGCTGGAGCCGTATGTAGAACGTATCGAACCAACCGACCCGCCCGACCCCGATTCCACTATGAATGTCACCGACTTTTTTGTCTAAGGATCGGAAATGAGAGACGAACGAGTTCATACCATCGCCCTGTTTGCCGCATTTTGTCTTTTCTTTTCGGTTGTCGAGGTAATGATCCCTAAGCCGGTTCCCTTTTTCCGGTTGGGACTGGCCAATTTGCCTCTGCTGATTGCAGTGACGGTTCTGCCGGCGGCGGACGTACTGGTAATCGTTTTACTCAAAATTCTCGGTCAGGGCATCGTTTCGGGAACTCTGCTCTCCTACGTCGTGGTATTTTCGGCGGCAGGCAGTCTTGCGAGCGGAGCGGTGATGATCGGCTTGAGCCGCTGGCACGGGAGCCGCTTCACTTTGGTGGGAATTGCGGTACTGGGGGCGCTGGCGAGCAATTCGGTACAGTTGCTGGTGTCGGTAGTGCTGATTTTCGGGGAGAGCACCCGCTTAATTGCGCCGCCCTTCTTATTAGTCGGTACCATTACCGGAGTTGTTCTCGGAGTTATTGCCGAACGTTTTTACCGTCGCTCCCGCTGGCTTGCATGCTTCCGGGAAGGCACCGAGCTGCAGGAGCAGCCCGGGCTGCGCGCTGCCGAGCGAGCCGGCGGTAAAGATAGGCCCGCCCGGGGCGGACCTCTGGTAGGCGTGCCGCCCTATGCCCGGCTTGCAGCGGGAGTGGCGATGATTCCGCCTTTTCTGGTTCTCGAGGGCCTCCTGACAAAATTGCTTTTTATCGTTCTTTTTATCCTGGTGATGCGCTTTGCAGGAAAGGGGTTTCGGCTCGTGCCGGGACTTGTGGTCCTTACGGCGGTATTTTTCGCGCACCTGCTGATGCCTCTGGGGGAAGTGTTGTGGTATGTGGGTGAGTTTCCGATTACGGAAGGGGCGATACGAGACGGTTTGACCCGCGGTCTAACGCTGGTGGGGCTTGTATATCTCTCCCGCTTTTCAGTCTCTGCCGATCTTCGAATTCCGGGTACCCCGGGACGGCTCCTTTACCACGTATTTTACTACTTCGAAGAGCTCACCTCCTTTCACCGGGAGACGACCCGGCGGGCGGGGGAACACAAGAGCAAAATAAGGGGCTTTCTCGCCCTGCTACGAGGTCTGTTCGACGATATTGACCGCTTTTTGCTCGAACATCAGCACGGATGCCGGCTTATGCCGGAGGAACAAGGCGGAGGGCGCTTCTTCTCACGTCATTCACTTCCGGCGCTCCTTCCCGTCGCAGCGGCCTGGGCACTCTTACTATTGGACCGCTCAGGCCTCGTTCCCCCCATCCTCTAAACGGCGGGTTGTATAAACAGCACTTTTGGTTTGTAATGGATGCTAATCTAGGTTCCGGTGTGGAGTACAGTAGATCACTCAGTAACCATTATAGAACGAGAGGAAACGCGATGAATAAGATCTTGGAAAAATCGCAACTAGCCGACGAGGTGTTCCGCCTACGGATAGAAGCCCCGCTGATCGCCGAAGAACGGCAGGCGGGACAGTTCGTCATCATCCAGAAGGATACTGAATTTGGGGAGCGTATCCCCCTGACAATTGCCGATGCCGATGAAAAAGAGGGTTCGATTACCGTAATCTTTCAGACGGTCGGCAAGACAACACACGAGTTGGCGGCTCTCGAGGCGGGGCAAGAGATCGAAAACGTGCTCGGTCCGCTTGGAAATCCCACCCATATCGATACCTTCGGAACGGTGGCGGCCGTTGGCGGCGGTATCGGAGTGGCTCCGCTCTACCCGATAGTGAAGGCGCTGAAAGAGGCCGGCAACTATATGAAAGTCATCATCGGCGCCCGCAACAAGGAACTGCTTATTATGGAAGAGGAGATGCGCGTTGTGGCGGACGAACTGACGGTGGTGACCGACGACGGTTCGTACGGACGAAAAGCGCTGGTGACCGAGCCCCTGGAGGAGATCTGCAAGGTCGAGAAACCGGATATGGCGGTGGCGATAGGACCGCCGATCATGATGAAATTTGCCGCCGCGACCACTCGTCCCTACGGCGTGCCCACGATGGTATCGCTGAATACCATTATGGTGGACGGTACGGGCATGTGCGGAGGCTGTCGAGTGACGGTGGGGGGCGAGACGAAGTTCGTGTGCGTCGACGGCCCGGAATTCGACGGACATCAAGTCGATTTTGACAACATGATGGCCAGACTCGGCACCTTCAAGAATCGCGAGGAGCGCGATCACGAACAATGCCACTTGGAGCTGCAGATAGAGGAGCGAGAACAAGCGCAGAAAGAGAGGAAGAGCTGATGCAGAGTCCGGAAGAACTGAAGAAGCAGGCACAGGAAATGTGGGAGCAACTCAAAGGGCATGAGCTGAGTAAGAAGGAGCGTCTAAACCTTCCTCCTCAGAAAATGCCGAGTCAGGATCCGCACACTCGGGTGAAAAATATGAACGAGGTTGCTCTTGGGTATGCTGAAGAGCAGATACGCATAGAAGCGGCTCGCTGTCTGCAGTGTAAAAATGCTCCCTGCATCGACGGCTGTCCGGTTGCCATCGACATCCCCGCGTTTGTAAAGGCGGCAGAAGAGGGGGATTTTCAGAGGTCGGTGGAGATTATTAAAGATAACAGCCTGCTGCCGGCCATATGCGGACGAGTATGCCCGCAGGAGACGCAGTGTCAGGCCACCTGTACGGTGGGCAAAGCAAAAAAAGATCCGATGAAGTCGGTCTCCATTGGCAGGATCGAGCGTTTTGTGGCCGACCGGGAGCGGGAAGAGGGCAATCAGAGCGTTCCCGACATTGCCCCGGCCACCGGCAAACGAGTCGCCGTAATAGGCTCGGGGCCGGCGGGCATCACCGCCGCGGCGGACCTGCGGAAAGCGGGACACGAGGTAACCATTTTCGAGGCCTTTCATAAGCCCGGCGGCGTCATGGTCTACGGCATCCCCGAGTTCCGGCTGCCGAAGAAGATCGTGCAGGAGGAGATCGATACTCTCCGGAAGATGGGGGTGCAGATACAGAACAATTTTCTGATTGGCCGCACCCGAAAGCTTTCCCACTTGATTGAAAAAGACGGCTATGACGCGGTCTTTATCGGCAGCGGCGCCGGCCTTCCGAAGTTCATGCATATTGAAGGGGAGAATTTAGTGGGCGTGCTGAGCGCCAACGAGTATCTGACCCGCAGCAATCTTATGAAGGCTTACGACGAGTCAAAGGCCGATACCCCTATGTATCGCTCTAAACGAGTGGCGGTGTTAGGCGGAGGCAATGTCGCAATGGATGCTGCCCGCTCGGCGGTCCGGCTTGGTGCGGAGAAGGTGTTTATCATTTATCGCCGTACGGAGAAGGAAATGCCTGCCAGGGTTGAAGAGGTGGAACACGCCAAGGAGGAGGGGGTGGAGTTCAAGCTGCTCCACAACCCCAAACGGTTTCTCGGCGATGAAAACGGCCGGGTCCGGGCGTTGGAGCTGCTGCAGTACGAGCTTGGCGAGCCCGATGAATCGGGGCGCCGTCGCCCGGTGGCTATCGATGGCAGTGAAAGCGAACTGCCGGTGGATACCGTGATCGTTGCCATCGGGAACGACTCCAACCCCCTGCTCGAGCGGACTACCGAGGGGCTGGAGACCAACCGGTGGGGCAACATTGTGACTGACGACAATTTGGAAACTTCGATTCCCCGGGTGTTTGCCGGAGGCGATATCGTCCTGGGTGCGGCAACGGTTATCCTTGCTATGGGACAGGGCCGAAAAGGGGCGAGTGCGATCAATGCCAAACTGGCGGAAGAGAAGTAAGCCGAAAACGGAGGCGTCAACAAGTGTGGGCGGCGGCTCCGACTACCGCTCGCAGTCGATGGTCATATCCCCCAGGACAAGCCGTGGCAGAAACACGTCTCCCTCGTCCATAGGTACCTGTTCGATCAGCTGCTCCTCGTAGCCAAAGCCCACCGGTCGGAGTGTGGCCCGGCTTAAGAGATGACGGTTGCGATGCAGCCAGCCGTCGTAAAACCCTTTGCCGCGGCCTAGCCGGCCTCCGGCACGGTCAAAGGCGAGACCGGGGGTAACCACCAGCACCGTCTCCTCCGGGGCGGGTTCAAAAAGCGGAGCGGACTCCGGTGGCTCCTCCACTCCATACGAATGCAGCTCAAGGCTCGGATTCAGCGTTCCAGACGCGTTGACTTTGACCTCTCTGAACTCCAGCTCGCCGCCGTGTATTCGGGGCAAAGCAATCCGTTTTCCCTGCTCGCCGGCAAGGCACAGCAGTTCCGAAGTTTCAATCTCCCCCTGATGGGACATCGCGACAAAGGTCAGCACTACCGTGCTTTCGCTCCATTCCGGAAGTGCAGTGATGCGTCGGACCGCCGCGTCGGACTCCTCCCGCCGCCGATGCTGCGGGATTTCCAACAGGCGTTCCCGCAACTGCGTGCGCAGACGCTTTTTCTCCTTTACTACGTGATCCATCGTACCCCCTTGTGAAAAGCGAATCGATATATCTATTCCTCGTCGACCGTCTCCAGTGAGAGGAAAACTACCGTTTCAATGTGAAAGGTCTGGGGAAACATATCCAGCGGCTGTACTCGGTCTATGGTATAGCCGCACTTGAGAAAAAAGAGCAGATCCCGGGCCAGAATTGCCGGGATACAGGAGACATAGACGATCCGGGGAATGGCGAGTTCAGCAATCAATCCGGCTTTTCCCTCCAGTCCGGCCCGGGGAGGATCGAGAATCAGCGCCTCGTAGTCCTCGGATTGGGAATGGAGGGTGTCGATGAGATGCTGATAGGGGGCACGAGAGTAGACGGCGCGAGTGAGACCGAGCTCTTTCGCACGCCGCTGCGCCTTGTGAATCGCCGGGCGGTTGATATCGTAACCCCGCACCCGCATGCCGCGCTGTGCGAGGGGGAGGGACAGATTGCCGTCACCGCAGAACAGATCGAGAATCTCTTCCTCCTCAGATAGATGTTCTGCAAGGTAGGCGCCGATCTCTTCCTGAAGGGCTAGGTTGACCGCTTCGTTCGCTTGAACGAAGCCGATCTTAGAATGCTCCCCGGTCCAGAGAAAAGCGTGCTGCACCGGTTCACTCTCCCGCCGCAGCAGCTCCGCTTCCGTCGGGGGACGCCGCAGTTTCTCGAGCTCTCGCCGCAGTACGGGAAGATAGTCGTTGAGCTGTGGCTCGAAAACCGGGCAGGTATCGATGGGAACCATTCTGTGACTTTGCCGTTCGTGAAAACCAATCCGCCGCTGCTTGTCCACCTTTAGACGGGCGCTGCGGCGATAGTTGTAGATCGCGGGCGAAGGGATGAGCTCTGGGATGTCAATATGTACCTGCGCCATACGGGCAAGGGTTTCCCGGAGGTGTTCCCGTTTTGCGGCCAGCTGTGCTGGGTACTGGATATGCTGCCATTGGCAGCCTCCACAGCGGTCGAAAACGGGGCACGGAGGTTCGGTGCGCTGGTCCGAGGGGGCTAACAGCTCGACCAGATCGCCGCGGAGAAACCGTTTCTTGCGTTCGGTGATGCGGATCCGGGCTCGGTCGCCCGGAGCGGTGCGTGGTATGAAACAGACCATACCGTCGATTCTTCCGACTCCCTCGCCGCCGAAGGCGAGGCCGGTAATCTCTATTTCTGTCTGCTCCATACACACAGCATAACGAGAATAAGTGAAAAGGTGAACCGTACCGGAAGGGAAAACACCGGAGCAAAGCCGCTGTCCAGCGGAAAGAGTTGGAAAAGCCGGGGATATATATTACAATTCGTCCACTATGTTGGGCCTTTCATCACTCGGATCGTATCTTTTCCTTCTCTATGCCGCCTTTGTGGTGGTCCTGACGGTACAAATCCTCCTGGATAACAAGGCGCCGGAAGTTACTATAACTTGGCTGTTGGCGCTCTATTTCCTGCCGTACATCGGTGCAATCATTTACCTGCTGAGCGGGGTTAACTGGAAAAAGAGAAAGATCATGAAGCAGCTTCCGGAGAAGACCTTCCGCACGTATCTAGGTTCGATTCTCGAGCAGCAAAAGCGGTTCATACAGGAGAGCTGGGAAAATATTGACAACGATGTGGCAAAGTGTATAACGCTCGCCCTCAATGCGGGCAACTCTATAATTACCCTCAACAACGATGTGGAGTTCTATCACCGCGGCGCTCCCTTTTTCGACAATCTGCTCGAAGACCTTCGTCAAGCTACGGATACCATTCACATGGAGTTTTTTATCTATCGTTCGGATGAGCTGGGACGCAGGATCATGGACATTCTCCTCGATAAGGCTCGGGAGGGGGTCACAGTTCGAATGTTGTTTGACGGAGTAGGTTGTTTTAACAAAATGAGCCTGCAATTCAAACGGGAATTGCGGGAGTCGCCCATTGAGACGCGCTATTTTCTGAACCCTACCAATGTCCTCTCCGGAAGACTGCTCAACTATTGTAATCACCGAAAAATTACGGTGATCGACGGGCAGATCGGCTATACCGGCGGAATGAACATCGGCCTCGATTATCTTAACGGCGGACATCGTTTCTCGAGCTGGCGTGATACGCATCTACGGGTTAAAGGGGAGTCGGTCAAAATGCTGCAGAGTGTGTTTCTTTCCGACTGGTACAACAGCGGAGGGGAAAAAATCTATGATGCGCGATACTTTCCCGAGCCCAAGGGAGAGACGGCACGCGTGCCTATGCAGGTGGTCTGCAGCGGCCCCGATTCGGATTGGAACTCGCTAAAGTATCTCTATTTCACGGTAATCAGCAATGCCAATAATCGCATCTTTATCGAAAGTCCCTACTTTATTCCGGATGTAACGATGATGAGTGCCTTGGAAACCGCCGCCCTCAGCGGGGTGGAGGTGAATATTATGATCACCGGGGTACCGGATAAGCGCATTCCTTTCTGGGTCGCCCATACCTATTTCGAGTCGTTGCTGCAGGCGGGAGCTAATGTCTATCTCTACAAGAAGGGCTTTTATCATCCCAAAGTATTGGTGGCGGACGATCAGATTGCCACTGTCGGCAGCTGCAATATGGACGTCCGCAGTTTTCACCTCGATTACGAGGTGAATGCCTTTTTCTATAGTGAAGAAATTTCGCGTCAGCTTGTTGAACAATTTTATCAAGATAGTGCAGAATGCACGCGCATCACACTTGAAGAAATGAGGGACTTGCACTTTCTCAAACGTTTGCGGAACTCCCTTTTCCGTATTGTTGCGCCTTTATTATAATCAACCGAACACATCCCCCGATGTGCTGCTGGAAGGAGATTACGTGTCATTACACTTCACCTGGAGACTGAAACCCCATGTTTTCCGCCGGAGGGGGTGGCCGTTCATGTGCCTGCTGCTGGTGTTCAGCCTTGCGGGCGCCGGAGCGGCGCAGGAAAACGAAAACATAATGAATGGAGATGGGATAGCACAGGTGCTGCGGGCCGGCGGGGACTACCGTTATGCACGCACGGAAAAGGGAGTGGTGCTTTTTTCGGCAGACAGGGGGCGAAGCTGGGAGAACCGCAGCGCCGGTCTACCGGTGAAGAAAGTGTGGCCGTTTAACGGAGAAGAGCGGCGGGCGTGTACTTCCCTCGCCGTGTACGAAGGGGATTGGCGGCGGGTGGCTGCCACAACCAATAAACACCTTTACCTTAGTACGGACGCAGGAAGGAATTGGCGGCGGATACCTCTTCGGGATCCGGTGAACGGCTCGATTTTTCTCACCTCCGTCGCCTTTGCACCCGATGATCCGCAGGTTATCTATTTGGGCACCTCGTTCAATGGAGTCTATATGACACGTGACGGCGGAGCACACTGGACCCAGCTCTCTGAGCTTCTTGCACCCCTTCAGCGCGGGGCAGGCTTCTACGAGGAGATCACAGATATGACATTGTCCTCAGGCGAGAAGGAGGTTCTCTACCTGGCCAGCCGTTTTGAACGGGTTCTCTACCGTTTTGACACCCGCACTACTATCCTCACGAAGATCCCTTTCCCGGAGGAGCTGGAGGGCTTTTACGGTCTTTCCGGAAGAACGGAGAGCGGAACGCCGGTGGAACTGCATGCCGATAGCGGCCGCTATGTGTACCGCTCCTCTGAAGGCGAGTGGAGGGGCAAACCGGCGCTGCTGCTGAAGAATGGGAATACACCGGCAGCAGGGGACGGCGGCGGAAGCGAGACGGCGACACGGCCGGACTACTTCGGACGGCGCGGTATCTATCTCAACTCCTGGAATGCCCAGGGCACTTCCCTGGAGCGGCACCTCGATTTCATGGAACAGCACGATTTTGATACCATCGTAGTGGATGTGAAAAACGATCGGGGAAAATTGACCTACCGTTCCAACCTTGACGCCCCCCGTCGATACGGAGCGGTACAGGGGCGGCTCAACCTGCAGCGTCTTCTGGAAAAAGCCCATGCACGCGGATTTTACGTCGTCGGGCGCATGGTGGTTTTCAAGGACGAGGTGCTGTACCATGCGAAAGGCGGCAGTCAGGCCGTCTGGAATAAACAGCGCGGCGAGCCCTGGGGGCATAAGGTGGAGAGGACAAACCCGGAGACGGGCGAAAGCGAGATGGTACAGCGGGAATACTGGGTGGATCCCTTTAGCGAGTTTGTGTGGGACTACAACATCGACATCGCCAAGGAGGCCGCCCGCATAGGGCTGGATGAGATCCAGTTCGACTATATCCGCTTTCCCTCGGACGGCAATCTCCGCACCGTCTCGTACCGTCATCGCAGGGCGGGGATGCTGAAGAGCGAGGCGATCGAGTCGTTCCTACGGAAAGCATCCCGAGAACTCGAGGTGCCGATCAGTACCGACCTCTACGGGTTCAACTCCTGGTACCGGATGGGGAACTGGATCGGACAGGACATCGGGATGATAAGCCGCTATGCGGATGTGATCTGCCCCATGTACTACCCGAGTCATTTCCCCGCTTCTTTTCTTGAAAGTGACGACTATCTGCAGCGAGCCTATACTCTCTACCGCAACGGAACCCGCCGCGCCAGGCGGCTGGTGGAAGGGCGCAGTGTCATTCGTCCTTACGTTCAGGCGTTTCGAGTGGGCTGGGAACTGAAGATGGAAGAGGAGGTATATCACCGTTATCTTTCGATGCAGCTGGAAGGTATCTTTGATGCCGGCGGTTCGGGCTATACCCTCTGGAATAATGCGAATCGATACTATATGGTGGATGGTAGCATCTCGGTACTGAACGGAGCGAACAGGGATGGAACTGTTCAAAGACGTATGGCTGGTCCGTGAGGTAATCCGGCCGTTCCTCGATATTGCGATCCTAGCCTTTCTCATTTATCACCTCTATAATCTGATCGCTCAAACGCGGGCGATCCAATTGGTGAAGGGGGCGCTCTTCCTGGGGCTGGTGTATGGCGTCGCTTTTTTCTTGAACCTGGAGACGCTGCTGTGGATTCTCAACGGCTTGGCGACGGTGCTCGTCATCATTATGGCAATTGTCTTTCAACCGGAACTGCGCACCATAATCAGCAGACTTGGCCGTGGTGAATGGCTGCGACTTAGCAGCCGTGCTAATCCCGAGCAAATCGAAACGGTAATCAGTGCAATGGAGGTGCTGGCCAGCCGGAAGCGGGGAGCGCTGGTAGTATTTCCCCGCCAGGTGGGGGTGAAGAATTTGATCGATAACGGCACTCGGCTGAATGCCGAACTCTCCTCCAGCCTCCTGATTACTATATTTGGCTACGACACCCCGGTGCACGACGGGGCGGTGGTAATCCAGTCGGGCAAGCTGGTAGCTGCGGGCTGTTTCCTTCCGTTGAGCGAGCAGGTTGATATTCGCCGAAGTTTTGGCACCCGCCATCGGGCGGCCCTGGGGATGGCGGAGGATACCGACGCGGTGGTCTTGGTGCTCTCGGAAGAGACGGGGGCTCTCTCGCTGGCCTACGATGCCAACCTGTATTACGATCTCTCCTCCGGGGAGACCGAACGGACGTTGAAAAACCTCCTGGGAGTCTCGGGCGAGTCCGCCGAGGAAAGCGAGGAGATCGTTGTTGAACAGTAGGGACTTTTTCGGACGACTGCTGGATAACTGGCCTATAAAGGTGCTTTCCATTGCCGCGGCTATATTGCTGTTTCTCTTCCACCGGATGGGCATGCTGGAGGAACGGTTTTTCAGCGTGCCTGTGGAAGTACGGGTAAGCGAACAGCTGATGCCCGCAGAGTCATATCCCACCACGGTTAGAGTAACCCTTCGCGGGCGGAGCGAGGAGATCAATCTGGCTCTGGAAGAGGATATAGATGCATATGTGGATTTCACCGAGTATGCTAGCGCGGGCACGTATACCGCACCCGTTCGCATAAATAAGGGAGGAACGATCGCCCGGATCGAACCGCTGGAACTGCGAGTTGAACCGGATAAATTGACTCTCATCTTAGAGAAAAAGCTTAGCAAGAGTGTGGAGGTGAAGCCGTCCATTAAAGGCTACCCGGCCCAGGGCTACGAGCTCTCGCAGTATTTTCTCTCTCCCTCAAATGTGGAGATTGAAGGGGTGAAGAGTGTAATTCAGGGGCTCGAAGAAGTTGAAACTGAAAACATTGATCTTTCCGGGAAACGGGAAGATATCTCCATACGGGTAAGGTTAAAGAAGCCGAGTCCGTTTGTTCGTTTTCCCGGAGGGAATACGGTGGAGTTTTCCGGAATCATTCAGGAAAAGACGGTACTGAAAAGTGTAGAGGATGTGGATTTGATCGCCCTTGATCTGGAGAGCGAGCTGGCGGTGCGGGAACTGCCGGAGGATAATCGGATACGGATTCAGGGCGCGCAGCGGACGCTGGAGAAGTATGACAGTCAGGATTACCGCTTAACCTTTGACTGCTCTGCCATTGAAGAGCCGGGAAATTACACCCTCAAAGTGTCGCCGGACGTGCCACAGGGGGTTCTAGTGCTCAGTTACGAGCCTACTGAGCTCGAGGTACAGGTGGTCCGCTCCGGGGAAGTTGAAAACGACTTTGCTGCCGGAGAGGATTGAGAGGAACAACGAGAGTGATACTGGGAATCGGAGTTGACATAGTAGATGTAAACCGGATGCGCCACTGGTGGGAGCGTCCGCGTTTGCTGCGCCGTTTTTTTCATGAGAACGAAATCGAAGCGGTAAAGCTGCGCAAGAGCGCGGAAATTCTTTCCCTTGCCGCCCGCTTTGCCGCTAAGGAGGCTTTTGGGAAAGCGCTGGGGACGGGAATGCGGAAGCTGACGCTGAGCGATATCGAGGTACGAAACTCTCACAACGGGAAGCCGCAGATCAGGGTGCACGGATCGGCCCAGCGGGCTCTCGAGGAAGCCGGAGGAATGCGGCTTCACATTTCGATGACCCATGAGAAGAACCATGCGGTCGCGATGGTGGTGATAGAAGGCGAGTAAGGGAGCGTCTATGAGTGACGAGAGCGGGGCGAATATAACTTTCTTTGCCAAGCAGCCGACAACGTGTCCCGTCTGCAGCCGGGAGTTCAGGCGGGAAAATATGCGCACCGGCCGGGGGCGAATGATCGCCGGGGAGCTTACCGACGAGCTGCGGCGACTTTACGAGCCAACCGAGAAATACGGAGAGGTGTATCCCCTCATCTATCCGATTACGGTGTGCCCCGAATGTTACTATGCCGCCTACCCTGAAGATTTTACTGAGATATCCAGGGATACAGCCTCAGCACTGAACGATCAGCGCAACAATCGCATCAATACCGTTTCTGCGCTCTTCAAAGACTTAGATTTTGAGAACCCCCGCGGTCTTGCGGAGGGGATTGCCTCCTATGCGTTAGCGATCTCGAGCATGGAATATTTTCCACACGAGCTGAGTCCCACCATCAAACGCGGCCTTAGTGCTTTACGAGCTGCATGGCTGTGCGGGGATCTGCATCGCAAGATACCGGGAGAGTACTATGATTACGTACAGAAAATTTTTTACCATAAGGCGTGGTTTTTTTATCGCCTCGCCTTGCAGCGTGATGAGGAGGGGAAAGAAGGAATTGCCGATGTAAAGCAGTTGGGCCCCGACTTGGATCAGAACTACGGCTACGACGGAGTGCTGCTGATTGCCGCTACGATGGACTACAAATACGGTCCCAAAGACGAGGCGGAAAAACGAAAAAAGTCTCTCGAACAGGCAAAATCGACGGTGGGCCGCTTGTTTGGACTCGGAAAGGCCTCCAAGGATAAACCGCAAACCATACTTGAGCGGGCGCGGGATCTTCACCGGATGATCAATGAGGAACTTAAACGCGTAGATGGTGCGAGCTGAGACGATGAATCGGCGCATAGCCCTACAGCTCGCTTATGACGGGGGCGCCTACGCAGGCTGGCAGATCCAAACTGGATCCCGGAGTGTCCAGGGAACCGTTGAGGAGGCTTTGTACCACATGCACGGGCGAAGAGTACCGCTTATCGGCTCCGGCCGCACTGACTCCGGGGTGCATGCGAGGGGGCAAGTGGCCCACTTTGACACGGACGTCTCCTCGATCCCCGCGGAGAAGTTTGTCCTTGCATTGAACCGTCATCTGCCTGGAGACGTGCGCATTCTCTTCAGCCGTGAGGTTCCGGCGGATTTTCACGCCCGCTTTCATGCTCGCCGTCGGGAGTATCGCTATTACCTCCTGCCGCAGCGGGTGGCGGATCCGTTTCAGCGTCCGTATTGCTGGGCCCGGCACGACCTTCCGTCGGCGATGCAGCTTAATCGTTATGCTGCGTCCTTAACGGGACGCAGAGATTTCACCTCCTTTGCAGCCGAGCGGGATGAGAGCGAGAGCAAGGTCCGGCGGGTGGAATCCGCCGCGTGCTACCCTGAAGGACCCTTTATCGTCTTCCGGGTAGTGGGCAATGCCTTCCTTTGGAAGATGGTTCGCACTTTGGTGGGGACGATGGTAGAACAAGCCCTCGTCGGGAGGGGGCCGCAGGCAATGGAGCGCATCCTCGCCAAACGCCGCAGGGACGCTGCCGGGGCGACCGCTCCCGCACGGGGGCTCTTTTTACACGGGGTATATTATGACTTCATATTATGAGCAATACTGGAACCTCCTCAACCGCGTTAGGGAGTATGTGCAGCACGGATGGCGTAGTCGTGAAGAACCGCTGCCGGAGGGTCTTGGCACTCGCCCCCCTTTTGCCGAGTCCGAGGAGGCGAAGCGTTCCGCTGAAGCCGGCAGTAAAGGGGAGTTGTCAAGCGAGGAGCGGCGGCGCAGGCTGGACGAGCTGGCCACTCAAGTGCTCAGCTGCAGAGCCTGCCGTCTTTGCGAGAACCGCATTAACGCCGTGCCTGGGGAGGGGGTTCTCGATCCTCGGGTTATGATAATCGGTGAGGCCCCGGGAGCGCGGGAGGATGCCAGCGGCCGCCCCTTTGTCGGGCCGGCCGGCAACTACCTCGACAAATGGATGGCGGCGATCGAGCGCCAGCGGGGAGAAGACCTGTTTATCGGCAATATCATAAAATGCCGTCCTCCGGAGAACCGTGATCCCTTTCCCGACGAAATTGCCACGTGTATCCCCTATCTGCATAAGCAGATCGAATTGATCCGCCCCCGGGCGATCCTTACCGTCGGACGCATCTCTACTCACATTCTAACGGGAACGGAGGAGGGAATCGGCCGGCTCCACGGCAGGCTGTTCCGTTATATGGATGTCCCGCTGATTCCCACGTATCACCCCAGCGGAGTACTGCGAAATCCGAAATTCCGCGCTCCAGTGTGGGAAGATCTGAAAAAGCTGCGGGCACTTATAGAAGAACATGAGTAAGCACAGCGAAACGGATCCATCGACGAACGATCGTCCCGCAGCGAAGTATCTGCAAGTAGTCTTCAATTTGCCCCTCCACGGCCCTCTAACGTATGCGGCGCCGGCGGGCAAAAACAGAGAGACGGCGGAGCCTCTTGCCGCCGGTCAGGCGGTAGGTCGGCGGGTGATCGCTCCTATGCGCGGCAAGCCGCTGCTGGGCTTTGTTGTGGATACCCTAACGGAGCCGCCTGAAGGGGGGTTCACTATTAAACCGGTGGAGCGTTTTGTCGACGATCGGCCGCTGTTCGGCACTTCTGAAATCGAGCTGGCCCGCTGGGTGGCGCGGATGTACTTCTGCAGTCTCGGTGAGGCGCTGTCGGTGATAATTCCCGGCGGAAGACGGGAAAGCGCTCCCCCGGAGTTCCCGCTGGAGGAGCAAGCTTCCGAGGCACCACGAGAGCTGTCGGAGCATCAGCGGGAAGCCTTTGAGAAGATTGACAGCTCGGGGACGGGGCTCTTTTATCTCTTTGGCGTCACCGGCAGCGGAAAGACCGAGGTATTTCTCCAGCTCGCCGAACGGGCCCTGGCGGAGGGGCGCGGGGTAATCTATCTGGTGCCGGAGATCAGCCTTACCCACCAGCTGGTGAGTCATCTACTGGCTCGTTTCGGGGAGCGGGTGGCGGTGTGGCACTCCCGTCTCACCCCCTCGCAGAAGCTTGATGCATGGCGGCGTGTGCGCAGTGGCGAAGTGCGCTTTGTCCTGGGCGCACGCAGTGCCGTGTTTATCCCGGTGCACGATCTGGGGCTTGTGGTGATCGACGAAGAACACGAGAACTCCTATAAATCCGGCAGCACGCCCCGGTACCACGCACGGCAGGTGGCAATGAAACGCTGCGCGGCTTCCGGGGCAAAACTGGTTATGGGCAGCGCCACCCCCTCCGTCGAGGCCTACCATTTGATGCACAACGGTACGATTATGAAGCTGGAACTCCCCAAGCGGGTTGCAGGGGGCAGTATGCCGCGGGTGGAGCTGGTGCCGATGCAGAAGGAGCAAGGAGCAATTTCTACTCGACTGGCGGAAGAGATCCGAAAAACCCATGCTCGAGGAAAGCAGACGATTCTCTTTCTCAACCGCAGGGGATTCAGCTACTTCTTTCACTGCCGCTCCTGCGGGTATGAGCTAAAGTGTATCCGCTGCTCGGTGAGTCTCACCCTCCATAAGAGCAGCGGTCGGATGGTCTGTCATTACTGTGGCTACACGCGTCGACCGGTGGATATCTGTCCCGACTGCGGCTCCCTCGATGTAGGCTATTCGGGTTTCGGAACCGAAAAGATTGAGGAGGAGATCG
The DNA here is from genome assembly GCA_964346455.1 of uncultured Spirochaetaceae bacterium. Lineage (GTDB taxonomy): Bacteria > Spirochaetota > Spirochaetia > DSM-16054 > Sediminispirochaetaceae > CAYFUX01. Next base: position 102,066 of record CAYFUX010000008.1, read on the forward strand.
CTCAGCTCTTCCCGCGGCTGCGGGTGGCGCGGGTTGATACCGATTCCACCCGTAAAAAGGGGAGTCTGGAAGAGATTCTGAGCAAATTCCGACGGGGCGAATACGATGTGCTGCTGGGAACTCAAATGGTGGCCAAAGGACTCAATTTTCCCGGTGTACGGCTGGTGGGGATTGTCTTGGCCGACAGTACGCTCAATCTTCCTGATTTTAGGGCTGGGGAGCGAACCTTTGGCCTCATTACGCAGGTGTCCGGACGTGCAGGCCGCTACACAGACGACGGAGAGGTATTGGTGCAGACCTTTAAACCGCAGGTTCCTGCTGTCGCCTATGCCGCCCGGGGAGAGCTGGATCGGTTTTACGGAGAGGAATTGGAGATCCGCAGACAGCTCGGGTTCCCGCCGTTTTACCGCATCTTCCGCATTACTGTTCGAGGGAGGGATGCGGAGAAAGTGCGCGCTCGGATCGAACAGGCGGCAGAAGATCTGGAGCGTCATACGGGCGGGGAGACCCAGTTATTGGGGCCGGCAGCGTGCCCGATAGAGGTGATCAGCCGCAACTACCGTTACCACTTACTGTTGCGCAGCTCGGCTTTTGATGTGACACACCGGGCGATCCGAAGTTGGCTAACAGAGGAGCGGGGCGACACGGCTACATATATGGAGTTGGATGTGGATCCGGTGAGCCTGCTGTAAAGGCCTTCGCTGTCCACCAAAGAGCGGCAAAGGTGAGGGGGCGGGATTTTGTACCCGTATATCCGTACCGGAAAACAGGAGAATAAATACAGGGACTCTACTCAGAATTGACCTGGACCCGACTTTTTAGTACTATGAAAGTATGTTGGAAATAAAAACCCTCGGAGATGAGGTGCTGCGAAAACAAAGTGCGAAAATCCCCGAGATAGACGAAACTGTACAGACCCTTGCCCGTGACATGCTGGAAACCATGTACGACGATGATGGAGTCGGCCTTGCCGGTCCGCAGGTGGGAGTCACTAAGCAAATCTTTGTCTGCCACGTTCAGGGAGATCGGGAGCGAGTCTTCATCAATCCGCAGATTATCGCCACCTCTCCTGAGATGGTCAGTTACGAGGAGGGGTGTCTCAGTATTCCCGGAATGTACGCAGAAGTGCTGAGACCGGCCTTCATCACGGTGCAGGCCTGGAACGAGCGCGGCCGGCCCTTCAAACTCGACGCGGAGGGTATGCTGGCTCGAGTTATCCAGCACGAGATGGACCACCTGAAGGGAACCCTTTTTGTCGATCATCTGGAAGAGAAGAAGCGGCGGCGCTTGATGAAGGGCTACGAAAAGCAGGTCAACGCGTAGCACTGCGGAGGTTAGAAGCGTGAAAATCCTGTTTGCCGGCACCCCGGCTATCGCCGTATCTGCCCTTGAGCGTCTTGCAGACCAGCATGAGGTGGTGGGAGTTTTGACCGCCCCGGACACCCGCAAAGGCCGGGGAAAAAAATTGATATACAATCCAGTCAAAACTCGGGCCTTCGAGCTCGGCCTCCCTGTATTTCAACCGGAGCGGCTGCGGAGTGCGGCGCGGAATGAAATCGGTGCTCTGGGGGCGGAGCTGCTGGCGGTCTATGCATACGGCAAGATTTTCGGCCCCCGTTTTCTCGCTCTTTTTCCGCAGGGAGGAGTAAATGTGCATCCTTCACTGCTGCCGCGGTACCGCGGCAGCATTCCTTTGATCGCTCCCATTCTTAACGGGGATGTAGAAACGGGCGTCTGTGTACAAACGCTGGCACTGAAAATGGATGCCGGCGATATTTTGGCAGTGCGGCGCCGCCAGCTCTCCGGCGAAGAGACCGCTAACTCTCTGGGGGAGTGGGCGGCGGACGCCGGGGCCGAGCTGCTGTCCCTGACCGTCAGCGCAATGGAACGCGGCGAAGCGGAGGGAGAGCCGCAGAACGAAGGGGAGGCAGTCTATTGCCGACGTTTGACCAAAACTGACGGCGAAATAAACTGGCGCTTGCCGGCAAAGATGATTGCCCGCAGTGTTCGGGCGTTTTATTCCTGGCCTAAGGCGTACACGTATTGGGAAGGCGTGAGGCTTGTAATTTTGGAAGGCGCCGCTGTTTCAGAGGAGTGCCTGCAATCTGCTGAGAAGCTACCCTTCTCGCAGCCCGGCACAGTCCTCGGTATGGACAGAGAATACGGAATTCTGGTACAAACGGGGAACGGAATCCTTGCTCTCCGGAAGCTGCAGCTGCAGTCCAAGAAAGCGGCGGAGTGGAAGGCGTTCCTTAACGGTAATCGAGATTTTATCGGTTCACAGCTTGGAGAGCATGCATGAAATTGTTTAAGCACGGATCAGGTTCCCACGATCCCGAGTCCCGTCTCGTGCGGTTGATTTTCTTTTTTGCAGTCGGGACGCTGGCTGTAGCGGCGATTGCCGGTCTGATCACCTTTGTTCTGACGCTGGAAAGCACGGAAAAGACGATGGTGCCGGATGTGAAAGGGATGGAGCTTGCCAATGCGATTATTGAGCTGCAGGACAAAGGCCTCTATGCAGGAGTGCAGCTGCGGTATTCGCAGGAACTCTCCGAAAAGGGAACCGTACTGGGCCAATCACCGTCGCCGGGTAGTGTTGCGAAGGCGAAGAGTAGAGTTACTCTCAAGGTGAGCAAAGGTGCGGCGGTGGAAAAGCTCGAGGATTACGTTGGCTGGAACATACAGGAGTTGGAAGCTCATCTAAAGAGTCTTGAATCAGTCTATGGTCCATTGCTGCAGTTGAAAAAGCCCTATACGAGAGTGTACAACGAGGCGACTGAGGGGACCATACTCGAGCAGAAGCCCGAGCCGGGAACAAAGCTGTCCGTGCTGACCGAGCTGGAACTGGTTGTCAGTAAGGGGCCGAAGGGACAGAAGACAGAAGTGAAGAAGTACGTGGATATGGGCTGGCGTGAGGCGTTCCGAGAGGTTACCAACGAGGGGCATCCCTTTATCTTTACGTTGAACGCTTCTGCCGAAGGCGAGCCGGGAACCGTTGTGTCGCAGAGTCCGGCGGCCGAAAAAGAGGTCTCTTCCTCGACGCTCCGGCAGTTGATCGTCAAACCGCCGGAGGATATTGAAGAAGGTAAGCGTTTTGGTATGCTCGAGCGGGAGCTGCCCGAGTATCAGGTCTCTGTTCCCATAACTGTCCGGGCAATTCTTCCGAACGGCGAGCAGGAAAGGATTATCACGTTTAATCATAAGGGCGGATTGCTGACGATTCCTTATCTCCAGGAGGCAGGGTCCACGATAGTGGTAGAGATAGAGGACAAGGAGCAGATTCGCCATCAGGTTCCCGAGGAGGAGGCGGGCGAGTAAGTCCTCCGTTCCTCTTGGAAGACGAGAGCCGAGGTTGACAGAGTGCATCTATTCTACTAACGTAATGACAGATCAGATGCGAGCATGGTGAAATGGTATCACGAAAGCTTCCCAAGCTTTAGTTGGGGGTTCAATTCCCCTTGCTCGCTCTAATATCCCCGCCCACCCGGCAGCGCGGCTGTCGGTTTTTTTTTGTTCTCTCACCCGTTTACTACTCTTCAACAGGGTAGATGCAATCTATGCGATAGCCCCCTGCCGAGTGCCCGCTATTCTACCGAATTACTGTGGTGGAATGGACTGGCCCCGAAAGGGCGTTCGAGAACTTTGTCATAAGCACTTGTGATAAAAAGAACAAAATGTTATATGTAAAACATTACATACAAATACGGAGGTATGCGTAATTATGGACTATGGAGCATTAGCGCTCATTCCCCCCGTTTTGGCGATTGCGCTGGCAATAATCACACGCCAGGTAGTGGTTTCGCTCTTTTTGGGGATTTGGGCAGGTGCTACGATTTTAGCTGGCTGGAATCCGCTCCAGGGTCTACTGGATACTTTTTCCACCTTTTTAGTCGAAAAATCTCTGGCGGACACCTGGAATATGGGGATTATTGTCTTCTGTCTGGTAATCGGCGGGATGGTCGGTGTCATCGGAAAGCTGGGCGGAACCAAAGCCATTGCGCAGGCGGTGGTCCGTCGGGCAAAATCTTCCCGCACTACCATGCTGTCCACCGTTGTCATGGGCATCATCATGTTCTTCGACGATTACGCCAACACGATGATCGTCGGCAATACAATGCGGCCTATCACCGACAAGGAGAAGATATCCCGGGAGAAACTTGCATATATCGTGGACTCTACCGCCGCGCCGGTGAGTTCCATGGCCCCGGTGTCCACCTGGGTCGCGATGGAACTGGGACTTATCGCCAGCGGCTTGGAGAGCATTAACGTAGAGGCGAACTCGCTGATGGTATTCCTGCAGACCGTTCCCTTCCGTTTCTACTCCGTCTTTGCTCTGGTTTTAGTGATTACCCTAATTATCACCCGCAAAGATTTTGGACCCATGTACGGCGCTGAGATACGGGCCAAGAAGACCGGCCAGGTCTACGAACCAGGTTCGAGTCCGATGATATCCGAAGATGAGGATATCCTGCCTGATGAAGGGGTCAAAGGTTCGGTCTGGGATGCCGCTGTGCCCATTATCGTGTTTATCTTGGTGACCGTCTTCGGCCTCTATTACAACGGCCACGAGGCGGGAAAATCCGTCATCGACTCCTTTGGCGACGCCGATGCGTCGGTTGTCTTGACGTGGTCAGCCTTTATCGGCTCCCTAGTGGCTATAGTCATGGGAGTGGCCAAGCGCAGCTTCAGCCTCGGTAAGGCGGTCGATGCTTGGGTCGGGGGGATCAAATCGATGGTAATTGCGGTAATCATCCTCTCCCTTGCCTTCGCGCTCAAGAGTGTAATTTCGGATATGTCCCTCGCCGAATGGTTGACGCAGGCCACCGAAGGATTTCTCTCCGGCCGGATTCTGCCGTTGCTGGTTTTTGTCGTTGCAATGGTGGTGGCCTTCTCCACAGGAACCAGTTGGGGAACCAACTCCATCCTTATGCCGCTGGTTATTCCCATCGCTGCCGGTATAGGAGGAGCGGAAGGTGTGCTGACGCCGACGATCATTGCGTCCATCGGAGCAGTGCTCACCGGTGCCGTTTTCGGCGATCACTGTTCGCCGATCTCCGATACGACGATTCTCTCCTCGATGGCCTCGGGATCTGATCACATTAGCCACGTAAAAACGCAGATCCCTTACGCGGTGACTGCGGCGCTTGTAGCTGGTTTCATCGGCTTTATTCCTGCGGGCTATGGTGTTCCGGTTTGGCTACTGCTGCCGCTGGGTATCGCAATCCTAGTACTTATTGTGAGGCTCTTCGGAAAGCGTGCTCAGGATTTGGACAAAGCGGGTGTAAACGCGTAAAAAGTGTGCGCGTATGGATTGACCGGCGTCGTTTCACTACGATGCGGCGCCGGTTATTCTGTGCTTGCCTGCACACACTTCCGGTTATGCCGTAAAAACTGCCGCCCTCCTCCGTACTCCAGAACGAGAAATTTGGCTTCCGAAGTAGGAATCGCCTGTAAACAGCTTTGTCAAATCGGCTTCATCTGCTAATATAGAGCTCATGCAGCTACAGCATCTTACCTTAGCCGAACTTGTGCGCTCCAGTGTTTCCCATTATGCAGCCTATCCCTGCGCTTCCCTCGTGGATCAGCCGGGATATACCTATGCCGAGTACGCCGCTCGCATTCGAGCAGTGCAGCGGTTTTTGGCGGAAAAAGGCATCCGTAAAGGAGAACGGGTTGGAATTCTCGGGGAAAATCATCCCCACTGGGGCATCTGCTATCTCGCAGTCACGAGTTACGGGGCGGTGGCGGTGCCGATTCTCCCCGATTTTCACAGTTCGAACATCGCCTCTATTTTTTCCCATGCCGAGGTACGGGGGGTTTGCCTTACACGTCGAATGCAAGAGAAGGCGGGGGAGGCGGTTCCGCAAGGGGCGTGGCGACTATCGATAGATGAGCTCGCAGAGATGGATGCGACGGGGAACTCTTCCCCCCTGGAACCGGAGCCGGAAGGTCCTGAAGGGGACGTGCTGGCTTCCGAGGTGCCCGTTGAAGTGGGAGAGGAGGATACGGCGGTGATTATCTATACCTCCGGAACTTCGGGATCGCCGAAGGGCGTGGTGCTGACTCACCGCAATATAGTGCACAACGTAGTGAGTACCAGTTATATTCCCGTAAAAGTGCGACCGGGAGACAGGCTGCTGTCCATCCTTCCCCTCGCTCATACCTACGAGTGCACGATCGGTTTCCTCACCCCGTTGCTGCTCGGCTGCTGCATCTTTTACCTGCGTTCTCTTCCCGCCCCCCGAGTATTGCTGCCGGCGCTGAAGTCGGTGCGTCCTCATGTGATGCTTTCGGTACCGTTGCTTATGGAGAAGCTCTACCGTAACATGCTGCTTCCCAAGATGCGGAGGAGGGTGCTGATGCGGTGGTTGTACCGGTTTCCTCCCGTCCGTCTGCTGCTGCACCGGTTGATAGGGATAAAATTGCGCCGCATCTTTGGCGGACGGCTGAAGTACTTTATTATCGGCGGGGCCGCGGCCAGCCGGGAGGTTGAGAAGTTTTTGTGGGAGGCCCGCTTTCCGCTTGCAAAGGGCTATGGTTTGACGGAAACGAGTCCGTTGGTGTCCGGCTGCACCCGCGCCTTCGATAAACTCTACACCGTTGGCAAGCCGATGCGGGGTATTATGGTAAAAGTGGACTCCCCGCGTCCGGAGATCGAACCCGGTGAGGTGCTGGTGAAAGGCCCCAACGTTACTCCAGGGTACTATCGGGAAGAACAACGGACACGAGAGGCCTTTGATGCGGAGGGGTGGTTCCACACCGGCGACTTGGGTGTCCTCGATTCCGAGGACTACCTCACGATAAAAGGGCGGCTGAAGAACTTGATTCTGGGTCCCAGCGGGGAAAATATCTATCCGGAAGAGATAGAAGGGCTGCTGTATGAGGATGAGGCGGTCAGTGAAGCGCTGGTGCTCGAGGAGGAAGGGCGCATCATCGCCAGGGTGCATCTGGACTACGATGTGCTGAAGGAGAAGGCTCGGGACTGGGCTGATTCTGCGGCGGATTGGACAAAGGTCGTGGGAAAGTATTTGGATTCCCTTCGCAGGCACGTAAATGCCAGACTCTCCTCTTTCTCTCGTTTGGCGGGGGTAAAAGAGCAGCCCGAGCCGTTCGAAAAGACGCCTACCAATAAGATTAAGCGCTACCTCTACACCCAAGCCGGTGAAAGAAGTGAACAGCATCGGTAGATGACCTCCATGAGTTCAAAACGCGGGCAGAAGGGGGAAGAAAGCCGTCTCGAACACACGCTCCTGAACGTATTCGGGTTTCACGCCTTCAAAGCCAATCAACGGGAGGTTACCGAGGCAATTATTGCCGGCCGGGACGTGTTCGCCTCCATGCCCACCGGCGGCGGAAAGTCGCTCTGTTACCAGCTCGCTGCGCTCCAACTGACAGGAGTGACGGTGGTAGTCAGTCCCCTCATAGCACTGATGCACGACCAGGTGGAGAGCGCTCGGCAGATCGGGGTTCCGGCGGGCCTGCTGAACAGCAGCCTCTCCGCGGCCGAGCGGCGGGAGGGGTTCCGACGCCTTTCCGCCGGAGAGATCAAACTGCTGTATATCAGTCCAGAACGTTTTTCCTCGCCCCGCTTTCGTGAGGTTCTGGCAAAATTGGGGCCCCAACTCTTTGTTGTTGACGAAGCGCACTGTCTCAGTGAATGGGGCCACGAGTTTCGCCCCGATTATCTGAAACTGAAAGCCATCCGAGAAGAGTATCCCGACAGCCCCATTGCCGCCTTCACTGCTACCGCGACCCCGGAGGTACAGCGCGATATCTTAGAGAAGCTCGGCCTGCGAGACCCCTTTGTCGTACGGGCGAGCTTTGATCGGCTGGAGCTCTTCTATCGGGTACGGCGGAAGAGAGACGTGCTCGAGCAAATTCTTGAGTTCATCCGCGAGCGGCCGGGAATGCCCGGAATCGTATACCGCACCAGCCGAGCTGCGGTGGAAGAGACCAGCGCGTATCTTCGGCAGCACGGAATCAATGCGATACATTACCATGCCGGTCTCGGAGACCGTATGCGCAGAGAGCATCAGGAGCGTTTTGTCAAGGACGAGGCGGAGGTGGTGGTGGCCACCATCGCTTTTGGTATGGGAATCGACAAATCCAACGTGCGGTTCGTAGTGCACGGTGATCTGCCCAAAAGCCTGGAAGCCTACTACCAAGAAACCGGTCGTGCGGGTCGGGATGGACTTCTCTCGCACTGTTTGCTGCTCTACTCCCCAAAAGACATTCGAACTCTGCGCTATTTTATCGAACAGGCGGAGGACCCCGCCGAACGCAGAAGAGGTGAGCGGAATCTGCGTTCGATACTCGCGTATGCAGAGGCGGAGCGCTGCCGCCGGACGGTTTTGTTGGAACACTTTGGAGAAGAACATTCCGGTTCCTGCGGGTGCTGTGATATTTGTACCGATGCGGCCAGTGTAGAGGATTGCACTGTAGATGCACAGAAGCTGCTTTCCGCCGTTGCACGTACTGGAGAGCGCTTCGGGGCCGCCCATATTGTGGATATTGTAAAAGGGGCGGACACCCGCAAGATCCGGGAACGGGAGCACCACCTGCTGCCTACCTGGGGAGTGGGCAGCGCCTACTCCAAGGAATACTGGCGTCGACTGGTCGGGGATATGCTCAACCGCGGTCTGCTACAGCAGCAGGAAGGGTACTATCCTGCCTTGACGATGACCGCCGAGGGAAAAGAAGTCCTTTTTGGCCGACGTGATTTTCATCTCACCCGACGAAGGGAGCAGGCGATTCTGCTCAAAAAGGGAGCCGCGTCGGATGGAGGCGGAGAGATGGGGGGAACGGAGGAACTCTTCCAGCAATTACGGGCAAAACGAGGCCAACTCGCTGCCGATCAGAACCTCGCCCCTTACATGGTTTTCTCCGATGCCACTCTTCGAAGTATGGCCGCCGTTCAGCCTCTTACCCGAGAAGAACTGCTGCAGATAGACGGAGTGGGACGCAGCAAGCTCAAGCGCTACGGACGAACGTTTCTTCAGATCATCGCTGAGTGGAGAGTGGAACAGGGGGAGTAAGCTCCGCTGCAGGGAGAAAGCTCTGAGGCCGTTGGTCGGGCGTCATGACAGTGTCCGACGCTACCAAGCGGGCGCTCCTTGAGTAGGGGATAGAGACGGTGGTTGCCCCCACTGACCGGGCGATAAAGTACTATCAACGACTTCAAGAGAAAAAGCGCACCGTAGAAGCTTTTCACCTGACCTGCTAAAGAACTGACGGCCTGCGGCGCGGAGAAGTGCAGGAGCGGTCCGGGGTGTTCAGCTTTGTACCTGGATACGGCGTGTGTAGCGGGCAAGTGCGTTCTCCAACTGCAGCTCACCTGCGAGAAAGCGCCGCAGATAGCGGCGGCTAAAACCGGTATAGAAGCGCACCTGGTCATAGCGATTCCCCATTTGTCGCGCCGCTTCGGCGACAGGAACGTAAAACTCACGATGCCAGCGAGGGACGAGCTCCTGGATGTAGGGAGCTTGTCCATATTCCTGTTTAAGCGCAGGTGCGTAGTGGTGGATGAGTTGACGGTAAAGAAAGCGGTAGAAGCCTTTTTCTTTTGGCAGGGGGCGAAAGTCGGGAACGAGTTCTTCAATTTGGCTTATTCTCGTAAAACGCCGATATTCCTCTTCCGCGCTCATAAACAGAAGCCCTGCGGAGCTGGAAAAGAACTGGAGAGTCGATCTCAGGAGGCGCCTTCGGCGTTGCCGGGCGATAAAGATGGTATATATTTCCCCCAGCCAGATACCGTCGGGGTGATCGAAGCTGTTCCAGAGCCGGATCATCTCCACGAAAATGTCGGTTTCCCGCTTGCCTGGAAAAAGGTAGGTGAGGGAATTGCGGCGAATATATTCGATGGCGTTGCGATAGAGATTGACGTACCAGGTATTTATCTGTTCTGCGATTGAATCCGGTTGGCGATGAAAACGCCGGATAAACCAGCCCCGATTGTACTCGCAGATTTCTTTCTCCAGCCACGCCCATGTTTCGGGATAGGCAACGAAGAACTCCTCCTCACTTATGATATCGAAAATACCCGTACGCCGGTGAAAACGGTCCTTCCCCCGCAGCAGCGGAAGCAAATTACGATCCATTTTTTCCGGAAGATAGTAGGGGAGGGGGTAGCTGGAAACCTCCGCCGGCAAAAACTCAATGGAAAGCGCTCGGGCTGCCGAGACACGGTGATGGCCGTCGCGCACGAAGTAATAGCCTCCGACCTCCACCACACCAATCGTATCGTGGAGTTTGCTGCGGGAGAGAAGCTGATAGACACCTATCCAGCGTTCGGCGAGCCAGCGCTTGCGGGGCTGAAAGTCACGGGAAAAGTCGTCGCCACGATTTTCCGTTCCGATGATCTTTTCGACTTCGATCTCACTGACTCCCAGATAGGTTTCGCTTCCCGGAGTAGTGTTCTCCAGGATGTGGGAGAGCATGAGGAGCCGATTGTCGCGTCCGGCCAAACGGGAAAGTAGACCGGTGTCGCGTTTCCCCCGCCGGTGAGCGGAGTCAAAAGCGTTGCGGGAGACCTCTTCATCGATCCGATGTACCATCGTTGTATTATAGAATGGAAAGGAGCAGAACACAATCTTCCTGCATAGGGAGCAGCGGAAACTGGTCTACGGCGCGGCCCGCTTGTGCCCCGGAGGCTTCTGCGCTATAGTCGGTGGTCAATGAATGAAACCCACCTGCGCATAATTGCCAAGGAGCTCAATGTCCCTTTGGAAGCGGTCCGCCGGACCGCCGAACTCCTCGCCGAGCAGGCGAGCGTACCGTTTATCGCCCGTTACCGCAAAGAGGCTACCGGAGCGATGGACGAGGTGCAGATCCGCAACCTCGCCGAGCGTCTCAATCGCTTGACGGAGTTGGAGAAACGACGCACTACCGTGCTCCGCACGATCGATGAGCAGGGGATGCTCACGGATGAACTGCGGAGGCGTATTGCCGAAACCTTTGATCCCCGGGAGCTCGAGGACCTCTATCTTCCCTATCGACCAAAGCGGCGGACGCGGGCGCAGAAGGCTCGTGAGGCGGGCTTGGAGCCGCTGGCGGAACTGCTCTTATCGGGGAGCTGCAAACCTTCTGCAGCGGCGGGCCGGTATGTCGGAAAAGATGTGACAGACACGAAGGCAGCCCTCCAGGGAGCGCGGGATATCCTCGCGGAACGATTTCATGAAGACCCACAGCAGCGTACGGAAATGCGACGTCTTTTCTCACGGGAGGCGCAGGTTGCGGCAGAGGTGATAAAAGGCCGGGAGGAAGTGGGTGCGGCGTATCGGGACTATTTCCATTGGCGGGAACCGTGGAAGCGTATCGCCGCCCACCGGTTTATGGCGTTGCGGCGGGCCTCTCGGGAGGGGGTGCTGCGGTTATCCCTGCGTCCGGAGCGGGATCGGGCGCTTGTGCTGCTTTCCCGCCGCTACGTAGAGGGGGATGATCCCTGCAGCCGGCAGGTGCGTCGGGCGACCGAAGAGGCGTGGAGCAGATTGATTGGCCCCTCGCTGGAAAGCGAGTTTTTAGCGGAGCTCGAGAAGCGGGCGGAGGAGGATTCGATAGCCGTGTTTGCCGACAATGTCCGCCAACTGCTCTTGGCTCCTCCCTTAGGGCGAGCCCGCGTTATGGCTATTGATCCAGGGTACAGGACCGGCTGCAAAGTAGTCTGTCTGGACGAGCAGGGAGACTTGCTGGAAACAACGACCATCTATCCTCACCCGCCCTGGGGGCAATGGGATGTGGCGGTCCGGACGTTGCGTGAGCTTGGGGAGCGGCACTCCATTGAGGCGGCAGCGGTGGGCGACGGCACCGCGGGCCGGGAGACCGAGCGGCTCCTGCGGGAGATCGATTTCTCCGCACCGGTGGCGGTATTTTCCGTCAGTGAGGACGGCGCCTCCGTCTATTCAGCCAGCGAAATCGGCCGCCGGGAGTTTCCGGAGTACGACGTGACGGTCCGGGGCGCCGTGTCGATCGGGCGACGGCTCCTCGACCCGCTTGCGGAGTTGGTCAAGCTCGACCCTAAGTCGATCGGCGTGGGGCAGTACCAGCACGATGTGGATCAAAAAAGCCTTAGGCGTGCCCTCGAGGCGCAGGTAGAGTCATGCGTAAATATGGTGGGGGTGGATGTGAATACCGCCGGGGTGCCGCTGCTGCGCTACGTCGCCGGCCTTGGTCCCAAAACGGCCGCCGCCTTAGTGGCACAGCGGGGGGAGCAGGGGGCGTACCGCTCGCGGAACGAACTGCTCAGTGTTCCGGGCTTGGGGTCGAAGGCATTCGAGCAGTGTGCCGGTTTTCTGCGGATCCCCGGGGCTTCGTATCCCTTGGATGACTCGGCAGTGCATCCGGAAGCGTATCCGCTGGCCGAACGGATGGCCGCTGACCTGGAGTGCAGCGTGGCGGACTTGATTCGCGATCCGCAGTTGCACGGGAGGGTGCAGCCGGAGCGGTACGTAGACGAAACTTTCGGCTTACCTACCGTGACCGACATCATTGCGGAACTTGCCAAGCCCGGCCGCGACCCGCGTCCGCGTCGACAGGAGTTCTCTTTTGCAGAGGGCGTGGAAGGACTCGACGATCTTGCGGAGGGGATGGTACTGCCGGGGATCGTAACCAATATTACCCGTTTCGGAGCCTTCGTGGATGTGGGGCTAAAACAGGACGGACTCGTCCATATTTCGGAGATGGCCGAGCGGTATGTGAAAGACCCTACAGAAGTGGTTTCGCTGCGGCAGCCGGTACGGGTGAGCGTGCTCGCAGTAGATCAAAAAAGAGGACGCATTGCACTCTCATTGAAGCGGGCGGCGGAGTTTTCCTGAAGAGCGGAGTGTGCCGTTTACGATCCGAAGGAGCCGGAGGTTTCGGGAGATGCCGTGCCGCGGCCGTGCCACACAATGTGTTCGAGTTCGGGTATGCTCTCCGCATACCATGTCGCTATCTGTTCGAGATGGCCTCTCAATTCGGGGATGCGGTGACTCCATCCTACCCCTACTGAAGCGACGCCCGCCTCCCGGGCCATAACGATGCCGGGCTTCAAATCATCTACCACCAGCATCTCCTCCCGTGTGAAGCCGTAAAGCTGTTCCATCCGCTCTACCGGCCATAGGTACGGTTTATTCTTTTTCGGGTCGCCCATCCAGCCAAATATTTCGTCCGGCTCCAGTCCAGGAACTTCGCTCTGGCTGCGATAGTGCCGGAGAATAACGTCAGGCTCCGAATGAGACACTACGGCAAGAACGCCGCCTGCCGCTTTGAAATGGGAGAGAAAAAGGAGAAGGTGATCGAAGAAGGGCGGCAATTCCGTGGTGGTAAATTCCCTCCAGATAGAGTAGCAAAGCTGCTGTTCATCCGGACTCAGCTGTAGCTGCTTCTCGAGGTAGTGGCGAATGCCGGGATGAAAGTTGACTCGGTACCACTGTTCGAGGGAAAGGGCCTCTGCATGACGGCCGAGGCGACGCATTTGTTCGAGATGAGCCCGATAGTGAACTACGGGAGTGCTGTCGATGGTGGTGTCGTCGTGATCGAGGAGAAGACAGGAGTATCGCATGGAGGAACTATAGCAGGTGGACAAAAAAATATCGAGACGCCCGCGTTTAGAGATTGCCTTTCCAGGGCTGCTTGCGTATGTTTAAATGCAGGGAGGACCCATGGATTGGAAACAAAGACTAGAACAGAGTTTGAATCAAGGCTACGATGTAACGCGCAAGCTTTTTGGAAAGGCGAAAGAACGAGCAGTGGAGCTCGGAGAACATGGAGTGCTCTCGCTCGAAGTGCGCCAACTCGAAGCCAAATACACCGATCTGCTTACCAGTCTCGGCACTAAGGTTCACAATCTGCTTATTCACGAGAAGCGATCGACGGTTACCGCCAAGAGTCAAGGCGTAAAAGAGCTTCTTGAACAAATAGAAGAGACCCGCGAGGAGCTGGAACATAAGCGGCGTCTTCTCCGGGAACAGGAGGAGGCGAAGAGCGAAGAATCCGATGGAGCCTCAGGCGGTCAGGGAATCGCTGAGAACGAAAGAACCGGACACAGTACAGAAGAGCCGAAGGCGGGAGATACACAGACCGGCAGTGCCGGCGAAGGCTCTCGCGGACATGATACGGCAGGTGCTTCGGGGAGCGGCTCGGAGACGAGCGGGGAAAGTAGCACTGGATCCGGCGACTCAGATGGAACGGAGCGCCGCTGAGCAGTCCAAACCTGCAGGTAAGAGCGGCCTTTTGCGCACCGGTAATAAAAATGAAACTTCATTGAGTGAATGCATTGACATTTGGTCCGAAGTTTTGATATA